>DATFZY010000130.1:0-30273 GCA_035313865.1 Candidatus Acidiferrum sp.
GAGCCCTGGATGAGCGTGACGGTGGTTCCGGATTCCGGGACCGGGCAGCTTGCGGGGATCTCAGGTTCGATGACCATTAAGATTGAAGGCGGAAAACATTTTTACGATTTTGAGTACACGCTGCCTGAAGCGCACTGAAAAGCTGGCCGCGCGGCGAGTCGTGCGCGTGCGCTACAACAAATAATTCGGATCAGCGGGGACGCGGGCGAAGAGGCGCGCGAGCTGTGAGCGCGCGCGGGCGCATGCGGAAGCGCGGGCTGAGGGGCGGAGGAACGTTGCGGAGAAAATCGCCGCAGCAGGGGCAGCGGCCGTCGTCGGAGATGGGGCCGATGGCGTCCGGGCGGAGCCAGTGTCCGCGAAGGTCGCACATCGGATTGATGCACTGCACGGTGAAACCGGGCAAATACTGCATGCGCACCCCTCAGTGGCCAGCCAGCTCTGCCTGCGCGGGTGGGAACGCGCGTGGCGGAGTTTCCCCTGGGCGGCCCGGACCAGACTTAATGGCGCAGATTGTGCCGCCGGATGCCTGTGGTGTCAAGGGAAAATACTACAAGGGATTGTGGTAGGGTTGCGGGGAAGAATTCTGGGGCGGGTTGTGCGAGGAATCCGTCCAAGTAGACAGCCGGAGGTGGGTGGAACGGTGCTGAATCGCAGAGATTGGCTGGGCCTCCTGTTGTTGGCGGGGGTGGCGTTTTGCGCGGTCCCTGCTTGGGCGCAAGGGGAGGGGAAGACCCTGCGGCAGGTGCTTGCTGCTGAACAGCTGCCGCTGGACGCGGAGAAGCTTACAAATCTGGACAAGACAATTTCGAGCGGAGCGGAGTTGAACGACGCCTCGCAATTCGTGATTGCGTACTTTCTGCTGGATGGCACGGGGCGGTTAAACCCACCGATCTACGTTGATCTTTTCGACCGGAAAAGCGGGCAGTGGAGAAGCGGGTCGATCGGGGAAGCCGCGGCAAAATGGGAAGGTGGGGATGTGGACTGCCTGGGATCGGTGCTCTCGATCGCGGCGTACGCGGATTATTTCGCGCTGGAGACGCACATCAATCCATCCGCAGGGTGCGAAATCATTTTGTCGCGCGAAATGAAAGTGAAGACGGCGCTCTATGGCTGGACACTCGGGCACTTTGGCGATGGCGGCATCTTTTACCATCGCAGTCAAATCCATTTCGCAACGGTGCATCCGGCGGAACTTGCGTTCTACGATCCGGCGACGGGAAAAGATTTCATCCTCTTTCCGCACAAACCGTTTCAGGAGATTCGGCTCGAAGAGATCAAGGAACTGCGCGAGTTTTTTGCCGCGCACCCTGACTCTTGCCAGAAGACGGACGATCCGTGCGACCCGGAGTCTTTTGACAGTTCGATTGAAGGAAAAATTATCACCGGTGACCGCGGGCATGCGGCGGCGTTCGTGGTTTCGTACGAGAAGGAGGGTTTCGGACAGGACGAAAAGAAACCGGAGGGTCCGGCGAAGGTCGTTTACGTGTACCGGCATGTGAACGACGAAACGAAAATGGAATATCGGGAGCTGTTGTGGAGCGACGTGAAGGCGCGCGTTGGAGATGTGCCGCTGGAGAGGCTGGTCGAGCCTGAAATGCTGGAGAAGATTTTTGCGGCAAAACCAGCAAGCGCGGCGCCTTAACGCTTACGCGGAACGGAGCTGGCGGGAGCGGAATAGGAATGCCGCGACGAGGAACGCGGCGCTGAGGGCAAGGTAGACGAGGGCGTACGAAATTGTGTGCGAGCCGCTGGCGGCGCCTGTGAAATCGAAGCCGGGGACGTGATTCATCGGGCCGATGTACCAGACGGCGGTGAGGAGGGCCTCGAAGGGCTTGCCGGTGCTGCTTAGGATGCCGAGAGCCAGAGCAAGAGCGGGGAGAAAAATAGCGCCAGCCAGCCAGGCGAGGAGTCCCGAAGAATTGTGTGCGAGAAGGAGGCGGAGTCCAGCGCCAGCGCCAGCTAGCGCGGCGACCGTGAAGCCAGCCAGAAAACACGCCAGAAGTTGGCGCGGGAGAATTTTGGCGCAGGAGAAGAGCAGCGCGCGCGTACCGAAACGCGATTCGCGCGAGCCCATGGCAGACCAAACCATCACTGGCCAGAGCCACGCCACGGCGAGAAGAGGACCTCGAGATGCCTCGAGAGGCGCGGCAAATTGAGCGATGAGCAGTCCGGCGGCGACGGCGTACCACCACCAGCGTAAACCTTGGAGAGCCAGGCGCAGTTCGGCGAGGTAGATGCGGCCGAAGGCGCTGGAGTGGGCAGTCGAGGCGAGGGGAGTGAGGTGGACGTGGGCGGTGGCGTGAGAGGAGTTCAGTACAGCCGACGCTTGCGGCGCGGTAGCAACGATTGCGTTTTGCGCGCGCTTTTTCAGTTTTGCTGATTTGGCGGAATCGAAGCGGTCAAAGACGAGAGCCGCGAGCGGGACGACGGCAAGAGAAACTGCAAACCACATGAGCCTTAGAGAAATCGAATTGGCGTTCCACGCGATGCCCGCCCAGCGCCAGTCTTGCACGACGTGCAAGTGCTGGCCAATGTCGATCTGAAACGACATGCCACCATGGTAGTTGGGGACGTAATGCGCGGCCTCCGCGCCCAAGGAATCCATCACGGTCATGAGTCCCATAGGATCCAACCAGCGGAGGCCGCTAAGGAGGGGAGCGGCCAGGCCAAACGTCCAAGCGAAAAACCAGGCGACATTTCCCAAGCCGCCGCGCAAGAGAGGCAATACTTCAAAACACAAAGCGCAGACGGAGGTCAGCGCGATGGCGGGCAGAGCCAACAAAAGAAAAGGGGAGAGCAGTGCCCAAAGATCAATTCGCGGATCTTCGGAACTCCAGAATTTCATGATCAGTGCGGCTACCGCCAGCACGCCGACCATGCAGGAGAGCACGGCGAAGTTACTGAAAAACTTTCCGAAAGCGTAGGTGGTCTTTGAAAGTGGAGTGGCAGCGAGAATTTGTCCCACGCCGGTGGAACGGTCTCGATCGATGGAGTTTTTGACGATGTAGAAGCCGATCAGCGTGACGAAACAGGTGATGACCATAGCGACGAGCGTGCCAATCCAGCCTGAAGTGTAGATGCCGCGGTATTCATCGAGATTCAGGAACACTTTTCCTGTGGCCGTGGCGTAGCCGAGAAATACGGCGAAGAGAAGAGCGAGGAGGAAGCTGTAGCGGCGCGTGCGCTCGAGGAAATCGGCGCGCGCGATGGCTGCGATGGCGCGTGGAGCGTTCACGCGGCGGCTCCGGGTGCGGAGCTTCGCTGCGTGGAGAGGACGGCGAGGTAGGCGTCTTCGAGGGAAGGCTCGAGCTGGCGAGCCTGGGCGGAAGGTGCGCTGTCAGCAACGACGCGGGCATGGACGCCATCACTGCGATGAGCGGTGCTGCTGACGAGATGTTTTTGACGAAGCGTGGGAAGTTCGGCGCTGGGGACCACGACCTCCCAGATTTTGCCCGTGACTTGAGAGAGTAGAGCCTCCGGCGCGCCGTGAGCGAGAAGCTGGCCATGGGCGAGAATGGCGATGTCGGTGGCTACCGCTTCGACGTCGGAGACGATGTGCGTCGAAAGAATTACAATGCGCTCGCCGGAAAGTTCCGAGAGCAAATTGCGAAAGCGGACGCGTTCTTCGGGATCGAGGCCAGCTGTGGGCTCGTCGACGATGAGGAGTTGCGGGTCGTTGAGGAGCGCCTGGGCGATGCCAACGCGCTGGCGCATGCCGCCGGAATAGCCGCCCAGAGGACGCTTCGCTACGTCGGCGAGATTGACGAGTGCGAGAAGTTCCGAGATGCGCTGGCGCGCGGCCGCTGCAGGAATGCCTTTTACGGCGGCCAGATAGTCGAGAAATTCGATGGCGCTGAGATTGGGGTAGACGCCAAAGTCCTGCGGGAGATAGCCGAGAATGCCGCGAAGGCTGTCGGGATTGCGCGCGATGTCTGCTTCATTCCAGAGGACGCGTCCGGAGGAGGGGCGCGCAATCGTGGCGAGAATGCGCATCAGCGTGGATTTGCCCGCGCCATTCGGGCCAAGCAGGCCGAGGATGCCTGGCTTCAGCGAAAGCTGCACTTTGCGCAACGCGTGCAGACCGCCGCGATAACTCTTGCTCAGATTCTCGACAAGTAATTGCATCGGACACCATCCCGCGAAGCCATCCAACCGTGCATGCTGGAGAGAATACGTGCGAGGGAGGCAAAAAGTTTAGGAAAATCGGGAATGGAACGCGGGAGCCCGGGAAGAGGACTCCCGGTCGAGAAACTCAGGCTTGCAGAGCTCAGAACTGCGGCGGGGGCGGCGGCCCTGTTGCCGGGACGGGAGCGGTATTGCCGGCCGATTCCAGCAAAGCAGAGACTCTTGTTTTCAAGCCTTCGACTACCTGCTGCTTGTCGAGGATTTGCTGCTTCATGTCATCGAGTTTCGCTTTTCCCGCAATGTCTTTGTCATGGTCAGGATTCGAGTAATAGGTATCCTGCTGCAAGGCGAACTCACGCTGGACTAGATCGAGACCTTTTTGCGCTTCGGCCAGCTGCTGTTTCAAGGCGGTCAATTCCGCAGTGTCGTTTGCCTTTTTTTGGGCATCCTCGGGAGTTGCGGGCGGAGGAGCCGGGGCGGCTGTGGATTGATCCGGAGCAGGAGTATTGGAAGAATCCGCGGGGGGGCGCGGCTCGCTTTCGGAAGTTGGCTTTGGAGCCGCTTCGGAGGATTGCCCAGGGGCGGTTGCCGGGGAGTTGGCCTCGGGCGCGGCAATAGACGCGGGTTTCAGGTTGTCGTCCGTAACGACGTGAGAAGGCTTCGCGGCAGCTTTCTTTTGTTCGCGCGCGCGGCGTGCGGCATCCGCAATGGATTCAGACTGTGAGTCTTGCGATTGTCCGTGCGCCGTCAAAGGAAGCGCAATAGCGGCAATCAGGACCGGAATGGCCAAGCGGAGATAGATGTACCTTGACATGGTTGTAGACCCCCTGAGTTATGGGCGAGGGTTGTACTTAGGATAGCTCGGTGGGGGTATGGCTACAATTCTGGCGTCTTGGGGTGATGCGAATCCGGCAACCGCAACGATTTGAGCAAATTTCAAAAGTACGAAGGGACTTCACGCGGCTTGCGGCCGAATCCGCCCGAGTCTAGCGCGCGGCTGCCTGCTGGGTCACGGCCACGTCGCGGAACGAAAAGTGCGTCTGGAGGTTCTTAACAGGCTGGCCATCCACTTCCGCGTAGGGGTAGATGAAATAGTTGAGCGGATCGCCTTTTTGCTCGCTGGAAAGTTTGATATCGCGCCCGTAGGTGAAGAAAACGCGGTTGACGTCGTGGGCGCCGAAGAAATAATCGCGTTTGGCGGGATTTTTCCAGGCTTCCGAGGCATCTACCGGTACCCAGCCGACACCATTCAGATAGAATTCGGCCCAGCAGTGGTAGCCGGCGATGTCGCCTTCGGTTTTGCCTTCGGGAAGAGGGAAGCCAATCTCGAAGCGGGCCGGAATGCCGGAGGAGCGCATCATGCCGATGAAGAGCGAATGGAAGTCGGTGCAGTTGCCGCGCTTTGCGGTGCAAGCCCAGACTGCGTCGCCACGGCCCCAGCCTTCGCCAGTCTTGTCGTAGCGCATGGTAGAGACAACGTATTCGTAGATGTGGCGAGCTTTTTCGATTTGCGTGGTATCGCCCGCGGTGTGTTCTTTAGCGAGATCGGCGATAGTTCCGCTGAGCGGAACAAGTTTGTCCGGCTCAAGGTAACGCTTGAGCATCGGGTCCGGCGAGGAGGCTGCCGAGGCATTCTTTAAAGTCGCGTCATCCAAGGGAACTTTGTGCTCGCGGCGGGTGGCTGTAAAGCGAATCGTAACGTCAAAGCCGGCCGCGGCTTGTTGGGACGTTGGCTTGAACATGGCGAAGCGGTCTTTGTAGACAGGATCGTGGCCTTGGGCGTATTTGACGGGGCAATCGATATGCAGGACGCGCACGTCCTGATAGGCGTCCGATAGCGGCAGCGGAAGCCAGAGACGCACGGTGCTGCCAGAGTTCTCCGTTGGCGGGAAATAAACCTGGTAGGTGAACTCGAACGACCTGGTGGCCGCTTCTGTGGGAGAGTCAACCGTGGAGCTTCGCCGGGGATGGGCGGTGAGGCTAAGGGCGGCAAAGGCGGCTAGAATAGAGACAATCGGGATGAGTCGACGGGTCATTGCAGAATTCCCTTATAACGGCGCGTATGAGATGGCAGCATCGTGATTATACTCCATTGCGAATCAGACATAAGCAAGATGGGGCGGTGGGAGGGATGAGCGGCAAGCGCGTGCTTAAGCTGCTGGTTCTGGCCTGGGGCGGATTTCTGTGCGTCAGTTCGTTGTGCCTTGCTCAGACGCCTGGCACCGCAAAGCCAGACGCGCCAGTCGCTGCCGATACGAGCCTTGCGGGAAAGCAACTGGGCGCGCAGCCAAAAAAAGAGCACCGCTTCTGGGATAAAGAAAACGACTGGCTCTTCGCAGGAGTCGGAGCATCGCGCACGCTTGATTATTTTTCGACGCTGAACTTCCGGCGGCGCGGGCGGCAGGAGATTCTGCTGACCAACGAGGTTGTGGACAATCATGCGGCGTTCGCAACGATTGAAGCGGCGGGCACGGGCACCTCGATTGCGATTTCCTACCTGTTCCACCATTACGGCCATCACAAACTGGAGCGCTGGACTTCCATCGCACACATCGGGTTGGCCGCGGGAGGATCGGTACGAAACTACTGCTTGAAGACTGCCCATTTCGCCGCCGCTCCAGGTTCTCCTTAGATCAAGAGATCAAGATCATCCTTTCATCGGGGGACCGCGATTTCGCGCTTTGATCCAACCCCTTATTCCAGTACATCGAGTCTTGCGGACTTCCATCCCTTGCGGCATACTCCCGCGGCGTGCGGCCTTGGTGGGGCTGCGCGGCATTCTGCTGGGAAGTCTGCGAGGGGGTCTTCGATGGAGCGGTGTGTTTTTCTTCACCGTTTCGGTGTGCTGTTTTGTCTAAGTCTATCCGCCGCTGCGTTTACCGGCGGAGCCATCCCCCACGCGGGCACACCAAGTGCGTCAGTGCGGCAGGTCAGCCCCACACTTACCTCGCGAGTGCATGCAAGCGGTCTTCGGCGGCAAGCAGCGACTCCGCCTCAGGGAAACTCTTCGGAGTACACCCTGCCGCAAGCCCGGTATGAGAAAGCAGTAGCGTACTCTCGCGCTTCTTACACCTTGTATTTCATCTCGGTATTCCTCACCGTTGCGGCGCTGCTGATTGTTCTGCGACTGGGAATCGCTGCCAGGTTTCGTGATTGGGCCGAGAGTGCAAGCGGGCAACGAGGTGTGCAGGGGCTGGTTTTTGCGCCGTTGCTGGTGCTGACTGTGGCGATTGCGTCCCTGCCCGTTCGGTTGTATGGGCATACCCTGTCATTGCGCTATGAAATGTCGGTGGAGGGATGGGGCTCCTGGTTCCTGGATTGGTCTAAGGAACAGTTACTGATGGTTGGGCTTGGACTGATTGTTGTTCTGGGATTGTCCGCCATCCTGCAGAGGAGTCCGCGGCGCTGGTGGTTCTACTTCTGGGTTGCGTCACTGCCTGTTGTGCTTTTCTTCGTTTTCGTTGCGCCATGGTTCATCGATCCGCTCTTTAATAAGTTTGAGCCGTTGCAAGCGGAGCACCCGAATTTGGTCTCGGCCATCGAAAATCTGACGCGGCACGCCGGAGTGCCCATACCGCGCAACCGCATGTTCCTGATGAAAGCCAGCGAAAAAACAAACGCGATCAATGCTTATGTGACCGGGCTGGGGGCGTCGAAGCGCGTGGTTATCTGGGACACCACCATTCAAAAGGCCACTCCCAACGAGACGCTGTACATCGTCGGGCATGAGCTTGGGCACTACGTTCTTGGGCATATCTGGAAAGGTTTTTTGTTTACCGCGGCCCTTTTGTTTGCCGGATTTTACGCCATTTTTCGCGCGTTGCACTGGGCTCTGGACCGCTGGAGCGGCGATTGGCGAATTTATGGGCAGGAAGACTGGGCTTGTTTTGCCGTGCTTCTGCTTCTCCTGGAGATCGGCATGTTTGTGGCTTCACCGGTGATAAACGGTTTCTCGCGGATACAAGAGCATGCCGCGGATGTTTACGGGCTGGAAGTCATCCACGGGATTGTGCCGGATTCTTCGGAGGTGGCTGCTCATTCGTTTCAGGTATTGGGAGAGATTGACCTGGCGGATCCCAATCCGCCAGCGTTTATCACCTTCTGGCTCTATTCCCATCCGCCTATCGCCGATCGGCTGGTTTTTGCCAACAGCTATGACCCGTGGGCCAAGGGTGAATCGCCAAAATACGTGAAGTAGCCGAACGGTCTCCAAAGAGGGGATTCAGTGCGTGCGGCGTCCTGTTGTATGGCTTGTATGGCGCTTGGAAAATGCCGCGACTTTGTGGCGATTGCCGCACGTGGCCATCGAACACCAGCGACGACGGCGGGTGCGGGAGGTGTCGTAGAAAAAAAGGCCGCATTCAGCGTTGGAGCAGACTCGCAGGCTGGCCCCCGGGCCTTCAGCGATGAGTTCCGCGCCTGAACGCGCAATTGCCGCGAGGAGCCAATCCAGTCCGCTCTCGGTGGCGACGAATTCCAACCGCCAATTTCTGTCTTGCTCGACGAGTTCGTCGTGTCCTTCCGTGATGCGCAAGATGTCGTTGATGGGTTCAGCCCAGTCACGAGTCACAGAGTCTTCGCCGACGATCGAATGGAAACAGTCAAGCAAGGCACTGTGTAACCGCCGAGCTTTTCGGAGAAGCGCATCGGCACTCTGAGGATCGTATTGCGGAAGGGTTAGCAGCTGACTGCTACGTTCCGAGGAGATGATGCGCGTAACTAGGAGAAAATGGAGGAGTTGTTGCCAGGAGAAATCCGAGGAGCTCCCCAATTCATTGACAAAATCGATGGAGAGACGTCCACCGAGTAGGTTTGGTGCTGGGGTGTGGTTAGGCATCTTAGATCACCGTTTAACACCGGTTAGACCTGGAGAATACGGTTGTTTGGCGCATGCAACGGTTAAAATCTATCAGAGAGGTTAGGATGTGTCAGCCTCTTTTTTCTTTTCAGAGAAGTCCTAACAATTGCTGCCGCATCCAAGAAGGGCAAGGAATCGTAATATATGAGTATGAGAGTTCCAGCCACAATCTTTGCCCTGCTTGCCAGCGGGTTACTTGCATGGGGCCTCAAGTCCGGTTTGACGGCCCAAACTGCGGCTGCCCAAGCTCCGAAGGAACGCATGCCCGTCGTTGTCGAGCTTTTCACTTCGGAAGGTTGTTCCAGTTGTCCCCCAGCGGACAAACTCCTGTCTGAGCTAGATGCTCGGCAGCCGCTGAATACTGCGGAAGTCATTGCGATTGAGGAGCATGTGGATTATTGGGACCAGGATGGCTGGAAGGACCCATTCTCTTCCGCGGACTGGACTGCCCGCCAAAACCAGTACACCGGCGTGCTCAAAACTGGCAGCTCTTACACTCCAGAAATGGTTGTTGACGGGAAAGAAGGGTTTGTAGGAAGCAGGACAGGGACGGCCGTCGAGGAAATTCAAAAAGCGGCAGCGATGATGAAAACGAAGGTGCAGCTCGGCGATGTGCAGATCCTGCAAAACAAGTCGGTCACTATCAAGATCAACGTCGAGAAACCAGTGGACGCAACTCCCAAAGATACGCCAGAAGTCATTCTCGTCATCACCGAGAACGACCTTCACTCTTCCGTGAAGGCGGGAGAAAACAACGGCAAGGAATTGCAACACTCACCCGTGCTTCGAGAATTAAAAGTGATCGGTGCCACCGGTAAGAACGGAGGGGAAGGATTCTCCGCGCAGGCCTCCGTGAAGCTGGATTCCGCATGGAAACTGGAGAATTTGCGAGCGATCGTTTTCGTGCAGGAGAAGAGGAGCCGGCGGATCCTGGGAGCATCGGCAGTCCGTTTGACGCAGCAGAGCGTGGCGTCGCGCTGAACAGAGCGAAATCGAGTTAGGCCTTGGCTCGATGGAAACGAGTGCAGAGCACATTTCCTCACTCTGTGCTACTTTGAATCCACCGCGAGTGGAGAAAAATTTCCAATATTGTTCGCACCGATTGTATAAATCTGCGTGTCTGCTCACGGTCTGTTCCGCGAGGCGTCAGAAAGATAGGCGGCCGGTACGGGTTTTTGGAGCGAGGAATGGATGACGATTTCTTCAACACGCCGCCGGACGCTCAAGGATCGTTCCACTCATCCGCTGGCGGGTTCCCTCGAAGCCTGTTCCTGAAGAAAACCGGACTGCGCGCAGGCTGGCGATTCCTGATTTACACAGCAATTTTTTTCGTGCTGTGGAACGTCTCTGGATTGCTCATTAACCTGACTTTGCAGCCTCGGCGCGATGAGTTTTCCCCTGCGGCGCAGTTCCTGGCGGAGTCGGCGAGTTTCTTTTCAGCGTTTTTCGCGGCGTGGATCATGTCGCTGCTCGAAGAGCGCTCTGTAAACTCCTACGGACTCTCAGCGCAGAACGCCTTCGGAAAACTGTTCTGGCAGGGCTGCGCGTTCGGCTTGATTGAGATTTCCCTGCTCATCGGACTCATTGCCGCATCCGGCGATTATTCCTTCGGAAGTGTGGCGGAACACGGAGGCGAACTGGCGCGCTGGGCGGTGTTCTGGGCGGCCTTTTTTGTTGTCGTCGCTTTTTTTGAGGAGTTCCTATTTCGTGGCTATACCTTGCATACGCTGGCGGAGGGAATTGGCTTCTGGCCCGCTGCCATCGTGATGTCAGCGATTTTCGGAGCGATTCATCTGAACAATTCCGGTGAAGACTGGGTTGGAGCCATGGGCGTGGTTTTTGTGGGGCTTTTCTGGAGTTTTACCCTCAAGCGAACGGGAAGTTTATGGTTCGCACTCGGGATGCATGCGGCGTTCGACTTTGGCGAGACGTTTCTGTTTTCGGTGCCGGACAGCGGCATGCTATTCCCGGGTCATCTGTCGAATGCGACGTTGCATGGGGCGTCGTGGATTACCGGAGGCGCACCCGGCCCGGAAGCCAGCGTCTTCGATTTCGTGATCATCCTTGTTTTCTTCGTTGCAGTTCACTTCTTGTATCCGGCAAAGCCCGCGCCGCAGCCCGGCCTTGTATTTGACCAAAACTCCTAGTGCACGGCGTCGGAAGCGTAAACGAGGTGTACGCCACGCGCTTCCGCTTGCGGCAAGAGTTCGCGTAAAGCCTGCAGGGTGGCGGAGTGCGGATGCCCGATGGCGATAGCCTCTCCTTTGTCGCGGGCGCCTCGAAAGGCCAGCTCGATCTGTTTGCGCACCGCGGAGACCTCGGCGACATCGTCTAAGAACGGCACATTTCGGAAACCGGAGCGAACCCCCGCGCGTTGCGCGGTGTCGTAAGCGACCGTGGCGGCGGTGGTGCGGCTATCTACATAAAAGAGATTCCATTTTTGCAGGGTTGGCATCAGCTCTTGCATGAGCGCTGGATCGGCCGTGGCTTGCGAACCCTGATGGTTGTTGACGCCCGCCGCATTCGGCACACTTTGCATCATTTGCTCGAAAAGCACGGGAATGTCTTCCGCGGGCATGCCGGGCCGCAATTCCTGCGCTTCGGGCGTTTCATTGCCGACCGATTGCATGGGCAGATGAAGCATGACTTCGTAGCCGCGCCGGTGTGCTTCTTCCGCGATTTCCGCTGAATGCGCGTGATTGGGCAGAACGGAGATCGTCAAGGGATAGGGCAATGCGAAGATTGCATCCGCAGCGGCACGATCGCTGCCGAGGTCATCGAGGATGATCGCCAATCGTGCTGGTCCATTGGATTTGTCCGGCTTCGAAGCAACTCGCCCCGGCATCGGAGCCACGATATGCACCGAATTCGTGATGATTCCCGCGCTGCGATAATCCAGCCGAAGAAGGGCTCCGGAGCTTGTTTCCGCGTCTCGCGTGAGATTGTTCGCCGTGCCGATGCGGTCCAGCGATTGAATGAGATTGGCTACCGATTCGCGGTGGGATTGTTCGGAGACGCTTGCTGGCAGAACGATAAGAAGCTGATCCGCGCGATCAGTATGAGCGCCATCGAACTGCAAGTGCGAGGAGATGTCCGCGGGCGCTTTGCTGAAACTCCCCGCGGCGCGCATCATTTCGCGGGTGATTCCGTGAACCTGATTAGGCGAGAGACGCTTGTGCGGCTCGCTCTTGCAACCCCAGGAAAAAAGGGACACTACTAGGAGCAAAGCGGACGAAAATGCAAAAAAGGAGTACGTGCTGCAGACACGCTGTAACTTGCAAAATCGAATTATCGCTCCGCGCCGAACCCGCACGAATACTAGGCGGCCTTTTTCTGTTGAGCCTTCAAGAGTTCGAGGGCCTTGCGGAAGATCTGGTCTTCGGGTGACAACGGGCGGGGCGGAACTGGCTCTTTCTGCGTGCCAGATGCGGCAGCGGTGTCGTCATCGCCGGTGTCCGAGTCGTCGTCGGCTACGGCATGCACCACTTCGGAAGGCACCACGCCTTCTTCCAGAATGGATTTGCCCCCGGGATTGTAATAATTCGCCACTGTCAAAAAGAGCGCCGCGCCATCATCGAGCGTGATTAGCTTTTGCTCGGATGCAAGTCCGAAGGTGCGTTCGCCGACTACATCGCCGCGATGATTGGCCGCCATGGCGGAGGCCAGCACTTCCGCGGCGCCGGAAGTCGTTGCGTCAATCAGCACGGAAACAGGCTGCTTCCAAGCCACTTTGCTGGGATCAGCGGAAAAAACCTGCGTGGAAACCGTTTGACCGCGGAGCGTGGAGAGAGTACCGGATGGCACGAACAGCCGCGCAATGGCAATCGCTTCGGAAACAGGTCCGCGCCCGCACTCGCGCACATCCAGGATTATTTTGTGAACGCCCTGCTTTTCAGCGTCCGCAAGTTTGGACCGGATTTCATCGGCGCGTCCGGGTTCGAGCGAAGGCAAACGCAATGCGAGAACATCGGGCTCAACTCTTTCGCTTACGATCTTGGACGGGGCAAGCTTCTCGCGGATCAGATCAATTTCTTCCGGCTCCGCCTTGCCGCGCCGTATGACACCAACTTTTACGGTCGTGCCCGGCTGCCCGTGGAAGAAATTGATCGCCTGGCCGACGGACATGTCGCGCGTCGTGAAGCCCGCCACGGACTCAAAAATGTCGCCGCTGTGGATTCCCGCTCTGGCTCCCGGGCTATCGGGCAGCACGGAAACTACAATGACGTAGCCGAAGCGCTTGCTTATCGTGAGGCCAGCGTCGCCCATCGTATTTGCCGAAATTCTTTGCTTGTATTCTGCGTATTCGCGGGCGGTCAGATAGCTGGATTGCGCGTCGAGCGATTCGAGCAAGCCGTGTAGCGAGCCCGTCGTCACCAGATGAAGATTCGGCTCGTCGACGTAATCCTGCTGAATTTTTTGCAGCACTTCGCTGTAGACCGTGAGCGACTTATAGGCTTTGTCGTCCGGCGTGCGGCCCAAGACATGCCCCAGCCCCGCGTAGCAGAAAATGACCACCGAAACGATAAGTACCCCGATTCGAGCCATCCGATTCATGCCTCACCTGTGCCCTTCCGCAATCGCCGCGAAACCTCAACAAGAGAATAGACCTCTAATTATACCATCGACAGAAGTTGGGACGCGCCAGGAATGAGAAAGGAAGCCTGAGGACCACGATTGAGGTAAAGAACGCGGTCGCGGGGAAGGGTTGGGAGAAAGACACGGCCAATCGTCAAAATGATGCGTTATTGACACAGTACAACAAGAACCGAGCTCCTGTGTTCCTATAAGTCACTGAAAAATAGGGACAAACAGCTGAAATCTTGGCCAACAACCTGCTAACATGCCAATGGGGAAATGTTCCAATCCAGCATAGCTCGCGAATCGCACGCTGAGGGTGTGGGCCTCCACACAGGGGTCTTCGGCCACATCCGGCTTCTACCTGCGCCTGCGGATACCGGCATCGTTTTCCGGCGCACCGACCTCGATAATTTCCCCATTGAGGCGCAGGGCCACAACGTGGCCCGCGTAAGCTACGCTACTAGCCTCATGAAACAGGGCGTGCTCCTTTCGACGACGGAGCATCTCCTGGCGGCTATCTATTCCTGCGGCATCGACAATATTTTTATCGACATTGATTCGATCGAGATCCCCATTCTGGATGGCTCCGCCGAACCCTTCATGCAAATGCTCGAGCACGCCGGAGTTCGCAAACTTCGCCGCAAACGCCGCTTCCTCCGAGTGTTAAAGCCATTGGAAGTGGAAGAGGGCGACCGCCGTATCGGCATCTATCCGGCAGACGAATTTCGCGTACGCTGCTATGTGGACTTTCCGCATCCGCTTGTCGGCCAGCAGGAAGTCGAAATGGTAGTAAGCCCGGCAACTTTCCGGCACCTACTTGCCCGCGCCCGGACTTTCTGCTTCGAGCGCGACATCGAGCCCCTGCGCTCCATGGGCCTGATTCGCGGCGGCTCGCTGGAAAACGCCATCGTGCTAACCAACGCTGGCGTCATGAACGGCCCACTCCGCTTCCCCGATGAATTCGGCCGCCACAAAGCCCTTGATCTGATTGGCGATCTCGCTCTTGCCGGTTTGCCGCTTCTGGCGCGGGTCGAAGCCCACAAAGCTGGTCACGCACTGCACACGCAGCTTGTGAGCCGCCTGCTGGCCGATCCATCGCTTTGGGAGATCACCACAGCGGAAGCCGCGCCGGCCGAGCGCGAAGTTCGTCTGACGACTCTAACGCCCGCTCCTGCCACCGACTAGTCACACAAATCGACGTGCCCACAGTGTCGGCCCAGCAACCGATTTCAAATTAATTCATAAGCCCTACTGAAGCGGCGGGCTATCCGCAGTGGCTTGCGAGCCTTCACTGACACGAATCACGCCACTTTCGTCGACAAAAAAATGCCGTATTCCCGACGCGTTTTGGCTGATGGGATCGGCGATGATCGTGTAGCTGACGACGTGCCCTGTGTTGTCGACAGGCCCCGACGAGTAGAAGAACCGATATCCATTTTTGATTGCGGCTGGCGAAGCGATCAGTGGACCTACAAGGTTAGCGCCATCGCAGTCGCCATTCCCCGGACCCAGATTTGACACGGAAGCCGGGAAACCCACGTTCGGGCATCGGGATGCATATGTCACCATCGCCGTGTTATAGGTTCGAAGCGTGCCAACCGCGGAAGCTTCGTTGGCCGCCATCTTTGCCCGCAGCAGATTGGGGATCGCGATGGCAGCAATGATCAGAATGAAGGGGATGACTGCGATACCGAGGTAACCCAGCACCAGCCCGGCTATGGCCAACCCCTGGCCCTTAAGCCGCCCGGCGCTTTTCTTTATATCCGACAGAGCGATGTGCCCGAAAACGATTGCCGGAATCGCGAGAAAAAACGGAATGATGTACGCCAGGATCCCGCAAACGAGGCTGGCGATGGCCTTCCCGCTGGTCGCCGGAGCTACCGCATAAGCCGTTGAAGCGCCATGGTTTAGGGGGTTTGAGGGCGGCGAAAGAGGCGGGGCAGCCGCATAGGCGCCCACACTGCTCCCGCAACTGGGGCAAAACGCAACACTGTCTTGGAGGGATGCCGCGCATCGGGGACAAGTTTTCATGAGGACTCCTTAGTTCGCTGACGTCTTTCCTGATACATGGCCCGGATTTGGCTCGACTTTAGTGGGGTAGCCGGATTACGTCCAGAGCACATTGATTCACTGGTGCGCTCCCCGTGATTGTCAAATACGCGCCGTAGAGTGGAGAATAGAACCCTCATGTCCAATCACGATCTTGCCGTCGTCATTCTTGCTGCCGGAAAAGGCACGCGGCTGAAATCCAGCCTAGCCAAAGTGTTGCATCGTGCCGGGGGACGTTCGCTCATCGAGCATGCCCTCCGGGCATGCGCGCCGCTCGGAGCAAAGAAAACGGTGGTCGTTGTGGGCCATCAGGCGGAACAGGTTTTGCCGGTGGTCGAGCCGTTCGGTGCCGAAGCTGTGCTTCAGCAGCCGCAACATGGCACTGGCCACGCCATGCAGGTTGCGCGCCGCGCTCTGGGCCGGGCCAAGCTCGCCCTCGTGTTGCCGGGCGACGCGCCGCTTGTGCGCGCGGAAACGCTCAAGGCGTTGATCGCCACGCATCGCACCGGAAATGCCGCCGCCACGATCCTGACCGCGGTGCTGGCCGATCCTTCGGGCTACGGCCGCATCCTTCGAAAGTCGGAGAACCTAGTTTCTGCAATCGTCGAGGAGTCGCAACTCAGCGAAGAGCAGCGCGAGCTCAACGAAATCAACTCCGCGATCTATTGCTTCACCTTGGACAAGCTCTGGCCGGCGCTGGCCCATGTAAGACCAAACAACAAACATCGCGAGCTGTATCTCACGGATACTATCGCCACAATGACGGCTGCGGGCGATACCGTACTCGCCGTAGTTGCTCCCGATTCGCGCGAGATCCTCGGCTGCAATACACGCGCGGACCTGGCGGAAGTGGACCGCGTGTTTCGCGAGCGCAAACGCGCCGCGCTGATGGACGCGGGCGTCACGATTCAATTGCCGGAGACCGTGCTCATCGATCCGGAAGTCACGGCGGGGGAAGACACGGTGATTGAGCCCGGCGTGCAGCTTCTCGGCAAAACCAAAATTGGCGCGCGCTGCACGATTCGCAGCGGCAGCGTTTTGACCGACGCGCTCCTGGGGGATAACGTCACCGTCGAGCCGCACTGCGTCGTCGCACAAAGCCGTCTGGACGAGGGTGTGATTATCGGTCCGTTCGCGCGCCTGCGCCCGGACAATCACTTGAAAGCCGGCGCGCGCATCGGCAATTTCGTCGAGTTGAAGAAAAGCACGATCGGCGAGGGCACCAAAGCCATGCATCTGACGTATCTTGGTGATACGAAAATCGGATCAAAATCGAATATCGGCGCGGGCACCATCACCTGTAACTACGACGGATTTCACAAATTCCCAACGTCTATCGGCAACAAAGTTTTTATCGGAAGCGATACCGCGCTGGTTGCCCCCGTGCGTGTCGGCGATGGCGCTTACGTTGCGGCCGGTTCCACGATTACAGACAATGTTCCAGCCGATGGACTCGCCATCGCTCGCGGCAGGCAGGTAAACAAACTCGGCTGGGCCGCAAAGAAACGACGCGAGCTTGCGGCTGCTGAAAAGCCTAAGAAGTCCAAGCGTTCGCTAAGAAAGGCCAAGCCCAAGCGGCGAGCGAAAAAGCGCAGATAGTCCTTTCCCCTTCTCCATACAAGATCGAATGGCTCGCTTGTGTCCCTGCTTGGGATAGCGGTTGAGCCACTGTCGCCGCCGCGGACATTGAATACTGCCGCATCGAATGCTATCGTCCCCGGTAAGTAATCCCGAAGGAGCGCACACGTGGGCACTTGGGTCAACTGGCTGCTCATCATCGGCGGCATCGTTTGCGTCATTATCGAGCTGGCGCTTGGCGCGCTCACGGGTTTTGACCTCGCGCTCGTAGGCGGCTCGCTGACTGCTGGCGGCGTCATCGGTCTTCTCTTCGGATCAGAAAAAATTGGTTTGCTTTCTGCTGGCGCGCTCGCGTTGGTGTATTTGGCCGTTTTCCGAAGCTGGCTGAAGACCAGGCTCACTGTGAAGACTGTTGCGAGTAATGTGGACGCGGTCGTCGGGAAAACAGGCGTCGTGACGCAGCGCATTGCGCCGAACCAGTGTGGCATGGTCAAGGTCGGCTCAGAAATCTGGCGCGCGGAATTAGAGGCGACGGATGCCGCGGCGCGCGAGACTGGTGTAACGATCACGGTGGAATCGGTCGACGGTGTGACACTCAAAGTGAGGTAAACAGCGATGAACCCCCTCGGTGTACTCGCGATGTTGGCCATTTTTATGTTCCTGGTCTTCGCTCTTGTGGCCCTGGCCAAGGGCGCGCGTACGGTCAAGCAGTATGAAAAGGGATTGATCACGCGCCTCGGCAAGTTTCATTCCATGGCCCCGTCAGGACTCACCTTCATCGTGCCGTTCTTTGACGATATCGAGCGCGTAGACATGCGCGAGCAGGTCATCACCGTGCCTCCGCAAAAGCTCATCACCAAGGACAACGTGACCGTCGAGGTGGACGCCGTCGTTTATTACAAGGTCATCGATCCGGTGAAGTCGCAATACGAAGTACAGGACTTTGGTTATGCCTGCACGACGCTGGCGCAAACCAATCTTCGCAATTTAATCGGCGATCGCACGCTGGACGAAACGCTCGTCGCTCGCGACATGATTAACAACAATTTGCGGCACGTGCTCGATGAGGCCACCAATGGCTGGGGCGTCAAGGTCACCCGCGTCGAAGTGCAGAAAATCGAGCCGCCGCGCGACATCACCGATGCCATGTCCCGCCAGATGAAAGCGGAACGCGAGAAGCGCGCTGCCGTGCTCGAAGCGGAAGGCATCAAGCAGAGCCAGATTTTGCAGGCCGAAGGAAAAAAACAATCCGAAATTCTAAAAGCCGAAGGCGACGCCCAGGCGCGCATCACACGCGCCAACGCGGAAGCCGAAGCTATCAAACTGGTCTCCAACGCTGCGGAAACATATTTCAAGGAACGCGCGGAAACCATGCGCCGTCTCGATGTCCTGAACAACACGCTAGCTCAAAATACGAAATACATCGTCCCATCGAACTCCAGCCTCGTTAATGTCCTGGGCCTCGACGGCATCACGCCAGTCGCCCCGAAGCCGGCCGATTCCCAAATGCCGCCACCGGCAAGTCCATCTGGCCGCTCTATTTAAAGTGCTCGCTGACAATCTCGTTCTCCGCCTCGCTCTTTCCATGGACTATAGCGATCAGCCGGTCTGAACATCGATGAAACGCGGCGGTGTGCTAAAATAAGGGTTCCCCAAATGCTGCAGGGAGCCACAACCGCATGAAATTTGGAGTCGTAGTTTTTCCCGGCTCGAATTGTGATCACGACGCGTTTTACGCCATCGGCAACGTCCTTCAGAAGCCTGTCGAGTTCATCTGGCACCAGTCGCAGGATCTCGCGAATTGCGACGCCGTTATCCTGCCCGGCGGCTTCGCCTACGGCGACTACCTCCGCACCGGCGCCATCGCGCGATTCTCTCCGGTGATGAAGTCCGTCGAAAAATTCGCGAACAGCGGCGGCATGGTGCTCGGCATTTGCAACGGTTTCCAGATTCTCTGCGAAGCCGGTCTGCTTCCAGGGGCGATGATGCGCAACAGCGGCCTCCGCTACATCTGCCGCCACGTTTACATTCGCGTCGAGCAAGCCGACACTCCCTTCACCAACGCGGCGCAGCCCGGCCAAATTCTGAAAGTTCCGATCGCCCACAACGATGGCAACTACACCTGCGACGAGTCCACGCTCGCGGACCTCGAGAAAAATCGGCAAATCGTTTTCCGCTACACCACTCCCGACGGTTCTGATGACGCGGTTGGCAATCCCAACGGCTCGATGCACAACATCGCCGGCATCTGCAACCGCGAGCGCAACGTCGCCGGGCTCATGCCCCATCCCGAGCGCGCCGTCGAACCCGCTCTCGATTCCGCTGACGGCTTGGTCATTTTCCAGTCCATGGTCGAAGCGCTGGTTGGCGCCGCAAAGGCCACTGCGTGAGTACGGCCAGAGCTTTTTCGATTAAGCCGCAACGGTGCCCAACGCTGTCTCGATTTGAGCCTTTCGATGACTGAAGAATTCTCTGAGCTCAACTATCAGGATTTTGTTCTCGCCCGGAAGCTGCATCGGCAGCAAGAGACAAAGAGCGCTGCGCGGGACGCGAGCGCGCCCGAATCGGCGAAAGAGCCTCTTCTAGAGGAGGACAGCAAATTCATTCTGTACTCGGATGGTCCGGATGGAATTTTCGCCGTATTTGAGGATTCCGACCAGACCGGCTGGTTTTATCTTTACGATGCGAACCAGCGGAAAATCTTGAAGTCCGCTCACATTTACAACCACGCGGAAGTCATCGTCGAAGAAGATATCGTTGACATTGGCTGGGCGGCGGACGACTCCGCTTGCGGTTTGGCTCTCTGGGGCGAGTTTAGGGCGTTCTTCGGATTATCGAATGACTTTACCCTGCTTAAGCCGTTGACGGACTCCGAGGAACGCGGCATCCCTCCGGCCGAATGGCCCGCAGGGTTCGGTCATTATATCGAGAAGAAATTCGACTGAAGGAACCAACGCGTGGAAATGGCCACAGCAAGCGCTGAAATCAAAGTCACTCCGGAAATCGCCGCCGAGCACGGCGTCACTCCCGAGGAGTACGCGCGTATCCAGCAAATCCTCAGCCGCGATCCCAACATCACCGAACTCGGCATTTTCAGCGTGATGTGGAGCGAGCATTGCTCCTACAAATCGAGCAAAGTTCACCTGAAGCGCCTGCCCACGCGCGGAAAGCTCGTGGTGCAGGGCCCGGGCGAAAATGCCGGAGTCGTGGACATTGGCGACGGCCTCGTCGCCGCTTTCAAAATCGAATCGCACAATCATCCCAGCTTCGTCGAACCCTTCCAGGGCGCGACGACCGGCGTCGGCGGCATTCTTCGCGATATTTTCACCATGGGAGCGCGTCCAATCGCCGTCCTCGATTCACTGCGCTTCGGCGAAATCTCACCGGGCAAAGGCACCACGCAAGAAAACGCTGCCAAAAATCGTCGCATCCTCGATGGCGTAATCCGCGGCGTCGGCCACTACGGAAATTGTTTCGGTGTCCCAACCATAGGCGGCGAAGTTAATTTCGAGCCGTGCTATTCGCAGAATCCCCTCGTCAATGCGCTAGCGCTTGGCATCGCCCGCAAAGAAGAAATTTTCCTCGCCAAAGCCAAAGGCATCGGCAATCCGGTGATTTACGTCGGCGCAAAAACCGGCCGCGACGGCATTCACGGCGCATCGCTGCTGGCCTCGGCCGAATTCACCGAAGAATCCAAACAAAAACGCCCCAACGTGCAAGTGGGCGACCCCTTCATGGAAAAGCTCCTGCTCGAAGCCTGCATCGAAGCCATGCACACAGGAGCAGTCGTTGCCATCCAGGACATGGGCGCTGCTGGCCTCACGTGCTCAACAATGGAAATGGCCTCGCGAGGCGGCACCGGCATTGAAATTGATCTTGCCAAAGTTCCTCAACGCGAAACCGGCATGACGCCCTACGAAATCATGCTCAGCGAATCCCAGGAGCGCATGCTCCTCGTCGCGGAAAAAGGCCGCGAGCAGGAAGTCCTCGACGTTTTCAAAAAATGGGGACTCGACGCCGTTGTAGTCGGCACAGTCACAGAGGGCGGCATCGCAAAAGTCCTGAATCACGGCCAAGTAGCCGCGGAAATTCCGGCACATCCGCTAGCCGAAGAAGGACCAGTTTATCGCCGCCCCATCGCGCAACCGCCTCTGCGCCGCGAAACGCCAGCCAATTGGTTCCAGTTCGCCCCCGAAGGAACCAATCTCACCGCGAATTTCATCAAGTTGCTTGCGTCGCCAGCCGTCGCCAGCAAGCGCTGGATCACCGAGCAGTACGATACCAGCGTTCGCACCAACACCCTCGCAGGCCCAGGCGCGAGCGACGCCGCGGTCGTCCGCATCAAAGATCCACAAACCGGAATCGTAAAACGCGCTCTCGCCCTCTCCACCGACGGCAACGGCCGCTGGTGCCAACTCAACCCGCGCGTAGGCGCCATGCACGCGGTCGCCGAAGCCGCGCGCAACGTTGCCGCCAGTGGCGCGCGTCCCATCGCCGCAACAAACTGCTTAAATTTCGGCAGCCCGGAAAAACCCGAAGTGATGTGGCAATTCAGCGAAGCCATCGACGGTCTGACAGTGGCCTGCACAGAACTCGGCACGCCCATCACAGGCGGCAACGTCAGCTTCTACAACGAGACCCTCGGCAAATCCATCTACCCAACTCCGGTCATCGGCGTCCTGGGCATTCTCGATGACGCGAACCGCGTCCTGAAGATTGCCTTCCGCAACGCTGGAGACGTAATCCTCCAGCTTGATGGCTCGATCTCAGTTGTAGGGGCGCAGCATGCTGCGCCCCTACAAGGTCACCAGTCCTCCGACGCCGCGCGTGAATTCTCCTCGTCTGAATTTTCCAAGACAATCGCAGGCATCGTCTCCGGCGAGCCTCCTGCGATCGATTTAGCCGCCGAAAAACGCCTCATTGATTGCCTCGTCGCACTGGCCAACGAAAGCACTGTCCAATCCGCCCATGACATTTCCGACGGCGGCATTGCCGTAACCATCGCAGAATCGTGTTTTGCTTCTGTAGGGGCACGGCATGCCGTGCCCCTCTTGGGCGCGCAAATAAATCTCGCCGATGACGGTCCCGTCGAACACGCCCTCTTCAACGAACGCGGCGCCCGTGCCGTCGTCTCCGTCTCGCCCACAAATCTTGCCGCGGTCCTCGCAACTGCGAGACAATATGGTGTGGGCACGCGCGAAATCGGCAAAGTGCATCTTGCCACCGCGTTCTGCATCGAATATAAGGGGCACGCAGTGATCGATTCCCCCCTCGAACCGCTGCGCGATGTTTGGGCCAATTCGCTCGAACGGAATCTCAAAGTTCGCATTTAGGTATTGCGGTCACACATAAAATGACGCAAAAACTCGCCTTCGCTGACGATCACTTCCACGACGAATGCGGCGTCTTTGGCGTCTTCGGCCATCCCGAAGCCGCCAATCTCGCCTATCTCGGTCTCTACGCGCTCCAGCATCGCGGCCAGGAATCTGCTGGCATCGTTTCGAGCGATGGCTCCGATCTCTATCTCCATCGCGCCATGGGCGAAGTCGAAGAAATTTTCGTGCCCACCGTCCTCGCAAAACTCCCCGGCACACTCGCCATAGGCCACACACGTTATTCCACCGCCGGCGACAAAGCTCTCCTCAACGCTCAGCCCATCATGATCGATTGCAACAAAGGAAAAGTCGCTCTCGGCCACAACGGCAATCTCACCAACGCCGCCGAGTGGCGCCGCAAACTCGAGCATCGCGGTTCCATCTTTCAGACCAACAGCGATACCGAAGTCATCGTGCATCTTATCGCCCGCTCGCAGGCCCGCAATCTTTCCGGCGCTCTCGGCGACGCTCTCAACCAAGTCGAAGGTGCGTATTCGCTCCTCGTCCTCACGCAAGACGAACTCATCGCCGTCCGCGACCCACGCGGCTTCCGCCCGCTCGTGCTCGGCAGGCTCCCTCTGCCCACCGGCGGAGAAGCCTGGCTGGTCGCCTCAGAAACCTGCGCTTTCGATCTCCTCAACGCCCAATACGTCCGCGAAATCGAGCCCGGCGAAATGGTGCGCATCTCGCGCTCCGGAATTGAGTCTATTCACTTCGCTCCTGAGAAACCGCGCCAGCATTGTATTTTCGAGCATGTCTATTTCGCGCGGCCGGACAGCATCATCTTCGGCCGCTCGGTAAACGAAAGCCGTGAAGCCCTGGGCCGCCTCCTGGCCCGCGAACATCCCGTCGACGCCGACATCGTTGTGCCTGTACCAGACTCCGGCGTTCCAGCCGCGGTAGGCTACGCGCTCGAATCCAAAATCCCCTTCCGCATGGGACTGATCCGGAATCACTATATCGGCCGCACCTTTATTGAGCCGTCCCAAGCCATCCGCAATTTCGGTGTGAAACTGAAACTTAACCCGATCCGCGGCCTCATCGAAGGCCAGCGCGTCATTCTCGTCGACGACTCCATCGTCCGCGGCACCACCAGCCGCAAAATCGTCCGCATGGTCCGCGAAGCTGGCGCGCGCGAAGTCCACGTGCGAATCAGCTGCCCGCCAACCATCTCCCCGTGCTACTACGGCGTGGACACGCCCACGCGCGAAGAGCTAATCGCCTCCTCGAACTCCCCCGAAGACATTTGCAAATTCCTCGGCGCCGATTCGCTGGGCTACGTCTCGCTCTCCGCCCTCCGCCAGGCCGTAAGCGACGCCGAAGGCAGTTTCTGCACGTCTTGTTATACGGGCGTCTATCCCACCGATCTCGTGCAGCTCGAAGTCCGCGAGAGCAACGGAAACGCCCTCGACAACGCACAGCTGGAAAAACCGGTCCCGGTGGAACATGAAGTCTGACGCCAAGTTAAAAGCGCCCACCAAAGAAAAAAACGATCCTGTCGAGGAACCGAAACTCCCGCTGGGTCAACGCGCTCGCCGCGAAGCCATTGCCTGGTTCTGGGTAGCACTGATTTTTCTACTCATCAACGGCACCCTTGGCCAGGCCCGCGTCATTCCTTCCGGTTCGATGGAAAACACCCTGCTCATCGGCGATCACCTCATCATGAGCCGCCTCGGCTACGACGCCGGCATCCCCTTCACCAACCTTCACGTCTCGCTCTGGCGCAATCCCAAACGCCAGCAAATCATCATCTTCAAACCGCCGTTTGCGCCGGACCAGTCCGATTACGTCAAACGGGTCATCGGGCTTCCGGGCGACACCGTTGATATTCACGACGGTTTCGTCTGGGTGAATGGACAAAAGCTCATTGAAAATTACACTCTTGGCCGCTCCGAGCCGTATGACGCGCACGTCCCTCTCACTGTTCCAGATAATTGTTACTTCGTGATGGGCGACAATCGCGGTAACTCCTACGACAGCCGCTTTTGGGGCTGCGTTCCGCGCAAGGACATTATCGGTACCCCGGTCCTGATTTATATGTCGCTCGACGTTCCGTCCAGCGCATGGGAGCCAGGCCAGATACGCGACAGGTTTACCGCCTATGCGAACGCCGTCATCCATCCGAGCACGGTACGATGGAAGCGCCTCTTTCGGATTTTCTGATGTGCGCTTAAATTGTGCGCGTCAATCGAAAACTTCGCCGCGAGCCCGCCGCGGCAGTTGGCAAAATCATTCCGCAGAAGGCACGACAGGCGCGAGGTTGCGCGCACTAAACACGAAAGCGAATCACCCTCGATGAAATATGCCGATGCGGGAGTAAACATCGCCGTCGCCGACGAAGTAAAGCAGCGCATCCGGCACCATGCCAATCGCACGTTCACCGCGGGCGTCCTCGGCGGCATCGGCAGCTTCGGCGCCCTCTTTGCCCTCGATATCAAGAAGTGGAAAGAGCCGGTTCTGGTCTCCAGCGCCGATGGCGTCGGCACCAAACTCAAAGTCGCCATCGCCATGGGCGTTCATTCCACTGTTGGCGGCGACCTCGTCAATCATTGCGTCAACGACATCCTCGTCCAGGGCGCCACACCGCTTTTTTTCCTCGACTATCTCGCTATGGGAAAGCTCGATCCCAGCGTCGTCGAGCAAATCATCGAAGGCATGAGCCGCTCCTGCCGCAAAGCGGGCTGCGCGCTCATCGGCGGCGAAACCGCGGAAATGCCCGGCTTCTATCCTCCCGGTGAATACGACCTCGCTGGGTTTATCGTCGGCGCCGTCGAGCGTAATAAGCTTCTCACAGGAAAATCCGTCAAGCCCGGGGACGCGTTGCTCGCGCTTCCCTCAGCCGGCCTGCACACCAACGGCTATTCGCTCGCCCGCAAACTGGTATTTGAAGTAGCCAAGCTGAAGCCGGAGACCTATGTCCCCGAGGTAGGAAACAAAATCGGCGCCGAACTCCTAAAGCCTCACTTGTGCTACGCGCCCGCGCTGAAAAATATCGTAGCCCGCGGCTGGGTTTCAGCGCTCGCTCACATCACTGGAGGCGGCATCGCAGGCAATCTCCCACGCGTTCTCCCGAGCGGCGTAAAAGCTCAAATCGATCTGGCTTCCTGGCCCGTCCCGCCCATCTTTAAATTCCTGGCCGCGCTCGGCAAAATCGAAACCAACGAGCTCCTGCAATCCTTCAACATGGGCGTAGGCATGATCCTCATCGTGCCGCCAGCCAACGTCAAATCCGTGGAAGCCGATCTAAAACGTCGCCGCGAAAAATTCTTTCGCATAGGCCGCATCGAGCGCGCCGACTCCGGCAAACCCCGCGTAGCCCACTCCGGCTCACTGAATTTATAGTCTGCAATCAATCGCGTGATTTGGTGGGACACGCATTCCTGCCTGTCTCTCTCCTCTTCTCTGTGTAAATCTATTTCTGCGCTTCTACTCCGCATACTCCGGATGCTTGGCCTTCCCACGCCGCCGCATCTCCCGCGCCACGCGCTTCACCCACCGCAACTCCACATCAGACTTCTCCATCATCAACTCGAGCATCCAAACCGCCTCATGATACCGGTGCCCCACCTCTTTCAACACCGACGCAAGAATCTCCTTCGTTCTCAAAATCTCGCCCCCGAGAAACTCCTCCCGCCGCCGCAACTGCAAGCGCACCGCCGCAGGCCGCGCCTGCCAGGACAACGCCATCCACGTCAGAAACGACGGCCGATCGCGCCCCGCAGTCCACTCCTCTCGCTCCAATGCATCCGCCAATGCAACCCGCCCCTTAGCCGAAGTCTCAAAGCTGCTCCGTTCCGGCCCTGCGGCTGGCTCATCCGTCTCCAAAGCCCGCAGCAACCCGGCCCGCGCCAATTTCTCCATTGAGTAATAAACCTGCGGTCGTGAAATCCCAGCCCAATCACGAATCTCCCGCCGCTCCAACTCCGCATTCGCCTGATACCCGTGCATCGGCCGCTCCGCCAGCAAACTCAAAAGCACCAAATCCGGCGTAGTCAAAGCAAATTTTCTTGCAATGTTTGTTTTCTTCGCCAATCTCTCTGCGCTCCTTTGCGCTCTCCGTTCCTCCGCGTTATCCTTTCTCTTTCTTCTCTCTTTTTCTCTTCTCGCTCCACCACCACCACTGGCACTTCTCCGCCGCCAGCCTCGGATTCCGCGCTTGCGCCACCGCCGCCCAAAACGTATCCAGTACACAGATATCCATGTGCTGCTGAGCCACGCGGCCCAGCTTCTCATACAGCTTCCGTGGATCCTGCCGCGCCAGTTGCGCCACGCTGCGAATCCCCAAAAGCTCAAAGTCCCGCAGCATAGCCGGCCCGATCGAAATCAAATCCCCAAGTTCCCGCGTCTTCCCGGTCATAGAAACCTCCTTGACAGCTGATCTCTCCTTCCGTATTCTTATCTAGTCTAAACAAGACTAGTCTCTACCGCAAGGAGATTTTTAGACATGCGCCACGCAATCTCTGCTTTTTCCGCCGTTGTTCTTTTTCTCGCTCTCGCTTTTCCGCAAGCCAAATCAAAGGAGGAAACAATGCCCATGAACGTGAAGAAAATCACCCCGGTTCTGCTCGTTAACGAAATCGAACCCATCCTCCCCTTCTGGATCGACCGCCTCGGCTTCACTAAAACCATTGAAGTCCCCGACGGCCGCAAACTAGCCTTTGTAGCCTTTCAAAAAGGCGCCACCGAAGTGATGTACCAAACCTACGCCAGCGTAGAGCATGACGCCCCGCCAGAAATGGCCAGCGCCGCCAGAAAAGGCCCCACCTATCTATATCTGGAAGTAGACAACCTCGACGCAGTCTTGGCCGCAATGAAGGACGTAAAAAAAGTAATGCCCGAGCGCACCGCTGTCTACGGTATGCGCGAATTTGCCGTACAGGATCCCGCAGGCCACTTCATCACTTTCGCTCAACCCTCCGCTCCGCCAAAAAACTGATGACTGCTGAATCAGCAGTGGTGGCAATTGTAGGGGCACGATACATCGTGCCCCTCTGGCCGCGGGCCGCAATACTTAGCCCTGCAGCTAAGTATCCCTTGACTTCCGCCAACGCCCGTCACTATAGTTAGCCGCGCGGTTAACAAACAGAACGGTCACCGCCATCGTCGCGGCATTCTCGGAACTAACCCCGCCAACTGTTAAGGAGGCGTCGCAGAAATGAACTACGGACGAATCGCTCTCGCAGGCCTCGGCGCTTTCATAGCCTATTTTGTAATCGGCGGCCTGACCTTTGCTCTTTTGCCGTCGCTCAAAAATGAGTTCATGAAATACCCCGCCGTCTATCGTTCCCAGGACGCGATGAAAAGCGTCATGCCTGGTGGCATGGCTGCCATGTTCGTAGCCATGCTCGTTCTCGCGGTAATTTACGCCATGCTCTACAAAGGCGGCTCAGGCCTCTCCGAAGGAGCTCGCTTCGGCGCGCTCATCGGCCTCTTCGCAATCTGCTCCTTCGTCATCCACAACTACGTCAATCTCAACATCGGCCTGAATCTCACCATCCAGCAATCCGTCGCCTATTTCATCGAATGGCTCGTCGTCGGTGTCGTCATCGGCCTAATATACAGGCCGCCATCGCAATCCCACACTGAACTCAGCCGCAGCTCAGCATTTGCAAGGGACTGATAAATCGTGCCCTTCTTGCGACCAACATCACTGCTTCGGCGCGTTGCTCGGCAAAGGCGGCGCCCGCCTCTCCGCCTCCGCGATCACCGCTATCGACCGCGCCCCATTCTTTCCCACCGCGCGCACCGCAAAAAAATGATTGTCGGTTGAAACATCCTTCAACACCGTCTGTCCCGCCGCCGGCGCAAAATCATGAACGCTCCACCGGGCCTCAGTCGTCTCCCTCCACAAAATCTCAAACCCCGCGCGCTCCGCATCATCATCCGCCGCCCACGACACTTTCGCATCCGGTGTCACCCCACCCGTCAACTTCACATTCGCCGGCGGCGCGGGCGCCAGCGAAAGTTGCCGCAGCGCCTCTGCATTGTCCCGCGCCACGTCCCCCATAAACGCAAAGTTTAAATATTTATCGAAATCTCCATACTCCACTCCATTTTCCGTGCGTGGCGTCTGGTGTTGATGATTGTAGTCCTCAAGCGGCTCCGTGAATCGCACCGCCGGCAGCCCCGCCTTGTAAAACGGATAGTGGTCCCCCCCGCGCCCGTAGCGGTCCTGCCGGAAAATCATTCGAATCGCCGACCGCCCGTCAATCTCCTCAATCGCTCGCGCCAGTTCCCGAGCAGGTGAGTCCGCATCTTCAATCTCTCCGTTGCCGGAAAATACGCGCACTCGATGAGGCCCTCCGGGCGCGGTGTCCGCGCCAACAATATCGTCCGTAAACATCCCGCCCACCGTGTAACCCTGTTGCTTCGCCCAGTCCACCAGATGCAAGCTGCCGAGCAACGCCTGTTCCTCGCCGGAAACCGCCGCGAACAATATCGTGGCACGATACGTCCCAAGCCCCTTTCCTCCGGCTTTGCTCAGCAACCGCGCGCACTCCACGCTCACCGCCACGCCGGACGCGTCATCATCCGCTCCCGGAGCATCCGCCTTCGGATCCATTACGTCCGAAGGCCGCGAATCAAAATGTCCCGACACGATAAAAATAGTTTTCGCCAGCTTCTCATCCGAACCCGGCAGAAGCGCGTACACATTTTCCAACGCAACCGGTTTCTCTCCCTTCCGAGCTGATGTGGACTCGAACTTGTCCACCACCACCTGCAGTTTCCCGCCGGAATCCTTCGCGATTTCATTCAACCGCGCCACGATACGGTCGCGCCCGCAGCCGGCTCCCCGCGCCGGGTCGTCCCACGCAGAAAGCGTCGACCGCGTTCCGCATCCGACGAGCTCATGGATCAGCACCCGCATCGATTTCTCGTCAACGCTCTGCCGTGCCACACGCCCAGCTGGCCGCGGCACACTCTTCGGTTCTGCTTTGCCCTTCGGCGGTTCCGCGGGATCATGCGCAATGCCGGCAGCACTCGTGGCCTTGGCCTGCGCGCCACTCTGCGCACTGGCAATCGAAGCAAACGCCATGCACAAACCCGAAAAAAGCACCGTTTGCACTACGTGTCGAAAAATCCCTTTGCTAAATGTCGTCATCGTCGTCATTTCCCCGGTGGTTGTCAGCAGCCCCGGCATTCTAGCGCGTAGAGCCCTCACCAGCGATAGGTAATTAGCGCAAAAATCTACGTGCCCTCTTCTCTCTCTGCGATCTCTGTGTAATGTTTTTCCTTCCGCGCGAGTTTTGTGCCCGCCAAAGACTATGCTAACGTTTTTCGTTTATGAACAAGCGCATAGGCGTGCTCTTAAGCGGCCGCGGCTCGAACTTCGAAGCCCTCGCGGAGAGCATCGCCTCCAACCGCATCCCCAACGCGGAAATCGCCATCTTAATCAGCAACCGCGAAGGTGCCCCCGGCCTCGACCGCGCCAAGTCCCGCGGCATCGCCACGCGCGCCATCCCTTCAAAAGGTCTCGAGCGCGAAGCCTACGACCGCCAGGTCGTCGCCGTCTTGAACGAACACCAAGTGGACCTTGTCTGTCTCGCGGGCTACATGCGCCTCCTCTCGCCCTATTTTGTCGCCGCCTTCCCCAATCGCATCCTGAATATTCACCCGTCGCTCCTCCCGTCTTTCCCGGGCCTCGAATCGCAACGTCAGGCGCTCGAATACGGCGTAAAAGTCGCGGGATGCACGGTCCATTTCGTCGAC
>DATFZY010000131.1:0-29692 GCA_035313865.1 Candidatus Acidiferrum sp.
GTATTCGGAACATGATTGCGGTCAAACCAAAGCCGATTAGGATAGCGGCTACAGCTATAAAGTCAGCCTGATGCAGTGTTGTAACCTCGGTGTTAACTTGAGGCATTTGGGCACCCCACTGCCTGCGATTGTTAATTACAAAGGTGTAAGCAGTCAATAAGGGCTATTGCGGGCAAATCATGCGGGTTATAGTTTCTAAAACTCGAGGGACGGAAGGGATGTTGAGGCTACACCTGATGATTTCTTGTGATTTGTGACGGTCCAAACTCCCTTAATGGGCTGGCGGATTTTCTTGTGGTGGGCGTCCTGTAGCCGGAGAAGAAAAGGAGCAGCAAGCAAGGAAAGCGGCAGCGAGCTGCCGCACTACAAAGGCGTTAGCGGGAGGGTTGGTTTTCGCCCAGTTTTTTCAGGCGGTCGCGGAGGCGGCGCTGTAGAGGCGGCGGGGTGTTGGGATTGAAAGCTACGAGGTACCAGAGAGGTTGGCTGCGATCGCGGCTTAACCAGGTCAGGGTGCCGGCGTCGGCGTTGGGATGACGAGCTACGTTTTCTCGGATTGCGCCGTAGGGATGTTTCGCGAGTTTGTTTAGCGTTTTGGCGTTGGCGCGCGGGTGTTCGCTGATGAGGCGCAGCAGATAAAAATCCTCTTCCGGAGCTTGCTTGACCAGTTTTTCGAGCATTTCCGGTTTGGCATCGGCGCTGAGGACGAGGCCAATTTTTTCGTCCCAGGCGGTGTTGATCTGGTTGAGTTCGCGGCTGCGCGCGTGGATCAGTTCTTCGAGGATGCGGCGCTCCTGCTGCATGCGTGCAATGGGCAAGTCGGTGCCTTCGAGCGAATCGAGAACGCGCAGCAGATGCTGGCGCTCACCGAATACGATTTGGGAAGTGCGCGTTGTGGCGCCCTTCTCCTTTTCCTTATGCTGCACCAGATCGGATCGTCGCATTTTTAGATTGCTCCAGCTGAATCATTTCCCAAGCACGCAGAGGGACCTGAAAGCGAACCCCAAAACTGACAAAGAGCCTCAGAGTGCAGCATTGCAAGCCTCCTGATGGCTTGAGCGGATTATGTTACGTGCATGGCATACGGTAAAGTTTGGTGCGTGCGGGGTGTGCCCGATGTGCAACCGTCTGCCGCAGCGGTTGGAAACGTGAAGCCGAGGGATTGAGCCCATGAACGCATTTGAAGAGCACAAAGAGGAGTTGGAACACTTTGAGCAGATGTATGGACGGGAGCGGGGTCGACTGGCGGTCTCGCTTGATCGAATGACGAATGCGCTGGTGCTCGTGGGACAGCATGGTGTGTATTGCACGAGTCAGCGAAATCCGATGGTGCCGGCGATGGACCTACGCATCATCGCGCAGGAGCTGGAGCACGCCAAACAGCTGGTGCAGTCCGTCATGGAAGAATTGAAACGCGCCAGAGAAGAGCGTCGAGCGACTGGTGAATCGTGACGAGTTGGCGTGAATCCAGGAGGGTGTGGGACTCGCGGTTAACTCTCGGACCGCGCTCGGCTCGACAAACTTAGAAGTTCATCAGGAGTGAATCAAAAAGGGATTAGTGTTGCGTTCCTGGCCGATGCTGGTCATGGGGCCGTGGCCGGGATGGACGATGGTATCGTCGGGCAGTTGCATGAGTTTGCCGCGAATCGAGTCGGTAATCTGATCCATCGAGCCGCCCCAGAGGTCGGTGCGTCCAATGCTGCCGGCGAAGAGAGTGTCGCCTGCAAAAAGCCGAGGCACAGGTATGGCTACGCCGCCCACATCTTTAGGAAGGTAAAGGCATACGCTTCCCGGAGTATGACCGGGCGTATGCATGACGCTGGCCTCGAACGGGCCCCAACGGAGCGCGTCGCCCTCTTTCAAAAGTTGGTCCACATCGGTGATTTCCGGCGTCGCGACGCCGAGGAAAGCGGCTTGCACATCCATCCCTTGATAGAGAGGAAGGTCATCGCGATGCATCAGAATGGGAGCGCCGGTGTACTGCCGAAGCTTGCTGAGGCCGCCGACGTGATCAATGTGGGCATGCGTGCTGACGATGGCTTTAACGGTCAGGCGGTGGCGGCCGAGAAGTTCGAGGATGCGGGTGACTTCGTCGCCGGGGTCGATGACGAGAGCTTCGCGGCTGGCAGGGTCGCCGATGATGGTGCAATTACATTGCAGCATTCCTACGGGAATGGTGATGTGGATGAGGCCTTGGGATACGGCGTCGAATGCCGGAACGGCGTCGTTCATAAAGCTCATTATAACATCCCCAGCCGCTGATTCTGGAATGCAGCGGCGCGTGGACGGCCACTTTGTTAAGCTGGTCGCGGAAGGATTTTTAGATGGATATAACGGAGAGCACAGAAGCGATCGAGACGCCGCTGGCTGGTTTGCACAAAAGCGCGGGGGCGACAATGGCGACGTGGTTCGGCTGCGATTTGCCTGACAATTGGATTGACCCGCGCGCAGAACAGGAGTTTGCGCGCAGAAGCGTTGCGCTGATTGACAAGAATTACCGGGCGTATCTTTCGTTCGCGGGGCCTGACCGTGTGCGCTACTTGAATGCAATCCTGACGAACACCGTTAAGGATCTGGCGGACGGGCAAGGTGCAGTGTCGCTGATGCTCAATCCGCAGGGGCACATACTTGCGGAGATGGAAACGTATGCGGCTGGGGAAAAATTGTTTTGTGTCTCCTACGTGATGATTCGAGGGCGGCTGATCGAGTGGCTCGATAAGTACATCATTATGGATGATGTGACTTTGACGGATGAAACCAAACGTTACGGGACTGTTGCGTTGGAAGGACCGAGCGCCGCCGTGGTTGCTCGCGAACTCTGCGGGCTTGACCTCTTTGCGTTGGAGGAGCTTAGACGGGAGGAGACGACGGTGGCGTCAATTCCCTGCTGGATTACGAAACGTTCATCGGGAGGAATTGCGGGTTGCGATTTCCTCGTTGAGCAGGAGCAGCTTGCGGAACTATGGAAAATTCTTTTGGCGGCAGTGGTTAAGCACGGCGGAGGGCCCATGGGCTATGCGGCGCTGAGTGCGCAGAGGCTTGCGCAGGGTGTGCCGTGGTTTGGATACGATTTCGGCGAGAAACAAATTCCGCATGAGGCTGGATTGGAGATGAGCCATATCAGCTACACCAAAGGCTGCTACACGGGCCAGGAGATTGTCGAGAGGGTGCGGTCTCGCGGCCAGGTAAACCGGCGACGGGTTGACCTGATTTTTGACGGCACGAACGCTCCGGCGGGGGGCGAAGTGTTGACGGTCAATGGAAAAGAAGCGGGATTCGTTACGCGCGCGGCGGTGCCATCGTTTTTGACGCACGCGATCGGGATGGGCTACGTGCGCAAAGATCATAATGGGTCTGGAACCAAATTAAACTGGTCCGGAGGAACCGCTGTCGTTTCGAAGTTTCCTGAAGATTTGAAAGGCTGAGCTCTGGACTAAAACTCGCGGCGGGGCGCGGTTTGTTCCGGGCCGACGCGGCCGGCTACGATTTCCGCTTTGAAATAATTTTCACCTTTGATTGGGTAACAGCAGATGCGTCGCAGGATTGCGAGTTGGCCGATGTGCGTCAGAGCGTCGGCGATTGGGCCCTGGAAGAGGCCCTCCGCGGAAGAATGCAGAGGCTCCGGCGACGCCAGATAATCATCAAACTTTTTCAAGGAAGTGAAAAAACGCAGGACCTCCGCGTCCCACGCGAGCGGGTGCGAGTCGTGCCACGCCGATTCGCCGCGAGCCATGGCCAGCGCCCAATCAAAGAGATCGCCGATGTGAGCCAGGATTTTAGCGGGCGTGCGCGGGCTGTCACCGATTGTAAATGTGGCGAAGGATTCCGGACCGCCGCGCAGCGCTTTGCCGCCGCGGTAAGCGACCGTGGCGACAGTGTGCCGGAGAAGTTGGCGTGCTGGATCGGACGTGGTGGGCATGAGAGGCATCCTTTACGTTCGGCAAGTTTTTGGCTAGCGCGTAGTATATACGCGGACGTAGTCGACGAGCATGGCCTGGGGGAATTTGGTCGTGGCGTCGGGGTTTCCCGGCCAGTCGCCGCCGACGGCGAAGTTTAGCAAGATGAAGAAGGGGTGATCGAAGACCCACGGGCCTCCACCGGGCGATTGGCGGTTGAATTTTGCGTAGAGATTCGTGTCGGCGTAGAAGCGGATTTCGTCAGGCTCCCATTCGACGGCGTAGAGGTGGAAATCATCGGCGAAGCGTTTTCCGTCAGGTAAGGTGAAGGACGCTGAGAGATTGCTTGCGCCGGGGCCGTTGAGTGGACCGTGCAGCGAGCCGTGCACGGTGCCTGGCTCTTTACCGATATTTTCCATGATGTCGATTTCGCCGCACTTGGGCCAGCCAACGGTCGGCATGTCCTCGCCCATCATCCAGAAGGCGGGCCAGATTCCCTGGCCTTCGGGGATTTTGATGCGGGCCTCGAAGCGGCCGTAGGCTTGCGCGAAAAGGCCCTGGGTTTTTAGACGCGCCGCTGTGTAATTGCGCGTTACGCCGTCCGCGCCGGTGTAGTTTTCTTCTTTTGCGGCGATGACTAGATTTCCATTCTCAATTCGCGCGTTCTCGCGGCGGCTGGTGTGGTACTCGAGCTCGTGGTTGCCCCAGCCGCTTCCGCCGATGCTGTAGGTCCACTTGGAAGGGTCGGGGAGCGAACCGTCGGGGGCGTTGAATTCGTCGCTCCAAGTTAAGGTCCAGCCGAGGCGCGAGGGTGGTGGGGACGCCGGCGGTGGCATCACGTAGCAACCGCAGAGTAGAAGAATTAAACAGATGAGAGCGGCTAGCGGGATTGCACAGACTTTCGAAATTGGCTTCCGCATGCGGGTGCTAAAGAAAACACAGACTGAAGTCAGTGCTGCCTAGTCGAGATTCAGAGCGCGCTTGAAGGAGCCTTTTTCGTTGTCGATTTTCTTTTGCAGTTGGAGGATGGCGTAGAGAACCGCTTCTGGGCGCGGCGGGCAGCCCGGAACGTAGACATCAATAGGAATGACCTGATTGCAGCCTTGCACGATGGCGTAGTTATTAAAGACGCCGCCGGACGTGGCGCACGCGCCCATGGAGATGACCCACTTGGGCTCGGGCATTTGATCGTAGAGCTGGCGAATGACTGGAGCCATTTTTTGCGAGAGGCGGCCGGCGACGATCATCAAATCGGCCTGGCGCGGCGAGGGGCGAAAAACTTCAGCGCCGAAACGGGCTACGTCAAAACGCGCGGCGGCCATGGACATCATTTCAATCGCGCAGCAGGCGAGGCCAAAACCCAGAGGCCAGATGGAGCTTTTGCGCGCCCAGTTCACGGCCTTGTCGAGCGTGGTGAAGATGATTCCTTCGTCTTCGAGCAGGCTGCCGAAGTCGTCGGGTTTGGTGAGTGTGACGTGCTTGCCGAGCGATGTGCTCATGGTGCCCTCGTCGTACAAGGCTATTTTCGCATAGCGGCATGGTGGATACAAATGAGGTTTTGGCCCCCTTGCCTGCGGTGCTAGGTGAGTTCGTAGTCGGCCAGTGAGGCGTATTTGGTCCTGCGGACGTAGGCGACCACTGAACCCGGCCAGATCGCGGTGTTTTCCCCAGTGCGCTGATCCTGATACCAGCTCTTGCAGCCTCCCGATTGCCAGACGGTGCCTTGAAGGCGGCGATGAATGTCTTCGACAAATCTCTCCTGTGTTTCCGGACGTACTTCGAGGATGTGGCGCTTGCGGCGCTTCATGAGTTGCAGACAGCTCATCGTGTAATTTACTTGCGCTTCGATCATGAGCACTACGGAATTGTGTCCCAGACCTGTGTTTGGTCCGAGCAGCAGGAATAGGTTCGGAAAGCCGCTGACGGTGATGCCTAGATAAGCGCTCATGCGATCGCGCCAGGCATCGTGAATTTCAACGCCGTTGCGGCCGAAGAGCCTGATCCCGATTAGCGGCTCGGTGGCGCGGAAGCCTGTGCCATAAATCAGGACATCGATAGGCCGCTCCGTGCCGTCCACAGTCGCGATGCTGTGTTCGCGGACTTCTTCGATGCTATCGGTGACCAGCTCTACGCTGGGGCGGGCTAACGCCGGATAAAAATCGTTGGAAACCAGAACGCGTTTGCAGCCCAACTCATAGTTCGGCGTTAGCGCCGCACGTAATTGTGGATTCTTGATCTGCTTTTCGAGTTGATGCCTGGCAATTGCGGTTGCTTGGCCCCGAACAAACTGATTGCCGAGGAAACCGAGTACGCGAACCTCCTGCTGCCAGAAAATGAATTGGCGAAACGCGGACATGAACAACGGAATACTGCGGAACCGGCGCTTCCACTTCTCAGAGATTGGAAAATCGATCCGCGGAACGATCCAAGGCGGCGTGCGTTGGAAAAGAGAGAGCTTGCCTGCGCGAGGAGCGATCTGCGGGACGAACTGGATGGCGCTGGCACCTGTGCCGACGACGGCGACGTTTTTCCCGTCGAGCGAGACATTGTGATCCCAGTTGGAGGAATGAAACGTCGGACCAGCGAAGCGTTCGATCCCCTTCAGTTTCGGATATTGCGGAACATGCAGAGCGCCAACGCCGGAAACAATCACGCGCGCGCGGATTTTCATTCCTTCGCCAGCGGTCGCGTGCCAAAGGCCCTCTACCTGATTCCAAGTGGCTTCGTGAAACGGAGTATCTAGACGAATGTGCGGAGCCAGACCGTACCGCTTAACGCAGCGCTTCAAATATGCGTGAATTTCCGGCTGGCCGGGATACATGCGCGACCAATCCGGAGACGGCTCAAACGAAAACGAATAGAGATGCGAAGGAATGTCGCATGCGCAGCCCGGGTAGCGGTTGTCGTACCACGTGCCGCCGATGTCGTCGCTTTTCTCGAGCAGAAGGAAGGAATTCATGCGTGCTTCGAGGAGCTTGATGGCCATGCACAGGCCGGAGAAGCCGCCACCGATGATCAGAACGTCCACGGCGATTTCCGAGCCATTTGAGTTCTGGGAGGGATTTTGGGCCGTCGACATTCAAGCAACCTTGCTTGGCGCTTCTTGTGATACGAGCCCGCGAAGGAATGCCGCGCTTTCGCGCAGGGACTGACGAGCTTCCGGAATCTTGCCCGCGGCAAGCTGCCATGCATGCGGAACGACCGGCCATATTTTTAGTTCGACCCGGACGCCAGCCGACCGTGCGCGCTCGGCAAGACGGGTCGAGTCGTCGAGCAGGACTTCATCGGCTCCGACATGAATGAGCAGCGGCGGCAACCCGGCCAAATCGGCATAAATGGGCGAGGCGATGGGATTGCGCGGGTCGGTTTCGCCAAGATAGTAGCGCGCACTCAGGCCAATGTCCGGACCGTGAAACATGGCGCAGCGGTCGGCATTTTTTCGAATGGATTCGCCAGTGGCCGCGAGATCGGTCCAGGGAGAAAAGAGAGCCGCGCCAGAAGGCAGGGGAACGCCTGCTTCACGCAACGCAAGGAGGAGCGAAACCCCGAGTCCACCGCCAGCGGAATCGCCCGCCGCAACAATGTAGTTCGGCGAGCATCCTTCGCCAAGCAGACCGCGGTAGGCGGCGACGGCATCATCCACCGCCGCGGGAAACTGATTCTCTGGCGCGAGGCGGTAGTCTGGAGCGAGGACGCGAAAACCTTCGCGCGCAAATGCAACTGTGATGGGCCGATGCGACTCCGCGGAACACGCGAAATAGCCGCCGCCATGCAAGTACACGAGCACGGGCTTTGCATCAGGGTTTGCTTCACTTGCCTCGACCCATTCGCCGGGTACGCCGCCAACATTGGCTGGTGAAACGCGAATACCTGCGGGCACGGTGTAGGGATCAGGCCTGAGAATCTTGCGGGCTACCCGGTAATCGCGAACGCCGAGCAGCTTGCGTTTGACCCGCCACTTGATGATTTGTACCGCTAGACGTGCTTGCCAGCTTGCCATGTCTTATGCTTTCCGATGATTTCGCCTGGGCGACGCGGAGATAATAGCAGACAAAGTGAGAGAAACCGTTACACGGTAAGAACCACTTTACCGAACTGCGATCCTGCCTCGAGATACGCGTGAGCCGCGGCGGCTTCGGCAAGTGGAAACACGCGATCGACAATCGGCTTCAATCGGCCAGCGGCGACAAGCTTCATGACCGTCAGCAGTTCCGATTTCGCTCCCATATAAGAACCGAGCAAAGAGAGTTGCCGGCTGAACAAGAAACGCAAATCCACTTTGGCGTCGTACCCCGTGGTCGCGCCACAAGTTACCAAACGGCCTGCGAGAGCAAGACTGGCAACGCTTTCGTCCCACGTGGCCGTGCCCACATGCTCGAATACCACATCCACGCCGCGTTTATTGGTGATGCGGCGCACCTCGTCGCGAATTTTCTGCGATTTGTGATTGATGACGTGGTCGGCGCCCAGTTCGCGCGCTTTTGCGAGTTTCTCGTCGGTCCCTGCTGTGGCAATCACACGAGCGCCCAAGAACTTGGCTACTTGAATCGCGGCGCTGCCGACGCCGCTTCCCGCTCCGAGAATCAGCACATCTTCGCCGGGCTGAAGTTCCGCCCGCGAGACCAGCATATGCCACGCCGTTTGAAAAACGAGCGGAATGGAAGCCGCTTCTTCAAAGGAAAGATTTTCCGGATACGGCATACAGTTCACTTCCGGGCAGCGCACAAATTCGGCGCATCCGCCATCAATCATGTAGCCCAGATTTGTGAACTGACGGCAGCGATTGTCGTTGCCGGAGAGGCAGGCTGGGCACTTTCCGCAGGTCACGCCCGGAGCGAGGACCACTTTCTGGCCAACCTTCACGGTAGTCACACCCTCACCAATTTTCGCTATTTCGCCAGCAACGTCGCTGCCCGGAATGTGTGGCAACGGAATCGGCACGTTGGGCAGACCGCCCCGCACCCACAAATCGAGACGGTTCAACGCGCAGGCTTTCACACGCACGAGCACTTCATTCGCCCGCACCGCAGGCTCCGGCGCCTCCTGGTATTTCAATACCTCTGGTCCGCCGTGCTTTTCGAAAACGATGGCTTTCACATGCTCCTCCGGGATTTGTAGATGATGAGACCAAATGAAATGCTTACGGCGACGAGCAGCGAAATCCAGGTTAAAGGTAGACTCGCGTAGAGCCGCCCAAGAGCTCGTGAAACGTAAAAGACTCTTCCATGTTCGTGAACCGCAAAACTGTGCAGCGCGTCGGGTTGCCACGTCGCAAATTTGTGGATGCATCCCGCGAGCACCGCCCAGCCCACCCCCAGGCCGACAAAGAGCAGAAAGAATCCAAGAGAGACGAAGTGGAAGAAAGTAGTCCACTTCCCCGACTCCTGCGCATCAGCAGCCATTTCCATGGAGAAATTCTATAGGGGGTTCAAAAGAGTGTCCATGCGCAGACCTGCGATTGACAGAGCGGAAGGCGCGCCGTAGGCTGAGAGCTTGAGGCAAGGCGTGGACCTGTTTGAAGAAATAGTGAGAATGAGGCGTGCCGGAGAACGTGGAGCGATGGCGACAATCGTGCATACGAACGGCTCCATCCCCAGCTACGAAAGCTCGCGGATGCTAGTGCGCGACGATGGCTCGATTGCAGGCACAATCGGCGGAGGCTGCGTGGAAGCCGAAGTCTGGGCCGCGGCGAAAGAAGTGATGCACAAGGAAGCGCCGCGTAAGATGGTTTTCAACCTTAACAACGAGGCGTCTTACGATAACGGTTTGATTTGCGGCGGTACGCTGGAAGTTTTCGTAGAACCTATTCTCCCACAGCCTATGCTTTATCTTTTTGGCGGTGGACACGTTTCTATTGCGGTGGCCAAAGCGGCCAGCGCCGTGGGTTTCGGGATCGTGGTCGTGGACGACCGCGAAGCGTTTGCTAACGCCGAGCGATTTCCGATGGCGCACGAGATTCACCCCACGTATGAAGATGCGTTTGAGAAAATTCATCCGAATGCCGCAAGTTATCTGGTCATCGTCACCCGCGGACATAAAGAGGATATGCGCGTGCTCGGCTGGGCCGTTCGAACGCCCGCGCGCTACATCGGGATGATCGGCAGCAAGCGCAAAGTGCTTTCCGTTTACAAAGCCCTGGAGAACGAGGGCTACCGCCCCGAGGAATTTCAGCGCGTTTACGCGCCGATGGGGCTGGAAATCGGCGCGCTCGCGCCGGAAGAGATCGCCATCAGCGTGGTGGCGGAACTGATTGCCATTCGCCGGAACGCGGAGTCGGCGGCCCATAAAAAATTGCTCTACGAACCGCGTCCGGCCCTAACGGAACGTTGAAAGAGGTGGCATGCTCGCTGCCGTCATCCTCTCGGGTGGCGCATCGCGCCGGATGGGATCGCCAAAGGCGCTCCTTTCCTATCAGGGACGCCCGTTCCTTGAGCATTTGCTGGACGTGGCGCGTCATCCAAAAATCGGCGTGCGGCGCGTGGTTCTCGGTGCCGATGCCGAGCCTATCGCGAAAGAAATCAATCTCGCTTTGGACGAGATCGTCATCAATGAGGATTGGGAAAAAGGGCAGCTGAGTTCGATCCAGGCTGCTTTGCGGAGTATTCCGGCAGAAACTGATGGAATGATTCTGTTCCTGATCGACCATCCTCTTATTAGTTCGGCTCTGGTGAGTGAGCTGATCGAGACTTTTTACACCTCGCGCAAGCCCATCGTTCTGCCTGTTTACGAGGGACGGCGCGGGCATCCTGTTATTTTCTCCTCCAACCTGTATGACGAATTGATGAAGGCGCCGCTGGAAACGGGCGCTCGTTCGGTCGTCTGGGCACGTGGCGGTGAGGTTCAGGTGGTGCAGACGAACGAAGAAGGTTGCGTGCTGAATTTGAACGATCCCGGCACCTTGCAGAAAGCCCTCGGCTGACGAACGCAGCAGATTCATATGGTTCTAAGTCAATTTCCCTAGAAGCAAGTTGAGCGCATCTGCGGCGAGTTGCGCGCCGTGAAACGTAGCTGGTGGAAGGACGCCGAGCGATTTGGAAATGTCCTCGGCTTTTAGCGAATGCGCCGTTGCCAGAGTATGTCCAGTGATTTGCTCTGTCAGAAAGGATGCGCAAGCAATCGAGGTCGTGCAACCACGGCAGAGGAACCTCGCTTCGGCAATCACACCGTCTTCGACGCGAATGGCAAGCTCCAAAACATCGCCGCAGACTGGATTTGTGGCCTGCACCTGCGCCGTAGCGTTCGGCAGTTTGCCGGCGTTGCGCGGATTCCGGAAGTGATCTAGAACCAAATCAGTGAACATCCCGCTATCCTAGCCCAGGAAGCAGCGTTTCTCTCATCGGAAGCGAGAACATTTCTGCTGGCTTGCAAATCGGACAATTGCCGTTAGACTCTCGTTGCGCGCAGCCGCAAAGAGCCTGAACATAGCTGTAGCGCTTTTTTCCAACCATGGCACGCTTGATCATCGAACGCCCCGGCGCACCGCCGCGCCTTTATGAGCTGAAAGATGGCTCGTCGATTCACATCGGGCGGGCCGCTTCCAACGATATTACGCTTCCGCACTCGAGCATCTCTCGCAGCCACGCAATGATTGAAGGCAAGGGCGACGTTTGGCTGGTCACCGACCAGCACAGCGCCAACGGCGTCCTTCTCAACGGCGTCCGCATCAACTCTTCTCAACTCAAAAGCGGTGACGTCATCGGGCTCGGCGATATCAAGCTGCGCTTCGAAAACATGACTTCGAGCACCGTGGTTGCAAAAACCTCGCCGGAGCTCGCCTCCCACCTCACGCAAATTCTGGGTCAAGAGAGCATGGCCAAGCTGCTGGATCGCTCCAAGGCCAAACCGACCGAGACGTGGTCCGAGGCACGTGTGGACGCGGATAGCCGAATCGAGTATCTACGTCGCGAGAATCGCTTACTTACTCTGCTCTATCAAGTCAGCCGGGCTTTGGCGGACAAGACCACCGTTGAAGATGTGACCCAGTGCGTGCTCGATCTCGTGCTGCAAATCGACGGCGCGGAACGCGGCTACGCGATGTTGCTTACCGACGAGTCTCTACATGCGGCACCACAGGCTGGGGCAAGCTACGCTTTTTTGCCGGCGATTATTCGTTATCGCCAGGCTCCCAAGGCAGACACGCCGCAAGTGGCCCTTTCGCGAGCCATTATCCAGCAGGTTATGGAAAGCAAAGGGCCGCTTCTCGTCATGGACGCGAAGCAAGACGTGCGCTTCTCCGGAAGTCAAAGTATGGTGGCTTCGGGTATGCAGTCAGCGATGTGCGCGCCGCTGGCAAGCCGTGACCGTCTCTTTGGACTGCTTTATGTGGACAATCTCTCGAAGCGCGGCACGTTCACGCCTGAGGACCTTGAGGTATTCGCCGTCATTGCTGCGCAAGCCGGGCTGGTCATCGACCGCGTGATGGCTAAGAGCGAGGTCAAGCGCCAGGGCGTGCAACTCAGCGCGCTGGAGCGTTTTCTTTCGCCTGCGATTTCCAAAAAAATTGCCGCCGAAGCCGCCGATATTCGCCTCGGGGGCGAAAGCCAGCGCATGACGCTGCTATTCGCCGATGTGCGGGGGTTCACGACGATGGCGGAAAAAATGAAACCGCGCGAAGCGGTCGAAGTGCTGAACGACTTTTTCACGCGCATGACCAACGTCATTTTCGAGCACGAAGGGTCGCTCGATAAATATCTGGGCGATGGATTAATGGCCCTCTTCGGCGCGCCGCTCGCTTTGCAGAACGATGCTGAAGCCGCCGTGCGCGCGGCCGTGAGCATGCAAAAAAGCCTCGCGGTGCTTAACTCCATTTCCGGCAAGGCGCCGCTGAATATTGGAATTGGGATTCACACCGGAGAAGCGATCGTGGGATACCTCGGGACGGAACACCGCATGGATTACACCGCGATCGGCGACACCGTAAACGTGGCGTCGCGGCTTACTTCACAAGCTGGGCCGGGCCAGATCGTCATTTCTGCGACGACCTACGCTCAGATTCAGCGGGGGATTCCTTGCTGCCCGCTGTCCGCGATGAAGCTCAAAGGCCGCGACGAGCCCATTGACGTACACGAAGTTCTCTGGCGCGAGGCGATGCCGGAGAATCCCAAGGCGCATGAATTCAAGCCTACCTCTACGAGCTTCGGTTAAGGGCGGTCTGGCGCATATGAAACACTCCTCATATTGCTGGCTGAATCTGGACGACACGAAGTAGAAGCTCTACCTCTCTGTTAGACTTTTGCCGTGAAGGCGAGAGCCCCAAAAACATCACTTCGCATCGTCTCGCTTGCTCCTAGCGCAACCTCGATTCTTTGCGCGATCGGTGCGAGGCGATTTCTAGTCGGCGTTACCAAATGGTGTGCCGACGTTGCCCCCGTGAACGGCTTGCCAAAGCTCGGCGACTGCTGGCACCTGGATTCCGTCGAGAAAATCCTGAAGTTGAAACCATCTCTGGTGATCGGCTCGGTCCCCTTTAAAGCGGAAACGGTCGCAAAACTCCTCGAGCATCCGCTGAACTTCTTCGCCAAGAATCCACGGACTCTCGCGGACATTGAGAATGATATCTGTCTTCTCGGCGGCATCACTAACCGCCAAAAACAAGCTGAGCGCGTCGTCAATCGCATGCGAAACGAATTTTCGAAGATCGCGAAGGAGCGCCGTAATCTCGGGAAGACACTTCGCGTCTACTGCGAGGCCTGGCCGAATCCGCGTATCAGCTCCCCGCCCTGGGCCGCCGAACTCGTGAAAATCTGCGGCGGCGAAATGGTTTTGCCGCCCGGTCAAAAAGTCACCGATGAACAAGTTGCAAAGGCTCGCCCGGACGTGATCATCCTGGCCTGGGCTGCCACCGGGGACAAAGCCAAGACTCAGAAGTCCTACCAAGTCGCGGCCTGGCAGAACATCCCCGCCGTCCGCAATAAGCGCATCTACGTGGTCCGCGACGAACTCCTCAACACTCCCGGGCCACCGCTCATTGCCGGCGCCAAAGAGCTTTCTCGCATCTTTCGAAAAGTGGCCGTCACGGAAAATAAAACATGAAAGTCGTCGTGGTCGCAATCATTGCGCGCGCTGACCACCGCATCCTGATCGGTCAACGGAAACGCCATGACACCTCGCCGCTCAAATGGGAATTTCCGGGTGGAAAAATAGAAGAGGGCGAAACACCCGAAGCCGCCCTCGCCCGCGAACTCCGCGAAGAATTAGGCGTCACACTGGAAAAATGCGTGGAACTGGGCCGCGTCCGCCACACCTACGCTACGCCACCCGGCGAACTGGAGCTGCGTTTCTACACCGCCAGCATCAAGGAAGCTAAGGTAAGCCCACACGAGTTTGAGCAACTTGTGTGGGCGCTCCCCAAAGAACTCGGCACCTACGATTTCCACGCCGCCAACGCTCAAATCATCGCCAGGCTAGCCACTGGCAACATAAAGCCCAGCGAAATCCTGGAAAAAGCCGGCGACAATTCCACCAAATGAAAAAGGCGAACCGAAGTTCGCCTTTCAAAACTTAGCCTACGGCTTTTTCTCAGGTTGCCAGCTTCTTAGGAGATTACGGGATTTGCTTTTTCTGGATTAATTCCCAGTTCCTTGATCGCTTTGTCCACGACCGACCGCTCGATCTTGCCGTCGGTGAAAAGTTCGTGCAGAGTCGCAAGCGTGATGTACCGCGAATCCACTTCGAAGAATTCGCGCAAAGAAACGCGCCCCTCGCTGCGCCCAAACCCATCCGTGCCAAGGGTGGCGAGTCGGCGCGGCATCCACTTGCTGATCATTGCAGGCAGCGTTTTCAAATAATCGGAAGCCGCGACAAGCACGCCGGGCGCATCCCCAATCGTCTTGGTGAGATAAGGAACGCGCGGTTTCTCGCCGGGATGCAGGCGATTCCACCGTTCTGCCTCGTTGGCGTCGGTATAAAGCTCCTTGTAGCTTGTGACGCTCCACACATCCGCCGCTACGCCATACTTCGTTTCCAAAATTTCCTGAGCGCGAAGCGCCTCGTTCAGGATCGCGCCACTGCCAAACAACTGCGCCCGAAGCTTGGACTTCGGATTCGTTGCCGCGCGGAAGCGATACATACCCTTCAAAATACCTTCTTTCACGTTTCCCGGCATCGGTGGCATCGCGTACTGTTCGTTCATCACCGTTATATAATAAAAGATGCTTTCGCCTTCTTTGTACATGCGGCGAATGCCGTCTTCGATGATCACGGCGATTTCGAACGCGTAAGCCGGATCGTAAGCTTTCAGGTTGGGGACAGGCAGCGCCAGGATGTGGCTGTTGCCGTCCTGATGCTGAAGGCCTTCGCCGGAAAGAGTCGTGCGCCCGGAAGTGCCGCCGAGCAGGAAACCGCGCGTACGCATGTCGGCCGCAGCCCAGATGAAATCCGCAATGCGCTGGAAGCCGAACATCGAATAGTAGATGAAGAATGGAATGGTATTGACGCCGTGCGTTGCGTAGGCGGTGCCGGCTGCGATGAAAGAAGCGATCGATCCTGCTTCGGTAATCCCTTCTTCCAGGATTTGCCCGTCTTGCGCTTCCTTGTAATAGAGAAGCGTATTGACGTCCACGGGCTCGTAGCGCTGGCCAACACTGGAATAGATGCCCACAGTGCGGAACAGAGACTCCATACCGAAGGTTCGCGCCTCGTCTGGAACGATGGGCACGATGAGCTTGCCGATCTCGGCGTCTTTCAGCATTTTGCGCAACATGCTGACGAAGGCCATCGTGGTGGAAACTTCCCTGCCCTCGCTGCCTTCGGTGAATTCCTTGAACAGCTGCTGGTGATCCGCAACAATTGGAGCGGATCGAACGCTTCGCGCCGGGACATAACCGCCGAGTGCTTCGCGTCGCGCGCGCAAATACTGAATCTCGATGCTGTCCTCCGCCGGGCGGTAGAACGGCACTTCGACGCAATCCGAATCATTTAGCGGGATGCCGAATCGAGAACGGAATTCGCGCAACTCTTCTTCATTCAATTTTTTCTGCTGGTGCGTGACGTTCTTGCCCTCGCCCGCTTCGCCGAGTCCGTAGCCCTTGATGGTGCGCGCCAGGATAACGGTTGGGCCGCCCTTGTGCTCGACGGCCGCCTTGTACGCTGCATACACTTTGCGTGGATCGTGGCCGCCAAGACGTAAGCGCCGCAGCGCCTCATCCGGTAAGGGTTCCACCAGCGCAAGCAGGCGAGGATCGCTGCCAAAAAAGTGCTCGCGAACGTAAGCGCCGGAAGAGACGACCAGCTTCTGGTATTCGCCGTCCACCAGTTCTCCCATGCGCTTGACGAGAAGACCTTCAGAATCGCGCTCAAGAATGGGATCCCACTCACTGCCCCATAGAACCTTAATGACATTCCAGCGAGCGCCGCGGAAGGCCGATTCAAGCTCCTGAATAATCTGGCCATTGCCGCGCACCGGACCATCCAGGCGCTGAAGATTGCAATTAATCACGAAGATCAGGTTGTCGAGTTTTTCGCGCGAGGCAAGAGTGATCGCGCCGAGCGACTCCGGTTCATCCGTTTCGCCGTCGCCCAGGTACGCCCAGACTTTGGCATCGGTGACGGGCTTCAGACCGCGATTTTCGAGATAGCGGTTGTAGCGCGCCTGATAGATGGCCATCAACGGACCGAGCCCCATCGACACGGTCGGGAATTCCCAGAAATCCGGCATCAGCCAGGGGTGAGGATAAGAAGAAAGCCCGCCGCCAGGCTTCAGCTCGCGGCGGAAATTCTCTAGTTTTTGCGCGCTAAGGCGGCCTTCCATAAAGGCTCGCGCGTAAATCCCCGGCGCCGCGTGGCCCTGAAAATAGACGGTGTCGCCTTCGAATTCCGGAGTGCGCGCACGAAAGAAATGATTGAAACCCACTTCGTAGAGCGTGGCGGCGGAAGCATATGTTGAGATGTGGCCGCCGATCCCATTTTCCAGCCGATTCGCGCGAACGACCATGGCGAGCGCGTTCCAACGGATCAAGCTCTTGATCCGACGTTCAAGTTCCTGATCGCCGGGGAAGAGCGGTTCCAGCCGCGCGGGAATCGTGTTTGCGTATGGCGTGTTTGCGGAAAACGGCAGATCAATCCCCGACACGGTCGCGTGGGCGCGAAGCCTCTCGAGAATCTCGGCCGCCACTTCCGGCCCGCTGGATTCAAGCACGGAATCCAGCGACTCCAGCCACTCTTGAATCTGCGTGTCTTCAAGCCCGTGCGGTACGCTGATTACTTCGTTCTGGTTGTCAACGTGTGTGCCGGTCTCATTATCCATAACTTGGGCTGGCCCTTCTTTAGTCAGATTCGACTGCGTCCCGCGCAATGCGCGGAAAACTTATTCGCTCTATAAGCACAATAGAATACACCGTGCCGCGAATCTCTGCACACTGCCTTTGCCGATTGTTATTTGGAGGTGTTTCAGCGAGCGTTTTGCCACGCGCAAGATGTGAGGGTTCTCGAGCAGGATTGCTTACTCTCCCAAGCCGGCGAGCCGAGCCGTTTCTTCCCACAAGCGCAACGCCGCATTGTCGTCCTGCGCTTGCGCGGAAGGAATCACGGCGCGGCGTTTGTCAAAGTATTCCCCGGTCATGCCGGCTACTTCTGGCGACGACGCCAGATACACCAGCGTTTCCGCGCCCTGCTGGGGAGTCAGCGCAAAGCGCTTGAGCCGCTCCCGGAGCGATGTCGCGAAACCGTGCGAGCGCAGCCTCTCCCCATTCCCGCAAGAGTCTCCGCCGCAACTTTTCCGATTCCGGACGTCGCACCGGTAATCACGACGATTTTATCCTTCATAATTCCGCTGATGGTATAGGAGGCTACAAGCGGCGTCCAGAGACACGTGAGCCCCGCGCGCGGAAACCTCTAGAGTTGCCTCGACGCCTTGCGTTTGGGATTTATGGTTTTGGTCTGAATACGGCCTATGCTTTTGCCGCCCTTTTCCCCAACGAAGGCGCAGGCGGAGCCACCACCGGTTGTTGGCTCGGTAAAGCCGCTAGCAACTTCGTCCCGTCGACCGATCCCAATCCTGTGCAAGGATCCCAGCCGAGACCAGCCGGAAATTCGCCGTTCAGATCGTCGTAGATATCATTGTTCCCCGACGTCACGTCCTTAAACACATCCGCCGGCATAGTCTGCGCATATAAAAGTGGATTTACGAATCCCACGGCGCTTCCCAAACTCTGATTGATTCGCGCAATCAGCCCAGCATACAAGGGGGCGACCGCACTCGTTCCGCCGATGCCCTGCTCCTGCCCGTCAAGCACCACCGTGTAACCCGTGAAGGGATCCGCGTCGGCCGCAACGTCAGGCACACCGCGTCCGCCGTTTGTATTGGCAGGCGCGGGAACATTCGTGTTCGCCTGGTAGGAAGGCTTCGGGAAGAAGTTGCTCACGCCCCCGCCAGTGGCTCCGCCGTTGGCGCCGCGGTTCCAAACCGTCTCAATTGGAGAGCCAGGCGTGGAAGAAGCATCCAGCGTGGTGCCTCCGCAAGCCAGCGCGTATTGGTTGGAAGCAGGAAAATCCACGTGGGGCTTGCCGTCCCAATTTTGTTGTAGCTCGTCAGCCGAGCCATTGTCACCCGCGGCAACACAGACGGTAACTCCGAGCGCCGCTGCTTCCTGCAGAATTTGATCGAGGCCCTGCAAAAGCTGCGTCGTCGCCGTCTCTTCTGCTTGTCCCCAACTGATCGAAACAACGGACGGCTTACGAACGTCGTCGTGAACCGCCGCGGACACCACTTGCACGAATCCGTCGTCGGTGTTCGTTCCGAAGTACACCGCGATGTTAGCGCCAGGCGCAATGGCTCCCGCTACTTCAATATCGAGGGTCACCTCTCCATCTGCGTCCGAATCCTTGCCGGGCACATTCGCCCCGCCGTCCACGCCAACCGCGGTCACACTCGGCATCGGCGAAATATTCAAATCTTCAAAGTAAGTTTCCAGATCGGATGTGGCGTAGCCTGCTCCTGTCGGATTGCCAGAACTATCCACGTCGTTCAATTCAATGAGAGCAATCGTCTGTCCCGTGCCATTCAAACCCGTCGGGAAATTATAAATGTCGGTCAATTGCAGCGCCGTATAGCTGGTCGGCTGGGGAGACGCCGCCCGCCCTTTGCCCTTCCCCTTCTTGCCGCCGCGCGTCGCTCCCTTTGGCCTCGCTTCGCTCAGCAGCCGGTAATGGGGCTGCACAGTCGGCCGGTCATCAAGACCGAGAACGCGTTCTATGATTCCGCCGAGCTCCTCCGGAATGGTAATGTCTCCCTTCCGTCCGCGATACGAGACAGTCCCGGCTTTGTACCTCTGCAGTTTCACGCCGAACGCCTTACTCAAATCCACGATCCTGCCGGAAAGTTTCACGGTGCGTCGCGGCAGACTGGCTTCCACGACCGTTAGCCCATGGTCCTGCGCGAAGTCATCGATTTTAGCGATGTCCTTTGGATCCGCGCCAAACTTGCTTGCGAATTCCTCGCGCGATTCGTATTTCCGTTCACCCAGCTTTTGCGAAGCCAAATCGCCTACGACTTTCGCCAGGTCCGCTCCAGGCTTTCGTCTGACTTGAAGCGTGATTTCAATTCGCTGATTGGGATCCACCTTGCCGACTACTTTTGCTCCGGGCAGAGTTTTGCGGTCGCTTCCGGGGAGTTTGATGCGGTTTGCCATTGTTGTTTACCTCGTAGGGGAATTATATCGTGGGCGGGCCAACACTATGCCTGTAAAATGGACTTGTCAAGCAAGTTATTATTTTTAGCCTGTGGAATACTTCGGGCTCAGATAAATCCAATTTCTGTGAGCCTTTTAACGTGAGCTGGTGCCTTCAGCTTCTAACCGAGTGTCCGTCCGCCATCCACCACCAGTACCTGTCCGGTCGTAAATTCAGACCGAATCAGGTAGAGCACTGTTTCGCCGATGTCGTCAGGTGTCCCAGTTCGGCGCAGGGGCGCCATCTTTACGAAATCGGCTTCCCATTCTGGCGGATCGCCCGGCATGGTAATCGTCCCCGGGGCAATGGCATTCACGCGAACCTCCGGCGCCAGCGATTTCGCCAGCACGCGCGTCAGCATTACGACCCCGGCCTTCGCAATCGAATGCGCCAAGTACCCGGGCCACCCGAGTAGCCCACCGGTGTCCGCAAAATTGATGATTACGCCCTTCGTCCTCTTGAGCCACGGCGCGGCCGCTTGCGCGCAAAAAAACGGCGCCTTCAAATTCGCATCGAGCGCCGCATCCCACACTTCCTCTGTCGTAGAAATAACGCTCGATGGCAAAAAGTTCGCCGCACTGTTAATCAAGATATCCAGCCGCCCCAACTCATGCGCCGCGTCCCGCACCATCCGCCGAATCTCATCCACCGAAGTCAGTTCCGCCCCAATCGCAACGGCCCGCCCCCCAGCCCCGACAATCTCCGCAACAACTTCACGCGCCTCCGCCTCCGATTGGCGATAGTGCACAGCCACTCCAGCGCCCTCAGCCGCAAGCCGCAAAGCAACAGCCCGCCCCAGCCGCTTCCCTGCGCCGGTCACCAACGCAACTTTTCCGCTAAGCGCTGTTCCCATTGGCTTTTCCAAAGGCATGATCTGTCAAAAGAAAGTAGCACACTCGGCAGAATCCAGCATTCGCCGCGCACCTGTTACAATCATCGCAAATCGAATAGAAAGGGTTCCTGATGAACGTGGACGTACTCGCTATCGCCGCCCATCCCGACGACGTAGAACTCTGCTGCGGCGGTACCATGCTGAAAATGGCCAAGCTCGGCTACAAAACTGCGATCCTCGACCTCACCGCCGGCGAAATGGGCACTCGCGGCACTCCCCAAATACGCGCCAAAGAAGCCGCCAAAGCCGCCAAAATCCTCCGCGCCAGTTGGAGAGGCACCTTGGGCGTCCCCGACTCCGATGTCCAGCCCAGCCGCCAACACAAGCTTCGCCTGGCCTCCGCCATCCGCGACCTCCGTCCCAAAACAGTCATCCTCCCCTACTGGGAGGCCCGCCACCCCGATCATTACAACGCATCCACGCTCGGCTACGAAGGCTGCTTCCTGGCCGGCCTGAAACAGCTTCCCATCGCAGGCGAACCCCACCGCCCCTTCAAAATCCTTTACGCCACCGCCTTCGCCGACATCCGCCCAACCTTCGTGGTGGACATCACCGCCGAATACGAACAACGCCGCCGCGCCATCCAGGCCTTCGCCTCCCAATTCCTCCCCAACAAGAACGAATCCGCCCGCCAATTCAAAAAGACCAACGTCTTTTTAGCCATCGACCGCCTCGAAGACGAAATGAACCAGCTAGCCCGCCACTACGGCCAAATGATAGGCGTAAAATATGGCGAACCATTCCTAATCAAGGAGCTGATGCAGGTCCACGACGTAGTAAAAATGGACGTCCGCTCCATCTGAAGCCCGCTCTATCTGAGGCTTTTGAGTTTCTATCTGGAATCTTGCAAGGACTACCGGAAGATGTTCTGTTCCCCGTACTACTCACCGTTCACTGCTCACTGCCCCTCAAAAATTCTCTTCATCCTGGGCCGGCGAATAACCCGGTATCCCCGGCCCCTTAGCCGTATTCTCCGCCCGCAACCGCGTCAAAGCTTCGTCTTCCGCGCCAGACTTTCGCAACACGACAATCGTGCTCAACGCCTCGCTATAAACACGCGTCACCAGGTAAACGTCCCCGGTGTCGTTCTTCCTCCAAAGCTGCCCGATCTGAATCTTCTTCACGCTCATTTGTCTCCTCGACTCTAGAGGCCCTCGCCAAACGTGTCAACCCTTCTAATGCTGCCTTTTAGACACAATTCCAAAGCGCCTTTCACTCCGGTACACCCCCATCTCACCTCTTCCAGCCATCAGCCAACCGATCGGCAGACCTCCCGTCCAGCCTGATCCTTAATAATCCCTCAAGCCTCCGCCACTCAGGAAACCTTCCATCTCTCCCTAACATCGTACTGGTTAAGGCGGCGACCGCCTTTGCCCCTTTTCATTTGCAAACGGGTGTATACTGACCAGCAGCAGGAGGTATTTGCCATGACTCAACTACCAAGACTCGCTCTGGGACTTACGGTGGCAAGCTTCCTTGCAGCAGGCTCCGCTCTCGCGGCACCCCAATCTCAGCAGACCGGCCAGGACCCTGGCCAAACGCAGACGCCCCCGGCCCCGCAACAACCTGCCCCACCGCAACCCGCGCCCCCCGCGCAAACGCAGAATCCTCAGGATCAACCGATCCAGCAACCCGACACGGTTCATCCCAAAAACTCCAAGGATGACGTCGACGCTATTGGCAATCGCAATGTCGGCAAAGGCCCGAATTTCTACTCGCTCGAACGCGAAATCGCCCTCGGCAAAGGCCTAGCCCAGGAAGTGGAACGCACCTCCAAAATGATCGACGATCCCGTCGTCACCGAATACGTCAATCGCGTCGGCCAAAACCTTGTCCGCAACTCCGATGCGCGCGTCCCCTTCACAATTAAAGTTATCGACTCCGACGAAGTCAACGCGTTCGCCCTGCCCGGCGGCTTCTTCTACGTCAACAGCGGCCTTATCCTCCGCGCTCAGGAAGAATCCGAACTGGCCGGCGTAATGGCCCACGAGATTTCACACGTCTGCGCCCGCCACGGCACAAAGAACGCCACCAAAGGCGAAGCCATGCAACTCGCCATGATCCCGCTGATGCTTCTCGGTCCCGGCGGCTGGGCTGGTTACGGCATCTATGAAGCTGCGAGCCTCGCCATCCCCGTCACCTATCTGAAGTTCAGCCGTGACTCCGAACGCGAAGCCGACTACCTCGGTGTCGAATACATGTACAAAGCCGGCTACGATCCCAACTCGTACGTCACCTTCTTCGAGCGCATCCAGGCCGACGAAAAGCGCCGCCCCGGCACCATCCCCAAAGTTTTCTCGACGCATCCTCCGACTCCGGATCGCATCGAAGCCACCCAAAAAGAAATCGCGCGCATTCTCCCGAACCGCCCGGAATACATCGTTACCACTTCCGAGTTTGACTCGGTAAAAGCCCGCCTCCGCAACATCATGTTCGCCCGCAAAGCCACCGACCAGCCGGGCAAGCCCAGTCTGCGCACCAAAACCGCCCAGTCCAAGCAGCCTACGTCGACGAGCGATCCCAACGCCACGACCACCGACGGCAGCGACGACGACCGTCCAACGCTCAAGCGCCGCCCCGACCCGAACAACCCGAACCCGACGCAACCCTGATCGAGTCGTAGCACAGCCACTCCTGGCTGTGCTTCATCTCAATATCTCAACTTTCCAGTATCCAAAAAGGACGGCGAAGCCGCCCTTTCTTTTCCCCCACCTCCGCTCAATTCGTTTGCCTGGCCCCAGGCTGTCATCCTGAGCGAAGCGAAGGATCTGAATTTTCCGAACATTTCTACGCACCCGCTGTGTTCCTGGCCCTTCGAAACTTGTCCCCCCAAAAGTGGTAATCGAAAATCATCCCAATTGGGCTTGTGGGCTCCGGGGCCAATATCGCAAAGTCTCTTACCATAGACCGGATGCCTCTATCCGGCTCATCCTAGGCAAAACTCACTGACCGATCATCGAAGAAGGAGCTTCAACAATGACCGCGATCAAAATGTCCGATGACATCAACCACAATCGCCGCCGCTTTTTCGGCACTGCGGCCATGACGATTGCCGCAGCCCAGTTCGCGGGGTTCGGTGCCGCGGCAGCTTCCGTCACCAGCGCGCTCCCCGCCAGGACACACGCAGCACCCGGCGACGATTCCGTCCGTCAGTTCCACGTTAGCTTTCCCGACTCGGATCTCGCTGACTTGCGGCGGCGCATTGCGGCGACGCGCTGGCCCGAGCGGGAATTGGTAGCGGATGCAACGCAAGGCGTGCAGCTCGCGACGATGCAAAAACTCGCGAACTATTGGCAGACGGATTACGACTGGCGCAGGATCGAAGCCAGACTGAACGCCCTGCCGAATTTTGTGACCACGATTGACGGGCTCGACATTCATTTCATTCACGTACGTTCGAAGCATGAAAATGCGTTGCCGCTCATCATCACCCACGGCTGGCCCGGCTCGGTCATCGAGCAGCTGAAAATCATCGAGCCACTGACCAATCCCACGGCGCATGGCGCCAGCGCATCCGACGCGTTCCATCTGGTGATTCCGTCGATGCCAGGGTACGGATTTTCAGGCAAGCCGACCGCCACCGGCTGGGACGCCCCCCACATTGCGCGTGCCTGGAACGTGCTGATGAAGCGCCTTGGCTACACGAGCTATGTCGCGCAAGGCGGCGATTGGGGCGCGCTCATCACCGACCAAATGGCCGTGCAGGCGCCCCCGGAATTGCTCGGCGTCAACAACAGCATGCCTGGCGCCGTACCAAACGACATCAATGCAATGGCTTTTGCCGGTGCACCTGCTCCGGCTGGCCTATCCCCCGACGAGAAGTATGCCTACGATCGGCTCGTTTTTTTCTATGCGAAGGGCCTTGCCTATGCCCAGGAAATGGCGAACCGCCCGCAAACGCTGTACGCGCTTGCAGATTCACCTGTCGGCCTGGCGGCATGGATACTCGACCACGACTTCTCCAGTGAGGCGCTCATCGCACGCGTCTTCGCCGGTCAGTCCGAGGGCCTTACGCGCGACGACATCCTCGAAAACATCACTCTCTACTGGCTGACGAACACGGCGGTCTCTTCGTCTCGTCTCTATTGGGAAAACAAGCTCCCCTTCTTCGCGCCGAAAGGTATCACTATCCCGGTTGCCGTCAGCGCCTTTCCTGACGAGCTCTACCAGTGCCCGCGGAGTTGGGCAGAGAAAGCCTATCCCAAACTCATCCATTACAACCGCCTCCCCAAAGGCGGCCACTTCGCCGCCTGGGAACAACCGCAATTCTTTTCAGAAGAAATGCGCGCAAGCTTCAAGTCACTGCGCTAGTTGAGCCAAAGTTTGAAAGGAGATACCGATGAACAGAATCGCTTTCTTGCTGGTTGCAGTTGCAGCGGTGGCCGGCGTTATCGCCCTCACGGCTCCCGCATCTGGACACGCCGATGAAGCGGCATCCCCAATCTACGGTGTCAAAATTCCCGACGGATACCGCGACTGGAAGTTGATCGCCGTGAACCAGCTGGTGACGGCCAAGGGCACACAATTGCGCGCCCAAGTCGGCAACGATATAGCCTTCAAGGCTTATCAGGACGGCAAGCTTCCTTTCCCCGACGGCTCCATCATTGTTGCGCTGCATTGGACTCGGGTCTCCTCGGAATCCAACAACAAAATCCTGGACGGCCCATTCCCCGGCGATCAATCTTTCGTCGTCGGGTCCCGCGTGAACATGCAGATCATGGTCAAGGACTCAAAAAAATACGCCGCGTCAGCCGGCTGGGGGTTCGCTGACTTTAAGGACGGCAAACCTGGCGACGAAGCGTTGCACAAAACCTGTTTCCCCTGCCACGAACCCGCCAAAGATCGCGACTTCGTATTCGCCCGCTTCGCGCCTTGAAATTCATGTGGATGGGATACTCAACAAGGATCTGAGCTCATGGACCTGAAACTCGAAGTTGTTATATTGCCAGTCGCCGATGTGGACCGCTCCAAACGCTTCTACCAATCATTAGGCTGGCGCTTGGACGCCGATTTCGCCTTTGATAACGGCTTCCGGGTCGTCCAGTTCACGCCGCCAGGCTCCGGCTGCTCGATCCAATTCGGCACGAAGGTTACGTCGGCCGCGCCCGGCTCCGCCCAAAGCTTCTACCTGATCGTCTCCAACATCGAGTCCGCCCGCGCCGAACTAGTCTCTCGTGGAGCAAAGGTCAGCGAAATCTTCCACCCCGGCGAACCCGGCGCCCACTTCCAACCCGAAGGCTCGCCCAGTCGCCTCACCGGCCCCTCGCCCGATCGCACCAGCTACCGCTCCTACGCCACATTCAGCGATCCAGACGGCAATAACTGGCTCTTGCAGGAAGTCACAACACGCCTCCCCGGTCGCGTCGACACCGCAACAACTCATGCCACATAAGGGTAGCGCCGGCGTCCCTGTCGGCTCTCTGCGTCTCCATCCTCCAAGTCTTTTTAAACATGTCTTTTTAGGTTATAAGAACAACACGATCTCATCGAAGGATCAGAAGACGTGGTATCAAATCCAGTCGCCGGGTTGGCGCATAATTCAGGTCCGGGCACGCACGAGACTCGTAGCGAGCGCGACTTCCTAATTATTCCGCCCGCAGAATTTGTTTTCGAAGGATACGACTCCATCGGATTCCGATGCGCACTTTCAGACGGGAGCCCCGCGCTACCTTCCGCCTTCTCGAAAATCGGCACAGAAATCACGGCATCACAAAAAAGGCATGTTGCGAAAGCCTAACTCTAGGATGTCGGAAACAGACGGGACGTTTTCTGACACGTTCAGCAAGAAATGCCAGCACCTACTCGACCGCAGCCCCATACATCGCCTCACCACGAATCACGAACCCCGCCCCATTGAACTGAAAGAACTCAGCCGCCCGCACCCGTCGGCCATCAATCTCAGCCACATAAACAATCGTGACGCGCCCCGCGCCGGCATCATTGATCACGTGGTCCAACATGAACCGAATCGCCCCAATCCCCTTCAGAGCCGCATGCCAGTACTCGCCTAACTCCCGCCGCGACCGCAAAGTCGCCTTCCCGGCAACAATCAGCGCCCGCGGACTCGTAAACTCCGCATCCTCCGCAAAATGAGCCAACACAGCATCCGCATCTCTCCGATTCCAATTCTCAATCCACTCCGCAGCAAACTCCCGCGCCTGCTCATCCGTCATCCAAGCCACCTCCTGGGACGCTGCCCACTACTCACTTTCCACCCAACTCCTTCAGCTTCTCCCCCTCCAAAACATACCGCGTAGACCCCTTGATCGTAGGGCAGCAACTCGGATCTTTCGGCGCATACCCGGTCGTCTCGCACAAAATCACCCCATCCTCGATAGCGCGCATCGCGATGGCGCGATAATTCTTGCCTCCCACCGCAGCATACGCCACCGGAACCAACTGCTCCTTAACGCGAACAAACACCGCCAGATACCTCACATAATTATTCGTCCCGTTCCCACCCTCCAGCGTATAGAGCACAGCCGCATCGGCAATCCCGTCGTGGTTCAAATCCCCCGTCAAAACGCTCCGGTAATTCTTGGCTTCCGTCCCGTTCTCGCCCGACTCCTGCCCGGCGATAAACTTGTCGATAACCGCCGCGTCCCCGCGCTCCCCGGCCAACGCCAACACCCCGCCGCACAGCAAAACAATCAGCAGCACCACCCAGACGGGGTGCCCCACCCTTGGTTTGTAAGGGTGGGGTCTTTGACTTTTCCTTCTTCCCGTCCAGGTCGCGTTCATCTCCCACCTCGCCGGGTCAGCGTTAAAAACTAATTTGTCTTCTTCGCAGGTCCCGCATCATCTGGCCCGACAAAATTAACCACAAAGGGCCCAATCCCATTCACCTGCAGGACGCAATCACCCTTGCATTGCGCGTAGTGCCGCATTTGAGGAGCTGCGGAAACGAAGCCGCCAACCGGGATTTCTTTCATCGCAGCGTCATCCCACTTTGCACCCATTCCCAGCAAAAACGTCCCCTTAATCACCGTCACATTCTCCGTTGTAGGATGCCAGTGCGGCGGAATCTTTGTCCCGTCCGTGCCGGAAAGCCGAATCGTGTAAGAACGCCCGGCTGTCATCGGGTCACCCTGCAGAATCGCAACCTTCAGCGTTCCACCCATCTCCACCGACGGCGTCCCAACCAACGCCGCAGCGGGAATGTCCATCCATTGTTCGGAGCCTGGCATCACGGGTCCGCCGCTCGCTGCGCCGCCGCTCTTCTTCGCGGCAGGCGTCTGAGCCAAACCCGCAACCGCAAGTAACATACACACACCAAGCACACCAATTCGCTGCTTTGTCATGGATTCATTTCCTCCGTAATCGAAGTTCCGTACAAGCAATCCGACTTGGGGGGCCGCACTTCTGATGGCCGTATATTACCACCAACATCCTGCCTTCTGGGGGGCAGTACGTTCTCTGACTTAAATGGTCGGTGGGCTTTGACTCTTCCTACCTTGGTCCACTTCACACTCATTTCTCGATTCACAAAATAAGATCAGCAAACGGCTCCGCCGCCAAGGCTCCGGGCTTTTCCTGCTACTCACTACTCACCACCCATTGCTCACTCCCCCCGCGCCATTCGACCTTCAAAAGGAACCATTCAACCCCTAAATCAGACCATTCGATGAACTTTACTTGCACGTCACTCACCGCTGATGCTACCTCTGGCATGATTAGCTCGCCAACCAGCCCGATACAGTCTCTCAGTCTGTCGATTTCTCCTCTACCCTTGTACCTCTGCGCACTCTGTGTCTCTGCGTTTAACTCTCTTCCCCGCAATTCGTTCAGGCTCCCCGCCGCTCCAGTGCCCCAGGGTCGTCCTCATCCTCAAGCCAAAACGACGTCTGATAATGCTCGCCACAAGCCTTTTAGAATCAACACTTCTAATCTGTATCAAAACAAACGACTTTAACTGTCTTTGGAATGAACACTTATACAAAACCGGGGGGAGGGGGGCCATTATGGTTAACCCGGTTATGGTTAACCAGACGACGGTACCTAGGATCGTCGTTCGCGGTCATCAGGCGCGGCAGCAATTCCCATGCGCCGCAGTTCGTCCTGATAATACTTGCGGTACAGAACTTCCCACTCTTCGCTGCCTTCGAGGATTTCTTTCTTCTGTGAGGTTATTTTCCTGCGGACTTCCAGGTCGGCTTTCTCTTCTTCGTGCAACGTCGCCGTCAGGATCTGCACCACCTGCTGGCGAATCGTATCGCGGTCCTCAACAAATTCCACATCGTTGCTGGCTACCAGCACGTCCGTAATCTGATGGGACAGTCGGACAATCTTTTCGCGGCTCAATCGCATTCGGCTAACGTGCCCTCAACTCTTTCTTTTTCTGGCGCTTGCAACGCTCAGCGCCGAATCAAGCAACTAAATCCGCACACAACGAAAAGCGTCTTCACAACGCGCAAATCCGCCACTTCCCTACCGCAAAATCAACTTGCGGTCCCGCGCCAACTGCCCTTTCACCTTCTTGTACATTTCCTGGTACGAGACGTTTGTGCGCCGCATTTCATCCTGATGTTCCGTCAGAATGTTGCGCACTTCTTCGTTCAAGCGGTCCTCGATGGTAATCTCTTCCATCATGCGCTTTCGCAAGCGCTCAGCCACAGCTTCCGTCGGCGCCTTCGTCTCGATCAACTTCCCCTCAATCAACTTCTTCACCACTTCCGTGGCCATGTACGCGACGTAATCCCGTGCGATCAGCATCCCAGATGGATTCCTTTAGGTGAAAGCAAGAGAAAGAGTTTACTGGCAGCGCCAACAAAGTGCAAGGAAGAGAGCAAATCCACGCCATTTTTCGCCAAGGCTGACGCGATTTGCCAACGAATTTGTAGGGTCAGCCTTCTGAGGCTGACCGTTCCAAGCCTTGAAGTTCTGCCGAGAAATACAAAGGAAAATTTGGAGGCGCGGGACGGAATCGAACCGACGATAAAGGTTTTGCAGACCTTTGCCTTACCACTTGGCTACCGCGCCCCATCCAGAAAGGAGCAAAAACACTCGCCTGCAACTGAGTCCAAAAATTATATCATTATCCCGGCATTTTCAAGCACTCGCAGACGCGTTGACGCTACTCCATGCTTCCTGTACGATTACTTAGGTAAGGGCGCTTAGCTCAGCGGTTAGAGCGTTCGGTTTACACCCGAAAGGTCGAAGGTTCAAATCCTTCAGTGCCCACCATGAAGCGTATCGCTAGCAGATGTGTCATAGCGATGCGGCAAATTGCAGCGCTTCAGTG
>DATFZY010000132.1:0-3822 GCA_035313865.1 Candidatus Acidiferrum sp.
ACCACCGTAACGCTTCCCAATTGACGGGTACTAGCACTAAACCCCACTGATGGCCTCCGCACAGATGTATGCCGTCATTTTACCGCAAGCACAGGCAAAACCTGAAATCGCGCCGGCGCGCGGAGGCGGCTCAGCTTCCGACTAGGGCTGCGGGCTCAACTCGCCGGTGCAACCCCAGGCTCGAACCCACCTTGCATTGAAGTCAAAAGCTAAAATCGCTCGCTGGGGTTAGACCCCGCCGGAATGGTGCCCTGGTTAGATTTTGAATGAATACCGGCAAACGAATGGTTCTCCCGCGGAAGCAATGTCGAATCGGCGCACTGGAAGGTGTTGCACCGACCGGTTGAGCTGGCACGACTAGCCAGGCACTGAGACGAAGATTTGGACTAACTGGAAACAGCATGGCGCAGCTACTGCAGCTTGGCGTATTCGGATTTGGCGGCGATTAGGATGGGGATGTCGGCGTCGGCGTCTTTCCATAGTGCGAGAAAATCCTGGTAGGAGGCGCGGGCTTTGGTGCGGGCGGCGTCGGCGTCGGGGCCTTGTGCTGATTGAGCTTCGAGCATGTAGGCGCGGGCCAACCCAAGGTTCGCCAGCGCGCCGATGGGATCGCCGCTCTCTATGGCCCGATATTTCAGAACCTTCTGGAACTCGGCTGCCGCTGGGGCGCCTTGGTGCGCCGCCAAATAGGCCTCACCTCGAAAGTAAGCGGAGTAGAGAGGTATGCCGGAGCTGCCGAAATCGTACGGTACAGCCGGAGCAAGCGCTTCGATTGCTGCGTCGCCCTTACCTGCTTGCAAAGCAATCGCCGCGCGGATCATGGGCAAATACAAAGACTGGACAAGTGTGGCCTGGGGATAACGCTTGGCCAGATCGGCAGATAGTCGAGTGGCTTGAGCAGCGTCACCTGCCAGCCCCAGGGCGATGGCTGATACCGATTGAACGTCTCTACCAGTAGAGAGAGCCAGAGCGGCCTGCGTTTGTTGCCGGGCCTGGCTGATGTTGCCCACCAACGCCTGTTGCAGCGCGGATTGAGCTTCGTAACCCGCCGCAGTTTCCTTTTCATCCGCGCGTTGTGCCGATTCGGAGGCTCGACGCACTAGCTCCCGTGATTTGGAGAACTGGCCAGCATAAGCGGCGATGTTGGATTCAAAGCCAAATAGCTGGTCTTCGAATCCAGGCTTGCCCATCTGCTGGGCTGCCTCGCGCTCCATTCCTGCCGCATCGTGTTGCAGGAAATCAATCTGATAAAGAAATAGGTGAAGCGCGGGGCTATCCAGATTGTGGGCTTTCGCTTCTTCTACGGTGGCCCGGGCTTCGTCGAAGCGGTTGAGAGCGTAATAGTTACCGACAAGATTCGCGTAGGAAAGCCCACTTCCTGGATTCATCTTCAGCGACAATTCGCTCGCGGCCAGGGCCTTATCGTAATCGCCCAGAAGGATGTACACGAAGCTCAAATTGGTAGGCGGAACCGGATCCCGCGGATAGGTCTGGGCCCAGAGTTCATAGGCTTTGCGCGCTGCTTCCAGGTTCCCGTTAACAAACTGTTCATAGTGCGAATCAATGTAGAATTTCTCGCGCTCACTGACGCGCTCGCGCAGCGCGTAAGCCTTGCGGCTATTCTCCGCGGCACGAGCCACCTCTCCCACGTTGTTGTAGTTCGTCGCAAGCCGTGCATAGGCCATGGCAAAGTTGGGGTCCAGGCTGACAGCCCGCTGGAAGAATGGGATGGCAGCAGCATCATCGCGTTTCACGAGCGCGGTCTGGTAACCCAGGCTAAACGCTTGCAGCGCCTCCAGCGACGAGGTGGTCACATTCTCCGCCGGCGCATCATACTTTTGCACCGAAGCCAGCGATTCGCCCAGCTTCACGCGAATCTTAGTGGCCGCATCACCCAGCGCTTTCAGCACCTGCTCCTTGCCATTCGCCGTAGCTTGCTCGTTCGCCAGCGCATCGCCGTTGTGGCAATTCACGGCTTTCAGCCCCACCACGTACTGGCTGCCCAAACTGGAAATCGAGCCTTCGATGCTGGCCGCGCCCGCCGTTCGCTGGCAGACTTCGCGCGCCAGCTCGCTCGTGAGCCACGAATCCTTGGGCTGCGCCATCAGCCCGAGCGTCTGCGCGATCTGTTGGTCGGAGAGCAAATTCAGAAACGGCGACTGCTCGAGCTGCGACGCGAGGCCTTGGCGCAACGTGCCGTCGAATACCGTGTCGCCCGTAGTGTTCGTGAAATCGGCGAGCACGATCGTGTCTTTTTCGGTGAGCGCCGGAGTGCGGTGAGAATAAAAATATCCGCCGACGGCCAGCGCTGCGACAACTACTGCTGCAGCGGGAACTAGAATCTTCCAGAGTTTTCTTTGTGCCGCGGGAACTTCGCCGGGCTTTACGCTGCCTGATTTTATGCTGCCCGATTTTATGCTGCTTGACGACGAAGGCGCGGCAGCCGCGGAACCGGACGCTGCGGATTGCTGCTGCGATACGACTTGCGAACCTGCGTCCTGCGCCATCGTAACCGTTCCGGAAGTTACCGCGCCGGATCGCCCCGTGTCTGAATCCCGTTTGAGCCGCTGCAAATCCGAGCGCATTTCCGAAGCGTGCTGGTAACGCAGATTACGGTCTTTCTCCAGCGCCTTGTTGATGATGTCTTCGAGCTTCGCTGAAACTTCCGGATTTAACCGCACCGCCGGAGTCGGCGTCGCGTCGAGAATCGCTTTGAAGATCACCGCCGAACTTTCTCCGCGGAACGGCAGCACTCCCGTGGTCATTTCATACAGCACCGCGCCGAACGAAAACAAATCGCTGCGCGCGTCCAGTTCCTTTGCGCGCGCCTGCTCCGGTGACATGTAGGCGACGGTGCCGAGCGTGGACCCGGGGCTGGTAAGGTGCTGTTCTTCCGTTGCGGCGGTCATGGTGTTCGCTGCTACGGACTGGCCTGGAGAATTCGCCTTAACTTTGGCCAGGCCGAAATCCAGAATCTTGGCGTGCCCGCGTTTGGTCACGAAAATGTTGGCCGGCTTGATGTCGCGATGGACGATATTTTCCGCATGTGCCGCGTCGAGTGCGTCGGCAATCTCAATCGCCAGTGACACGGCCGTCTCCATCTCCATCGGCCGCCCGTCGATCTGATGTTTCAGCGTCAGCCCATCCAAAAATTCCATGGCGATGAACGGGCGTCCGCCGTCTTCGGCAATTTCGTAGATGGTGCAGATGTTGGGATGGTTCAGCGCGGAAGCAGCGCGCGCTTCGCGGCGGAAGCGTTCCAGCGCTTGCGGATCTTTGGCGACGTCGTCAGGAAGGAATTTCAGCGCGACGAAGCGCCCGAGCGTAGTGTCCTCGGCTTTGTAAACAACGCCCATCCCCCCGCCGCCGAGTTTTTCGACAATGCGGTAATGCGAGATGGTCTGGCCAATAAACGAATCAGGGCTGGGCACGTCGGGGTCATCTTAAAATGCCCCCAGGAACAAGTCAACGAAGACCAACTGTTTGAGCGCTCCTTTCCCGGAAAAGGAAACTGCTACTGCACTTTTCGGCCGTGCGGCTTCTGACGAAAAGTTTGAATCGGGACAACTTCCTCTTCGCCCTTATAATGCTTGTATGACGGATTCTCCCGCGCAGCACATGCAGTGCATGGAGGTGTGGGGCGGCAGCCAACTTACTTCCAGCGGTGTGGAGCTGGGAGGACTGGATGCGTGGGTTTACAGCAAGCCGTTCGGCGAGGCCCAGCGCGGCGGGGATGTCTATTACGTTTCCAGCTGCGCGTCTGGCCGCATCAGCCGTTTGCTTCTTGCCGACGTGTCTGGCCACGGCCAATCGGTCGCTTCC
>DATFZY010000133.1:0-65874 GCA_035313865.1 Candidatus Acidiferrum sp.
CGGGCAGATGATCCGTGTAAAGGGTTTCAAAGGTCCACTCGGGCCTCCGAAAGATGCAGCGTTCCAAATCATCGGCGTTGTAGCCGATGTCAAGAACCTGGGGCCGCAGCGGCCTGCCATCCCCACGATTTTCCTCCCCTATACGGTCCGTGGAGGGTTCGTCCTCTTATTGAAAACATCCGTCGAGCCATCTTCCCTCAGGCACGCTGTGCAAGAACAAGTCTGGGCGGTCGATCGCGATGAAATCGTTGGGCTGGCCAGTCCACTCGAAGACTTTCTGCAAAGATTTACGTACGCCACTCCGGAGTTTGGCTTGGCGATCGCGACGCCGCTGGCGAGCATCAGCTTGCTGCTGGTGATTGTGGGCGTGTTCAGCGTGATGGCTTATAGCGTGTCGTTGCGAACTCAGGAGTTTGGGATTCGGATGGCGCTTGGGGCGCAGCAGCGGGACATTTTGGGGATGGTCGTCAGGAATGGCGCGGTGCTGATTTGCGCTGGAATTTTGCTAGGCTTGTCGGCGAGCTACGGGATTACGCGCTATTTGGCGAGCCAGATTTGGGGAGTTTCGCCGACCGATCCGTGGACGTTTGCGGCGGTGATCACGCTTGTGGTGGCGGTGGGGTTGGCAGCTTGCTTTTTGCCGGCGCGTAGGGCTACGCAGGTGGATCCTTTGGTGGCTTTGAGATATGAGTGAGAGCCGCGAAGCGGTACAGCTTAGATGCGCGTTTAGCGGCGGATGCGGCGCATCCAGTCGCCCCAACTTTGGCCGGCGCGGATCATCAGGACGCCGGCGACGAGAGCGAAGAGCATCGTTACGGCGAATTGGGTTAGCGTGGATTCCGTTGCGAGAAACGCGTGGCGGCCCCAGTGCGAGTTGGGCGGAATGAAGTAGGGGGCGTTATCCGTTGCAAAGAACCAGTTGCGCGAGGCTGGGGACATCAGGAAATTGGCGAAGGGCCATTGGGCTGCGAAAAAGCTAGCCAGCGAGACTGCGGCTAAAATCGCGGATTGCGCCCAGCGGTTCATCGTGGCCGTGTAGCGGCGGACCACATCGAACGCAATCGCGGGAACGATCAGAAGCAGCGGGAAATCCGGTGGGACGAGGTGGGTGATATTTTGGTAGACGGGGCCCAGCTTGGGTTGCGCGGGAATCAGTTGCAGAATCCACATGAAAAGGATGTGTACGGCAGAATAGGTGCCTGTGATGATGGTGGCGGCCCAGCGGTTATCCGACGCGCGGGAGACGGCGGCGAACCAGATCGGGGCGACGCACATCACGACGAGATAGAACTTTGCGCCGTGCATGAACATGCGGAAGGTGTCTTCCTGCATGACGCCGACGGTCATACCCAGAAGAAACATGAACGAGAAGAAGAGCATGCGCTCGAGGCGGATGCGGTAGTCGCCTGCGGCGCGATTAACTTCGGCGAGAACCATCACGAGCGTGCCGAAACGGATGCCGGTCATGCCGAGGGCGAGAAGAATGTGCGGCGGGCTGAGTATTTTGACGTCGAGGCCGTAGGCGTTGTGCCACCAGTTGTCGAAGGGCGCGGAAGTAATCATGGCGACAGCGCCCCAGGCGCAGAGAAACGCGCCAAGAGGGCCGCGGAATCCCCAGAGAGAAACGGAATTGGCGCGGAGCGGAGAATCCTTGCGGAAAGTTGTGTCAAGAATCAAGTAGCCGCAGCCGAGACCGGCGAGAACGCCGCAGAGCTGAATGAGAAGGTGGGCGGGAGTCCAGAACGTATCGCGGCCGACGGTTTCGTGCCAGGAAATATCCCAGACGCCGCCGACAACGCTGCACGCGACGGCGATGACGTTGCACCAGATGTACCAGGGGATGGAGAGCGTTTGGGCCGAGACGCGGTCAGCCGTGCGACCTTGGAGTGTTGCGGGAAGAGGAAGGGTGCCGGCCATTCGGGTGACTCCAGTGCGGCGCAGGATTCGTACTTGCGCGAAAAAAGCGCTGAACAACAACAGTTTACACTGTTAAGTGTTTCGGGAAAATGGGAAATTGTGATTCGGAAAATAAAGGATTACGCGCGATGAGGGCGCTTGGCGAAAAGGCCCGGTAGAAGCAAGACATTCTCGATAGGGCAGCCTGTTTGCAGGGAATGTTCGCACGAAGTTTTAGAGCTGGGCGGCTGAAGGTTGTGCCGTACGCGACGGTATGCTGCTGCGCAGAGCTTCCTCGATCTGCCGCGCGAGAACATCGCGTGAAAAAGGCTTGTCGAGGAAGTAGGCGCCTTCCAGGAAGGAGCGGTTGCCTTCATTTTGTTCCAGGTAGCCGGACATATAAATAATCTTTAGCTTGGGAAGAATGGGCTTCAATCGCTCCGCGAGCTCCGGGCCGCGCATTTTGGGCATGACCACATCCGTAAGCAGGAGGTGAATCTCTTTGCCGAGGCGCTGGGCGATTTCCAGGGCTTCCGTGCCGTCGCACGCGGTGAGCACGCGGTAACCCATCGAGATTAAATACTCGGAAACAAGGGTGCGGACGTCCTCTTCGTCTTCCACGACAAGGATGGTTTTCAGGCTGCGCTGGGCAGGGGCAGCTATTTTTTCACGAGGTGTTGCTTCAATTTTCTCGTTGACCTGCGGCAGGTAGATCTCAAACTGCGTACCGACGCCCACTTCCGATTCCACATAGATGAACCCATTGCTTTGCTTGACTACGCCGTAGACCATGGCAAGGCCGAGGCCCGTTCCTTTGCCCTGTTCTTTGGTGGTGAAGAAAGGCTCGAAGATGCGTGCTTTTGTGGCAGCGTCCATGCCGTAGCCGGTATCGGAGACGCGCAGCAAAACGTATTCGCCGGGCTCGAGCGCCGGACGATTTTTTGCGAGTTCGGCGTCGACAGAGACATCGCGAGATTCAACGATCAGTTTGCCGCCCTGGGGCATGGCGTCGCTGGCGTTCACGACCAAGTTCAGGAGTACTTGCTCAATCTGGCCGGGATCGGCTTTTACGCGGCCGAGTTCCGCGTTCAGATGAACCAGGAATTCGATATCCTCTCGAGTCAGACGCTTGAGCAAGGGGCCCATGTCCTTGATGAGAGCGTTCAGGTCCACGACGCGGGGCTGGAGGACCTGCCTGCGGCTGAAGGCCAGGAGTTGGCGAGTGAGAGAGGCTGCGCGATTGGCTGCCTTCTGGATTTGCTCGCTATTGGCGTAAATAGGGTCTTGTGGCTTAACCCGCTCCAGCAGCATATCGCTGTGGCCCTTGATGACCGTCAAGAGGTTGTTGAAATCGTGGGCCACACCGCCTGCGAGGCGGCCAAGCGCTTCCATTTTCTGCGATTGCTGGAGCTGCTCCTCGAGGTGCTGTTTCTGGACTTCATTATTCTGAAGGATGTTGCGCGCGTGATTGAATGCGCGGGTTACCCTGGCTACTTCATATCCCCCGTGAGCTTCGAGCGGGTAATTGAAATTGCCTTCTTCGAGGGCGTGAACACCTTCAACCAAGCGCGCCAACGGACGAGTGAACGCATCGGAAATTAAAAAGACCAAGCCTGCCCCAGCCAGAACGGCAACCACACCCAATCCCAGAAGCAGACGGTTTAGATCCCTGAGGAATGCCATGGACTCGTCGTAGGATTTAAGCACCGTGAGGGTCACAGAGGGGCTGAAACCCGGGGTAAGGTCAACCGAACTTGCAAAATACCGCTGATTGCCTAGTTGGACTTCGGGAGGCACCGAGCGATCGCCAGTTTGCTCGATTAATTCGTAAGCTGTGAGGACCGGAAGGGTACTGACCACAATTTCGGGGCCGAAGCGGAACACCACCTGACTCGAGGAAATACGCCCCAGGTCGTTGGCTGCAGAGACGTCAACCTCCCGTCCGACGACCACTGTGCCGAGAAGCTTGCCTGTTGTAGGTTGGCCGTCGTAATACGGTTGCAGAGCCACCTGGTAGAGATGCCGGCCATCAAACCACCATCCGCTGTTACTCTTCTGGCTCAAAGAGCGGTTCAACATCTCTTCGGCCTTTTCGACCGGGAACTGCTCGTTTGATTCATGCAAAGCCACAATCTTGCCATTGGGGTCGGCAAGCACCAGCAGATCGGCCCCATCAGATTGCCAGGGATCGTCACTGGCCGCTGTCACCGCCGCGGGCTCCCCGTTTTTCATTGTGGCCAGCATCGCCAATAAATCCGCTTTGCGGCTGAGCGCCAACTGGCGCTGCCGTTCTACTACTTGAAACGTGAGGATCGCTGTCCGCGCATCATCCTCGACGTGCATTTGCACCTGGACTTCCGCCACGTGGCGGACAACCAGAAGGGTGGTACAGGTTAGGGCAGCGATGATCAGGACGAGGGATAGAAGAAATTTGGTGCGCAGACGAATCTTCGAATGAGTCTCACGCAGACGACTCCAAGCCCACTGTAGTCTTCCCAAGAGAGACGATTCTTCGTGAGCCATGGGCGCGAGCGGGACTCCTCCTGCCTCTTCCCCGAAGAGCTAGAAAGCCTATTCTGTAAACATAGGCTGAGAATTTTGATATCCAATAAACCTAGCATCTCTGCCGCTGAACGCGAATGGAACAGTGGTACTAATGTGCTCTATCTGCACGGTGGCGGCAGGAGTGGGACTAATGGATGAGACGCTACAGTGGCAGTGGGTTTCCGGGCAGTACTGGCGCGAACACTGGTTTCGGCAGATGCGTACGTTAGTTGAACCTCGTGACTCGCCACAGGGCCAGGCCGCAGGCGAACAGGAGAATCAGCAGGGCAATGACTAGAGCAGCTAGGGCGGGCCAATTGAGCGCGAGGTTTGGAGCCCGGGCAAGGACAGCGAGGCTGATGAAGATGGCAGTGGCTGCCATGACCAGGAGATAGTCGAGCCAGGTGCGCCCGGATCGGGCTTGAAGTTCATCCGGAGCGCTGTTTGCGTCTATGCCTGAAAGTCCTGCCTGGATGTAGTCAGCTTTGACGCCGTAGCGTTCCCCTTCGCGGTGCGCGGCTTCCTTCCAGCGGGAATGTTCCTTGGCGCCGACACTTGATAGCGCAATAGCTCCCGCGCCCGCAGCCATCAGCAGCGAACCACCGATGACTTGCGCGTAGAGCGACGCGCTGCGGCCATGCAATTCGCCAAACACCAGAATGCCCCACAGCAAGCCCCACAACTGATTTGTGTTCGAGAGAGGAATGCCGCGGCTGATGCCGATATACTTCGCGGCGTACTGTTGGAACAAATCGCCAACGACCCAGACGAAGCCGCCGAGCAGCAGCCAAAAGAGGACGGAACGGGCGAGTTCGAGTTGATGTAGGAGAGCGTTGAAGCCGCCGCCGTAAGCCAAGGCGAGGATGCCCATCATGCCGAGTTCGCCGATGGTGAAGAAGGCGATGAAGGAAAGCGGGTTCATGCCGGTCAAGTAGGCTTTGCGATAGGGGACGTACATGGTGCCCCAGAGGACGCCTGCTCCGAGCGCAGCGAGGATCCCACGCAACGGGTGCTCGGCAGGGGATTGTGCCGAGGACGCCACGGCCAGGAGCGTTGCACCCGCGAACATGAGCAGCGCGCCGCCAAGGACAGTGAGCCAGCGGATTTTTCCGGCGTCGCGAAGTTCGTTGAAGAGAAGCCAGCCCCAAAAGATGCCAAGAAGACTGTTGATGTTCCAGAGGGGAAAGGCAATGCTGAGTCCAATATCACGAATCGCGAAAATGGTGAGTGTGTTGGCGACGGCCCAGAGACAGCCTGCCAGAATCCCCCAGACAATAAGGTGAGGTGCTTGGCGGATGTCGGCGCGCATCTGGCCGGTGCCACGGACAAGGGCCGGGAGACTCCAGCGCGCAAGAAAGACGCCCACCACCATCAACAGAGAAACCACGAGTGGAGACACACCCAGTTTTACTAATTTGGTAGGAGCTTCCGCGGCGCCCAGCCAGGCTCCCGCGCCGAAGCCGCACAGAATACCGACCAGTTGCAATTTTCGTAGCCGGACAGATTCAGCGGATTGCGCAGCCGTATTTGTGACGGGGGAGTTCACGCTGGATTCACTGAATCCAATGAAGCACGGCCAGTCCGGCCAGAAGAACGACGGCAGGCACCCAGAAGTGCACATCAGTGAAGATCAAGGTCCACACGGTAGCAGGTTTTTGCGTTGAACTTTTTTCGGCCATGCATTTGTCTCCGCTTCGACAAGGCGCAATCGCTGCCGTTCAGGTTTCGCAGCGCATCGCCCCGCCCTTTCTTATCACAATTCAGGCGCGGCAGCGGAAAGTTGAGGGAACCTCCAACTCTTCAACCCTAAACCCTTCAACTCCAAACTCTCCACCTCGAAGTTATCACCTTAAACTTTTCGACCTTGAACTCTCTAACCTTGATGGTTTCTTCCTGCGCGCGGTGGCAGTAAGATTGTGCGCCGTTTGAACGGGTGACCAGGCTGGGGGGGAATAGACATGTGGCGATTGGCGGCGAGTATTTTTGCGTTGTTGATGGCGAGCGTTTCTCTTGCGGACGAGAATCCGCCGTTGCTGCTGCATCACCCGACCATTAACGCCACGCAGATTGTCTTTGTGTACGCAGGAGATTTATGGAGCGTGCCACGTGCGGGCGGTGTGGCGCAGCGGCTCACGGCGGGGAACGGCGCGGCTTCGCGGCCGGTGTTTTCGCCCGATGGCAGCGAGATCGCGTTCACGGGCGACTACGACGGGAACGCGGACGTGTATGTCATTCCCGCGACTGGCGGAACGCCGCGCCGGTTGACCTACCATCCGGCGGCGGATCTGGTGATCGGTTGGACGCGCGACGGAAAGTCCGTGCTGTTTTCCTCGAGCCGGCAAAGTTACTCCCGATTTAGCCGGCTGTTCACCATCTCGCGCGAAGGCGGTTTTCCCGTGGAACTGCCTTTGCCTATTGCTGCCGAGGGCTCTTACTCTACCGACGGCAAGGAATTCGCGTACGTTCCGCTGGATCACGCGTTTGAGATTTGGAAACGGTACCGCGGCGGGCGCACGTCGCCGATCTGGATTGCAAAATTGGCGGATTCCAGTGTTATCCCCGTGCCGCGCGACAATTCAAACGACTTCAATCCTATGTGGGTCGATCACCGCGTCTTTTTTCTCTCGGACCGGAACGGGCCAATGTCGCTCTACAGTTTTGACAGCCGCTCCAAAAGCGTGTCGGCCGCGCTCAAGAACGATGGACTCGATTTCAAATATGCCAGCGCAGGACCGGACGCGATTGTCATCGAGCAGTTTGGCGCCATCTGGATTTATGACGTGAAGACCGGGGCCGCTCACAAAGTGGACATTCACATCGCGGGGGACCTACCGCAGTTGCGAACGCGCTATGAAAATGTGGCGAACCGAATTCAGAATGCGGATATTTCGCCGACGGGTTTGCGAGCGGTGTTCGAAGCGCGTGGAGAAATCCTGACCGTACCCGCCGAGAAGGGCGACATCCGCAACTTGACGAACACGCCGGGCGCGGATGAACGCTATCCGGCGTGGTCGCCGGATGGGACGAAGATTGCCTATTTTTCTGATGAATCAGGCGAAGTGGCGTTGCACATCAAGAACCAGAATGGGCAGGGCGAAACGCAAAAGATCGATCTAGGGACGCCCGGGTCCTTCTTTTATTTTCCGACGTGGTCGCCGGACAGTAAAAAGATTGCTTACACGGACAAGCGGCTGAATTTGTGGTACGTGGACCTCCAGAAGAAAACGCCGGTGAAAGTCTTTCATGACCGCTTCACCGGGCCGGAGCAGATTTTCCAGTCGGCGTGGTCGCCGGACAGCAAGTGGCTCGCGCATACCCAGCAGGAAGTAAGCCATATGCGCTCGGTGTTTCTCTATTCGCTGGAAACGGGGCAGGGCCAGCGCGTGACGGACGCGATGAGCGATTCGTTTTCGCCCGTGTTCGACAAAAGCGGAAAGTATCTTTATCTGTTGGCGAGCACCGACGCGGGCCCGACGATGGACACGTCCATGCTGAGCTACGACCGCCCGGTGACCAGCAGCTCATACATTGTCGTTCTCCGCAAGGACTTGCCTTCGCCGCTCGCGCCCCTGAGCGATGAGGAAGGCGAAGCGAAGCCCGAATCCGCAAAGACTGACGCGGCAAAAACTAGTGGCCAGGAGAAGTCGAAGGAGAAACCGCCCGAGCCGGTAAAAGTGGATTTTGAAAAGATTAGCCAGCGCATTTTGGCGCTGCCAATTCCCGCAAGAAACTACTCGGAATTATTGGCCGGCAAAGACGGAGTGCTGTTTCTCCTGGAAAGGCCATTGGTTCAGCCGCTGAATGGTCCGAGCACACTGACGGCACACCGCTTCGAATTGAAAACTCGGAGAACGGACAGGCTGCTGGAGAACATCCAGGCGTTCCGCGTTTCAGAGAACGGCGAGAAGTTGCTTTATCGCACCGCTAGCGTTCCATCGCCTGGGGTAAATGGGCCCGTGGCGCAGACATGGATCATCGCGCCCCTGCCGCCAGCGCCGATTCCGGGTGCCGGCGGACCGGGCGGCGGTGGATCCGGAGGGAGCGGCGGTATTACCGGCGCAAAGACACTCAATCTGTCCACGATGGACGTGCGCATCGAGCCCGCGGTCGAATGGAAAGAGATGTATCACGAAGCGTTCCGCATCGAGCGCGACTTCTTTTATGAACCTGGATTCCATGGACTGGACCTGGCGGCCAGCGAGAAAAGATACGCGGCATATTTGCCGGGAGTCGCGTCGCGAGACGATCTGAACTACATCTTCGAAGAAGCCATGGGCGATCTCACGGTAGGGCATCTCTTTGTGAGGGGTGGCGACGGACCGGAAATGAAGCACATTCCAGTTGGCCTGCTCGGGGCGGACTACAAAATCGAGAATGGCCGCTATCGCTTTTCGCGCGTGTTCGATGGTGAAAATTGGAATCCGCAACTGCACGCTCCGCTGACGCAGCCGGGCGTGAATGTCGAGGAAGGAGAGTATTTGCTCTCCGTCAACGGCCGCGAAGTCCATGGCAGCGACAACGTCTACAGCTTTTTCGAAGAGACGGCAGGGAAATCCACACTCTTGCGCGTCGGGCCGAACGCGGACGAAAGCGGCTCCCGCGAAGTGAGCGTCGTTCCCGTGGAAAGCGAAAACGCCCTCCGCAATCTGGCGTGGATTGAAGGCAACCGCCGCAAAGTGGATCAGCTGAGCAAAGGCAGGCTGGCGTACATCTACTTGCCGGACACGGCAGGCAACGGATACACCTATTTCAACCGCTACTTTTTTTCGCAGTCGGGAAAAGAGGGAGCCGTCGTGGACGAACGCTTTAACGGAGGCGGGACAAACACAGACTACATCCTCGACTACCTGCGTCGCACTCTCATGAACTACCGCACCACGCGGGACGGCGAAGACATGACCACGCCGGTAAGCCTGATTCAAGGGCCCAAAGCCATGATCATCAATGAATATGCGGGCTCAGGCGGCGATGCCATGCCCTGGCATTTCCGCCAGGCCAAGGTCGGCACGCTTGTTGGAAAGCGCACCTGGGGCGGGCTGGTCGGATTTTTCGGTCCGGGCGAATCCCTGATGGATGGAGGAGTCGTCACCGCGCCAAGCCGCGGCTTCTGGACGCCAAACAACGATTGGGAAGTGGAGAACCACGGCATCGCGCCCGATGTGGAAGTGGAACAGGATCCCAAAGCGGTGCGCGAAGGACATGATCCGCAGTTGGAAAAAACGGTCGAACTGCTTCTTGCCGATTTGGAGAAGAATCCGATACCGAAACACAAGAAACCGCCGTATCCTAACTATCATCGCAACACGGCGAGCACGACCTCACATCCGAGCAACTGAGTTTCATCTCTTCTGCTACGGCCTTGTCCAGCCGCCGGGACTGAAACTTTCTCCGTGTTCAGGCCGTAGCAATTAACAAGGAGTAGTGTGAATGAGGCGTCGCGTACCCCTGAGAGAACCGGTGGGAGTCGCCCTGGAGACGCTGCGCACGAACAAGCTCCGTTCCTTCCTCATGCTGCTCGGAATCATCCTGTCGGTCGCGACTCTGATCGTGGTCGTCGCGCTGATTTCCGGCGTGAATGAATACATCGCCACCAAGGTCGCCAATCTTGGCTCAAACTCGTTCACGGTCATGCGCTATCCCGTCATCACGGAGATGGAAGTACTGGTGAAAGCCATGCGCCGCAACAAGATCATTACCTGGGAGGACTATGAATCGCTGCGCGACAATCTGAAGCTGCCCAAGCGCACCGGCGCCGAACTGTGGGGATCGGGAAAAGCGAAAGTCAGCACCCTTAGGGTGGAAGACTCCAGCATTCGCGGCGTCACGGCTTCCATGGAGGAAATCGATCCAAAGGACCCCACCGATGGCCGTTACATCACCGAGGCCGACGAAAAAAGCCACTCTATGGTCACCATGATCGGATCCGAACTTGCCGAGAAGCTTTTTCCGGGCCTTGATCCGGTCGGCCACGAAGTGCTGATTGATGGGCGGCCATTTATCGTGGTGGGCGTGGCCAAACCGATTGGCTCGGTCCTTGGACAGTCGCAGGACAACTTCGCATATATCCCCATCGAGACCTTCATCAAGATCTACGGCGCCTATCAGGGAATCTGGATTAACGTGCAGGCGCTTGGTCCGGAATGGATGGAACGAACGCAGGACGAAACGCGCGTGTTGATGCGCGCTCGGCGCCACTTGAAACCCGACGAGACAGATAATTTTGGCATCGTGGATTCCGCAACGCTGATGGATCTGTGGAAGCAGCTGACCGGCGTCATCGCCATGGCCATGGTGGGAGTCGTTTCCGTTTTTCTGGTGATTGGCGGCGTCGTGATTATGAACGTGATGCTGGCCACGGTCACGGAACGCACGCGCGAGATCGGGATTCGCAAAGCGCTGGGAGCGAGCCGGGGCGACATCCTGCTCCAGTTCCTGATCGAAGCGTGCGTGATGTCCGCGATGGGCGGCGCGATTGGCGTGCTGGCGGCGTACGCGATCGCTTTGCTGGTAAGGGCGACGACTTCGGTTCCCATGCATGTGCCCATCACCGCGGTGATCTCCGCGGAATTGGTTTCGGCGATTGTGGGGATTTTCTTTGGCGTTTATCCTGCCCGGAAAGCCTCGATGCTCGAGCCGATCGAAGCGCTGCGAGCGGAGATTTAGAAAGCATGCGCATCAGAATGCAAATGGCACTCGGCGAAAACGCCCGCATGGCCCTGACGACGCTGCGCGAAAACAAGATGCGCTCGTTTCTAACCGTGGTTGGCGTGGTCATCGGTATCACCGCCCTGCTCTCCGTCGTAGCGGTTCTCGTGGGCGTATATAACGACGTCAACGCGTTTTTGAGCGACTTCGGCACCGAAACCTTCTTCATTTTCAAATTCGATCCCGGCATACACACCTCCGGCCGTTTGACTCCCGAAGAACGCTCGCGCAGGCCTTTAACGCTCGCCGATGCCGAAGCCATCGGTGAGTTGTGCCCCGACGTCAAGGCGGTATCGGCTGCCGTCATGCCTCGCATTGACGAAAGCAGGCCGGGAGGGCGGCCTCTCCAGAGCGCGCGCTATAAAGGCAAGGAAGTCGCAGGAGTGGATTACCACGGCATCCTCCCGGAAGACGAAGTCGTTTTCAATTCGCGCACTGCGCAGGGCCGCTTCCTAACCGCCGCAGAAAATTTGCACCGCTACGATGTGGCGCTCATCGGCACGGACATCGCGAAAGCGCTCTACCCGGATGAAGACCCCATCGGCAAACCCATACTTGTAGATGGCGTTTCCTACGAAGTGATTGGCGTGCTCGCAACGCACAAAGGACAGTTAATGAAAGATCAGGCCGCGGATAAAGCGATCCTCGTGCCTTATCGCACGTATCAGAAGCACCGGCCAGCAGACGACGAGAATTTAATTGGAGCGGTTGCTTATCCCGGGCGGATGGCCGAAGCCAAGGACGAAATTCGCGCCGTTCTGCGGCGCCGCCGAAACGTCCCTTACGACAAACCGGACAGTTTCGGCGTTTCAAGCGCCAAAGAGATAGCCGACCAGTTCCGGCAGATCACTTCATCCGTCGCTCTGCTGATTTCTGTAGTGAGTTCCATCGGCCTGCTCGTAGGCGGTGTCGGCGTGATGAACATCATGCTGATGTCCGTCACGCAGCGGACGCGCGAAATTGGCGTCCGCAAAGCCATCGGAGCCCGGCGCCGCGACGTCATTTGGCAGTTCTTGACGGAGGCGATTGTGCTGACCGGCTCAGGCGGAGTAATCGGCGTCCTGCTGGGCTTGGGCATCAGCCTGCTCATCCATCTTTTCGTGCCGAGTCTGCCGTCCGCCGTTCCGCTGTGGTCGATTTTCGTAGCCGTGACCGTCTCCATGAGCGTGGGACTTTTCTTCGGGATGTATCCTGCCGTGAAGGCCTCTCGCCTCGATCCCGTCGAAGCCTTGCGCTATGAATAGCTGCGCCTACTCGTAACGAAGAGCTTTCATCGGATCGACGCGAGTGGCTCGATAAGCCGGCCATAGGCTTGCAACCAGCGCGACGCCGGCGAGGAACAGCGCCGCCCCAATCAGGCTGATGGGATCGTTCGGCCCCAGACCGAACAGCAGCGCTCGTGCCCCTCTGGTTACGACCACGGCAAACAGCAATCCGATTCCGACGCCGAGCGCCAGCAGGCCCAGAGTCTGGCGCAGAACAATTCCTATGACATTGTCCTGAGTCGCGCCCAGCGCCATGCGAATCCCAATTTCATTCCGGCGCATCGCGATGATGTAAGAAATAACGCCGTAGAGCCCAATCATCGCCAGAAGCGCCGCGAGCACGCCGAAAAACCCGGAAAGTACCGCCATCATGCGTTCCCGAACCAGGCCCTCCTGGATGTTCGTCTGGAACATATCGTACTGGACTTTCACGTCGGGGTAGATACTGGTGATTTTTTCCCGCACCGCGGAAATCAGTTGCGGCGGTGGTGCTGAGGACCGCACGAAGACGGCTGTCCAATACCAGTTCCACGGGTATTGTGCATCGGGACCGTAGCTTAGCGGCGGGACGGCTTCTCGTAAATCAGAATATTTTGTATCTTTGACCACGCCGACAATTTCATACTCCGCTTCGGGAAAGTTCTGCTCGGCAACGCTTCGAAACGTTTTGCCAATGGGATTTGCTCCGCCGAGGAAAAGGCGCACAAACGTCTCATTCACTATGGCAACGTGTGGCGATGTGATGGTGTCTCGCTCGTCGAAATTGCGCCCAAAGAGCAGGGGAATGCGCATGGTTTCGAAATATCCGGGGCTCACCCAGGTAAATCTCGATTCGTTCTCGGCATTGCCTATTCGAATGCCCAGCGACCAATAGCTGTTATTCAGAGGGATATGAGTTGAACTCGCCGCCGCGTCCACCAGCGGGATCGACCGGATCTGTTGCACGAGGTCGTGCTTGAACGCCCGGTAGTGCTCCGGAGGAATACTCGGCGTCCGGAACGTCACCTGCGTTAGGAGGATACCGCTTTCTGTGAACCCCGGATCGAGCGTCATCAGGTTCCAGAAGCTTCGCACGAACAACAGCGCGCCCACGAGGAGAACGACGGAGAACGCAATTTGTGAGACGACGAGCATTCGCTGGAACGAAAATCTCTTGCGCCCGCCGGTCATTCCGCGGCCGCCCGATTTCAACACGGCGCCCGGTTCCGTCCGCGACGAGCGAAGCGCCGGGGCGAGCCCGAACGCGACGCACGTCGCGATTGCCATCAAAACAGCAAAAGTGAGGATGCGCCAGTCCATCGTCAGAGCCAGTTGCAGTTGGTCGCGTTCCGTGCTCAGGAATCTCACCACCGTTCCACTGAAAAGGGGGGCCAGGCAAGTCCCCAGGAGGCAACCTGTCACAGACAGTACTAGACCCTCCAGGAGTAATTGTTGGATGATTCTTGCGCGGCTGGCCCCAATCGCCAAGCGCACCGCCATTTCCTTTTCGCGAGCGCTGGCCCTGACCAGCATGAGGTTCGCCAGATTTGCACAAGCAATCAGCAGCACCATGCCTGTGATCCCGAGAAGCAGCCACAACGACGTGTCATATCTTTGCTGCAGCGAACTCGCGCCATTTCCGAACGGATAGGCTGCCAGCCTGAAGCTGCGATACTTGTCCAGGGCCGTTGTGCCGTATCCGGGTGGCACGGTCGCTTCGAAAATTCCGGGGCTGATGGTATCGAGCTGGGCGGAGGCGCGCTGCAAGGACCAGCCTGGCTTCAGGTGCCCGGTCACCGTTATCCAGAAATAATCGGCCCGGGTCAATGTCGTGTCCTCGCGGTAGAGCGTGGTGCGGGAGCAAAACGGCAGAACGATTTCGAATTGCTTTCCGACTTCCAGACCGAAGAAGCTGGGTGGAGTGACTCCGATAACTTCAATCGAGCTGCTGGCGACGACAATCTTGCTTCCGATCGCGGAATCCCGGCCTCCGAATTCGCTTTTCCAGAGGCCATAACTGATCACCACGCCCGGTGTGCCACAGCCAAAGCGGTTTTCTTCCGAGGTGAAGAACCGGCCCCGATACGGAACCACGCCGAGGGTTGGGAATACATCGCCTGCAACCCAAAGATTCTGTGCCAGCCGTTGCCGCTCGCCTTCTCCAAACGGGACCTGCGTGGCGACCCACGCAAAAATTCCAGAAAAGCCTTCCTGTTGGCTGCGGATTCTTTCCCAGAGCGCATAAGAAAGGCTCGAGTCGTTTGAACTGACTCCAAACCGTTGCAGTCCGCCTTTGACACGCACGGTAGCCAGCGCCCCAGGGTCGGAAACGGGGAGACTGCGCAAGCGCACCGTGTCCAGCAATTGGAAAATGGCGGTATTGGCGCCGATGCCCAGCGCAAGCGTTAGGATCGCTGTCACCGTGAACCCCGGAGTCTTGCGTAGAGCGCGCACGGCGAATCGCACATCCTGTAGAACAGTGTCGAGCCAGCGCGGGCCGCGCCTAGTGGGCTCAAAACTCTGCTGACCGGCCCCAGGTTGTACCTGACGGCGGGATGTGCTGTTGTCTTGGCGTTCCGACGAAGTCATCTACTCACTTGTTGTGCGACAAAGTTTACAGTTTCCTGCGTACAGAGGGCGCCGACCGCATTACCGCTGTCCAAAAGCCCTTGGTTCCTCCCGTCCGTTGAGGACGGTTTCACCCCAAGCTTGTCTCTGGCTCCATTAAGCCGGAAACGCGAAACCCTCACAATGAAACTGGTAAACGGAATAATAAAGCGATACGTGTTGAAGATGCAACCTGAATCGCTGGGGCTCCCAATGCCCTGTTGAAATCAGGATTATAGTTTGTCGGGGAAAAGAAACGTGCTCTTCGCTAACGGGGAAGCCAGCGTTTCCGCGCGATAGTACTTTTTCAGGATATTGTCGTCCCACCGCAGTAAATCCTCGTTGCTCGCCGCGAATTCAGCCCATGTTTGTTGGCGATTTGTGCGCGCTATCCGCTCTCGAATGAGCAGCACAAATGCCCAGGTGACCGTTTCGTTGTAGCGATCCGGCTTGCCGTTGGCCGTTGCAAACCGAAGGATCGCTGAAGAAAAACGGCCAAGCGCCTCGAGCGGCGAATACTTTTGCAAATAAAGAAACGCCATTTTGACGTGGTCCGTATGATGAAATGAATCGCCCGGCAGCACACAGCTTTCAAATTGCGCGATCCATTCCTCGTCACCCATGCCGGGCCTCCGCGGTTTTGTTATTCCGATACGCCAGGCAAACGAAAACTGCCGCCGCGTAGACCACCAGTCCGCCCACCTCAAACTGCCCGTGCACGAAATGGATGAGCGTCGCGAGCGCAAAAACCACGAGCAACGCATAACTCCCAATCCGTTCCGTGAACGGTATAAGAAACAAAGCCGCCGCGAGAATTTCCGCTCCTCCGAGCGCCGGCCGAATCCATGCCGGCAGCCCGGCCTCCGCCAGAAAATGAGCCACGCCAGTGGAAAGAACAAATCGAACCGACTCCTCAAGGACCACCAGACCCAGAGTCCATCGAAGGATTGGAATCGAGAGTTGTGCCATGCGGCGGTTCATTTTGTGCGTTTCTCCTCTCTCTTGGAGCGGCCCGCGCGTGCTTCGGTCAGCCGGTGGCTCGCGCGAGAATCCAGATCGAGCCCGTAGAATTTCTTCAAATCTTTTATGCGCCGCAGGCTTTCCCCTCCGAAAGGCGTCTTGCCGTCGAAAGCATGCAGCACGATGCCTTCCAGTAGATCTCCGAGCGAGAGGTCGTGGAATTCGGCGAACCCCTTGAGCACTTTCAGGATGCGCTTTTCCATGCGCACGCCGGTTTGTACCCGCTCGACGACAAATTGCTTTTCGCTGGCCATCGCGCCTCTTTCAAGTCTGGTACCAGTGTACCAAAGTACCCAAACACCCGCAACGGGCCATTTCGAACTGGCGGTAGAAAGAGAAGGCCAAGGGAGGCCCGGAAACCACGAACGCACGGTAATTCATATTTCCTTAATAGCCGCGTCAGGGATTTGCTGGTAAATTGTCCTTCCCAGCGTTTCCGATTTCAGCTATAAACCAAGCGTCCCAACAGACATCCACTCAGACCAAGGTAAGCCATGCCCCTCCACAAAAAGCTTTCCGTCGCGGTATTTCTTCTTGCCGTCGTCTGTGCGTTTCCCATCACCGGCTTGCAGGCGCAAACCGTCCCGGCCTCGGCGAGCCGCATCGGCGCGGTGGATGACTCTTCTCTCGTGGTGCTGAAAAACAATCACCATCCCCTGGCAACGGCAGCCAACGACCGCGGAGAAGTCTCGCCTGATCTCCCCATGGAGCGAATGCTTCTGGTTCTATCTCGCGATGCTTCGGCCCAGTCCGCTCTCCAAAAGGTTCTCGCAGGACAACAAGACAAATCCTCGCCGGACTTCCACGCCTGGATGTCACCTGCGCAGTTCGGAGCCAGATTCGGAGTTTCGTCCACGGATCTTCAGAAGCTCAAAGGGTGGCTTTCGTCGCGCGGTTTCCGCGTGAATCGCGTGGCACAAGGTTCCATGACCATTGAATTCAGCGGCACCGCCGCGCAGGTCAAGGAAGCTTTCCACACCCCCATCCACTCCTTCGAAGTGAATGGAGCGATGCACTACGCCAATGCATCCGATCCGCAAATCCCCGCCGCACTCGCGCCCGTGGTCGCCGGCATAAAAACTCTCCACAATTTTCAAAAGAGGCCGCCCATCCACATGCAGGGAAAAGCCAGCCGCATCGCCAACACCAGCCTCTGGCAGCCGGAGTTCACCTTCTCTGGTCCATCCGGTACGCAGCACTATCTTGCCCCCGGCGACTTCGCAAAAATCTACAACACCGCCGCGCTCTACCAGAGCGGTATAGATGGCACGGGCCAAAGCCTCGCCATCGTAGCCCGCAACAACATCAATCTCTCCGACGTCCAGATTTTCCGCATCGCCTTCGGCCTTCCGGTAAACGATCCGCAAATCATTCTCGACGGCCCCGATCCCGGAAATCTTGGCGGCTCAGAAGAAGGCGAAGCCGATCTCGATGTCGAATGGTCCGGTGCCATCGCGCCGAAAGCCACCATCAAATTTGTCGTCTCCGCCAGCACCAACACCACCGACGGCGTCGACCTTTCCGCTCTCTACATCGTGGACAACAATCTCGCCCCCGTTCTGAGCGTCAGCTTCGGCGAATGCGAACAAAGCCTCGGCGCGGCGGAAAATACTTTCTACAACAATCTGTGGGAGCAAGCCGCCGCGCAAGGAATTACCGCGGTAGTCTCCAGCGGCGACAACGGCCCCGCGGGCTGCGACATCGACAGCCAGTCAACTCCCGCCAGCCAGGGGCTCGCCGTCAGCGGCCTCGCTTCCACGCCCTTCAACATTGCCGTCGGCGGCACACAGTTCAACGAAAACGGCGCCGACAGCACCTACTGGTCGGCAACCAACAATCCGGACCAATCCTCCGCGCTCGGCTACATCCCGGAAAATGTCTGGAATGAGAGTTGTGCCGACCCGAACGTGTGCGGCGCCGCGTCGCTCTTCGCTAGCAGCGGCGGCGCGAGCACGCTTTACAGCAAACCCTCCTGGCAAGCCGGTTTCGGCGTTCCCAACGACCAGAAGCGCGACCTACCCGACGTCGCTCTCGATGCCGCAGCTGGCCATGACGCCTATCTTCTCTGCCAGGACGGCATCTGCACCACTAACGCCCAGGGCCAGCTCGTCAATGCCGAACTCGTCGGCGGCACATCCGCTTCGGCTCCCACGTTTGCCGCCATCATGGCGCTCGTCGTGCAAAAGACCAATTCCCGCCAGGGCCAGGCCAATTTCGTCTTCTATCCTCTCGCTGCCTCGCAAAATGATGCGAACTGCAACTCCACCGCCGCCCCGCAGTCCACGTGCATTTTCAACGACATCACGGTAGGCAATAACAATGTCCCCGGACAAACCGGTTTTCCCGCGACTGTCGGCTACGATCAGGCCACGGGCCTCGGCTCTGTCAACGCGGCAAATCTCGCTTCGAATTGGCAGAACATAACGTTTCGTTCGACGCTCACCACGCTGCAACTTTCCTCCGCAAACTTGACGCATGGCCAGCCGGTAACCGCCACGGCGACTGTCGCTCCGAACGCTGGCAGCGGCACGCCAACCGGTGATGTGTCGCTCCTCGCCGCAAGCCAGCAAGCCGTCAATCTCGGCAATCTCGCCAGTGGAACTGTCTCCGGCGCGATCGACACTCTCCCCGGCGGATCGTACTCAGTCACTGCCAGCTATTCAGGCGATGCCACATTCGGATCCAGCATCTCTACGGGCGTGCCCATCACCATAAATCCGGAGCCAAGCAGCACCGCATTCTCCGCGTTCCTCTCGGGCAGCAATCCTTCCAACCCGGTGAACTCCACCTACGGCGCCTTCCTCGATCTCCAGGTAGTCGTCGCCGGTGCTTCCAAACAGGGAGCACCCTCCGGAACGCTGACTTTTTCGGATAATTTCAATGGGAACACCACCATGCTGCTGACTTCTTCTCTCAACAGCCAGGGCAACGCTCTCATCCAGGAAACCGCGCTCGCCTTAGGGAATCATTCCATCAGCGTGGCCTATTCCGGCGATTCCAGTTTTTCCGCCAGCTCTGCCGGTCCGATTAGCATCGCGGTCGCAAAAGGCCCCACCTCAATCATTCTTTTCACTCCCACCGGAGTCTTGCCGAATACCACCGCCGAATTCGAAGCTATCGTTCTTCCCAACGGCGCCATCGATCCCACCGGCACAGTCCAGTTTTTTTCCGGCAAAAATACGCTGGGCCCTCCGCTAACGATTAAAAATCTGGTGGCGGCCTTCACCACTGCCCAATTGGCAATCGGCACGTACAGCATCTCGGCCGTCTATTCCGGCGACCCAAATTTCACAGGTTCGACTTCAGGCGTGGCCACCGTTATCGTCGGCAATCCCGATTTTCAAATTTCCGTGAATCCGGGAAACGTCACAATCAACGGTTCGAATCCCGGCACAACCAGTGTCTTGCTCACGCCCGGGGCAGGCCTCGGCTTCTTCGGCGTCGTTACGCTCAGCTGTACAGGCCTGCCCACGGGCTCCGCTTGCACGTTTACTCCGGCGCAGCCCAATCTCAATGGATCCACTCCAGTGAGCGTCGCTCTCAGCATTAGCAAACCGTCCCAGATAGAAGCGCTCCGCATGCCATCCGGGCCGCGCGCAATTATCGGAATCACCGTATCGCTCGGCGGTATGACTCTGGCCTGCACGGTTTTATTGGCCTGGCCCGGTAAGAAACGGGCCTTGCGATTTTGCGCGTTTCTGATCTTCGCTGGCTCTTTGACCGCCGTCAGCGGTTGCCAGCATCTCGGTACCTCGGGCTCGACGGGCGGCACTTCGTCCAGTTCCTTTATCGCAACCGTAACAGCCAGCGGCGGCGCCGGCGCCCAAGCCGTAACGCACAGCGTGACCCTGCAAGTCACCGTGCAATAGAGCATTTGCCGCCGCGGCAACTGTAGGGGCATCCTTCTGAGGATGACCGCTTTTCCCTCACCGGGCGAACGATCCAGTATTTTCATACCCTCGAAGAGCGCAGTCCGTCGTCCGTGTTGGACTCTTCGGAATTCTTCAGAGATCGTATAGACAGAACTTCAAAACCATAGTATTCTTTTTGTTAGGCAGTACTGCGGCGCCGACATCAAATCGGCGCCTTTTGTTTTCCAGGGATCTGGATCCTGGGCAGCCCTAAGCAGGTGGCTCGCGAATCAGTCGACCCAACCGCCTCCGCGTAAATCCTTTAGCTGCAACACTTACACAGCCACAAGTTAAGTGTTGATTCTAAAGCACTTGCAAAAAATCTAAGTCCTTTAAATGCAACACTTACAAAAATGAAGGGTGTCGCTGGGTTTTCTTGGAACCACCGCCCAGTCCCTTCGCCTTCAGCTTTTGAACCTTGAACTCTTGAACTTTCCCTGCAGAGGAAAGGAGCGCCGTACTCCCCTCAGGGGAGAGAGTAACGGCGCTCATGGGGGTTCTGGCTAGGTGTTCGGGGGGATACACTGCGGAACTACGGCTGGCAGGAACACTTTCGCGGATGGCCGTTGCCCACTGTCGGCTTGAGCCACCTCGCAATTCTTTCCGAATCTCGTTGTTTCGCTCATCTGCCTCGTTGCCCTACGGCTGCGGTCTCACAATCTTCGTCTCGTGAACAGCCTCTCTAGATGCAGGGCACTGGCCAAACACGGCCGCCGCAAGCTCTGTATTCTCTTTGGCTTACGTATGCCGCTGAGCTGGATTCCTGCATCAAGCCGGGACACTGTGCCTTGGCGAAACACGATTCTTTCGGCGTGCATGGCCGCGATGGCAGATTTCGTTCAGAAAAGGACGGGCATAACTGTTCAAGGACTTCTCAGGCCGTAGCGCCGCCGCTTTTTTCGCGGCTGCGTATTTCATGGCCATCGCGTTTCAGGTAACGGTACAGGCTGGTCCGGCCAATTCCCAATATCTGCGCCGCGCGTAAACGGTTTCCCTGGCACAGCTCCAGCACTCTCTGAATGTGCACCTTGCGCACTTCATCCAGGGACAACGGCCGCCAGTCCTCGTTCTCCGGCCTTCTCGACCCACGGTGCTGCAAATGCTCCGGCAGGTCCGCCAGGTCAATGAAATCCCCGGTGGCCGTAATCGCCCCGGTCGCGATCACGTTCTCGAGTTCCCGCACATTCCCCGGCCAGGAATGCTGCAGCAGAACCGTTTGAGCCCGCCGCGTCAAACCCGAGATATTCTTTCCGTACGAGTCGTTGTATTTTTTCAGGAAATAGTGCACCAGCAGCGGAATGTCTTCGAGGCGTTCCGACAGCGAAGGCACGCGGATCTGGATGGAGCTCAGCCGGTAGAAAAGATCCTCGCGGAACCGCCCCGCAAGCACCTCGGCCCGCAAATCCCGGTTGGTTGCCGCAATAAGCCGCACATTCACCTGGCGGACTTCCGGTGATCCGACTCTCTGGATCTCCCGGTTTTGAATCACGCGCAGCAGCTTGGCCTGCATCGCCAGAGAAGTCTCGCCAATCTCATCGAGGAACACGGTGCCGTTGTTGGCGTACTCAAACAGCCCGGGCCGCGTGTCCGTGGCGCCCGTAAACGAACCGCGCACGTGGCCAAACAGCTGGCTCTCCAGCAGCGTATCCACCATCGCCGAGCAGTTGCAAACCGCCAGCTTCTGCTGGCTTACCGGACTGATCTTATGGATCGCCCGCGCTACCAGTTCTTTTCCCGAGCCCGTCGCTCCCACCAGCAGTACGTTGGTGTAATGCCGCGCCACTTTCCGAGCAAAATCGAACACTTCCAGCATCACCGGGCTCTTGCCCACGATCCCATGAAACTCCAAGTCCTTCAGCAGTTGCTCTTCAAGAGCCCGCACCCGTTTCCGCTGGTCGTAGAGCGTCGCTACATCGTCCAATGTTCTCTTTAGCCGGATGCGGTCAATCGGTTTGGGCAAAAAATCCGTCGCGCCCCGCCGGATGGCCTCCAGCGCCGACTCCAGCGTGTAGTCTCCCGTCATCACGATCACGTGAATCCCAGGGTCGAGGCGCAGCGCACGATCCAGGAATTCGTACCCATTCATCCCCGGCATTTTTACGTCCGCCAGAACCAGCCGGCAGTGGCCGGAGCGCACCAGGCTCAACGCCTCTTCCGGATCGGAGGTCGTAACCGCTTCATAGCCCATCTCTTCCATGACCGCGGAAAGGAGGTCCAGCTGGGCGTGATCGTCGTCCAGAATGCAGGGTGTTAGGGCCGTCCTCGGTGTTGCAAGCTGAACCGCTTTAGAGTATGCGTGTGCCACGCAGAATACACTGGCAACGTTTGTGCCATCCTTGCGCTTACCTTTTTTTCTCTGCGGCATCCGCAAGGTGGCGCTATGCGCGGCCCTGGCAGGTCCGCACATCTTGGAGAATCAATGCTTTAGGGGCTTTCCGCTCAAAAGTCCCGCTTCGGACAGCTGTAACCGCTCTTCGTTACGAGCAAAAGCCAACTCCGCCCCACTTTCATTTTGGTTCACTGTCTCGTTTCGGTGCGGAACGCAAGACTTTTTCGAACATTGCCGCCACTGTTCTCGCTTCCCATCGACTGGAACCTTTAGCCTGCGGAAACGGGAACCTCTTGTTCTCTTACCACGGGAACCACCGCGCTGAGCTGGAACTGGTGCTGCCCGTTCGCCGCGCTCCCGACCCATTCCGCTTCGTAAACAACCGGACCTGGGCGCTCGCCCTCCTCCGTCTGTAACAGCCGGACGAACAGGAGGGCGTTCTCCGGTAACCTATGGCAGAGTTCCACCTGCTTGCCGCGGTCCTCGTCCCAGGCCAAGTCGCACCTCTCCACGAAAAATCTCTGCTGACTGTCCCAGCCGGACACCTCCACGGGATACAGGCTCACGCTACTCAGATCTTCACACGGAACCATTCCGGGCCTCCGCGCTGGAAAATGCAGGTGAAGAGCCAATCCGACTGCCCCTAACCTGCTGAGAAACAATCGTTTGCGTCGTTGGAGGAGTAGCCGGAATGTTCAGGGGCGCTACACCGGAGCGCGATCTGTTCGCAGTTGAACCATCAGCAGTTGAAACATCAGCAATGGGAATAGCAGCCGTTGGCAGATCAAATGTAGCCGGGCAGGAGCAGGTGGCTCACGAAAGCATTAATCGGGCCATAGATATAGCGAAATACGAGAATCCCAACGAGCAGCCCGGCCATTGCCAGACTGTTGCCTCGCAGCCAATCGAGGTACCGCTGCGCCGTCTTTTCACTCATAAACAGCATGATCACGGTGCTGCCATCGAGCGGAGACACGGGCAGCAGGTTGAACGTGCCCAGCAGTAAGTTCAATGAGAAGAAGATAAGAAGCGTGGTCGCGGCGAAATCCAGATTGTGAGTGCCGGGGTCGCGATGAAACCATCCCTGGGCAGCGCCGAGGTGCAGCCCGGCCACCGCGAGGAACATCAGCGTGAAGTTGGCCGCCGGGCCGGCCAGCGCCATCCACGCCGATCGCTTGGGATGCCGGCGCTCCCAAAGCGGATCGAACGGCGCGCTCGCCCATCCGAACATGGCATGCATGAACAGGTAGGAGATGATCGGGATCACTACCATGCCCCAAGGCTCGCGCCGTATGTGCGGCACCGGGTTCAGCGAGACCTGCCCGCCTTGCGCGGCGGTCTCATCGCCGCCTATCTTGGCGACCAGCGCGTGAGCCGCTTCGTGGCACGTCGTCGAAAAAAGAAACGCCACATACCAGATGAATCCGTAAACGAGAATTTCAGGAGTGATCTCCGGCACGCAGTCGGTTCCCCCAGGCTTCCTCAGCCAATGCAGAGTAGAGGTTGTCGGCAGGGTTTGCAAGCCGCGCTCCTCACGAACCCCGCGGGGCGGCGAACACCTTGCAATGCTTACCGCGGCATTGTGGAATCCGCTTCCACGGACTTGGAATTATTTCTGGGCGGCTTCAGCGGCCCCCACGGCGGGCGTCGCCAGCTTTTTCAGATCATCCACGATGGCGGCCATGGCCTGGTCAAACAGCTTCCTTCCGTTCGCTTGATTTCCCGATTGTTGAACGCCGCGTGTGAAGGCCCAAAGTACCGTTTGCGTTTTGGGGTCGAGAACAACCAGCCGGAAGAAAAAATCCTGGCCTGAACCTCCGCTGCCGCCCATTACGCGCGTGGTCCCCACTTGCGTTAGGAAACGTATTTCAAGAACCAGGTCGGCATCGGCCGGAGCGGACACGATTTCGTATTGCGCCCAACTCTTGATCGCCGCGTAGAACTCGTTGTACGCCAATTCGGGAGTCCCGGCAGGCACCGCGCTCTCTCCTGAGGCGTTGGAGATGAACACTTTCTTGCCGTTGAGGATTTGCGAAGGAATTGGCGCCGCGGGCGGGTCCGTGGTTGCTGCTTCCGATAAAGTCCCGGCCGCCAAGCCTATCGCCAAGGCGAAGGAAAAAGTCCACAATCTGAATGTGCTCAAGAGAATTTCCTCCCCATTTCGTTTGGTCGTGCCGGCGTTATCACGCGGTACAAGCCATGTGCGGGCTTTTCTTATGTAAGACGTTTGTAATCACATTCCAGGTACCCTTCACGTAACCTTCTCTTTCCCCGGGCTCCTTCTTGGGCCACTCTCTTGCGATTCCCCTTCGCAGTGGTAGACTCCCAGCATGGCCACCAAAAAGAAAAAGCAAAGCAAGTCCAAAAAAGTCGCGCGCAAGAAACCGGCGCCAAAGAAAATCGCCGCGAAGAAGAAGGCGCCGCCCAAAAAAGCTATTGCCAAAAAAGCCAATTCAAAAAAGACCAGTCCCAAAAAGGTCAGTCCAAAAAAGAAGCCTGCACCGAAGAGCAAGGCTCGGGGAAAGAGCGAGAGCGTGAATTCGGTGGCTTACGAACCGAACGGCCTGGGCGCGCGCTCCGGCGGCCAGTCCGGCGATTTGCAGGGCTTATCGGGAATTGCCGGCGCGGATTCGGAGAGCGTGGACGAGCTGCTCGAAGAAGGAAACGCGTTCGAGGCTGAAATCGTCAAGGGCGTGCAGGATGTTCCGGATGCCGACGAAGGCGAAGTAAGAACCCACGAAGTGCCGGAAGACGACGTCCCGGAGGAATATCTGGAAAAGGATGAGTGAGCGCGCGAGCCTGCTGGTTTTCCGCACTTCGAATCTTTTTGCAATCTTTACGCAGAAGGGAATCCAAATTTATGAAGCTTCACCGAATTTTGTGCTTGTTCGGGGCTGTCGCCTTGCTTTCCGCTGCGGCCTATCCGCAAGGCGGAAAACCCGCGGGCGGTTCCTCGGCGTCCTCACGGGATTCCGCCAAGGCGTTTCTTGGCCGCTGGGATTTAGTGCTCAAGGCGCCGGACCGCGAGTATCCCTCCTGGGTGGAGCTTCGCGAAGAAAACGGGCAGCTCAGAGCCGAGATGACGGGCCGCTGGGGAAACCCACGGCCGCTTCCGAGTGCGGAACTGTCGAATGGCAAAGTGAAATTCACCTCGCCGAAAGAAGAGGAAGGCAGCAAGACCGATCTGGTTTTTGAGGGCACTCTCAACGGGAAAATTCTTTCAGGAACTTTGAATGGCCCCGACGGCAAAACCTGGCAATGGACCGGACGCCGAGCGCCCTCTTTGAAGCGAGCCGCCGTTCCGAGTTGGGGAGAGGCGATCACTCTTTTCAACGGAAAAGATTTGACCGGATGGCACGAAGAGAAAGCCGGCGCGTCCCAGGCTTGGAAAGTGGAAAACGGCGTGTTGATCACTCCGGGCAACGGTCCGGAGCTGATCAATAATTCCAAGTTTGAGGATTTCAAGCTGCACGTCGAGTTCAATTGCGGCCCGGAGTCCAACAGCGGAGTCTATCTGCGTGGCCGCTACGAAGTGCAGATCGAGACCGACTCACCGAGCGATCCGCCGAGCCAGCGCCTTGGCGGGGTGTACGGTTTTCTCGCTCCGACGCCCGAGCCTGCGCGCACGCCCGGCAAGTGGCAGACCTACGACATCACGCTCGTTGGGCGAATGGTCACCGTCGTTCTGAACAACACCACCATCATCGATAACAAGGAGATCCCCGGTATTACTGGCGGCGCACTCGACAGCCGTGAAGAACTCCCCGGCCCGATCTATCTCCAGGGCAGCGAAAAGGGCCACGTGATGTTCCGTAACATCGCCATCACACCTGCGGCCAAGTAGCTGGCCCCGCGACTAAGAAGGAGTATCGTCACAAGCAGGGGGAGTCTTCGTCTTGCCGGAGGATGCAAGATAATTCTAGAATTGTCTGGAATCAAGCGTTTCTTGCGTGTAGACTCCCTCTTGAGGTGAGAACCGTGCCCAAGTCACTTACAAAGAAGATCGGTCTGGAGATGGACGCGCGTCTCTACCAGCAGCTTTCCAATCTTGCCAAAGAAAATGGCCAGTCTCGCCGCTTTCTTCTCGAGAAAGCATTGGAGCATTACATTCGGTTCGTGGTTCCTTCGCAGAGCACTGTGCGCCCAGAAGTCATGAGCCAATTCCGCCGCTCTACCGACAAAAACCGCAAGCTCCATCAGTTGCTCGCAAAATAAGACCCATGGCTGCGGAACAGGATCCATCGCCTCGCTACATCTACTTGACCGTAGCGGAAGCCCTCGAGATGCATCGCCAATTGATTGACGAATTTGGCGGCACCCACGGCCTTCGCGATCGCGGTCTGCTCGAAGCCGCGATTTTCCGGCCCCAAAATGGCTACTACGACGATCTGATTCACGAAGCCGCGGCATTGATGGAGTCTCTGGGAACCAACCACGCTTTTCTCGACGGCAACAAGAGAATCTGCCTTGCCGCGACCGATACTTTTCTGCGCATCAACGGCTTCTTTCTTGAATTGGAGACGCTGGCCGCGCACAAATTCATAATGGAATCCATCGCGAAGAGAGAATTTCGCGTTCGGCAGATTCGCGAGTGGCTTTGTGCGGACGCTCGACCTCTCGAACAGCACTAACTAATGTTCATCCGATAAACGTCACTCCAGCCCTTCAAGATGTGAGATGTCCACCGACGGATTGCGAAAGAGTCGAAATGCGGAAACTTCCAAGGTTCGTATCGGTCACGGCCACCCTCTTGCTATTCATGGCGCAGAGTTTACGAAAGTCTCACTTCCGGCGCGAAGATACACTTTGTCCAGAAAAGCGCGATCGCCGCGTTACCGGACGAGGCTCCAGGGATAAATTCCCACGTTGATCTTCATGATGAAATAGCTGAAGCCGCCCGCATCTGGCTTCGGCTGATGCGGCGTGTCCGGTGGGATCAACAACCAGTCGCCCGCTTTCACCTTGAAAGTTTGTCCACCGATGATGGGCTGCCCGCGATATTCGCCCGGCACCGGGCCGTCTTTGTCCATCAGATTTTGGCGGTTGGCAATCTTGCCGCCCACGATCATTTCGCCGGTTCCGCCGGTGATCACATAAAAATCGTAAGCACCGGCGTGCATTTCCGCGTCGTCCCAGACGCTGTTCACTTTCGTCAAGCTCATCACCGGCTGCTCGCGATGCATGCGGTAGAGCATAAACATGCTGAAATTGCGCGTCTGGATGTGCACGGGCCCGCCGCCAATCGACTGCGAACTTCCGCTGCCTGCTTGCGCGATCAGCTTTGCGGCCTTTTCCGCCATTTCCTCGTGCGCTTTTTTGATGTCATCGATATTCCAATAGGTGATCGGAGGCGCGTCGGGCGCCAGCGCCGGCTGGCGCGGCGAGTTGTAGCCGAAAGGCAAGACTTCCTGTTTGTTTTCTTGCGCAGCGGCGCTCGGAATCATAGAAAAATCATCCAAATGCCCGCTCAAGACCTGCTGCGGAGTCGGTTTCGTCGCGTAGCCCACGATATAGCCGGCCAGTGCGGCGGCAACCACCATCGACGGAATCAGTAACTTTTTGCTGTGCATCGGTTGAACCTCCGTAGAAGTGTCGAAGATATGCCCGAACTTTATTTCGTAACGCGTGAGCCCGCGAAGATTGTGCGGCTATTTCTTAGGCTCGGGTTTCATGGCCTCAAAACGAATCTCCTTGAGAAACTCCGTTTGCCGGGACAACTCCGTTTTTCCAGCAGGAAATTTGTTGACGCTCAGCGCGTACGCCAGAATGTCAGCATTTTCCTGGCGGCTTAATTTTCCCGGCGCATTTTGCGGCATCGTTTTGCGCATTCTTTCGAACAAATCGCCCAGCGTCAGTCCGTTCCAGTTCGCGAGGAACGCTCCTCCCGTCAACGGCGGCGCGGATTCGCCGCCCGTGAGCAACTGGCCGTGACACGAGGCGCATTGCTTGTAGTAGAGCGGTTCGCCGCGTTTGGCCTGCTCTTCCGTATACACGCCGTCCCAAACTGATTTCGTTTCCGCGGCTGGTTCTTGCGCACGCGCTGCGGCGAAAAACACTGCGCTAGCAGTCACACATAACAATGCACCCGCCCGCGACAGAGGTGTCACGCCGCGGCTCCGTTCATTCGCCCGCCGAGGGCAACGTGTAGGCGATGTACTCGCCGGAATACGGCCCGCCGCTCACTGCGATCACAATGTACTGCTTGCCGTTCACCATGTACGTCATCGGCGAGCCAGTTTCCGGCGCCGGCATATAGACCGCGCCTACCTCTTTACCCGTGGCTTTGTCATACGCGCGCAGCATTGCGCCTCGCGGATGATCCGACGTCGTGGTGATTTGTCCTTCGCCCGCAATCACCAGCGTTTTCGTAATGAGCGTGCCGACGTTGTACGTCGCTTGCCCGGTCCGCGGAATGTTCATTCCCTTCAGTGCCGGATAATTGCGCACGAGGTCCGGCGTTTCGCCGTGCGCAATCTGCCAAAGGATGCTGCCGGTGTTGAGGTCAATCGCGGAAATCGTTCCGTAGGGCGGCTTAATCAAAGGCATCCCATCCACGTTCATCGAAATATATCCGCCGCCCGTTCTTTTTTTCGGCGGCATTGGTGAATCGGCGCCCGCATTTTCACCTGGGCCTTTCAATACCGTCACTTCCTGGCCCGCAACTCCTGTGACGTAGTTCATGTCGGAGACCTCTTTTGGGGCGCGAACCAGTCCAATAGGTTCCAGGCAGGCGTTGCATGCATAGGCGTAAATAATGTGTGTATCGGGATCGTAGGAGCCGCCGGGCCAGTTTGTTCCGCCGGAAGCCGTGCCCAAAGTCAGCGTTCCGAGCGGACCGTCGACCTTGCTCTCCACTGCTGGGGTAAAGACTGGGCCCAGATGATATTTGGAAACGATGGCTTTCGCGCGCTCGCGAAGATCAGGATTGAAATCGATTAAATCGTCGAGCGAAACGCCGTTGCGGCTGTAAGCAGGCGGCTTCGAGGGGATCGGCTGCGTTGGCGAGTACCACTCGCCCGGAACGTTGCCTACTTCGACTTTGCGTTCTTCCATCGGCCAAATCGGTTTTCCGGTCACGCGATCGAACACATAAAGAAATCCTTGTTTGGATGGCTGCGCAACGGCCTTCACAGGCTTGCCGTCCACAACGATGTCCGCAAGGATTGGCGCCGACGAAATGTCCATATCCCAAAGCGGATGATGTACCAGTTGGAAGTGCCACTTCCGCTGGCCGGTTTTCAAGTCCACGCAGACGAGCGTCTCGCCAAATAAATTGTTTCCGGGGCGATGTCCGCCGTAATAATCGCTCGTGGGCGATTCCACCGGCAGGTAAACCAGCCCGAGTTGTTCGTCCACGGTGATTTGCGTCCACACACCCGTGTTTCCTGTGTATTCGGCGGAGTTGTTCAGCCACGTGTCGTAGCCAAACTCGCCTTTTTTTGGAATCGTGTGAAAAATCCAGAGACGCTTCCCGGTGCGCACGTCAAATCCACGCACGTAGCCCTTGTTGTTGCGCATGCTCTTCGGCGTCATGCCTTCGCGGAAGGCTGCGCCGATGATCACCGTATCTTTTGCCACGACCGGCGCGGACTGAATTCCGATTTCGCCGGTCGTCAAATCCGGGAGGATGGTTTGATCGTCATCGAGTTTTAAATCCACGCCGCCGCCTGTGCCGAAGGTTGGGACTGGCATTCCTGTTTTTGCGTTGAGGCAGATAAGGCGAAAGCCGGGCGTCACATACAGGATGCGTTCCTCTTTTCCGTCCGACCAATAGGCCAAGCCGCGACCGGAAAGTTGCCGCGGGGCTGCTCCGCCGCGGGCGCCTTCGTGCTCGCCGTGGATCCAAAGCAATTCGCCTGTCTCCGGATCCAGAGCAATTACCGCGCGTCGCGAACCTGCCGTCGCGTAGAGAATGCCATTGACCATCAGTGGCGTTCCTTCGAGTTTGTACTCCGGGCGATTGCCAAAATTGTCGGTCTTGATGCGCCAGGCGATTTCCAGGTCGTTAAAATTGGAGGCGTTTATTTGATCCAGCGGGCGATAGCGCGTGCCGGCGAGGTCGGCGCCATAAGTTGGCCACTCGGAATCTTTTGCGTGAAACTGCGCCGAAGCCGGCAACGGCGCAAATGCAACTCCAGCAGCGATTCCAAACGCGGACGCCAAACAAACTTTGCAACAAACCATCTTTTTCCCGCCACCCATGCTTCATCCTCCGCTGGACCGCAAGCCCAAAGCTAATTCCGCGCAGCACCTACCCCATCTTCTTGATTTCCTCGAGAGCTTCCTTGATTTTTGCTTTCTGCTCGTCGGTGACGTCCGAATTTGGCGGCCGCTGATAAAACTGCCGTGTGCCCATTTGCAGGCTGAGCGCATATTTCATCGGACCGTATTCATCCACGCCGCCCGCGCGAAGCAATTTCAGCGCAGTGTTTAGTTTTTCGAGCGGAGCATCGATATCTTTTCCAGCACGCTTCGCGGCGAACACCGCCGCAATCTGCGCCGTAAAATTGTTGCCTTCCGCCAGAATCGCTCCCATCCCGTGCTCCAGGGCATATTTCAGATTGTGGTCCGTGCCGGTGCGCATGTTGAGCTTTGGAAACTCCTGCACGAAGCGCACGTAGTCCGCTTCATCGCTGACCGAGTCCTTGATTCCCGCGAGATTCGGATATTTTTCCAGGCTGTGCAGCAGCTCGAGCGAAATGGGCACGCCGCTGGCAAACGGAATGTGATAGAGGTTGATGGGAATGGTGATTTTTTCAAAAAGCATCGCGTAATACTTCGTCAGCGGGTCGAGCCGCGGATGCTTGTAATAAAACGGCGGAACAATCAGCAAGCCATCCGCGCCGTTATCCTGTGCGTGCTGGCAAAGTTCCAGCGTCTCGGGGAAATTCGAGGTCCCCGGCCCCACGATAATGTTCAAACTGCTGCGATGCTTGAACGCCGTCTCGGCGATTTTCTTTCGCTCGGCAAACGAAAACGAAGGAAACTCACCGGTGGTCCCGAGCACAACAACGCCATCGGCACCTTTTTCTTTAAGGTAGGCCAGCACATCCTTGTAAAGTTCCGGATCAAAATTCAAGCTTTTGTCGCAGGGGGTTGTCACCGCCACCCAAAACAAGACTTTTTCCGCGGCCGCCGGGGCTGGGACGCGAGCAGATGGCGTCAAAGCGCTCGAAGCTTCCGCAATCGCGGTTTCTCCAACCACGCCGAGCGCGGCCGCCGCGCCCACCGCTCCCAAAAAAGTCCTGCGCGTTGTTTGCATGATCGCCCCTCCCTGAAGTTGCGGGAAGTCTAAGTCAGCCCCGCGCAATACTCAAAGACATAGTTCCACTTGGGCGAGCCCGACTGTGCAGAACCACTTCGGGTTGACGACCTTCCAGGAAAACCCCGCCAGACGCGCTGGCCTCATTCCCAAAATCAGACTGACGCCGGCTTCCAACAGTCATAATTGACCGGAAATGCGACGCCGCGTCCCACAATCGGACGGTCGATGCGGCCTGCGATTATCGGTCTTATTGAGTAACGGCCCTATTTTCAGTAGTTTGAAGCGAATGACAGGTGGTGCTCGGGGTGCGACTCTCCGTCGCGTTATGAGCGCTGCAACCGTTATCTTGCAACCCTATAAGTTCCAGCCCGGCCACGCGGAGGGCCACCTCGCGGCCGCCCGGCGCAAAACACTGGCCGAGGCACGCTCCGGCAACGGCGAGGCCTTCGCCGAAATGATCCTGCCGTACGCGCCCGGCCTCTATCGTCGGGCGCTGCGCATGACCGGCAATCCCGCCGATGCCGAGGACGCCCGGCAAGAGGCGTTGCTCAAGGCGTTTTCCCGCCTCAACCAGTTCGCAGGGCAGCAGGACGAAACCAAAGACGACCTTCATGCCTGGGTCTCGCGCATCACGACAAACGCTTCCATCGATTTGATTCGGCAGCGCCGCGAAGGGAAGTACGTCTCGCTGGAAGAACCGACTATCTCGCCCGAAGAGACCCTGGGCTCGCGGCTGCCTGCGCGCACGGACAATCCAGAAGAGCGTTTTGCGCGCCGTGAAATGCGTTTATTGATCGCCAGCGTAATCGCGCGCCTCGCTCCGGACCTGCGCCAGATCTGCCTGCTGCGCGATGTGCTCCAGTACTCGACGCACGAAGTTGCCGCGCGTCTCGGCATCTCGACGGTAGCCGTTCGCCTGCGCCTGTTCCGCGCGCACCGAAGGCTGCGCGAAGGCTTGCGCGACCGTATGCGCCAGAAGCGACGGCGATCAGCTCCCGCGATGAACTGCCAGCGCGCGCCAAAAGCAGCCGCCCCGAAGCGCAGAGAACAGTTCCTGCGGGTTAACACGCAAGCCGATTACGCCTGCGGCGACTGACGTACTCTCCCCCAACCGCGCCGTCAATTCACCCGCGTTAATTCCTGCCATCGCTACGATGGGATATTTAGCCCAGGCGTTTCCGGAAAGCTGCGTAAACTCCTTCCGGCATTTTGGGCGATTTCAGCTCATCGACGTACCAGTTCGCGCCCTTTTTCTTAAGCTCAAGGGTAAAAGGGGCGGTAGTCCATTCCTCGCTCTGCGGAACCGACACGCGCTCCGTGCCAGTGATAATCGCCGAATCGCCATCTTCCGTGTGACCTGTTACCCGCGGTGCATGCCCAAGATCTCTCACCAAGTAACCGTACACAGTCGCGCTGCGCTGCCGATCCACAAACAACTGGGCAAATTTCTGTTCCTCAGGAGTCATCTCGTTTCCCATGACCAGGTGTGCGTCATCGAATCTGTCAGTAAGGTAGTCGCGGGGATCATCGCTCTCGGGGCCCGGAAACATCATTTGAAACATGGTATTCACGGTCTCTACGGGCGTCGCTTGATTTTCTCGCGCCGGCTCAAACGAACTGGCGCTCGTGGGATTCACCATTCTCCATCGGTGAATCTCCTCTATTCCGAGCGATACAACGAAAAACCCGATAATGATCCAGGAAAGTTTTATCTTCATCGGTCAACACCTCTTGCGGTGGGCTTTCTCTGATCATAAGCCGAGTCGCCGTTTCTCTCCGCATTTGGAGCTCTCCGTAAGGCTTATCGGTTACTTCGGAAATGGAAATTCGCAGACATCCGGCAAATATGCCGGCAAACGCGCGTTTCAGGAACGCAGGAGCCGCTTCGGCCCGCTCACAAAAGGATTGCCGCGTTCGTAAAAACGGAATGGCCGGTCTGCCCAGCGGGTAATGCCAATCCGTACGGTGGTGCCAACGGAGATTTGCGCGGAGGTGGCAGTCGCTTCACTGATTTTTGAACGTTTGGGCATCCCGAGCCAAAGCGGTCCTCTCGTAAAAAGGTCGAGTCCATCCAGGCGCCGATCGATTCCGAGCGCTGCCGCAAGCCGCCCCGGGCCTCGCGTGAGGTCAAGCCGTTTCGTGGTCTTGCGATTTCGCTGCATGATTTCGACTCCTTCGAGTGGCTCGATCGCGCGAATCAAAACGCCTCCGCCAATGCCCGCCGCTTCGCTCGAAATGTTTAGCATGAAATGCATCCCGTAATTGAAATACACATACGCATGCCCGCAGCGCAAAAACAGCGAACGGTTGCGGGGCGTCGGGCCGCGGAAATGGTGCCCCGCGGGATCGCCCGGCGGATAGCCTTCCGCTTCCACAATGCGTCCGCTAAGCCGCCCTTCGGGCAGTTCGCGCACGACGATTTTGCCAATGAGAAAACGCGCGAGCGCCAATGTCTCAGAGGGAAGCTCCGCGCGGCGAAGCGTGCGGTAAGAAATTTTCAAAGCGGAAGGAGTCACGGAGTGGTGCTAGCGTCGGGAGGCTCGTTATTGAAAAGCCGCGCGAGTTCGGCGTGGTCAAGCACAACAGCCGGGTCGTGCTGAATCGCGTCGTAATATTTCTTCTGGAAAGCGTCGCCGGCTTCCGATGGCGTAAACATCTTGCGCGCCAGCGAAACAGCTGTATGAACATACTCGGCGGCGACCGGCTCTTCGCCCGCCAAAGTTTCATCCAGGCGCACCACAAATTCCGAAATATTGTGCAGCCACGCGAACTGCTGATGATCAATCACCAGCCGGAACAGCTCTCCGACAGTAACCTTCCCGTTCGCGCGTTCGTAGTCGCGCCGCTCCATGTCCAGCAGCGTCTTGTGTACTTTCAGAAGAGCGAGGCGCAGCCCGATGAGTTTCTCGCGCGCTGCCGATTCGTAGTCTGCGCTTGCGGGTGAATTGCTTTCCGGCGTGGTCATATCCCCCGTCCAGCATTTATTGTCCGACAGTTTGCGGACTTTTCCAACTCAGGCACAGGAACGCCGGCGGGAAGTGCTCACTCGTGGTAGCGCTTTTCCCCAACCGGCAGCGCAATCTGCAGGCGGTTCTGCGGCGGCGGCAGCGGGCATGTTGCAAACGGCGTGTAAGCGCAGGGAGGGTTTTCCAGCCGATTGAAATCCAGCCAAATCTCGCCCTGTTTATTGAGTCCATGGCTCGGCAGCACGGTGTAGAGAAACCGGCACGCCTTGTAGGTCGTCGTAGAGCTCGTCGCATCACGCAAAATAAAAAAAAGCTGCGGCCCAGCGGGATCTTCCAGCACGGGCTCCAAGCGGTAGGTTTCTCCGCGCAAAACAAATTCCGCCGCGCCCGGAACCGGTTGCGAATAGGTGGTCCCCGCCAGCGTCGCGAGCGTCACCGACTTCGGCGGATTGTAGGGAATCCATTTCGCTTTCACGCGATAGCTGCCGTCGGGCTCGTACCAATTCAATCCGTGAAAGCCCACCAGCGTCGGCGACTTCGAATCTTTTACGCGCAACGCGTAACGGTCCTCCCGCCGAATGACGTACATGTTGAGCGTGCCGATCGTCAGGTGCGGCGCATTTTTATCGTTGTCCGCGTCCACCGGAATTGGCTGCGCTTTGGCCGGCGCTCCGGCCACATTCAGATCCGGCGGAAATCCTCCCGGCGGCGGAAGAAGCTGGACGTTATTGCCCTCAAGCCGAAGGATTCCGATATGAGCCGTTCCGCTCGTCAGCCGAATCTTGTTGTCCTCAGCGGCGCCGAAAGGATTGTCGCCCGGCTGTAACCACTCCAGCCCGGTGAGCGAAAGCCAGCCAGCAGGCTTCAAGAGATCCGCGACATGCTGCTTGCGCCACGTCGATAGCTCGTGCAGCCAATCCGCATTTTGCGCGAAGGCCTGCGCCATCAGCAGAGCGCACAGAGTTGCAAACCAAAATAGTTTGTGTGAAAACTTTTTTCTGTTCATACCTTCAGTATATGCGAGCCTCGCAACCACATTCCCACCGTATTCCAGCGCACTTGTCCAATTATAGAAACGCCGTGCGAGCGCGGGCCCGCCTGCTGACTGCGCGCTGAATGTTACAGATAAGAGTTTTCTATAAATAAGGACTGTCTTGCGATGCGGCACTACGCGAATTCGTTATTTCATTTCGATAAAATTTTCGACGCGAAATTTTGCTCCAGTTCAAACAAAAATTGATGGGTGGAAGAAGTAACGCCAGGGCATCTCGATCAGTCCAATGTAAGGAAGTTAAAAATCACATTCCTCTGCGGCTTGGCGCGTTATTTAACAGCGCGCGGGTCCCGGAGAAGAAAGAGGAGTTATTTATGAAACTGTCGAGGCTTTCCGCAGTATTTTTGGGAAGTTCGCTGCTTCTTGCCGCCAGCGCCTTCGCTGGCCCAACGAACAAGCGGTCGATCCATCTGGCTGAACCGATAACCGTCGCGGGAAAGCAATTGCCGGCTGGCGATTACAAGGTCGAATGGAGCGAGTCCGCGGACAGCGTCCAGCTCAACTTCGTGCGCGGCAAGGAAGTTGTGGCCACGCTTTCCGCAAAAGTTGTTTCCGTGAAGAACGCGAACCTCAGGGATGGTTACGAGACCTCGCACGCTCAGGACGGCAGTCTTTCCCTGAAGCAGATTTTCTTCAGCGGGAAGAGCTACGATCTGCAAATCCAGACGGCGGATAACGCAACTCCGTCAAATCCCAGCGGCAGCAACTAACCGCATCGGGAAGGTTGCGGTGCACACAAATGCGAAAAGGGGCCGTTTCTGGCCCCTTTAGCGTTCTTTTGTGGAAGCAAATGGACTTGTTGCGGCTACGCGCTCGCTGCACTGCAAGTGGCACCTTGTAAGGCGTGGCCATCTTCCGCAGGATGAAACTGTGCCTCTTCCGTCGAGCCGGCCAGCGCCGTTGTGGATGACGCTCCGCCCGAGACGACTTGTGCGATCTCGTCAAAATATCCCGTGCCCACAAATCGCTGGTGCGTGATGGCGCGGTAGCCCAATTCCTGCGCGGCGAATTCTTCCTGCTGCAATTTCGAATACGCCGTCATGCCAGCCTGTGCATACCCGCGCGCCAGATGGAACATGGACATGTTCAGCGCGTGGAACCCGGCCAGCGTCACGAACTGGAATTTGTAGCCCATCTTGCCCAGCTCTTGCTGAAAAGTGGCAATCGTCACGTCATCCAATTTCTTTTTCCAGTTGAATGACGGCGAACAATTGTAGGCCAGCAGCTTGCCAGGGAATTTGGCGTGAATCGCATCGGCGAATTTTTTCGCTTCTCCCAAATCCGGTGTGGAAGTCTCGCACCACAGCACGTCCGCGTAGGGCGCGTATGCAAGCCCGCGTGCAATCGCCGCGTCAATGCCGCCGCGGAATTGGTAAAAACCTTCCGGCGTGCGTTCGCCATGAATAAATTCGCGGTCGCGCGGATCCGCGTCGGAAAGCAACAAGCCGGCCGAATTAGCGTCCGTGCGCGCAATCAAAATCGTAGGCACGCCGCAAACATCCGCGGCCAGCCGCGCCGCCGTCAACTTTTCGATGAATTCCCGCGTAGGCACAACCACTTTCCCGCCGAGATGCCCGCATTTTTTCGCGGAAGAGAGCTGGTCTTCGAAGTGAACTCCCGCCGCTCCCGCTTCGATCATCGATTTCATCAATTCATAAGCGTTCAGTGAACCGCCGAAACCCGCTTCCGCGTCGGCCACAATCGGCGCAAACCAGTAGGTTCCGCTCTGTTTGCGCTCAGAACATTCAATCTGGTCCGCGCGCAGCAACGCCCGGTTGATGCGCTTCACGAGATTCGGCGCGGAGTCGCACGGATACAAACTCTGGTCGGGGTACACGTCACCGGCCGTGTTGCCGTCCGCGGCCACTTGCCAGCCCGAACCGTAAATCGCCTTCAATCCGGCCTGCACCATTTCAATCGCCTGGTTGCCGGTGATGGCCCCGAGGGCCGGAACGTACGCGTCGCTGTGCATCAAATTCCAAAGGCGTTCCGCGCCAAGCCGCGCAAGCGTGTATTCGATTTTGATCGTTCCGCGCAGACGCAGCACGTCATCGTAGGAATAAGGCCGCGTAATTCCCGACCACCGCGAATTCGTTTCCCAGTCCGCGTGCGATTGTTTTGTCTTTCCGTTGGCCCCGTTCGTCGCATTCGTTAACATGTGCTTCTCCTTGCGTTTCTAACACTGTCGTTTGTGCTGCTGTGGGGTCGGCGCTTGTTCACCCTGAGTTGCCATGGGCCCGCCTTTTCGCCAATTGACTCGTCAGGCCGGATTGAATTCGTGCTGCCGAATCATTTCCTCGCTCAGCTTGCGCGCCTCGCGCAGCGTCTCAGCAGCCTGGTCGTCCTTCGCGTTCGTCGGCTCCCCGAGCAGCCGTTCCAGTTCCTCGTCAAAAATTCGGCTGATCAATTCCGGTGTATGCCGGACGGGCGTGCCCGCTTCATCCAGAATTTCCACGCTGCTCGAATGATTCAATCTCTGCGCGATCATCAGCCGGTAAATTCGGTCGGTTGCCAGGTCTTCCATATAGCCGTCGAGCAGGCTTGCGCCTTTTCCATTCAATACGCCATTGCGATACCGAATCACGGTTCGAACCGCCGCCCGCGTTCCCGCAATCGTACGTTTTCCAACGCCAGCTGTTATCGGCCGCAGGCTGGGATGCGTGTCATGATTCTGCGGCCGCGCGCCAAGCTGATTCGGCTCGGGAAATTGCGCCACGGCAATCGCGTTTTGATCGGGATGCCCGGTCCAGGCTCCGTCCATCAAGGACATCGATTCGTTTTTCTTGTCTTCCGCCAAAGCTTTCAAAGCCCGCGCGTTAAGTTCCGCGTTCTCGCGGCTCGGATAAAGCGCGGTCATCCCGCCAATCGCCAGCATGCCGTGCTTGTGGCAAATCTCCGGCATCAATTCGCGCAAATTCTGGAAGAACGCCACGTTGTGCGGAATCGTGTTGCGGTCCGGCAGCACCCACTCCGGGTTTTCCAGGTTGAAATGAATCAAGCTGGCCATGTAATCCCAGCGCCCCAGATTCAGTCCCAGAATGTGCTCGCGCAGATTCCACGCAAACTCTTCCATCTGATAAGCCAGCGAATGCGATTCCACCAGCGCCATGCACTTGATCGAATTCGCCGGGATGCCCTTCGCGCGCGCGATCATCTGGAACAGATCGCGCCACCACAACGCTTCGTCGGCGGACTCCGACTTCGGAATGTAGAAGCACAGCGGATGCTTCAGCTTGCTGAAATCCACTTGATACGCGACCATCGCCACGTCGAACAGCGACGCAGGCAGAAGCTCGCCGTCCAGGACTCCGTCTTGATGAAGATGCAATCCGCGCGGCCGCGTGAAAATGACCGTCTTGCTCGGAACGACTTCCACCGTTTTTTCGCGCTTGCGGTCGTAGTAAGTCAGATCCCCCGAGAGCGCATCGAGAACATTCTCGATGCCGCACATCGTGTGTTCCCAGGAGTTGGCAATGGAATCTTCCAGGTCCAGCATCACGCCCGGCGCGCCGGAGTTCAGCATTTTGACCACAAGCTCCGCTTCGTCCGCGGGGCCAGTCATCTGGTTGCGCTGGTCGGCGCACCAATCCGGAAGTTCGATCCGCCAGGCATTTGTCGTCGCCACAGAGGGCGGCAGGTAATTCGGCAATTTGCCCACGTGCGCGTCCACCAGCGCCCGCTCGCGTCGGGCAACCAGCGCGCGTTGCCGCAGCGTGAGCGCGGCATGCAGCGGCGCCAGAAAGTCCAGAAAGCCGATCGGCAGCCCGCTCCTCAAATCAAAACCTTCGGGCACCGCGTTCACCGGCACGACTCGATTGGAAAAAAGTACAGGCTGTTCAAACCACTTTTGAGCGGCAGCAGTCGCCATGGTGCGTCTTCACCTCTGCGTTGAAATGGGGGCCGGTACGTCGGGGACACTCGCTTTCTGAGAGTAGTAGACTTCAACATAAGGGCAGAGTCAAAATAGGTAGTCCGAATCGGACGAGTGGCCGAATCGGTCCTGTAAACACCTGTAAATAGCGCCCTTTGCGGAAAGCCGGCTAACTCCATGCCTCCTGCGAATAAACAGCGCGTCTCGAACGCCTTGCCCAAAGTGCCCGAGCAATTTTTGGAGCAACTGCGCGAGGACATCGTCTCGCGGCGGCTGGATCACGGATTTCAGTGCCTCGATGCGCATCGCGAGGTGTTTGAGGCCTGCGCGCCCGGCGTCAAATCCGCCGCTGCACTACTGGGTTATCTCGCGCAGTGGGTGGACATGGGCTATGCGCGCCCGGACTTCATCAAAAAAATCCTCAAGCGTTTTTCCGGCCTCAGCCGCGATCAGCTCCCTTTGATCGAATACGTTCAGCTGCAAATGGCGGAAGGGCTGGTGGCCATGTCGGAAGAGGAATTCGCCGCGGCCGTCCGCCGTTTTCAAAATGTTCTCGCGTTGCAGGACGAAATTCAGGACAAGCAGATGGTCTCCATTGCCTATTTCTGGATGGGCCGATGCTTGCGAAGACAAGGCCGCTACGATGACTCCTTGGGATACGTCGCCAAAGCCCGTGAAATGGCCTTGCAACTCGGCTATCTGAAAATGGTCGCCGTGATGCGCGTGCTCGAAGCCTGGATCGCTTTCCAGGAAGGGCATCCGGACAACGCCGCGACGCTGCTCGGCGAAGCCGAAAGCGTCCTGACCGAAACCGACGACTACGTTACGCGCGGCAACATCAGTTCGGCCTATGGCCGTATCAGCCGCCGGCAGGGAAATTACGATCAGGCACTGGCCCGTTTCGGACAGGCCATCGAGGAGTACAAAAAGCGCGACCCATACAACCGGAATCTCGCGCGCTCTTACGTGAATATCGCGTTCGTGAAGCGTCTCCTCGCCGTCCAATTACGCGAAAAGATGGATATGGATGCTGCGCGGCTGCGGCGGAAAAAATCAGGCAAACCCCTTGCCAAGAGCGCTCCATCGAAAATGAGCGAACGAGAAAGGCTGAGCCACCTGCGCGCGGAAGCGTTCGAGCATCTCGTCCAGGCACGCGTGATTTACGACCGCTACGACGATCACCGCGGCAACGGAAACGTTTCTATCACTTACGGCTATCTCTATCTCGACGAAGGCGAGCTGCAGCGCGCCGCGGAAGTAGGCGCGACGGCTTACCGTTTGGGTGAAGAAAAAAAGGACAGCGTGCTCAAGAGCCGCGCGCGAATTTTGCAATCCACCGTCGAGTGCCAGAAATTTGAAGAGCAGATTGAAGAAGGTTCGAGTGGCGCCTCTTCCACGCAGCGCGCTTGCGAATACGCGCGCGAAGCCGTGGCTTCGGCCCTGAACACGCAGAACCGGCGCCTCATTGCCAAAGCCCACATCGCTCTCGGGCTGGCCTTGTGTCTCGATTTCTCCGGCGATTTCGAAACCGCCCGCAAGTGCGCCGATGACGCCGACGCGCTCCTCAATCCCGCGAGCCACGATTACGTCTGGAAGGAATTGCAGGAGCTACGCAAAAAGCTGCGCGGAGTCGGCAGCATCAACTCGACGCTGCGCGAATGGTCCCAGGGAATCGTCGGCCGCAAAACATTTCAGGAAGTCACCGAAGAGTTCGCGGCCATCGTGATTCCGAAAGTATGGAGGCGCGAAGGGTGCAAAGTGGCGCGCGTCGCCGCAAAACTTTCGGTTTCACCCAAAAAAGTGCGCCGCATCCTGCGCTCGCAGGGACTTCTCGCCGGCTCCAACGGCTCCGCCCGCTAGGCGCGGCGCGCGATTTATTTGCCGCTGCCGGCAACCGCCAGATTGTTCTCTACGCTGAAAACATTGGGCACCTGGCTGGCGCGAATATTTGCCAGGTTCTTATCCGCTTCGCTGCCCACCACCCCTTCCAGGGTCACGTTTCCATTTTTCACGATGATGTGAATCGACGGCACCGCGGACTCGGCATACCGCGGAAGACCGCTCTCCCCGTAAATGGCTCGATAAACTGCGCGCCGCAGTTGATCGTCCATCGGGGACACAGGAAGAATCTCAATATTGTTCACCACGGAGCTCACACTTCCTCCGATACTTTTCACCGCAGCTTCGGCATCGGATTTAAGCGTCGGGCGCACAACCCGCCCTTCAAGAATCACTTTGTCCCCTTCTACCCGATACGAAAGATTGTCGAACACCGAGTAGTACGGCAGCATAACAAGCTGGTGGCGCACTTCGCGAACCAGTTCCTGCTGCGTCTTGGGCTCCTGCCGTTTCAGGGGAGAAGCAGCAGCGGCGAGCGTGCTGACGATCATCGCCGGAACAAGAAATGCCATCGCAAGTGAGGGCCGAATTTGTTTTCTCATGATTTCCTCCCGAAAGTGTAAAATCCACGCTTTCTCAGTTTAGATGCGGAATAAAATAGAAAAGGAACGCGAACTTCCGCACCGTGCGGATGTTTATCTGCCTGGCGTACCAGAAACCCATTATTCTATTTGGAGGAAACAGGTAGTCGTCCATACACTCTTGCCATGAGAATTCGCTGTTGGAGTGGCTGCGGCAGAAGGAGAGTGACGCATTGTTCATCATCGGGCATCGCGGGGCCTCGGGGCACGCCCCGGAAAACACGCTGGCAGCCTTCAAGAAGGCAGTCTCCTTGGGAGCCGGTTTCATCGAAACCGATTTGCAGCTCTCGCGCGACTCCCACTTTGTGGCCATCCACGACGACACCCTGGACCGCACCACCAACGGCCAGGGCCGCGTGCACGACCAAACCCTAACCGCACTGCGGCGGCTGGATGCCGGCTCCTGGTTTGGAAGCGAGTTTGCCGGCGAGCGCATCCCCACTCTCGAAGAAATTCTGGAATTCACCAAGAAAAACGACATCGTGTTTTATCTCGAGCTGAAACCAAGCGGTTCCTGGGGCGGCGAGCACGCCTTGATTGGCGCTCTGCGCGAGTCGGGAGAAGTCGCCCGCGTCATGATCATTTCCTTTGATCCCGCAATTCTCGCCCGTCTCCGAGAAATCGAGCCGACCCTTATGACTGGTGTTTTGTACGACGGCCAGCTCAAGGATCCGCAAGGTTCCGCCCTGGAAGTGGGCGCCCGGCAGATTGTCGTGCGCGGCGACCTCGTAACGCCCACCATGATCAACGAGGCTCACAAAAAAGATTTGCAGGTCGTTTGCTGGACCGTAAATCATCCGGCGCACATCCGCCTGCTCATGGGCGCGGGTGTGGATGGCATCATGAGCGACTATCCCGACCGGCTGGTCGCCGCGCTGAAGAAAGACAGCTAGAAAACTCAGCTCACGCGGGTCAGCGCGGTTTGAAGTTCAGCGAACTGGGCGACCGAGATTTGCTCGGCGCGCGCGTCGGGGCGTAGCGCCAGAGCTTTGAGTTCCTCGCGAACAACATCGGGCTTCGCCACCGAACGCAAATTGTTCACCATAGTCTTGCGCTTCTGTGAAAAGCATAACTTTACAAAATCCAGAAACGCCACTTCGTCGCGAAGAGCCAGCTTTGCCCGTTCTCCGGGAAGCCGCAGCGTCACCAGAGCCGATCCGACTTCCGGCGGCGGGCTGAACGCACCGCGCGGAATCTTCAGCACAAACTCCGGCCGAGCATAAAGTTGCGTGACGACGGAAAGATATCCGTAAGCCTTTGTTTCCGGCTCCGCCGCAAGCCGCAGCGCAACCTCTTCCTGAATGACGATGTGGATCTCGTCGATTTGATCTGCAAACGTAAACAAGTGATGAAGAATCGGCGACGTGATGTAGTACGGAAGGTTCCCGTAAACACGAATTCGCTTCCCAGAGGCCAAAGCCGCAAGATCGGTTTCCAGCACATCGCCGTGAACCACGGTCAGATTGGACAGTTTCTTCGCAGTTTTTTCCAACCGCGCAGCAAGCGGCGCATCCAGCTCGATAGCATAAACGGGAGCGCCACTGGCCACGAGGTGTTCCGTCATCTCTCCATGTCCAGCGCCGATTTCAATCCAGCAAGAAGATGCATCCTTCGCAGGCCCAGCCTGCAAACTCGAATGTGGCGAAACCCCGATAGCGCCCGCAATCTGTTCGCGCCACCCGGCATCCGCCAGAAAATGTTGACCGAGGCGTTGACGAGCCATGCATCGGCAGTGTATCAGGATGTGCGCTGCGTGGTTTGATCGCTCGGTTCTACCTTGACGAGGCCAAACGCCTCCAGTAGCGTAAGCGGAAGGCGCTTCGTAACATGAAACGCGTATACGCGCTGAAAAAGAGAGCCGCGCGGCGTAAGTCAACGAAATCGAGCGGCGAGAACACTTTGAGAATACTTTTTGTGGCATCGGAAGGCTTGCCGTTTTCCAAGACCGGCGGCCTCGCGGACGTCGTCGAAGCGCTCCCCAAAGCTCTCGTAGCGCAAGGCCACGAAGTCGCCGTCGTCCTGCCGCGCTACCGCGGCACCAAACCAAGCACAGTGGTGCTTCCGAGCCTTACGATTCCTCTGGCAAATCGTCTGCGCTTTCCCGCCATCGTGGACGGCACACAGATTGCCGGTGTGCGCTATTTATTCGTCGACGACCCCGCCTTTTTCGACCGCGACGGCATCTACGGCAACAGCTTCGGTGATTTTCCCGACAATCCCGAGCGCTACAGCGAGTTCTGCCGCGCCGCCATCGAAATCGTCAAGCACATCTGGCCCGCCGACGTAATTCATTGCCACGACTGGCAGACCGGCCTCCTACCTGTTCTTCTCCGCACCTCCTACGGCGATGACTCCGCGGTGAAAGACATTCCGGTAGTCTTCACGATTCACAACATGGGCTATCACGGCCTTTTCCCGAAAGAAGTTCTCGAGCGCATCGGAATTCCGGCGGTCCTGTTCAACCCGACCGCCCTCGAGTTCTTCGGCAACGTGAATTTTCTGAAGGCGGGCCTGATTTATTCCGATTATCTGACGACGGTCAGCAAAAGATACGCGCAAGAGATTCAGACTCCCGAATACGGCTACGGCCTCGAGGGCGTAGTGCGCAGCCGTGCCGACCGCCTGGTCGGCATCCTGAATGGCGTGGACTATTCCGCCTGGAGCCCCGACAAAGACAAACTGATTCCCATGAAATATTCCGCGAAAGACATGAGCGGAAAACAAGTCTGCAAGCAAGCCGTGATGGAACTGTACGGCATTTCCCCGGAATATTCCTCGCGCCCGCTCATTGGCATCGTCTCGCGCTTCGCGGACCAAAAAGGTTTCGATCTGATCGCCGAAAAAGCCCTCGAGCTAATGAAAGAAGAAGTCTCCATCGTAGTCCTCGGCACTGGCGAGCGCCGGTACGAAGAACTCTTCCAGGCGCTGGCCAATGCGTTTCCAGGACGCGCCGGCGTAAAAACCGTCTACGACAACGAAATTGCGCATAAAATCGAAGCAGGCGCTGACATGTTTTTAATGCCCTCGCGCTACGAGCCTTGCGGCTTGAATCAGATCTACAGCTTGAAGTATGGTACGGTGCCCATTGTGCGAGCCACAGGCGGACTGGACGATACCGTCGAGCCATTCGATCTGGAGCACGGCACGGGCACCGGTTTCAAGTTCGCCGATTATTCCGGCGGCGCCATGATGTACGCCATACGCCAGGCTTTGCATCATTGCACCGACGAGCGCATCTGGCGCCGCATCCAATTGAACGGCATGGCGAAAGATTTTTCCTGGAAGGCGCCGGCCGCAGAGTACGCGAAAGTGTACGAAGCGGCGCTAACCCTTCGGGGCAGGGGGCAGGCCTCACGAAACCAAATGCCTGTTGCAACATCTAATTGAACTGACGAAGGAGAGAAAAACAGCGGCCTACCGGCAAGCTGTTGAGGACAAACAACATGGCTGACAATATCAAGGCGGAATCGATCCAGGCAGTTACGGACGGTAATTTTGAAGCAGAAGTGCTGACGGCAAGCAGCGCCCAGCCGGTGATGGTGGATTTCTGGGCGGAATGGTGCCGCCCCTGCCACATGCTGGCGCCGACCGTTGCCGAAATCGCCCAGGATTACGCAGGCAAGCTCAAGGTAATGAAGCTCAACGTGGATGAGGCGATGAATTCCGCGGGACGCTACAACATTCGCGGTATCCCCACGCTGCTGGTCTTCAAGAACGGACAGGTGGTCGAACAGATCGTGGGCGCGGTGCCCAAGGATCAGATTACCAAGGCGATCGACCGTCACGTGGCGTAATTCGCCGAGAACATCGCGGGCGTAAAAACCGCTGTAAAAAGATAGGAATCCGGACGGGGCATGTCGTACAGTTAAGTGCGGCGTGCCCTTCTTTTTTTGCGCGCACGATTGGATTTTAGGAGCAAAGATTGGCCACAGCAGAAACAGCTACGACACGAACAGTGAAGCCGGCCGATCACCCGCCACTGTTAGCGGGCGAACGCGGCCCGATGCCCATTTCGCGTCCGGGCTTGCACGAAACGGTCCTGAAGATTTTGAAGCCGCTGCCGCGCGGCGCTATCCTGGATTGCCCTGCTGGAGAAGGTGCCCTCGCCCAGGATTTGCTGAGCGAAGGCTTCGACGTCCGCTGTTGCGACCTCTATTCTGAACTCTTCCGCCTCGATGGCGTGGAGATCAAGCGAGGCGACCTCGCGGGGACTTTGCCCTATTCCTCAGAGTCCTTCGATTACATCGCTTCACTTGACGGCCTTGAGCACATCGATTCACCGCCGCAAGCGTTCCGTGAATACCGCCGCCTGCTGAAACCACGCGGCCACCTGATCATCAGCGTTCCCAACATCATGAACGTCGAAGAACGCCTCAAGTGGCTCCTCTTCGGATACACCTCCCATTTCAAGCCGCTTTCCGAACAATCCAAAGCCAAGATCCATTACGATTGCGCTGGCATGGACGAGATCGCCGTTCACGCCAACCCTATCGGCTACAACGAGCTGCGCTATTACCTCGAGAAAAACGGCTTTGCCATCCAGGGCGTCTACCGCGACCGCAAAAAGGCCAATCAGTGGCTCTATTGGCCGCTGGTAACCTTTATCCGCCTCCTTGCGAAGCTCACGCCAGCGAAGCGCCGCGCAGACCGTTGGACAGACGAGTTGGCCTCCGACCCCGTCCTGCTCGGCGGCAACACCATCATCATCCATTCCATCCTCAAGTAGGGATGCCGCCCCGCATGAACCCGAAAAGCACTGTCTTGACGCGCTGCCACTGGGCGGCGAAGGAAGTGAACATCCCCTATCACGATGAGGAGTGGGGCGTCCCGCTGCACGATGATCGCGGCCTGTTTGAGCTTTTAATCCTCGAAGGTGCTCAGGCGGGATTAAGCTGGGACACGGTTCTGATGAAGCGCGCCCGTTATCGCGAAGTGTTCGACGGATTTGATGTAGCGAAGGTGGCGTGTTACGACAAAAAGAAAGTGCGCGAGTTGCTGAAAGATGCGGGCATTATCCGGAATCGGCTGAAGATTGCCGCGACGATCGGAAATGCGCAGGCGTTTTTGAAGGTACAGGAGGAATTCGGCTCCTTCGATAAATACATATGGCAATTTGTCGGCGGCAAACCAAAACAGAACACTTGGAAGACGCACAAACAATTGCCCGCCAAGACCGCGCTATCGGATGCGATGAGCAAGGATTTACAGAAGCGCGGATTCCGCTTTGTGGGCTCGACGATTTGCTATGCGTTCATGCAAGCGACGGGCATAGTGAACGATCATCTGGTGTCATGTTTCCGCTATGCGTCTCTAATTCGAAGTTAATTCGAAAACCATCGAGGCCGTCGACGAGCTTCGAGGACTAGGCTGGCCAGCCTACATAATGGCGGGGACTGCGTAAGTTGGATCGTCCGGTTTCAATTTGTGCGCCTGATTGTAAGCCGCGGTTGCGGCTGGCATGTTGCCCAGCCGCTGGTACGCGATCCCCAGGTCCATCCACAGCTCAGGTAGCTTGGGTTGTTGGGAGGTCGCGTCGCGCAGCCAGCGGACAGCCTCCTCGTTGTAATTCGCAATCAAAGCTAGAAAATTCTCGAATGGTAATGAGCGTCACGTCACGCGTGGCAACAAATTGTAATGCGTTCAATCAAGCGATGCGGTCGGTGAACGTTCTTCTGCTAGCGTGCTTCCGATACACCAATAAGGAGGTAAAACCGCAGTTCGAGGTGTCGGGGCAGCGTCCGATTACATTTCGCGATAATTTAAAAGCAGCGCGCCGATCAGCAGGAAGCAAACCGGCCACACCGCCGCCATTGCAAATCGCACGCGATTCTCGGACGGAAGTCGAAGCTCGAGCCATCGCGACCACGCTGCGGTGACACTCAGGATCGCCAGCGGCGCGTGGCTCAGCTCGGCCAGCACTTCCTCCTTGATATTTCCCAGGCTGTGAGAGTGCGTAAGCAGCAGCGCCCCAGCCACGGCAATCAACACCGGAAAAACCAGCCGGACTCTCGGTGAATTCACGCGATCCGTCTGAACTCTCCATTCAAAAACCGCCAGCCCAATCACCAGCAGAGCAACAATCCGATGCAGCAGGACTTCCGGATCGGCCATGCTCACCCAGAAACCCACGGGCCCGAGCGGCCAGGTCTCTGGATCGCTTCTCAAGAATAGAAAAACAGAAAGGCCCAGGAACACCAACGGCCAGTTGCGAGCGAAAGAAAAACGTCTCCAGTGCCCCAAGATAGCCAGCAGTCCAATCGACAGAACAATGACACCCGCCCAATGATGGTTGTACTCCGACCATGCTTTTTCCGCGGAAGTATTCGGACGAGTGCCAGCCTGCCCGGGAACATACGATTCCGTAGAAATCGTTTTCGGGGACGCATAGGAATCTTGCATGGCGGCATACACATCTTCGGGTAAATCTTCGCGCGTTGGACTGTTGAGCCTGGGATTGCGCGGAGCCATGCGCGCAAAGACTTCGTGGCCGCTTACTCGGCCTTCCGCAAGGTCCACGGCAGGAGGCAGGGAAGTGAGCGAAGCGGCCAGCAGAATCACGGTCACGCCAATCCCAATTTCGGCTTCGCCATACCGCCGTACGCTCTGTAGCAACCCGCTGGAGCTGCCGTGAACGAGCTGGTAATTCAGCGCACCGAGAAAAAGCAAAAGCCCGAACAAAATAACTTTCGTGGCCACCATGGCCCCGTACGAAGTGCCGTAAAGCGCGGGAATCGAGCCGACGTACGAAACGCCCAGCACCAGCCCCGCCGCAGCCAGAACGCCGACGCTCACAAGCGCCAGCCGGGAGAAACGAGCGCTCATCCGGCGCGCGAGCGCCAGATCTGGTGTGCGGCTCAAGCCAATGAGCAGATAGGGCAGTCCCCCGAGCCACACCGCTGTCGCCGCCTGATGCAGCGCCGTAAACGCGACTAACGGAAGCCTATGCTCCAAACGAGACATCGCGTGGCTGGTCATCACCGACGCCGCAAGAAGAGCCGCGGCAGGAAGCAGCATCGAAGCATATCCCCGCAAGCCTCGCGCGCTCGCCAGCCCCACAATCGTCAGTGAAGCCGCGATGCCAATCACAGAGGCAAGAAAAAAGTTTGCCCCGCTGACCTCTCCAAGAGTCATGCCCGCCGACTTCATCAAGATCAGTGAGCTTGCGACCAGAATTATAAAATGAGTGATTGCCAGCGCCACGGCCGACCGCCGGATCCACCGGAGCGCGGACAATTCAAATCCAGAGGAAGGCGCCTCCAACCGGCCCAGCACGAGAACAAGAAAAACGATGCCGCCAATTGTGAACGATTGAAACGCCAACGTCGCGCCACGCAACAACACCGAGAGAAACCCGAAGATTTGGAGTAGCTGAGCCATGAACGACTTTTCAGGATTTCGTGACGGTAAAGGGAATCTCGCCTCGTGTGAGGTGGCCGTCGGAAGCCAGCACTTGCCACCGGATTCGGTATTGGCCGGGTGCGAGGCCCTTGGCTTGCGATGTCAACGTCTCAGCAGCCGCTTCTTTTGCAATTTCCAGCGCTTGCGTTGAACCGTCGGGTCCCACCAGCGTCAGCCGGGAGCGCATGGCATCAATGCGCACATTGAACCGCAGTTTGATGGGAACCTCAGGCCCAGCCGCAAGTCCATTTAGCGCCGGGCTCGATTCCAGCAGGATCGCATGCGCGCCAGCGATCGGAAGCAGCAACAGACCAACAATCACAAGGCAGAGACAAAGTACCGCAAAAAAACGCAGACTTAACCGCATTATCACCCGCCTGGCTTAATTGAATGGAGCTCCGTACTTCAACCCGGCGCTATGTTGATTATACCTTGCAGGAAACGTTGCCACTACAGCTTAGACCAAATTAGCCGAAATCTTGCGCCACATGCTGACGGCAACTCAGACGCCTGAGCGGGTCAGGAGTATTGTGCAGTCGATTCCTTCTTGGTATGAAGTTCGCAGAATAGATAGCCCATAGGCAGTTTCTCTTCCTGCGACGCTGCACCGCGGGGAACGAGAAGCGATCCTGCTCGCGGAGGCGCTCGAGCCTGACTTTATCTTGATCGATGACCAGGTTGGGCGTGCGGTCGCGCTTCAGCGAAATCTACCGCTCTCAGGAACCCTTGGAGTGCTGGAGCGCGCCGATATATTGGGGCTTATTGGTGATCTTCCTAAAGTTTCAACGGAGCTGAAGTCAGGTGGTTTTTTTATCTCGAACAACTTTGAATACGAAATCTTGACCCGCCATCGGAATCGCCATGAATCCAGATGAGCGGTTACGGGCAGCTTGCGTTGAGCACGAGGCGAGCTTACGATAAGAGCCTGCCGTTTTCTGGTGCTTTCCAAAGCAGTTTGATGGTAGTGAACGCTTAGGCGACGAAGTGTGGTCTGGGGCCGCCGGCAAGAGACAGGCAGGATTGCCTGTCCCACTAGGAGAAAGTCTGCATGAAATCGGTTGTGGTGGTAGGCGCGCAATGGGGCGATGAAGGCAAAGGCAAAGTCGTCGACTACCTCGCCGGCTCGTTCGATTATATTGCGCGCGTCGCGGGTGGGCACAACGCCGGACACACGGTCATCATCGGCAAAGATCGCTACGTACTCCAGTTGATTCCCTGCGGAATTTTGCGGCCGAAGCAGCAAGCCGTCATTGGAACCGGCGTGGTGGTCGATCCCGCTGCGCTGGTCGCGGAAATCGAGACGCTGGCGAAGGCTGGCATTGATGTGAAAGGGCGCCTGCACATCAGCAATCGCGCGCACCTGATTTTTCCCTATCACCGCGAGCTGGACAAAGCCGCCGAAGGCGCGCGTGGCGCCGACAAAATTGGCACCACCTCCCGCGGCATTGGCCCGGCTTACGAAGACAAGATGGCCCGCCGCGGTTTGCGCATGTGCGATCTGCTCGAGCCTGAACTCTTCCGCAAAAAAGCCGCTCGTGTTGTTGCCGAAAAGAACCGCCTGGCCAAAGGGGCCTACGGTGCGGACATCGATTTCTCCCACGAAGTGGAAGCGACGCTGAAGCTCGGCGAAAAAATTCGCGGCTACATTTGCGACACCGCGGAACTGGTCAATCGCGCGCTCGATGAAGGGAAGTCCGTTCTCTTTGAAGGCGCGCAGGGCACCATGCTGGACATCGATCACGGCACCTATCCGTATGTGACTTCTTCCAGCGCGATTTCTGGCGGCGCGACGACAGGCGTTGGTGTGCCACCCACGAAAATCAAAAATGTGCTCGGAATTTCCAAGGCATACACGACGCGCGTCGGCGGCGGTCCGTTTCCGACAGAAATGCCGGAACTGGAAGCGCAGGAAGTCCGCGAACGCGGCAAAGAGTTCGGTGCCGTTACGGGCCGCGCAAGGCGCTGCGGCTGGCTGGACCTCATGGTGTTGAAGTACGCGAAGATGATCAACGGCATTGATTCGCTGGTCGTCACCAAGCTGGATGTCTTCGACACCCAGCGCGAGATCCAGGCTTGCGTGGGATATAAATACAAAGGCAAAACGCTGAACGAAATGCCCGCGCTCGCCGAAGAATACGAACACGTCGTGCCGGAATACAAGACTCTGCCCGGCTGGTGCGAAACCACGTATGGCGTGAAAGACGGCGCCAAGCTCCCGAAAGCAGCCCTCGATTACTTGCGCTTTATCGGCGATTTTCTGCAGGTGGAGATCGGCATGATTTCCACCGGACCGGAGCGCGATGCCACAATCGTTCCGCAGGGGACACTCCTGGCGCGCTGGTTGTAGGAAAGAGATTTACACAGAGCACACAGAAAACTCAGAGCACGCTGAGAAGAAAGTACGCCAAAGAAAGCCGCACAAAATATCCACCAATGCTCACCTACGAGCAAGCACGCCAGACCGTTGTCGAAAAAATCTCAGAGGAGAAGGGTCCGCGCACCACGGAACAGATTCGCGTCGGAGATGCTCTGGGCTACGTGCTGGCGCAGGAAGTGAAGACCGACCGCGAGTATCCACCGTTCAACCGGTCCACGCGCGATGGTTACGCGGTCTTCGCGGCGGACGTCAAGCCGGGCACCACCCTCAAATGCACCGGCGAGATAAAGGCCGGCGACCGCGTCACAAAAGAACTGTGGGCCGAGACTTGCGTCCAGATTATGACCGGCGCGGCGCTGCCATCCGGCGCTGACGCCGTCGTCATGATCGAACACACCTCGCGAGACGGCGACCAGGTGCGCTTCGAGCGCGCCGCCGCGTCTGGCCAAAACTTTGTTCCTCGCGGCAGTGAAGCACGCGCCGGGCAGACGCTCCTGACGCCAGGAATGCGCCTGGGCTACGCGGAACTCGCACTGGCCGCTCAGGTAGGCGCGGCAGAATTAAAATGCGCGCAGAAGCCTCGCATAGCGATTCTCTCCACCGGCGATGAGATTGTTCCGGTCGAAAGCGTTCCAGGCCGCTTCCAGATTCGCAACAGCAACAGCGTCTCGCTGGCGGCACAGGTCCGTCTGGCAGGCGGAAAACCGATCCTGCTCGGCAATGCGATGGACCGCGAAGACGATCTGCAATCGAAGATCCGCCGTGGCTTGCAGGAAGATTTGCTGGTTTTGTCCGGTGGCGTTTCCATGGGCAAGTACGATCTCGTCGAAAAAGTCCTACGCGGGATGCAGGCGGAATTTTATTTTGACGCCGTGGCGATTCGTCCGGGCAAGCCGGCAGTCTTTGGCAAGTGCGGCGAAACGTTCGTGTTTGGATTGCCCGGCAATCCCGTTTCGACGATGGTGACTTTCGAATTATTTGTTGCGCCCGCGGTGGATCTGCTGAGCGGCGCCGACGCACGCCCCCTGCCGCTGGTCCACGCACGCCTTGGCGAAGCGCTAAATGAAAGGCCCGGCGTCACACATTTTTTGCCGGCCCGCCTCGAAGGGCAAGGTGGGCAGTTCGAAGTGAAAACCCTCAAGTGGCAAGGCTCCGGCGATGTAGCAGCCCTCGGCAAGGCGAACTGCTATGTGGTTGTGCCAGCCGAGGCGGAAAAAATCGATGCCGGAGAAAGCGTCACGGTAATGCTGCGCCGCGACGTCCTTTGAGCGTAATCTGAACAAGCGCATGGGAAAACTCTCACATTTTGGAACACGCGGCGAAGTCAGGATGGTCAACGTCTCGGAAAAGACCGTGACCACGCGAACGGCCCTGGCTCAGGGCTTTGTAAAAATGAGCCCCGCAGTGCTGCGCGAAGTGAAACGCCTGCGCAATCCCAAAGGCAACCCCCTCGAAGTGGCGCGAATCGCGGGCATTGCCGCTGCCAAACGCACCGCCGAGTGGATACCTCTTTGTCATCCCCTCCCGCTCACGCACATTGATGTGACTGCTCGCCTGTGCCAAAATGGCGTGGAAGTTCGCTCCGAAGTTACTGCGACCGCCCAAACCGGCGTGGAAATGGAAGCCCTGGTCGCTGTTACTGCCGCGGCCCTCACGGTCTACGACATGTGTAAAGCCCTCGATAAAGGGATGGAAATCACGGGGATAGTTCTCGTCAAGAAGACCGGCGGGAAGAGCGGGGATTTTTTTCGCGAGGCCGGCGCTGCGGCCAAAAATAATCACAAGAAGACTGCGCGGGGCCGGACACGATGACCGGAACAGGCGCGAAAACGGTCAAGTTGTTGCTCGCGGACGACAATCCGCTGGTCCGCGACTTGATCACCAAGGGCATGGAGCCCTTTTGCGAAGTTGAGACGGCTGCCGATGGAGCGGACGCGCTGCTGAAAGTAATTGATAACGCGCCTGATGTGATTCTCTGCGATTACAAAATGCCCGGGCTCGACGGGCGCCAGCTCTTTGAAAAACTGCGCGGCCGCGAAGCCACGCGGCACATTCCATTTTTGTTCATGGCCAGCCGCGCGGATATTGAAGAGCGTTTGCGCCCGCTCGTGGATGGCGTTGAGGACTTCGTTACCAAACCGTTTCTCGTGAAAGATCTGGTGCGCATCGCCAAGAAAGTTGTCGACCGCCTCCACCTCGAAAAATTGCAGAAGCGCGCTTCCCGTCCCGGCGTCATACAAGGCCGTCTCGAAGAGATGAGCATGATCGACCTGATGCAGTCGCTTGAGATGGGGCAGAAATCCTGCCGGCTCGTGGTCATGCATAACGGCGAACAGGGCGAACTTTATTTTGCCAACGGGCAATGCCGCGATGCGAAAAGCGGAAAAATCGAAGGCGATGACGCGGTCTATCGCGTCCTGCTATGGACCGCAGGCGAGTTCGAGATCGATTTCAACGCGGCGAACGCTTCCACCCGCACCACCACGACCAAGAACACCACTGGCCTCCTGATGGAAGCGATGCGTTTAATGGATGAAGCCAGCCGCGAAGCGGAAACGAAGCAGCCCGCCTGATGCGCGTCGCAGTACTCACAATAAGCGACACAGTTTCCAGAGGCGAACGCGAAGACCTCTCCGGGCCTGCCGTCGTCGCGGTGTGCCGCGGATTGAATTGGGAAGTGACCTCCGTGCTGCGCGTTTCCGATGATCCCGCGAACATTCGCGAGCAACTGCGCGAACTTGCCGACTCCGGCCGCGTGGACGTGATTCTGACCACGGGCGGTACAGGCATCGGCCCGCGCGACAATACGCCGGAGTCCACGGAAGCAATAGCGGACCGCGTCGTGCCCGGAATCGGCGAGGAGATGCGGCGCAAGGGATCGCAAAGTACGCCGACTGCGGCGCTTTCGCGGGGAACCGCTGCTACGCGCTCGAAAGCGCTCATCGTCAATCTGCCCGGAAGCCCAAAGGGTGCATCCGAGTCGCTCGAAGCCATAGCGCATCTGCTCCCGCATGCCGTGCACGTGTTGCACGGTGCGCGTCACGATTAGCCGCTTTTCCTGTCTTTCCGTAATTCCTTTCCTCACGAGATTCTTGAGTTGACCGGATTGCCGTTCGCGTCAACAATGTTTGGACCATGACGCAAAAACTTACGGACAAGAAGCTGGCGGTTTTGGGGACCGGCAAGCTCGGCGGGATTTTGCTGCGGGCTTACCTGAAGCAGGGATTATTTTCGCCGAAGCACGTTGCCGCAACGGTGAAGCACGGCGACAAAGCGGCGTTGCTGGAGAAAGAACTCGGCGTTGCGACCACCACGGACAATCGCAAAGCCGTGCATGGCGCGGACATCGTGCTGCTCGGCGTGAAGCCGCAAGTCGTCGGCGAAGTGCTGAAAGAAATTGCGCCGGAGCTGAACGCCGACACGCTGGTGATTTCCGTGGCGGCTTCCGTGCCGACGAGCTACATCGAGCAGCACGCGGGCGCGAAGGTGCCGGTTGTGCGGGCGATGCCCAATACTTGTTCGCGAGTGCACTGCGGCATGACCGGAATTTGCAGCGGGGCACACGCCAGTGCGGCGCATCTGGAAATCGCTCGCGCGATGTTTGACGCTGTGGGGCGAACCGTCGTGGTAGATGAGAAGCACATGGACGCCGTGACCGGACTTTCGGCGAGCGGGCCGGCGTTTGCTTACATTATTTTGGAATCGTTCGCCGAGGCCGGCGTGAAAGTTGGGTTGCCGCGCGATGTTTCGACGCTGCTCGCGGCGCAAATGATGAAAGGCGCGGCGAGCGTGGTGCTCGAGACGGGCGATCATCCGGCACTGCTAAAGGATTCGGTGACCACGCCTGCCGGCTGCACGATTGACGGAATCATGGAGCTGGAAGAAGGGAAGCTGCGCGTCACGCTGATTAAAGCCGTAGTCAAGGCGACTCACCGCGCCGGGGAATTGCTGTTTGAGAAGTAGCGGCGAATTCACATCGGAGACGGCGCCAGTCTGCGACCGAATCGCGCACGATCGAATCGGGCGCTGCGACGTCGGACACGGCCGAATGGAGCACGATCAAGAGGGCACGATGTATGGTGCCCCTACAAATCGACCAATTTCGCGAATGATGCATGCATTTGTTTACGCCGTGTCTGATGATCCTCGCTGATGATCCATTCCCTTATTTACGCGGTACGCGGTTTTCTGAGCGAAGACGGCGCGCTTATTCTGCCGGAGATGGAGCTTGTTCTTTTTGCGTGCGGCATTTTATTGATTGACCGCTGGCTCGCTGCTAACGAAAAACATTGGAATGCGATTCTTGGGCTGGGCGGCACGGCCTTCAGCGCGTTCACATTGTATGTGCAGCATGGAAAGATTCAGGCGTTGCGAGAAGCGAATTCCGCATCGCCAGGTCTGCTGGGTTTTCACCAGAGCGTTCTGGTGGATCCTTTCTTTCTTTTCTTCGCGGCGCTTTTTCTCGGCGGCACCGCGCTCCTTATTCTGCTTTCGGTGCGCTACCTGGAAATCGAAGAGGAGACGCGCGGAGCGTACTACTCGCTGCTGTTGTTTGCGTGCGCGGGAACGATGCTGATCGTCGCAGGCGTCAACGTCCTCATCGTGTTTCTCGGACTCGAAATCATGGGGCTCAGCTGCTATCTGCTGACAAGATTCTTGAGGCGCGAGCCGGAGGCAACCGCCGCATCGCGAAACTTCGCGGCGCTCTGGGTGTGCAGTTCGGTCGCGCTGGCGCTGGGTTTTCTGCTGCTCTACGGATTATTTCAAACGACCAATCTCGGCCGCATGGGCGCCACGCTGGAAGTTCGTCTCGACGATGGCGTGGCCTTCGCGGGGTTGACCACCTGGTATGCCTGGCTGGCGCTCGGTTTGGCCGCTGTGGGCACTTTCATTTTGATCGAGGCTGCGCCGTTTCATTGGTTTGCGGGGGGCACGTACGAAAACGCGCCGACGCCGGTTGCGGCGTTTCTCGGCTCGATCGGAATGACCGCCGGTTTTGCGTTGCTCCTGCGCCTCTTCTCTTTTTTGTTTTTGTTTGCGCACGAGAAGTGGCTCCACGTCTGGGGAGGCCTTGCGATTGTGTCGCTGCTCTGGGGAAACATCGCGGCGCTGCGCCAGACCAGTGTGGAACGCATCCTTGCCTACGGAGCGGTGGCCCAAACAGGATTTATTCTGCTGGGACTAGTCGCGGGAAACGAGGCCGGCTTTGAGGGCATGATCTACTACCTCGGCGTTCATGTTTTCATGACAATTGGCGCCTTCGGAGTTTTGATTGCGATTCAGCAGCGCGGCGCGACTCGTATTCAGCGCGGCCCTGCCGGTTTTCAACTTGCCGATTTGAATGGATTGTTTCGCCGGAGCCCCGCCGCAACTCTGCTCTTGCTCGTTTTCCTGATGTCGCTCGCGGGAATCCCGCCGACTGCGGGATTCCTGGCAAAATATTATCTCGTCAAAGCGCTGCTCAGCGTTCCGCATCCGGAACTCGCGGCGTTCGCCGTCGTCAACGCGTTGCTCTCGGCCTACTACTACGCCCGCATCGCAGCGCAGGCCTTCAAAAAGCCGTCCACGGAAACCTCGACAGCGTCGCCGCTCGAAGCAGCGCCGCTCACGATCAGCAACGGGCAAACGGTGGCGCTGACCGCGGCCGTGTTTGTAACGCTCGTCGCCGGGATGTATCCTGAACCGTTCCTGCGCCTGGCGCGCTACGCCTTTGGACAATAATCCCAACAAAACGGATCCAACGCCCACCCCGGCGAAAAAGGGGAGCAGCGCCGGCAGCCAGTTGGGCATGGCGATTGAGTTGCCGATGGTGTTTGTCGGCACCGTCGTCCTGGGCGGCGGGCTGGGATATTTTATTGACCACTGGCTTCACACCAAGTTTATTTTTATGTTCGTGCTTGGCGGGATGGGATTTGTCGCGGGACTGCGCGAGATCCTGCGGCGATTGCCGGGCTGATGACGATGGAAGGCGCCGAGTACTCGCCGATGGAAGAAACGCCCGAGGCGAACAGCGGTGTGCTCAGCACAGCCACCAGCGCGGTGGATTTGGCAGCTTTTGCACGCACCGAACGCCGGATCGCGTGGCTGACGCTTGTAATCGGTGGCGCTTCCTCCGTTGCCGTCGCAGTCTTCCGCCATCCGCAATGGGCTGCTGGCCTCGCGATCGGCACCGTGCTCGCGTGGTTCAACTTCCGCTGGCTAAAGCGCGGTTTGGACGCGCTGGTGGCGGTTTCGACGGCGCAAGAAGGCTTCGCCAAGCCGCGAATTCCGGTGGGAACATGGTTCCGGCTGATGTTCCGCTATGGCTTGATAGGCTTCTGCGTGTATGTTATTTTTGATGTTCTGAAAGTTCCCCTTGCGAGCATGGTAGTGGGGTTGTGTGCTTTAGGAGCCGCGACAATCGCGGCAAGTGTGTACGAAATCCTGCGACCCGAAGCTTAGGTTTAGGGCGCATACGGGATAGGGAATGGAACATCACGTAAGCTGGCTGACACATTTTGTAAACCAGATCCTCGGAGGGCCGGCGCTGGCGCTGCTCAAGGCGCTGCACATCACGCCGAGCTATCCAGATACACCGATTCCCGAGCACGTAGTGATGGCGCTGGCGGTGCTGGTTGTCGGCACATTGCTGGCACTGTTCCTGAGGTCGCGGTTATCGGTCGAGCGGCCCGGCGCTTCGCAACAAATCGCGGAACTATTGTTCACGAACCCAGTGGGCTTCGGCATCAACGACGTGCTTTCGGAAAACGCTGGACATCACTGGGAACAATACGTGCCCATGGTCGGGTCCGTGGCGCTGTTTATTTTGCTCGCGAATTTGTTCGGCGCGTTTCCGTTTCTCAGTTCGCCCACGGCGAACGTAACCGTGCCTCTGGCGTGTGCAATCATCACGTTCGCGTACTTCAACTGGCAGGGTCTTCGGCACCATGGTCCACTCCGGTATGCAAAAACATTCACGGGGGGCGTGCATTGGTCGCTCTGGATTCTTATTTTTCCGGTGGAAGTGCTCAGCTCCTTCGCGCGTTTGCTTTCGCTGACGGTGCGCCTGTGGGCCAATATTTTCGCCAGCGATCTGATTTACGGCTTGTTTCTAGGCTTGTTTACCGGTCTCGCTGTATGGGCCGGGACGAAGTCCGCGATTGCGGGCATCGTGCTGGGAGTGTTTCCGGCGCTCGCTCCGATCGCTTTCATTGCCCTGCATGTGTTTGTTTCCATCGTTCAGACGTATGTGTTCGCGATTCTGCCCGCCGTTTACATCGGCATGGCTACTGCGGACGATCACTAAGCCTGGGACTTGCAACAACCGTGGGACGGGCCAAGGCCCGCCACTACAGATTTTGCGGCGGATATTGCGGCAGAAGATTGCCACTACAGAGTTTGTTAGCCGCTTCAGCGTGAGCCCGGCTGCACGGTGTCCGGGGACCACCTCCTGGCGGCAATTCACGAGGAGGAAGTTATGAAGAAACTGGCAGTTGTATTGTTCGTGGCGATAGTCGCGGTGCTGGTCATTGCACCGGCGGCGTTCGCACAAACGGGAGCAGATGCGGCTAAGCCACCCATTAATCCGACCACCCTGGTGATCGCGGTTGGCTTCGGCGTAGCCGTGGCGGCGTTCGGCGGCGGTTTAGGACAGGGACGGATTGCGGCGGCAGCCTGCGAAGGCATCGCGCGGAATCCGGGAGCGGCGGGCGGCGTTCGCGCGGCCATGATCCTTGGACTGGTGTTCGTCGAGACTCTGACACTGTTCACGTTTGCGCTGGGTTTCCTCCTGTACTCGAAGCTGTAGTTCGGCTGACAACTCGAAATTGAGAAGGCCCGGAAGCTAGAGCTTCCGGGCCTTTTGTTTTTCTCTTAGGCCGCTCGGTTGAGATGGCGCACAGCCTTGGCCCCCTCGCGTTTTTGTAAGTGTTGCATCTAAAAGACTTAGAATTGCCGTAAGTTCTTTAGATGCAACACTTACGGGCGGCCTGCAAACGTTGATTCTAAACGGGTTAACAGCGAGATTAGAATGGCTCCCTTGTGTCTCTGAATCAGCTCGCCCGTTGAGTTCAGCTTTTCTACACCAAGCGCCCCTTCTTCGGCCTGTACATTCCAACCGAGCAGGGGTTAGCATCTCCAGACCTAACCTCTGTCAGGAGGCCCGGTCTCGAGTTAGGCACAATAGCATCCCTGTACTATTCACAGAGCGGCTGCCGCTTCCATTGTAGCTATTGGACGAATTTTCAATTTAGGGGAAGTTATTGTTCATATGAAGAAACACATGGTGGTTCTCTTAGCAGTAGTTCTTTTGACTCAAATGACTTTTGCCCAGAGTATTGGGTATACGTTCACTTCGGAGAAAGATGGAGTTAGCTGTGTTTTCCCAGACCAGCACTTCGTCACTGATACGACGAGTTACGCTCCTTTGGTTCAACATCAATGGACAGCCCCGGACCACAGCTACGTTCTCATTTTCCAGATTAAGCCTCCAAATCCCGCCGTTATTGACGCCGAATTCTCGAACAGCGCCACATGGGATGCGACAGAAAAGACGATCCTATCCGAAGGCAATGCCACGAAAGGCAGCACCATGGCATTTGAAAATTGCGTACGAGGCACGCGGCAGGGATTTCCTTCCGATACTTGTGGAATCAAGCTGACTACTTCCACGGGTGTCAACCTCACCGGAACGTTTTTTATGGTGGTTCACAATTCGAGAGTCACCACTGCTAACGGCCTACAAAACGGAAGCATGGCTCACACGGCAGACATCGCCGCCTTTGTGGCGTCGTTCAAAATACTCGAAGTCAAATGAGAAAATTTGGTCCCACATTCGTCTGACGCAATCAGCTTCGGATGGTGGTTATAGTCTTTAGTCGATAGACGGTTTGAGGTCCAACCAGGATTTATCCGTGGTCTTCCAGTGAGGAGTTGCAGTTCCTCCCGACGCGCGCGCCCCCAAAAAAAGAAAAAGCGGGAGAGTCTCCCGCGGTCCGAACGCTAATTTATACAAGAAAATGATACCCGAAAGGTCATAGTCGGTCCAGGCCAATTTACATAAAGAGCCTGGACGGATGATCCTCTTGGGAGACCGAAAGAGCAGACAGCCGAGGGTAACGCTACTTATTTTGGGTGGTTTGCGATTGTTGGGTGTTGATTAGGGTTGTCTGGAGCAGGTAATTCAACGTTTTGCTGGGGAGGAGGCCTAGCCAGAGGGTGCCGATTACGGCGATGGCCAGAACTACGTTTACGGCTGCGGGGAAGCGGACTGGGGTTGTGGCGGCGACTTCGGGGATTGGGTCGCGCATGTACATGATTACGATGAGGCGGATGTAGTAGTAGGCGCCGATGATGCTGTTTGCGGCCATGAGCACGGCCAGCCAGATCAGGTGGGAGTCGACGGCGGCTTTGAAGACGTAGAACTTGCCGAAGAAGCCAGCGGTGATGGGCAAGCCGAGAAGCGAGAGCAGGAAGAGCGAGAGGGCTGCGGCTACGAAGGGCTGGCGCTCGCCGAGGCCTGCGTAGTCATCGAGCGCGAGATGCTTTTCGCCGGCGCCGCCGAATTGCGAAACGATGGTGAAGGCGCCGACTTTTACGAGGGCGTAGCTCAGGAGATAGAAGAGGACGGCTGCGTAGGCCGGGCCTGCGCCGATTTCCGTGCCTTTGAGGCTGGTTACGGCGGCGAAGGCGACAAGGATGTAGCCTGCGTGGGCGATGGAGCTGTAGGCCAGCATGCGCTTGACGTTAGTCTGGAGCAGCGCGCCGAGATTGCCTGCGAACATGGTGAGGGCGGCGAGAATCCAGAAAGCGTAGAACCAGAATTGGGTGGCGGCGGGGACGTCGGCAAAGATGCGCAGGAGGAGCGCGAAAGTGGCGGCCTTGGGGCCGGCGGAGAAGAGCGCGGTGACCGGGGTGGGCGCGCCTTCGTAAACGTCGGGCGTCCAGATCTGGAACGGGGCTGCGGCGACTTTGAAGCCGAGGCCGATGAGAATCATAGAGAGGCCGAGTTTCATAAGCGAACTGGTCTGGTCGGCGGCGTCCATCTTGAGGAGATTGGTGGTGCCGGTGACGCCGTAGACGAGGGCGATGCCGTAAAGGAAAAAGGCGGTGGCGAAGGAGCCGAGGAGGAAATACTTCATCGAGGATTCGCCGGATTTTAGTGTGTCGCGGCGATAGCCTGCCAGGACGTAGCTGGAGATGGAGCTCATCTCGAGGCCGATGAAGGCGGTGAGCAGCTCTTGGGCGGAGGCGAGAACGCCCATGCCGGCAGTGGCGAAGAGGACTAGGGCGTAGAACTCGGCGTCGGCGAGGCGTTCGCGTTCGAGGTAGGAGCCCGCGCCTAGAATCACCATCACGGCGATGAGGCCGACCAGGTGGCTGAAGAAGATGCTGAAGGGGTCAGCGGCGATGAGGCCGGAGAATGCCTGGCCAGGATTATGAACGTTATAAAAATTGCCGCAGATGCCGAGGAGCGCTCCCATAACCGCGACGGTCGTGAGGAACGGGCGGCTTTTGGTCAGGGGCTGGAGAATCATCAGGAGCGCGCCGAAGACGCACCAGATTAATTCCGGCAGGACGTGGAGCAGATCGGAAGAGTTGGGGAACGCGGACATTTAGCGGGCTCCGAGCCTTTCGAGAGAGTTTTGTTTGGGTGCGGCCGAGGCGACGGGTGCGCTTGCTGGACCACTGGGCGTGGTGTTAACGGGCTGCGCGGCGGCTGGCTGCGCGGGCTTCGCCGGAGTGAGCACCTCTTCGGCGTGCGGAGGGCGCTGCATCTGGTCAATGACGGACTGGCTGGCGTTGGCGGTGCGACCGGTGATGAACGTGGAGCCGATGCCCATCCAGAGGGCGATGACGGCCACGGTTACGAGAATCGTAAGCTCGCGCGGGGAAATATCGGAGAGCGTTTTGTTTTTCTCGACGGTGACATCGCCGTAGAAAACCTGCTGGTAGGCCCAGAGCAGGTAGCAGGCGGAGAGAATGACGCCCGTGGCGGCCCAGGCGGCCCAGTTCCAGTGGACATAATAGGTGCCGAGCAGGATCAGGAATTCGCCGACGAAGCCGTTGAGCATGGGCAGGCCCATCGAAGCGAGCGCGACGAACAGGAAGAACGCGGCGAGGCGCGGCATGGGAGTCGATAGGCCGCCGAACTGGGACATCTCGTAGGTGTGGCGGCGGTCGAAAAGCATGCCGGTGAGCAAGAAGAGGCCGCCGGTGGAGATGCCGTGGGCGAGCATCTGGAAAACGGCGCCTTGCATGGAGATTTGGTGGAAGGCAAAGATGCCGAGGACGACGAAGCCGAGGTGGCTGACACTGGAATATGCGACTAGTTTTTTGAGATTGGGCTGGACGAGAGCTACGAGCGCGCCGTAAATGATGCCGATGATTGCGAGGACGGCGATGGGGGCCGCGAAGCGTCTGGCGGCGCCGGGAAAGAGCGGCAGACAGAAGCGGATCATGCCGTAGGTGCCCATTTTGAGGAGGATACCGGCCAAAATTACCGAGCCCGCCGTGGGCGCTTCCACGTGTGCGTCAGGCAGCCAGGTGTGGAACGGGAAGAGCGGAACTTTGATGGCGAAGGCTACGAAGAACGCGAGGAAGAGGAGCGTCTCCGTGCTGCGCGGGAGAACCAGCGCGCCGTTCTGGAGCGCGGCCTGAATCGAAGGCAGGTCGAAGGTGCCGGTGGCGTTATAAAGCCAGAGGATGCCGACCAGCATCAGGATGGAGCCGGCCATGGTGTAGAGAACGAATTTGACGGCGGCGTAGATGCGGCGGTCGTGGCCCCAGATGCCGATGAGGAAGTACATCGGGATGAGCATGACTTCCCAGAAGAGGAAGAAGAGGAAGAGGTCGAGGGAGAGGAAAACGCCGACGACGCCGACTTCCAGCAGCAGGATCATGATGAAAAATTCTTTGACGCGTTTCTGGATGCTGCTCCACGAGCAGAGGATGGAGACTACGGTGAGGAAAGTCGTCAGGATGACGAGGAACATGCTGATGCCGTCGACGCCGAGGTGATAGTTGATCCAGGTATTCTCGAAGCCGAGATGCGGGCCGAGGTTGATCCAAGGGATGTTTTCCACGAGCTTGTAGCCGGTGCTGCCGAGGGGGACGCCGCCGAGGAGAAACCAGACGGAGAAGACAAATTCGATGAGAGAAATGACAAAGGCGAAGCGGCGAATCCATTCATGGTCGTCGCCGCGGAGGAAAAGCAGGCCAAAAGCGCCCAGCGCGGGCACGAAGATGAGAATCGAAAGCAACGGTCCGCCGGGCATCATCGCACCATCCCTGTGACTGGCTTGGCTGCGGACCAGTACGGCCAGAGGAAAATCACGGCGATGACTACCAGCGCGCCGATGACGACCCAGACGGCGTAGCTGCGGGTGTTGCCGGATTGCGTGTGGCGAACGGTGTCGCCGAGGGAAGTGGCGCCGCGGGCGATGCCATTGACCGTGCCGTCGATGCCGGCGACGTCGACGATTTTCCAGAGGACGTCGGTGGAGAGCCACATGAGCGGCTTGATGATGACGGCGGCGTAGAGCTCATCCACGTAATATTTGTTGAGGAGCGTGTTGTAGGCGCCTTGCATGGATTTGGCTATGGCTTCCGGCTTGCCCGGCTGGCGAATGTAGAGCCAGAAGGCTACGAGGAATCCTACTAGAGCGGTAAAAACCGCGACACCTGCGAGCGGGAGTTCGAGCGAATGGGCTGCAGCTTCCGCGGCAGCGGCCGCAGCTCCGGATTCAGCACCGCTCGAGAAGACGGGCGCGAGGAAATTCGCGAAATAGTCGGGGCCGCCCCAGAACGCGGGAAGGGCGAGCCAGCCGCCGAAGATCGAGAGGATAGCGAGAATGACCAGCGGGCCGAGCATGCTCCACGGAGATTCGTGCACGTGGACATGGTGCTCGTCATAGCGCTGGTTACCGTGGAAGGTCAGGAAAATCAGGCGGAACATGTAGAACGCGGTGAGGAGCGCGGTGAGCAAGCCGATGGCATAGAGCGGCTTGCCGCCGGGAATCATGTACGCGCCGAGGAGGATCTGGTCCTTGCTGAAGAAGCCGGCAAAGAGCGGGGCGCCCGAGATGGCCAGCGTGGCCATGAGCATGGTCCAGTAGGTGTACTTGATTTTTTTGCTGAGGCCGCCCATGTGGCGCATGTCCTGCTCGCCGCCCATGGCGTGAATGACGGAACCGGCGGCGAGGAAGAGAAGCGCTTTGAAGAAGGCGTGAGTCATCAGATGGAAGATGCCGGCGGAGAATGCGCCGACGCCGCAGGCCAGGAACATGTAGCCGAGCTGGCTGACGGTGGAGTAGGCGAGAACTTTTTTGATGTCGGTCTGCACCAGGCCGATGGTGGCGGCAAAGATCGCGGTGGCGCAGCCAACGACCGCGACGACGACCATGGCGGTTTCCGAATGCACGAAGAGGATATTCGAACGCGCGACAACGTAAACGCCCGCGGTGACCATCGTTGCGGCGTGGATCAGCGCACTGACGGGGGTGGGGCCTTCCATCGCGTCGGGCAGCCAGACATATAAAGGTAGCTGCGCGGACTTGCCGGTGGCGCCCATGAAGATCAGCAGGCAGACTACGGTGAAGGTGCCGAACTGGCCCCAGCCTTCGTGTCCCCAGGCGGGATTTGCAGCGGCAGCAAACACGGTCGTAAAATCCAGCGAGCCGAACGTGCGGAAGAGCAGGAACATTCCCAGCATGAAGCCGAAATCGCCGATGCGGTTGACGATGAACGCTTTCTTGGCTGCGTCGGAAGCCGATTTTCTCAGGAAATAGAAGCCGATGAGCAGGTAGCTGCAGAGGCCGACGCCCTCCCAGCCGAAGAACATGACGATGAAGTTGTCTCCGAGGACGAGGAGCAACATCGAGAAGACGAAGAGGTTCAGGTACGTGAAGAAGCGCCAGTATGCCGGCTCCGTCTCCATGTACGAGCAGGCGTAGATGTGGATGAGCGATCCGACGCCGGTGATGATCAGCGCCATCAGCGCCGAGAGGGGATCCATCGCGAACGAGAAGTTCACGTCGAGGGATCCGATCCGGACCATCTGCCAGGCGTGCGTGTAGAGGTAGCGGTGCCCCGGCTCGAGCCCGAGCAGCTTGACCCAGTTGGCGACCACCAGGCCGAACGCCACGAGCATCGCGCCCACGGCGACCGCCGAGACGCCGAAGCTCCCGATGTGCCAGCGCTTGCTGACGGCGCGGCCGACCTCGCTCGCT
>DATFZY010000134.1:0-81534 GCA_035313865.1 Candidatus Acidiferrum sp.
GTCGGCGAGGCCGTAGTCGCGGAGATTGCCGTAGCCGTAGGCGTCGTACCATTTGTCACGCTGCGGGCTGCCGCCGCGGTTGCCGACTTCGACGACGATGATGCCGAGTTGGGCCAGCGGGACGTTGGTGTTTTTTGGCGAGAATGATTTTGTGACTTGCTCGACTTGCGGGCCGGGGTAGACGAACTCGATCAGCGGATATTTGCGCGTGGGATCGAAGTCGAAGGGCTTGTACATCACGCCGTAGAGGTAGGTGACGCCGTCGTCGGCTTTCACTTTGAAAATTTCGGGATACTTGAAGCCCGCTTCGAGGAGTTGCGAGACGTCCGTCGTTTCGAGGTCGGCGAGTTGCGTGCCTTGGGTGTCGAACAGGACGGATTTTGGAGCGGTGTCTACGCGGGAATAGGTGTCTGCAAAATATTTGCCGGAATCGGGGGTGCTGAAGGCGTGATTGAAATTGCCGGGAGTGAGGAGCTTGAGGCCGGAGCCGTCGAGTGCGACGCGATAGAGGTGCTGGTAGTAGGGATCTTCGTTGGGCTCGCGGCCGTTTGCGGAAAAATAGAGGAGGCGGGCTTTTTCGTCGAGCGCGAGGATCAGGTCGGTGACGTATTCGCCGGAGGTGATTTGGTTTTTCAGCTTGCCGTCGGCGTCGTAGAGATAGTAGTGGCCCCAGCCGTCGCGTTCGGACCACCAGATGAGTTCCTTGCCGCTATCGACGATGCGGAGAGGCCTGGTGCTCATCCAGACGTTGGAATGCTCTTCGATTAATTTTTGAGATTCGCCGGTGGCGGGGTCGGCTACACCGACGATTGAGGAGCGGAAATCGCGGCTGCGGACGGTGAAATAAAGCTTGTCGGAGGTTTCGGCGAGCCAGCGGCGGGGTTCGCGAATGAGCGGAGCGGGATTTTCGCGGTTTTCTTCCTGGTCCTGGCGGAGCTCTTCGCGGTCGTGCTCGGTTTGCGGAGCGTCGGCGATGGAGAGGACTTCGTCGGGGAAATATTTTGGCTGAACTACGGACCGCTCTTTGGTGGAGATGTCGATGATATTGATTTCGCTGAGGGGGACGTTGGCTTCGCCGGGGAGGGAATAGGGGCGCGATTCGAGGATGGGGCGAGGGTTTGTGAGCGAGTGGATGACCCAGTAGTCGCCGACTTTGCGGTTGTCGTCGCGTTCGACGGCGATTTTTTTTGAATCTTTGGACCAGTGAATGGTGATCGCGGGAGTGCGCATACCGGTTTTGTTGGCGTCGCCCTTGGTTTCTTTCTTGAGTTGGTCGGATTGTTCGGGAAGGAGGATGCGGGCATAGCTGTATTTTTCGACGCCGTCGGTAGTGAGTTGCGTTTCCACGACGGTTGCGTCGCCGGGTTTTTTCAGGGCTTTGGCGTAATTGTCGGCGTCCATTACGTAGAGGTTGTAGCCCCGCGCGAAGACCACCAGCTTTTCGTCGGGCGAGATGGAGGCCCACAGCGGTTTCTTTTTGGGCGGGTCGATGCCATCGAGGCGAGTGAGTTTGGCGGTGGCGATGTCAAATTCGAAATAAAGAATTCGAGTGTCGTCGGGTTTTTCAGCGCCTGGGCCGGTTGGCGGCGTGGCTTGCGCTTGCTCGCCTTGCTTGGTTTCGCCTTCTTTACCTTGTTCTTCGATGTCTTCCTGGCTTTTTTCTTTTTTGGGCTCGTTGGGGACGACGGCATTCTTGCGAATTTCTACTTCGAAGCGGAGCTTGGTGTCTTTTTCGACCAGCTTCAGGCGCTTGATGGGGAGGTGCTGCGCGTCATAGGGGAAGCCGGTGAGCGTGGAGAGTGTGGCGGCGATTTTGGCGTTATCCCAGAGCGGTACTTTGGATTTTTTGAGCGGGTCGACAATGTAATATCTTGTGCCGTCGGTCGTTTGGTAGCTGTACCAGAACTTGTCGGACTGCGTAAACCAGTGGGGCGTCACGGCGAGATCGAAGACGAGTTTGTTGACACTGTCGGGGAGGAAGCGCGCTTCGAGTGCGTAGTTCGGGGCGGTGACTGGTGTTAGCGTTCCGGGCGCCGTGGCGGGAGAGTCTGCGTTTGAGGGGCGGTTGGGAGTTTGCGCGGCGAGACTCAGTACGACTAAGGCGGAAGCGATCAGCAAAACTACTGAGCTCCACCGAAGCCGCCGAAAATTTGGATTTGACGCACTATTCCGCACAGTCGCCGGTTTCATGGCTGGACTTCCTCCAGATTGCTTTGGTGATTCGTGCTCAGGCTATCTTCCCCACGGGGAGACAATTATAGACCAATGGTGGCGGGAATCGGAATTGAGAGTGGGAACTGAGGGCGGGACAGCCCGTCATGTCCAAGTTTGGACACTCATAGAGCGTGAAAATGGCCGCAAGGGCGCACGTTGAAGAGTTAAAGGTTCAAGAGTTGAAGAAGGGGGCTCGCAGGCAGAGAGGTCATTCGCATCACTCAGAGTAAAAAGGATGACCCTACGACTCGGTGCCTGAGTTTTAGAGGCAGAGCGCGAGAACTACAATGCAGGCGCGGGAATAGGATTGCGAGCTCAATGAGGAGTTCGCGGACAGGCGCTTCGAAACTGCGCGCGTAATATTGGCGTTGTCGGCGAGGGTCTAGCTTATTGCGTGTTTCAGGCGCTTGGTGGCTTTTTCCAGCTGGCGTTTGAGGATGCCGACTTGTTTGGCGATGGCTTCAAGTTCTTCTTTGGCGAGCGAGCCTGCCTCTACCACTTTGTGTGCTTTGCGGTCCGCTTTGCCCAGGGCACCACCGACTTTTGCCGCGACTTGCGTGAGCTTGCTCTTCTTGGCCATGGTTTTCCTCCCTCAGAGTAGGGTGCCATCGTATACCGAAGGGGTGCGGTTGGGCTAATGAAGATATGGAGAAGAACGGGGGAGCGGATTCGGGCAAACGCTATTGAGGCCGGACTTTTGATTGGCGGTGTCGCGGCGCGAGCTACTTGCTGGCGGTGCCGAAGGAGAGTGGGCCGAACTCGGAACGGGTCTGCATGACGCGGAGGATGGAATCGCGGGTGACCATGCCGATGATGTGGGCGGCCCCGTCATCGGAGCCGGAAACGATGGGCATCTGGTTAACGTCGGCTGTGAGGAGGCGCTCGAGCAGGCCGAGGAGAGGCTCGTCGGGAGTGGCCCAGAGGATGCGTTCGCGGGGGATCATGACGGCTTGCACCGAAGTGAGATCCCATTCGTCGCGCGGAACGGCGTTGAGCGTGTGGACATTCATCATGCCGACGAGGCGGTCTTCGGTGATGACGAGATGGCAGCGGCGGCCGGTGCGGAGGACTTCGGCGCCGTACTCTTCGAGCGAGATGGCGCGGCCGACGGTGGGGACTTCCTGGCTCATGACATCGGCGGCGCGGAGACCGGTGAGCGTTTCACGTATGGCGAGCTGCGCGACGCTTTCCTGCGCGGCGTTCAGAAGGAAGAAGCCGATGATAACGGTCCAGAGGCCTTGTGGAACGGAACCTTTGAATACCAGGAAGCCGCCAACAAGGATCATGGCGTAGGCGATCAGGCGGCCGCTGGTGCCCGCGACGCGCGTGGCGCGGGAGAAATTCTTGGTGGCGCCCCAGATGATGGCCCGGAAAATCCGGCCGCCATCGAGCGGAAAGCCTGGGAGGAGATTGAAAACTGCGAGTAGTAGATTTGTGGTCCAGAGCCAAGTGCAGACCAAAACCACGGTCTCGTTTCCCGGGAAGACCTTGATCAAGCCGAGGAAGAGTGCGGCAAGCAAGCCGCTGGCTAAAGGTCCGGCAACCGCGATGTTGAATTCCTGGATGGCTTTAGCGGGGTCGCGCTCGATGCTGGCGACGCCGCCGAAGATGAAGAGGGTGATGGAGAGGACGCGGATTTTATAGTGCTGAGCGACAACGCTGTGAGCAAGTTCGTGAAAGAGCAGCGAGGCGAAGAAGAGGACGCTGGTGGAGAGACCGACGCTCCAAAGCCTGGTGGGAGTCCACTCCGGCTGCTGCTGCTCAAACTGCGAAAAGAGAAGGTAGGTGAGGCCAGCAAAAACGATCACCCAGGTGGAATGCAGATAGATGGGTATCCCAAGGATTTTGCCGATCCGCATTCCGGGGCGTGACGCCATTTCGAAGGGGTTCCTCTCGGAGCGAATATTCTAGTGGCCGCACTTTAGCGAGGCCGATTCGCGTCCTCAGTCGTTCCTGACCGCTTTCCTGACACTACTAGGATAGCTCCGATTGCGAATGTCGCCAAACGCACACTGAGCTTGCGCGTCTGGCTGACCACGGCGTGTTTCCGGCAACACAAACTGCGCCTGCGGTCCACTAGGTAAGTTCTTTATTCTCAATATATTTCAATTGGCTTTGGGCGTGCCATTCCTATTGTTGCAGGACTGGGAGGCACACAATGATTGCCATGCTGCACTTCGCCACACTCGTTGTAACCACCATTTTTGCTGCGGTTGCCGCCGTGGGGCTTAATTCGATGTTGTTGAAGGCGATGTTTGTTCTGATGCGGCTGGCCACGGCCCGGCGCGTGGCTGCGCCTACGCGATTGGCACATGGAACGGCGCAGTTGGCGCGGGCTTACGCGGCACAGCGCTGAGCTTCGTAAGTTGACGAAAGGGAGGGGCAAGCCCCGCCCCTACGCGTCCCGCATGTAGCCGATGTGGAGGTAAAGCCCGAGGATCAGCGGGAGAGTTTCCCGGCCCAACGTGAGCGGCGGAGTGGAAGGTCACCTCTCCGCCGCCGCGCCCGGGAGTGAGAGGGAAGGGAGCAACCATGCTGGCTTTGAAGTACTTGTTGATGATTCTTGGGGTTGGATTGTTTGGCAGTTCTGGGGCGCTGGTGATTTACGACATTTATATTGCGGAGCAGTTGCGGAGGCTTTTGGCGCGCAATAAGACGACGGAAGCAGGTTCGGGAACGGGGGCGGAAACCGGGTTGACGGCGCGCCGCCCTTTAGGACCGGTGCGCTGGGGACTCGCCCAGCGGCTCGCGCTTTTGTCGTTAGTGCCGATCCTGTTGTCGCTGAGCATCGTGGTGGTTCCGGACGGCACCGCCGGTGTACGCGTCAGCCAGATTTGGGGCGCGCAGCGAGGCACGTTGTATCCGGGAGTGCACTTCGTCACACCGCTGGTCGATAGCGTGGCACTGTACGACACGCGGGAACAGGTTTATTCGACGCTGGCGAGCGCTTCAGCGAAGTCTGACGGCGAAGTGCTGGTCGTGCAGGCGCGGGAAGGCTTGAACATTGGCTTGGCGGTTTCGGTGAGGTACCGGCTGGATCCGCGGCGGCTGGATACCATTCACGCGAATTTGCCGCAGCCGGTTGGCGAGCAGGTGGTTGCGCCGGTCGTGTCAACAACCTACAGGCAACTGGCACCCAACTACGTAACGCAGGAAATTTTTGCTACCAAGCGTGAGGAGTTGCGCGCTAAGGCGGCGGAGGCTATTAAAGCGCGGCTGGAGAGCGACGGAATTCTGGTGCGCGAAGTTTTGCTGCGGGATTTGCAGCTTCCCGCGGAATACGCGAAAGGGCTTGAAGGGTTGCTGCTGAAAGAGCAGGAAAACGAGCGGTTGGGGACGGAGCAGGAGATTAAATTGAAGGAAGTGAAGATCGCCGAGCTGGAGGCGGAGGCGCAAAAGGCGCGCGACGTGAAACAGGCCGAAGGGCAGGCGGCTGTGCGTGTGCTTCAGGCCAAAGGGGAGGCGGATGCGATGCAGTACACCTTGCCACTGAAGCAAAAGCAGATCGAGCAGACCAAGCTGGAGGCTGAAGCGCGAAAAGAAGCGACTTTGCAAAACGCTGAGGCTGCGGCGCAGGCGAAGATTATTGACAGCAAGGCGGAAGTCGAGCGGCAGAGGAATTTGTCGGAGGCGGAGGCCAACCGGATTCGCGTTACTGCTGCAGCCGATGCGGAACGGATGAAATTCGAAGCGGCGGTGTTGAAGCAGAATCCGATGCTGATTCAGAAAATTATTGCGGAGCGGCTGTCGGACAAATTGCAAATCATGATGGTGCCGATGGACGGGAAGAATTTTTTTGCAAATGACGTGATGCACTCGGCGTTTTCCGGAATAACGAACGGAAGCAACAATTCCGGAACGGATGATTCTGGGGATTCGGATGGTGCGGCGCAGGCGCCGGCTGTCAGCGCGCAGAAACGGCCGGCGAAGAGGCCGTAACAATATTCCGGAACCACAGCAGTTGTAGGGGCACGATACATCGTGCCCTTCTTCGCACACATCGATTGTCTGCCGTTCCACGAGTTTGGAGACAGGCAGAAATGTCTGTCCCACTACGCTGGCCAAAACCCCCGTGGGTGGCTCGGGACGCATCGTTGGAGAGGAGGAAAGATCATGAGCATACAGGCAAGCACCGCCGCGCTTCGCCAAATTTGCCAGAGGTTATTCCTTCGCCAGCGAAGCGGACCGCGCCACCCGGCTAGCGGCCGAATAAGACTTGAGGTAGCAGTACGCGCGATTAGACTCGCAGCCGTTGGTTTCTTACTGTTCTCTGCAACGGAAGGGCAATGCATTGGGGCGCCGGCACAGCAGGAAAACAAGCCGCTTAGTTTCGAGCAGCTCCTGCAGAAAATGGTGGAGTTCCCGGCCGACCCGTGCGATCTCTCGGATGGGAAAGAGGCGGATTGGAAGATTGAGGAGGCTCAGTACCATCTCTTTCGGAGTGCGGTGGACAGAGTGGAGCAGGAACTGAACGAAACTCCGCAAAGCGCCGAATCGCCGTTCGTTCGCGCGACGCAGGCGTTAAAAGAGCTGGAACATACGAGCGCGGAGATTAACGCCGCGTGGCCCGAGGAGAATCGCTTTCATTTTCAAGTGCTAGACCTCACGCAGGCGCTGGTCGTAAAAATGACAATTCGCACGGTTGAAAGGTTTTTCGTGTTCGGCCAACCGCAAGAGCAAGTTCACGGGGAAGGCGATCTTCAATGGCGAGAGGTCGGGTCAAACGACTCGTCGTTTGACCACGACTTTCCCGCATTCTGGGTCGAGTTATTCCCGCTTCAGCGTGGGCCTTCCGGCAAAGCGAGATTTCTTGCCAGGTCGGAATACACCGGCTGCGCCGGAAGCATTGGGATTGCCTACGACGCCCGTGAGTGGAACCCTGAGGGGACAGGGAGTCTTGACCAGATCATTGACCAGTCGGGCTCATTTGGACTGAGTGACGACGTGCCTGATTTTCCGCTGATCGGCAAACTAAAAACTGAAGGCCCGTTGATCACGCTTCCGTATTGCTCGTTTTCGGCGATTGATACCTGGGACAATCCGAGTTTGTGTGCGGTGGACACTTATGATTTGTCCGGCGACAACGTTCAGTTTCGCTCGCGCGAGTACAACCGGCCGGATTTTGTTCCGATTGTGAAGGTCATCGAGTATGCGCAGAAGCATGACTACGATGCGGTTCTAGCCTACTGTTCTTCGAGTGAAGTGGCACTCAAGTTGGTGCGCGGCATCGAGCCCCACTTTTTCGCCGAAGATGTCCGGGTAACCAGCACCGGGAACGGCGAGCATATCGAAATGGGCGACGGCGCATACAACTTTGACGTCGAGGAGTTAGCGGGTCGCTGGGTTGTGGTCGCCTTTAGCGTTGGTAGCGCTGAGAATGTCGAGTAAGACACCCGCGCCGTTAGTTGGCACCGGGGAACTTCGGCCGCGGTGGAAGGCCTTTGTAATCCTTCAGGGCTTCTTTGGCTAGTTCGATGGCTTTTTCGAGTTGGGGGTCGTGGCCTTCTACGACCAGGTCGGGACGCTGCGGTACCACGAAGTCCGGATCGACGCCGTGATTTTCGACGGCCCACGAGCCGCCCTTTTCCCACGAGTAGAAGCCAGCGCTTGGAGCGGTGACGAAACCGCCGTCACGTAATGGCGCGCCGCGATTGATGCCCACGAGGCCGCCCCAGGTGCGCGTGCCGACGATGGGGCCGATTTTTTCGAAGCGGAAGAGCCACGGGAACAAATCGCCTCCCGAGCCCGACATTTCGTTGACCAGCATCACTTTTGGCCCGTAGATGGCCACCGGGGGATAGGGATTGTCCTTGCCGTCGCGAACGGAGATTACTGCGAGCAGCGAGCGCTTGAGTTTTTCCGTGTAAAAGTCGGGAACAAATCCGCCGGCGTTGAAGCGTTCGTCGACAATGATGCCGTCTTTATCGAGTTGGCCGACAAATTCCTTGTCAAAGGCGATGATGCCTTCAATGGCGGTGTCCGGCACGTGCATGTAGCCGATGCGGCCTCCCGTGGCTTCGGCAACTTTCCTGCGATTGGACTCGACCCAATCGAGATAGCGTACGCCGGTTTCGCTGGGGACTGGCTTTACCGTGATATCCCAGGCTCCCTCAGCGGTGGGCTTGCTATTGATTTTCAATGCGACTTGTTTTCCGGCGAGGTCCAGGAAGTAGGAGTAGACATCCTGCGTTGCACGCGCCTCCTGGCCATTGACGGCAATCAGATAGTCGCCGCTCTTCACCTTCAGGCCGGGCTCAGTCAGAGGGGAACGCGTGGCGTCGTTCCAGTTTTCGCCGGGATAGATTTTCGCGATGCGATAGAAGCCGCCGTCGGCTTCGTAGTCGGCGCCTAGCATGCCAACGCTGACGTGTGGTTTCTTCGGCTGATCGCCGCCGCCCACGTAGGTGTGCGACGTGCTCAGCTCGGCGATGAGCTCGCCAATTAAGTAGTTCAGGTCGCTGCGATGGGCCACCCAGGGAAGAAGCGCTTCGTAACGCGCGCCCAGTTTTTTCCAGTCGTGGCCGGTCATGTTGGGATCCCAATAAAAATCACGCTCGATGCGCCACGCTTCGTGGTAGGTCTGGCGCCACTCGGCGCGCGGATCAATCTGCACTTGCAAGCCGGAAAGGTTCAGTGCTCCGGCGCCAACTTTGGCTTTTCCCGGGACGGCATCGGTGATGCCGAGGATGGGGCCAGCCTTGTAGAGCACCTTGCTGCCGTCTTTGCTGAGGTCGTAGCCGTCGATGCCTTCGAGGAGCACTTTGTCTTCGCGTTTGGTGACGTCGTAGATGTGAAGCACATTTTTCGGGCCCTGGTCGTCCGTGCCGAACTGACGGGCCTCCTGAGGCGTGGTGACGTAGAAAAATTTGTCTTTGCGAGCGGCCAGGTTGTTCAGAATGCCCGCCGGGATGGGAACGGGAGCGACGCGGCTGCTGATGCCGTCGAGGTCAATTTGAATTGGTTTTACAGCTTCCGGTTTCTTCTCTTCTTTTTGTTCGCCGGATTTTTGCTCGTCTGGCTTAGCAGCGTCAGCTTTCTTGTCGTCTTTCTTTTTGTCCTTGTTTTCGTCGGCTGCTTTTTCTTCGTCGCTTTCCGGCTTGAACGGCGAGGGCTCATCGGCTTTCAGCGTGACCGCGAACACTCCGTCGGTAGAGTAGTAGTTGTAGCGCTGATCGAGCTGGCCAATGCTCGGGTAAAAATACCGCGTGGAGATGAAATAGAGATATTTGCCGTTTTCATCGAAAACCGGATTGTTGTCGTTGTAAAAACCGGCGGAAACTTCCGTGATTTTTTTAGTGCCAAGCGAATAGAGGAAAACATCGTTGGAGCCACGGCGATGCGGCTTGGAATACGTGAGCCAGAGGCTGTCGGGCGACCACGAAGCGTCGTTGATGAGGCCATAGTCAGAGGTATCCACACGCACGGGCTTCTTGTCGTCGAGGCTCACGTACCAGAGCTGGTTGGATTTGTCCCAATAGGCGAGCTTTTTACTGTCGGGTGACCACGTGGGACCGAAGCGGTAGATGCTGCCATCGCTGGTGATGCGGGTTTCGTCGCCGCCCATTTGCGGACGCGTATAGAGTTCGTATTCGCCGCTTTTGTCGGACAGATAGGCGATCCACTTGCCGTCGGGTGACCACGCCGGGTTGAGTTCGTGGATGCTCGAATGATCAGTCGTCAAAATGCGGACGCTGCCGTGCTCGGCGGGGACGGTGAAAATATTGCCGCGCGCCTCGACGACCGCCCGCACGCCGGACGGAGAAATTGCAGCGCCACCGATGTTTTGCGCGACGCTTTTGAATTCCGGACGGGCTTCGATGTCCTCGGCGCGCACTTCGATCGGGATATTTCGTGTTTTGCCGCTGGTGAGATTGTATTCGTAGAGCAAGCCGCCGTTTTCGTAGACGATGGCGTCGGGACCGAGGCTCGGCCACTTGATGTCGAACTCCTGATAATCAGTGAGTTTTTTGGTTTGCTTCGAGGCGAGGTCGTAGCTGAACAAATTCATGATGCCTTCGCGGTCGCTGATGAAATAGATGGAGTTGCCGTGCCACATGGGGAACATGTCCATGCCCGCGGTCTTGGGCAACTCTTCGTAGGTGTTCTTCTTCAGGTCGTAGATGGCGATCGGCAGGCTCCAGCCGCCGCGATAGCGCTTCCAAGTACGGAATTCCTGCGATGTTTCGAGGTAGGCGATTTTGGTGCCGTCGGGAGAGAACGACGTTAAGTCGCCGCGCGGGACGGGCAGCGGCTTGGCGGTACCACCTTGCGGGGAAACGAGGTAGAGCTTCGTCGAGCGGCCGAGCGGCACGCTAAAACGGTCGGAACGGAAGAGGATGTTTTTGCCGTCGGGAGTCCAGCCGAGGACGATGTCATTCGAGGGATGAAAGGTGAGGCGCTTCGGTTCGCCGCCTTCGGCGGAGATGATGTAGACATCGGGATTGCCGTCGTATTCGCCAGTGAACGCGATCCATTTTCCGTCGGGTGAAAATTTCGGGTAAAGCTCGTCGCCAACGTGGGAAGTCAGCCGGCGAGCGACGCCGCCTTCGCGCGAGGCGATCCACAGGTCGCCGGCGTAGGCAAAAACCACCCTGTCTTTAGAGATGTCCGCGTAGCGCAACAGGCGCGTCGGGCCAGGAGGCACTTGATCCGCCGCGGCGGAGGACTGTGCATGGGCCGGAGGTGCCGGCGCCGCGGTAAGGCAGGCCAACGCGGCCAGGCTCAGCCCCAACAAGATGTTCAGACGACTGGAAGTCCGATTCATTCGATTCATCCTTCAAGACAGAGATTTGCCTGTTGCCCGGGCCTCTTACATGGACGTACGCCTGCTGAAAATGTTTCGCTGGAGCACGCTTTCTTTAGAACGAAATTACATTTCCCGAAGAATTTTCAAATTTAATGCAGCGCATCCGCGCTGCGGCGTTATTACCTGCTTTTGCAGCCGTGATATCATCATCTGGCAAGCCTGTGTCCGCCAAGCAAAATTTATCTCCCCCGCGCTCGCGCGGCCCCGCGTTTTTCTGTCAACTGCTCGGAATTGCTTTTCTTTTTGCTCCATCGCAGTTGCGCGCCGATCCCCTCGAAGATGCAGCGCATAAACTGGCGCTAAAAGTTTGTACGGCTCCGCATAATCCCTCCGTGAAAATGCAGTGGCTGGAGTCTCCCGAAGCCTCCGGATATTTGTCCGAGCCGCGCAAAAAAGTGTTTCTCGATCAGATTTCCGCCTGCGGTATTTCGCCGTCCGAAAACTCGGAGGCGCCAGTTCTTAAGGTCGCAATCAGCGTCACGGCTACGCAGGCCTTGCTCACCTCGGATTCAACGGATCCCGCTGGCGGACGGCAGATTCACATGGTCGAAATCCCGCGCAGTTTGTTGTTTAACATAAGTGACGCTGCTTCGGCGCCCCATCTCACCAGCGAGCTCCTTTGGGAGCAGGAAAAACCAATCTACAGCGCGATCGAGTGGATTGACTCTTCCACGGAGGAACGTTTTCTTTTTTTGCTGAGCGATGGCGCGTTTGTTCGACGCCGTTTTGAGAACGGTTCCTGGGCGATGGTGGATTCGACCGATTTGCCGCGCGGCAATCGGCGTTCGCGGGATGGGGATGGAGCCTTTCTCTATAGCACTCCTGAAGGAAAGCTGGATTTGACCGTCCATGGAAACCCATGCGAGCTGAATTTGATCGGGCGCATTTCTTTTGCCTGTGGTGCGAATTATGCCGCTCTAAAAAGAATTGACTTTTTCTCCAACTGCGAAGATTCGCCGCGAAAGCTCGTGACCGGCAATGGCGATTACACGCGATCAGACCGAATCCTCTTGACGAGTCCCGTCGGGACCGCCGGAGGTGTTGCATCTGATGAAAAGTATTCGGCTTCGGTCGATATAGCGGGCCCGGTGCTCGATATAAGCGTTGCGCAGAATCGGAAAGCGGCATTCGCGGTCGTGAAAAACCTTTTAACAGGGAACTATGAGGTCTATCGAATCGCAGCTGTCTGCAGCAATTAGCGTTCTTTCGATTGCTGCACATCTTGTCTTGGGCTCGCCAGTTCTCGCCGCAACCCATCCGCGATCTGGAGGCACGCTGCGCGTTGAGCTGTACACAGCCAGCGTGTCGCTCGATCCGCGCGAATGGCAAGCTGGCTCGCTCGATTCCGCCGCGAACGAAAAGATGGCTGGGTTGGTGTTCGAACGGCTCGTGGCGCTCGATAATTACGGCCGATTTCAGCCCGTGCTGGCTACGGAGTGGTCGCACGACGGTTCGAATAAACGCTGGCAGTTTTCGGTCCGCTCCGGCGTCAAGTTTTCTGACGGTGCGGCGTTGACCGCAGCGGATGTTGTTGCTGCGCTGCAACCGCTGCTTCCTTCCACGCTGCAAATCTCTGCCTCAGGAAACGGTGTAGTGATCCAGTCTTCAGTACCAGTGTCCGACCTTCTCGAGCAACTCGCTTCGGGACGCTACTTTGTTTATCGTTCGCTTCCAGGCGGGCAGCTCGCTGGCACAGGCTCATTTATTTTGGGACAAACTCCAACGCCGGCTAACACGGCTACAGGCGCACATCTTTATTTTCGCGCTAACGAAGACGCCTGGTCCGGCCGGCCGTTTGTTGACGCCATCGACGTCACACTGGGCGTGCCTCCACTGCGCGCCATGTTCGATTTGCAACTGGGCAAAGCCGATATGGTCGAACTCGCGCCCGATCTGGTTCCTCGTGCAAAACAAGCCAATCTGCGCATCTGGACCTCCGAGCCCGTCACGCTCTACGCGCTGCGATTTGATGATGCGCAAAACGCGGCCGCCGACGCTCACCTTCGCGAAGCGCTCTCCCTCTCGCTCGACCGCGGCACCATGGCCAGCGTGTTGCTGCAAAGGCAAGCCGAACCAGCAGCAGCCCTTTTGCCGCAGTGGCTCTCGGGATATGCTTTCCTTTTCAACGTGGACATCAACCTAGAACGCGCCAAGGAATTGCGTCGCACCCTTCCCGCCAACGTCGCTGCGGGCGCTGATCCACTGCGTCTGCGCGTCGATCCTCCAGGCGATTTGCCCAAACTTCTCGGAGAGCGCGTCGCGGTGAATGCTCGGCAAGCCTCGATTCTTGTGCAAGTCATCAGCCGCCCAGCCGCGCGGGTCGGCACCGCAACGCCGCCCCTATCTGATCCTCCTGCGGGAGTGCATCTCTTCGCGTGGCACTATTCCTCTCTTTCTTCGCGCGCCGAACTCGATTCGATGTTTGCGGCATATAATCTGAACGAGCCTCCCGAGGTGAACGCCACGAGCACCGATCACGTACATCTCTACGAACGCGAGCGCCGCGTCCTGGAAGACCGCCGCGTGCTGCCGCTCGTAGTGGAAGCGGAATCCGTTGGCCTTGGCCCGACAGTGCGCGATTGGATGCCTGCGCGCTGGGGCGAATGGCATCTCGCCGATGTCTGGCTGGAGTTGCCTGAAGTGACGCGGGCCGACTCTTCAGCTCCAGGAAAGAACGCTGCACAACCGTCCTCGCAGCCGCGGCCAGCTGCCTCCGGAGCAAAGCCATGAGCTTCCGCACAAAATTGTTTTTTATTTTTTCGGTTACCGTACTCGCTTCGGTTTCCCTGGTGGCTTACGGCGTGACGCACTACACGCAAGCCGCATTCGAAGAGTCCGACGCCCAGCGAACCGAAGCCCTTGTAACCCAGTTCAAATCCGAATACGCGCAGCGCGGCGAGGAAGTTCTTCAGCAGGTCAAGAATATCGCCGGTTCCGAAGCAAGCATCCGGACCGCTATTGAGCTCTCGCGCCCAAACCCGGACCAATCCCTCTTTGTGCATGACGCCAGAGGAGCCGCGGAAGATCACGGCCTCGACTATCTCGAAATCGTGAATTCGGACGGCACGCTTATTTCTTCGTATCAGTACCCCGCGCGTGTCGGTTACAAGGACGATTTGCTCAGCACTCCCCAGGACTGGAACGATTCCACTTTCTTTTTGCGGCGGGAAGAGCTGCAAGATGGCGTTGCGCTGTCGCTCACGGCCGTGCGCACTGCTCCAGACACACAGAAGCCAATCTATTTTGTTGGCGGGCGCAAGCTGGATCAGAACTTCCTCTCCTCACTGGTTCTTCCATCCGGCATGCGCACTCTTTTGTATCGAAACCTCGAGCCGAGTTTTTCGGCGGCGGCGCTTATCGATGCGAACGGCGCGGTACAACAGGCGGATCGATTCGAATCGCTGATCCAGGCGGTCCAAATGCAACCGAGGCCGCTGGTGAAAACCATCGAATGGTCCAGCAATGCCGCCGACGCCGAAACATTTCACGCCATTCCTCTCCCCGGGCGCAATAACGAGCTTCTCGGCGTGCTGCTGGTGGGCAGCTCGCGCAAAGAGCTGGTTTTGTTGACGCGGCGCATCTTGCAGATCGCCGCCGTGGTTGCAGGCGCCGCGCTTCTGATGGGACTGCTGATCAGCCTTTGGGTTTCCGCGCGAATCACTAGGCCTCTCGAAGAATTAGCCGAAGGCGCCCACAAAGTGGCTTCTGGCCGATGGGACACCGTCATCGACCTGCGCGGGCGCGATGAAATCGGCCAGCTTGCGTCTGCGTTTAATGAAATGACGCAAACGCTTGCGGCGCAGCGCGAACAGCTCGTGCAGACGGAACGCGTCGCCGCTTGGCGCGAACTTGCGCGGCGTCTTGCGCATGAACTTCGCAACCCGCTGTTCCCGCTGCAAATTACTGTCGAGAATTTGCAAAAAGCCCGCCAACTGGACGCCAAGCAATTCCTCGAAGTTTTCAACGAATCCACCGCGACATTGAAAGCGGAGCTTGCAAACCTCAACACGATTGTCGGACGCTTTAGCGATTTCTCGAAAATGCCCGCGCCGCATTTCGCGCGTGTCAACGTAAATGAAGCCCTGCGCAATGCCGTCCGCCTCTTCGAACCGCAATTCAACGCGGTGGGCAAGCCGCCCGTCATTCCAGAATATTTTCTGACCGAGCCGTTGCCGGAAATCGACGCTGACGCCGACCTGCTGCACCGGGCGTTCCAGAATTTAGTGCTGAACGCGCTGGATGCCATGCCCGCTGGCGGCACGCTGACCATGCGCACTACAGAGCACGAAGGCAACGTCCGCATCGAAGTCTCCGACACCGGAAAAGGCCTGACGCCGGAAGAATGTTCGCGGCTCTTCACGCCCTATTACACGACGAAAGTGCAGGGCACCGGCCTCGGCCTAGCGATCATTCAATCTGTCGTCAGCGACCATCACGGAACCATTTCCGTTTCGAGCGACGAAGGCCACGGCACGACGTTCCGCATCGAGCTGCCGCAGCGACAGTCCGCGCAACCCGGGCCTCCGCCCAGAGAAACAGTCTCGGAGAAAAAGCCGCCGCAGGGTTCGCAGAGCTTCACCGTGGCGGCCTCCGACTGACGCGCAGCCGCAAAGGACACCATTTGCCACGCAAAGCTCACCTTCTGCTTGTCGACGACGACCCCAACACGCTGGCTTCCCTCTCTCGTGCGTTTCGGCTCGCGGGCCACGAAGCGACGGTTTGCGACAACGCGCCCCGTGCGCTTGAGCTGTTGCGCACCGAGGCTTTCGATTTGATTCTTTCCGATGTGGTCATGCCGGGTAAAAGCGGCATCGAACTGCTCGAAGACCTGAAAAATGCAGGCGTGAAAACGCCGATCGTGCTCATCTCCGGCCAGGCGAATGTTGAGATGGCGGTCAAAGCGACGAAATTGGGCGCGCTGGATTTTCTGGAAAAGCCGCTTTCGACGGACAAACTGCTAGTTACCGTCGAAAACGCCCTGCGCCTCTCGCGCCTCGAAGACGAAAATCGCGAACTGCGCCACCGCCTGGGAAAGCACGAACTGGTTGGCTCCGGCCCGGCGATGAAAAAGCTCGTCGCGCAAATCGAGCGCGTCGCCGCCAGCGAAACCCGCGTTTGCATTCTCGGCGAGACGGGCACCGGGAAAGAACTGGTCGCCCGCGCCATTCACGAAAAATCGCAGCGCCACGAAAATGCGTTCATCACGCTGAATTGCGCTGCGGTTCCTGCAGAACTGATCGAATCGGAACTCTTCGGCCACGAAAAAGGCGCATTCACCGGTGCCGCAGCGAAACACCTAGGCAAGTTCGAACAAGCCGAAAGCGGCACGCTCTTCCTTGATGAAATCGGCGACATGCCAGTTTCCATGCAGGCCAAATTGCTGCGAGTGCTTGAAGAAGGCGAAGTGGAGCGTGTGGGCGGCGACAAACCGATTCGCGTAAATGTTCGCGTCCTGGTCGCCACGCATCGCAACCTCGAAGACCTGGTCAGGCAAAACGCTTTCCGCCGCGATCTCTTTCACCGCATTTACGTTTTTCCACTCATGCTTCCGACTTTGCGCGAACGGCCGGAAGATTTCGCGGACCTCGTCGCCCATTTCGCCCGCCAGGTCGCGGCGCAAAACGGTTGGAAGGAAAAACTCTTCGCCGCGGACGCCATCTCAGAACTGCGCCGCTACACCTGGCCCGGTAACGTCCGCGAACTCCGCAACGTAGTCGAGCGCCTGATCCTTCTTTCCTCCGAAGATTCGATTACCACCGCCGACGTGCGTCTCGTCCTTCCTCCAGAAGACATGGGTGCAGCTGCCGCGGTCTTCTCAGGTATCGGCGGCGCTGCAACGGGAACGCTCGCAGAGCGCACGGAAGCCTTCGAGAAAGAGGTTCTTCTCGCAGAAATCAAGCGCCACAATTTTCATATGACAAATGTAGCCCGCGCTCTCGGCCTCGAACGCAGCCACCTCTACAAAAAGTGCCAGCAACTGGGAATCGATCTGCAATCCCTCCGCAAACCCGACTGATTTTTCTCGCCACTAGCCACTGATCACTCGCCACTTCTCCCGTCCCGAAAGAATTGTCCTTTGGCTTTCTCTTGTTTTCTCCGTCCGCAGTATCGCTCGTAACTCACTGAAAAAAAGCCAAATATAGTCCTTGACATGAAATAGCGAAAAGTAATATGGTGTTTGCAGATTGCAATATGTGGGTTCTTCGATGACTTTGGGCAACAAACTCCGTTCTCTCCGCTCCGTAGAAGGTTCCTTGCGTGGCCTGGGGCGTCCCATGACGCAGCAGGAGCTGGCCGCCGCCATGAAGAAAGAAGTCGGCCGCGGTCTCAGCCAGGCATACCTCTCTCAAATTGAGAGCGGCACGCGCCCGCACCTCACGCACGGCACACGCACGCTGCTCGCGCGCTTCTTCCGCGTCTATCCGGGTTTTCTCGTGGACGACCCGGAAGGCTACACGCCGGAGCTGCAATCGGCTCTTCGCGTCGTGGACGCCAAGATCGATTCCTGGCTCTACGCCGGCGCCGAACAGTTTGCCGCCGATCCGGAATTACGCCGCGGCCTCCTGGCCATCGCCGAGCACGAAGATTCGCGCCGCGCGCTTTTGCTGCTCGCGGAAATTCTTCGCGCGCCCGGTCTGGCCGAACGTCTCGGCGAGGTTCTGCATCCGGCAAAGCACTACGGTAACGGTCATCCCCCACCGAGTTCGCTGAACAACTAACGCGGGCTCGGCTAACGTCTCGAACCCAGTCTGCGCAGCGGTGTGCTGCGCCTCGAGGTGCCTCATGACCTGGTCTGATTTCTATCTCTTCTGCTTCATCGTGGGATTCACGCTCAGCGTGCTCTCGTTTCTCGCGGGCGCGGTGAACATCCACCTGCCGTTTCATGGAGCGCATCACGCAGGCGGAATGTCGGCCGGCGGCCAAGCGTATGGCGGAGTACTGCGCGGCGCTAGCAAAGCCGGCGGCCACATGTCCTGGCTGAATGCTTCAACGATTCTGGCGTTCCTAGCCTGGTTTGGCGGCGTCGGCTACATCCTGACGAAGCACTCGCATTTTGTAGGGTTGTCGATCCTCGGATTCGCGCTGCTGGCTGGACTTTTCGCCGGAATGCTGGTTTTTCAGTTCATGGCGCGCATAACGAAAGCCACCAGCGGCCAGATGCTCGACTGGGACTATCGCGTGGAAGGCACCGTCGGGACGGTCAGTATGACTATCCGCGAAAACGGCACCGGCGAAGTCATTTTCGAGCAGAACGGCGTCCGCAAAAGCGCGGGCGCGCGCAGCGATGACGGCACGAGTCTGCCGAAAGGCACCGAGGTCGTCATCACGCGTCACGAGGACGGAATCGCTTACGTGAAACGCTGGGATGAATTCACGAAGTAGTTGCCGCCGCAAGGCGTAGCAGCATAGCGAAGCAAAAAGTTTCTCGGACTGACGCACGATTCAAACAGTCCGGTCGTATGAAAGGGAGGTCCATTATGGGCGATTTTTCCAGTGCATGGGTCATGGCCGGGTTGCTGGTCCTCGTGATCCTCGTGATTTTAATAACGTTCGCAAGGATGTTGCGCAAAGTCGGGCCGCACGAAGCGCTGGTCATTTACGGTATTCGCGGGCCGCGGACAATTACCAACGGCGGCACGATTATTTTGCCGATGCTCGAGCAATGCCGCGAACTCTCTCTGGAACTAATGTCGTTTGACGTCGCTCCGCAGCAGAGTCTTTACACCAATCAGGGCGTCGCCGTCACGGTCGAGGCGGTCGCCCAACTGAAAGTGAAATCGGATCCGGTCTCCATTCGAACTGCCGCCGAGCAGTTCCTGACCAAGCGGCCGGAACAGCGCGAAGGCTTGATCCGGCTGGTGATGGAAGGACACCTGCGCGGCATCATCGGCCAGTTGACGGTAGAGCAGATCGTCAAAGAGCCGGAAATGGTCGGCGATCGCATGCGTTCCACGTGCGCTGCGGACATGAGCAAGATGGGACTCGATGTCGTGAGCTTCACCATTAAAGAAGTCCGCGACAAGAACGAGTACATCACCAACATGGGGCGGCCAGACATTGCGCGCATCAAGCGCGACGCCGAAGTTGCCGCAGCCGAAGCCGATCGCGACATCGCCATCAAGCGCGCCGAAGCCACACGCGCCGCGGCCGTTGCGAAAGCGCAAGCCGACCAGGAACGCGTTGCCGCGGAAACCGCGTCAATGGCCAAGCAGGCCGAAGCACAGCGCGATCTCGACATCAAGAGGGCTAACTACCTTGAAATGTCGAAGAAGGCGCAAGCCACCGCCGACAAGGCGTACGAAATAGAAACCAACGTCATGCAGCAGCAGGTAGTTACCGAAGGCGTGCGCGTTCAGCAAGTGGAGCGCGAATCACAAGTGAAGGTGCAGGACGCGGAAATCGCGCGCCGCGAACGCGAACTCATCGCCACCGTGCTGAAGCCGGCGGAAATCGAGCGCCAGCGCATCGAGACGCTCGCCAACGCCGAACGGCAGCGTCTGATCACGGAAGCGGAAGGCCGTGCGTCCTCTATCCGGGCGCAAGGTGAAGCCGAAGCCGAGATCATCTTCAAGAAGGGCGAAGCGGAAGCCAAAGCCATGAACGTAAAAGCCGAAGCGTTCCAGGAATACAACCAGGCCGCGGTCGTGGACAAACTCATCAGCAGCTTGCCGGAAATTGTGCGGGCTCTCGCTGAACCGCTCAGCAAGGTGGACAAGGTCACCATCGTCTCGACAGGAAATGGCGATGCAGCCGGCGCTTACAAGCTTACCGGCGACATCACGAAAATTGCCGCGCAAGTGCCGGCACTCTTCGAAGCGCTCTCCGGCATGCAGATGTCGGATCTCCTCAGCAAAGTACGCATGATCGGCGACAAAGCGCCCAAACCGGAAGCTCCACAGGCGCCGGTAGTCAAGAAGTCCTAACGTTCGCTTCCGTCCCGGTGGGCACGCGGGTGCCCACCGAGGACGCCTTATGGCAGTTGGGGGACGGCCATGACGTGGAAAGACGAACTTCTGATGTACTGGGTTCTTTGGACGGTGCTGATTAGCTTTGTTGCACGGCACTTTTTCGATGGCGCCATTTACCTCGTGCAACATGTGGCGTCCGCAAGCGTTTTTTTCATTCCCGGCCTGCTGCATCTATTCGGCGAACGGTTGCGTTAGCAGGCTTTTGCTTTGCTGGTGGGTGGAGACGCCAGCTTTGGCAAATCGAGTTCGAATCGCCGCATGGGAAGCGGCAAAGAGTTTTGGTTGTTTGAAAGGAGAAATATCATGGGACTGTTAGAACGAGTAAGCACGTTAATCCGGGCCAATCTGAACGACATGATCGACCGCGCGGAAGACCCGGAGAAAATGATCAAGCAGGTGATGATGGACATGGAGAATCAGTATCTCCAGGTCAAAACGCAGGTGGCGGTCTCCATCGCCGACCAGCACATGCTCGAAAAGAAGCTTCGCGAAAACGAGGACGCGGGCAAGGACTGGATGCGCAAAGCCGAAATCGCCGTGGACAAAGTTCAGGACGATTTGGCTCGCGCGGCTCTGGATCGTTTCCATACCTCGCAGCGGCTTACGCTTAGCTACAAAGAGCAGGTCGACGATCAGAGGTTGCAAGTTGAAGCTCTCAAGAGTGCGCTGCAAAAACTCGAACAAAAACTGGAAGAAGCCAAGTCCAAGCGCGATCTTCTGCTGGCGCGTCATCGCCGCAGCGTCGCTTTGGGCAAAGCCGCGCGCGCGCAAACCGCTCTTGGCGAAGACTCGAAGAGCGCCACATTCGACCGGCTCAAGGACCGCGTGCACCACACCGAATCCGTGGCCACCGCCGAAGTTGAGCTGATCACCGACGACATGGGCGAAAAGCTCACGCGTCTCGACCGCGACAACGAAGTCGAGCGCCTGCTCAACGACCTGAAGACGCGCCGTCGCCTGCCGGCTTGAGTACCAGAGCGCTCCGTATTTAACCTTATGGTTAAATACGGGCGGCTGAGAAGAGCCTTGTATTTAACCAAACGGTTAAATATAAGGCCTTCGGGATAGCAGATCCTTGACGCTCAAAAATGGCGGATGGCGCGACAAGTTATTTGGAATAAATAGCTTACAGAGTGGTCGGGGTGATAAATAGCTGGTTACTATTGGTGCGGAAGATATAGCAAAGCGAGGGAAATTGCGTTGATCCCGACGGAAAGAAGGAATGCCCGTAAGCGGCCGATGCGGTCCACTTCCTCGAGGACCAGTGCGAAGACGAACATCCAGGCGATGGCAGCGGCAACGGGGCCAACCACCGGGATCACCGCTAAACTGTTGACAAACCAACCTAATAGCAGCGGACGTATGACCCCGACAAAGGTGCCGGTGGCGCCGAGGAACCATCTGGCGATGAAATGACAAAGCCCAATCTGTACGATGGCGATGGCGCCTAAAGACACCCAAACAAACAGCAATCCCAGGAGGATGCTCAAAAAGATGGTTTCGAAGTTGGCATCCGGGCGGTGCAGGATGCCGGGAAGCGACGTCACGAAAAAAATGATGGAAGCGGTGACGGCGCACAAGAGCGCGCCGTAAAAAAGGGAATTGGCGTCGCGTGCCGCGCGGCGGACAGCCATGTCATCCCAGCGAACAATATTGAAGGCTAAGCGTAAATAGTAGCCGGCAGCTAATCCGTCGGGAGGAAGCTCTGCTTCTTCGGGAGTCAGGGGCGGAGCGACTCCGGAACAGATGTGGGCGAAGCCCTGCTCCATACCGCACACTTCGCATTTCATGGCGGCCCTCGGTGAAGGGGAACGAGCAGACTTTACCACGGTCCACGCGTCTAAATGAGGGAACATGCCGTTCAACCTACTCGTACTGTATGCGTGTCTTAACGTGCGAGAATACAGGCGATGAATCCCTGGATGATTGGTGGGCCAGCGCTCGTGACGGCCGCAGCCGCGGGATTGGCGGCGTACGGGGCGGCGAATCCGCGGGCGCAACTCTTCGGTTCAGCGATCTGCCGCACGAACTCGGCGCGCAAGCTGGCGCTCACGTTTGACGATGGCCCGAATCCGGCGATTACGCCGAAGCTGCTCGATCTTCTTGATCTTCACAAAGCTCGCGCAACATTTTTCGTCATCGGAAAATTCGCGCGCGAATGCCCCGAATTACTCAAGGAAACCGCGGCGCGCGGCCACGTTATCGGCAATCACACCGATGCACATCCAAATCTCTTCTGGCTCAAGCCGGACCAAATCACCGTGGAACTGCGCTGCTGCAACTATTCGATCGCCGCAGCCACGGGCGCAAAGCCGCGATGGTTCCGGCCTCCTTTCGGCCTTCGCAATCCCTGGGTCATTCCGGCCGCGCGCGAATTGAACCAGCGCGCGGTCATGTGGACCCTCTTGCCGGGCGACTGGCGCGCTACTTCCACGGAATGGCTCATTCCGCGCATGAAATCGATCGCTGCGAACGCGCAGCGCAATCTGGCAGCAAGCGCCGAAGGCGGCGCCTCCACGACGGGAGACATCCTGTGCCTCCACGACGGGGGCCACCGTCAACTGAACGCCGACCGCCTGCCCACACTGGCGGCCCTCGAACACTGGATGCCGCGGTGGCGTGACCTCGGCCTCGAATTTGTTACAATTGAAGAAGCGGTGAGCAAACCCGCTGCCTAACTATGGACGAGCGCGCATTTTACACGGAAAAAGAAGAAACGAGAAAGATCAAGCTGGTCTGCCCGAGCTGCCGGGGCGAGTTTGAATTTCCGGTGCGCTGGAAAGTTTCGCGCAAAAAGAGGGAACTGCCGCGCGGCGCCGGTGAAGAAGACCGTAGGAAATTCGCCAAAGCCACTTCGTTCATGGTGCGGCTTGACGACCTAGTCGCCTGCTACAAGTGCCGCAAGCGCTTCGAGCTGACCGGGCAATCCACCGTGCTGATCAATGACAATCTCGGCGACCCCAACGCCGACCCCGAGAATTTCGGAAACCGCTGATTATTTTTCAAGTCCGAAATTGGAAACTCGAAATTAAAAACTCGAAATTAGAAATTCGAAATCCCACTTTAGATTTCCCGATACATCTCGAAAGCTCCGAAACCCGCATCCCAAGCGCCTCGCCGCAATCCAGTCACCAGCACGGACACCAATGCTAACCAAGAACGGGAAGTGGTTCGCCCGGTGGACAGACGCGCAGGGCGTCCGTCGATCGAAGGCGTGCGACTCTAAGCGCGCAGCCCCGGCCCTAGAAGCAAAAGAAAGAAGCTACGCACGCGCGCTTCCTGCAGGGCCGCGCCGGGATGAAGGCGCGCGCGTGCTTCGCGATCCGCACGGAGGAAGCGTCAAGGCTGCGGCGCGTGGGCAACGCCGGCGCATTTCGCGATCGCACGTGAGCGCGGGCAGCAGCGGTCGGCACCTTACCGGTAGAGGAAAAGGAAAGAAAACCCCCAAAACGCCGGCGTTTCGCCGGCAAAACCCAAAAGCGGCCGCCTCGCCGGCAAAACCGTGTCAAGCCCAAAAACGCATCAGACACCTATGGTGTCCAAGACACCACATAGGCATGGCGTCCACACCCAAAACCTGCCAGGGTGCAACGAGGAGTGGTGACCGAAACCGAGCGAGAGCACAACAGGCTGTGGGCTTAGATTTCCGGATACATCTCGAAAAACGCCGAGACCGATTCATGGAAGGTCGCTTCGATCTCTTCCTTGGTGCCTTCAATCAGGTGCATGGTAATGCGCGCCGTCCGGCCATTTTTCAGCACAACCGTAGCATCTTTTAGTTCGCCCAGTTCCTCTTCCGGGAGCAACCGCATTCCATAGATAAGCGCCAGTTTCGCCATATCCCAAGTCCTCTTTCTTCCTCGCCAGAACAGATTCTCTGAGGCTACTCAGTTTGCATGGGCGGCGTCAACGGTGGCTATTACCGGTCCTCCTCTGAGACCGGGCATAGCGTGGAAAGCCAGCACGTGTCAGGAATGGGCGGCAGAGGAACCTCCCGCAGTGTCCGGGGCGCCGGCCAGGATGCCAAACCAGGCCGCCCACCGGGCTTCCTGTAGTGGCTGCAAGTTCTTTAGATTTAATGCGATAGAGAGATCTGGCTTGCGTATCGTTTCCTGTGCGCTCCCGAACTTTTCTTCCGAGTCGATTGGTGCCTCTTGTGCATTTTAACAAACGAGTGATTCGAGAATTCGAGGCCGGAGGCCGGCATGCCGAAAAAGCAATTTATCCGGATTTTCTCAGGATTGATTCTCTCGGTTTTCTGCGCGGCGCTTGCGGCATCCGCGCAGGAGCCGGCGCTTACCAGCGAAAGCAAGTCCGATTCTGATGGCGGTAGCGTGCAAGCGGCTCCGTCAGAGATTTCACCGCTTCCGATTTACCTGACGGATCAGCAAGCTAACGCTCCTCAATTGCCGTCGCTTAGCGTCCCGCACTCCACTCCCGCCGTTCGGTGCATCTACAACGGCTTTTACCAGAGTGCCCACAACCATCCGCTGACGCCACGCGAAGTTGCCATGAGGGACGCGGTTTACGGTTTCCGTGAGAACACGCATCAATTTGTGCATGTCGAACTCAAAGATGGAAAAGTCTTCACTGGAACTGTCGCCGGGGCAAATACGCAAAATTTCGAGCTGAAGACCGGCATCCTGTATGGCATCAAGACGATAAGCTACAGCCAACTGGCGGAAACACCGCGCGCAGTTCCCGCAGTGGGGACAAGAGTGGTCCATACGCTGAAGTGGACGGGCGTCATCATTGCTATTGCACCCGCCATCCCTCTTGTCGTGCTGCTGATTCCGCTGTATCTGATGGGAGCGTTTCCCGACTGAAGTTACCTCTTCCGCATAGGGCGACCCTTGAAATTAGCTCTACCTCCGCCGATGCAAGCGCTATACTCAGGCATCCGGTTCCTGGCTTGGGGCATCGCACCAAGCATAGCGGAGGGATGTAATGAGAGAGCTGCGCTTCCAGACGATTTTCCTAAAACTACTGATGCTTACAAGCCTGGTCGCGTTTACGCCGCTCTTGCGCGCGCAACAGCCTGACGGACCGCAGACGTCGCCGCCACCTCCGGCCGCCGCACCGCAGCCAGCTCCAGCGCCCAAGCCTGCTTCCACGGAAAAAATCAGGATACCTGCTGGCACACACGTCGCCGTGGTTCTCGAAAACGGCATCTCCACGCGCAGCGCCAAGGCCGGCGATTCGGTTTACTTCCATACTTCGTTTCCGATTACGTTGAACAACCACGTCATCGTTCCCGTTGGTTCCTATCTGCGCGGCGAACTGCTGGAGACCAAGCGGCCTGGGCGCGTCAAGGGGCGCGGAGAATTCCGCATGCGGCTGGACACTCTGATTTTTCCCACCGGCTACACCGTGGATTTGAATGCGGCTCCTCGCAGCGCGGACTCCGGCGGAAAAGAGACCATGGACTCGGAAGGAAAAGTCATCGGCGCTGGAGGCAAGGGTAAGGACGTGCAGACTGTTGCGGAGACGACAGCGACGGGAGCTGGAATCGGCGCGATTGCCGATGGCGTGAAGGGACTTGGAATTGGCGCCGGCATCGGCGCTGTTGCCGGGCTTGGCGCTGTGCTTCTGACGCGCGGGCCGGAAGCCGAACTGCCGCGGGGTTCGTCGCTCGACATTGTTCTGGAACACGAACTGTTGCTCGACAGCAGCCAGATTCAGTTTTCCACCACTGGGACAGCGCTACCTGTTACGCCGCCTCGCGCTCAGTAGTTGTCACGCCGGCTTAATTCGTCCAACATCATCCGCTTGCGGAAGCAGATTGAAAGCGTAGCGGGCTGAAACGATCCCAATCCTCAGAGACTCGTTGCAGGGTCACCCATTCGCGCACCAGGCGCGCGGTGATTGGGGTAAGAAGAATTCCGCCGCGAAAATGGCCCGTAGCGATGAGAAGTCCGTCGAGGTCGGTTGGTCCGAGGATCGGCAGATGATCCGGTGAGTCGGGTCGAAGGCCTGCCCAGGTCTCTTCCACGCGTGCGCTTGCGAGCCCGGGCACGAGTTCGATGGCTCCCGCGAGAATCTTCTCCAAGCCGCCTGCGGTGAGCCTTTTTTCGAAGCCGGTATATTCGACTGTGGCACCGGCGAGGATTCTGCCGTCATTCTTTGGGACGAGATAGATTTTTTCCGACCAGAGAACCCTTTCGATTTTCAAATCATCCGCGCGCAATGCGGCCATCTGTCCTTTCGCCGGGCGGACAGGCGCGTACGCGGCTACACCTTCGATGTTTGCGGAAAAACATCCGGCGGCAATTACCGTCCATTGCGCTTCGATTTTTTCGTTTTGGAGTTGCAGGCCAGTGCAGCGGTGGCCCTCGCGGCTGATTGATTCCGCGGCGGTCCTGGGAAAAAACTGCACGCCGCTTTTTCGCGCGGCATCGAGAACGGCTTGCGTAAAAGCGCGATTGTCTACCGCGGCTTCGTCAGGACGAAGGACGGCGGCTTCGAGGTCATCGCTGAGGCTCGGCTCGAGCGCGCGGGCATCCTCGGCGCGGAGTGGCTCGGCTTTCAGGCCGAGGCCGCGATGCATGGCGATCACGGTGCTGAGTTCTTCGCGCGCATGGCGGCTGAAAATCGCTTGAAGAGTGCCCTTCGGGCGATAGCCGGCGCTGTGGCCCGAGATTTCTTCCACCATGTTTACGAATTCCGGATAGATCGCCATGCTCGCTTTGGCTAACGGCACGAGCGGAATCATGGACGAGCTTTCTGGAGCTGGGGAGAGGATGCCTGCGCCTGCCCAGGACGATTCCTGGCCGGGTTCCTGGCGGTCGAATAATGCGACGTGCAATCCCGCCCGCGCGAGTTCCAGCGCGATGGATCCGCCGATCAAGCCGCCGCCGGCTACGGCTACGTCAAACTTTTTCATGGAGTCATCTTAGCGTATCTGGGCGGCGCGTTCATGCTGGCGCGGCTTGCGAAATTAGAGCGAGCTGGCTAGTTCTTCCGACAATACTTCCGCCTTTTTTGCGAGTTCGCGGGCGCGAGCCCAATCGCCGGAGTTTCCGGCTTCTTGGGCGTCGGAGATAAAGCTGCGGACCTTGGAGGCCAGGTCTGTTTGCGTTGCGTTCAGGGATTTTCCTGCGGTTGCGGCAAGGTTGCGTTCCGCGACAGTCAAGCTCTGATTGGTTTCCCGCTGAAGCGAAGAGGCCTGCTGGGGCGAAAGTTCCGGAACCATCTGCGGCGTTTCCAGTTTTCCGGCGGGAGCAGTTTGCGCTGGAGTGGGCGCTGAAATCCGCGGCCGCGCGGGACCCGTTCGCGCAACGGGCAGCGGAGCGGGTGGCCGCGGCGTCTCGATGCCGAGGTCCGGCGAGATATCGGGAACCTTTTCCGTTGGAGAAGTTCGTTGCGGCGCGACCGGCCGGACAAGTACGGCGATGCTCCAGGGAATCCTGGGTTTTGCCCGCGCGGCGCATCCGCCCAAAAAAAGCGCTGCGAAACTCACTCCGGCGAGAAGAACGCACGCGAGCGTGTGTCTTGCGGAACTCAACTGCTGGGTCGAGGATTCCGTCATGTTCAATTTGGGCAGTTTGACCTGAGCATCAGGCCGCGAGCGGCAGCTCGATTCGAAACGTCGTGCCCTTGCCGACTTCGGATGTAAAGTCTATCGAACCGTTGAGAAGCTGCACAATGCGAAAGGTGCTGGCCAGGCCGATGCCGCTGCCGCCGGGACGCGTCGTAAAAAAGAGCTGGAAGATTTTTTGGCGGTTTTCCGGGGGAATTCCTTTGCCAGTGTCGCCCACGGTGATTTCGGCCATTTCGCCGCGGCGGCTCAGGACCAGGCGCAATTGGCCGCCGCTGGGCATGGCTTCTCCCGCGTTGAGGACAAGATTCAGCACGGCCTGCTTCAGGAGGGCGCGGTCGACGTAAACCTCTGGAACGTCGATCGGCAGGAGCTGCGCGACTTGAATGTTGGCCTTTTGCATTTGATGCTGTGCTATTTCCAGAACTTCATTCAGCAGTTCCGCGAGCTGCGTGGCTTCCAGACGGATGTCCATGGGGCGCGTGAAATCGAGAAAACGTTTTACGACGGCGTCGAGGCGGTCAATTTCTTTATCGAGGACTTGGACGGCTTGTTTCGCGCTGCTGTCTGAATCCGGCGGAAGGGATTCTTTCAGATTTTCGAGCCAGAGGCGCATTGAGTTGAGGGGATTTTTGACTTCGTGCGCGACGCCTGCGGTTATGCGGCCCAATGCGGCGAGACGCTCGCTCACCTGGAGTTGGGTGTTGATGCTCTCGAGCGAATCGAGATCGCGGAGCGTCACGAGCGCGCCCATGCGCTCGCCGTCTTCCTGAATGGCCTGCACGCTGACACTGACACGCCTGTCACCTTCCGTGGTTTTCAATTCGGTTTCCGCGGCGACCTCGAGTAACTCGTCGCCTTCGATGTGCAGCGCTTCGCGGAGCGGGTGGCCAATTGGGAAAATTTCGGTTACGCGCCTTCCGAGAAACTGCCCTGCCGGTGCGCCAAGGAATTTTTCTGCGGCTGGACTGACCATCACCGCGCGCGCGTCGCGCGTAAAGAGAAGCAGGCCGTCTTCCAGACCCGCCATGACCGAGTTCATGTTTTCGCGCATGGTGCTGAAGATTTCATGCACGCCGCGCAACTGCTGGCCGACCTGCGTGATTTTGCGGCTGACTTGGCCGAGCTCGTCGCCGCTTCCGCCGAAGCCCATGACCTCGGGGACCGGAGCGTCATACTGGCCGGCGGAGATTCTGTCCAATTGCGCGGAAATCTTCGCCAGAGGTGCCAGCGCTGCTCTGCTCACCACTGCGGCGAGCAGCGCGGAGATGATCAAGGCAAAAATGACGATGGTCGCAAGTTTCCGCAAGCTCGGCGAAAGCTCGGTAACCAATAATCCAGAAGAAATGGCGACCCGTACCTCGCCGAATGGATCGTCCCCATTGTCGAACGGATAATCGAACTCATAAATTCTGGGAGGTCCGGCGAGAATTCTCACAGCGTGGCTCAAGCCGCGCTGGGTAAGCTGAGAGAGCGGTGTCCATCGCGTCGCAAACTTTCCTTGCTTCGATTCATCGGTGGACACCAAAACCAAGCCGTCCACGTCCGTGATCGATACCTCATAAATCGAAAAAGTCGAACTCGCGGCGTCCAGCTGTGCGTGCAGGAGTTCGTCGATCTCGAAGACGTGCCGCACATAGTCGTGGACGTCCTTGGCGCTCGTCGATTCCGGCCGAAGACCCTCATTGGGGGCATTGAGCACGGCGCGGTGCGCCGACTGGAATACCTGGTTGGCAATTTGGGCGGCACTTTTGTCCGTCTGCTGAAGGACTTGATCGAGAAGTTGCGCCACCAAGACGACGCACACCGCTGCCACGACCAGCAGCACCAGTCCGGTCATCACGAGCGTGAGTTTTGTTCGCAGCCGTAGCTGCATCGCGGTTTCCTACTCTGCCTCGGCGCGGTCGCCGCCGTATTCTTTCAGCTTGTTGTGGAGAGTTTTGAGGCTGATGGCGAGGAGTTCGGCGGCGCGCGTTTTGTTGTTGCCTGTGGCGTTCAGAGTTTGCAGGATGAGCTCGCGTTCCATGGCGTCAACCGTTGTACCCACAGGGAATTTGATCGAGGAGAGATCGCTGGGACTTTTTGGCGATGATTTGCCGAATTCGCCTGGGAGGCACGCGCGAGTGATGAGCTCCTTATCGCACATGATGGTCGCGCGTTCGAGGACGTTGCGGAGTTCGCGGATATTGCCCGGCCAGGTGTGGCTCATGAAAATTTCCTGGACTTCGGCGCCGATGCCGCGGACGTGTTTGCCGTGCTTGGCGTTGACGTCGCGCAGGATGTGTTCAACCAGCAAGGGAATGTCGTCTTTGTGCTCGCGGAGTGGCGGGAGATTGATGTGAAAGACGTTCAGGCGGAAATAGAGGTCCTGTCGAAGCTCGCCGGCGGCTACGGCTTTTTCTGGGTCTTTGTTTGTGGCTGCCAAGACGCGCACATCTATGGGCGTTTCGCTTTTGCTTCCCAGCCGGCGGACTTTTCTGTCTTCCAGCACGCGCAGGAGCTTTGCCTGCGTCGGCGCGGGCATCTCGCCGATCTCATCGAGCAGCAGCGTGCCGTTGTCGGCGAGTTCGAAGCAGCCGATGCGGCGTTCGGCTGCGCCGGTGAACGCGCCGCGCTCGTGGCCGAAAATCTCGCTTTCCATCAGGGATTCGGGGATTGCGGAACAGTTGATGGGGACGAACGGGCCCGTCGCGCGTGGCGAAAGTTTGTGGATCGTGCGCGCTACGATTTCTTTGCCGGAGCCGGTTTCGCCGGTGATCAGCACGGAGGCGGAGCTTGGCGCGGCCATCTCGACGATACGCATGACTTCCTGCATCGGCTTTGACGCGCCTACCAGTTCGCCGAGGCGTCCTGCTTCGCGCAATTGCCGCTGGAGCACGACGAGTTGGCGCGCGTCACGCGCCTTGCTCAAAGCGCGGTCCAGCAAGGCGCGCAGCACCGGACCCTTGAGAGGTTTTTCGATGTACCAAAACGCGCCGGACTCGATTGCCGCTACCGCGCGCTCCTCGCTTCCTTTGCCGGTGATGACGACTGCTGGAACATCCAGCAATTCCGGGCCAAGCTGTTTGATCAAGTCCAGGCCGTTCATTCCGGGGAGCTCGACGTCCGCGATGAGCGTGTCCGGCTGATAGCTGGCAAATTTCGCCAGCGCTTCTTCCGCGGTCGCCACGCCGAGCACATCGAAACCCCATCGTTGCAGGAGTTGCTCGTAGCCCTTGCGCGCGTTGTCTTCGTCTTCGACAATCAGCACGCGGTCCTTGCGCTCGAGCGGTTCCATCGCGCGCACTGCGCTTCTGCCCTCATCGCCCATGCGTGTACGCCTCTCTCATGCGGATGCTCTTATTTTCGCAGATTCTGGTGCGGGCTGGATACTTTGACTGTAACAAGCGGACGGTAGGCTTGCCAAGAGGTTGCTGGCAGCACGCAGGCGGTGTGAAATTCTCTGCCAGAACCATCTTGATGGGATTGAAATGCAAAAGCCGGCGCAGCCTCCGTGCTGCGCCGGCTCATCCCTGGCAGTGGTGACCAATTTGTTGACCGCCGGGCACGATGGTCCGGGCGCTGCCTGGCATCTTCGATTGTGACCCTGCAGAGTCGGCGCTTACTCTTTCACTAGATAGAGGGCGCGCCCCAGCTCAAGTTCCAGTTTTGTGCCTTTTGGTAGATTCAGCTCTTGCCCGCGGCCTATCTCCATTAGATAGGCGGTGAGTGCTCCCATGGCGGCGCCCTCGGCGGCTGCTTTTTTGTCTTTGTCTTTTACGCCTTTTACTGCGCCGAGTGCTGCGCCTGTGGCCGCCGCTTGCGCGGCGTCCTGCTGTGAGCTACTTCGTCCCTCGATCAACCCTTCCTGGCCGGGCTTGGTTCGCACATTGTGCTCGCCGGGGACGCTCACAACTTCCGCCACGATGGGCAAGCGTCCAAAGTTGGTGTGAATTTCATCGAAGGTCAGCCAGAGTCTTGCGCGGCCAGTGTTGCCTGCCGCTTCCACGTGGCTCACATGGCCTTCGATTTCCGCGCCCGAGGGCAGGTAGAATCCGCTGCCCGCTTCCAGCGGCTCCAAAGTTTTCACTTTGAATTTCATACGATCCGCGGTGCCCTTCGTGCCCAAATCGTCTTCCAGCGAGACCAGGAATTTTGTTCCCGGCACGACGCCGTAGGTTTCCAGTGGTAATCCGTGGCGTTTGCCGTCCGCGGCCTTTGTTTCCTGCTCCTCGGCCTTGCCGATGTGATCTTCGGAGATGACCGGCTTTTCTCCCGACTGCTGCGGAGGCTGCTCCTGCGAAGTCTGCTGGGCACATGCCAGGCTCGCGATTCCGCTGCCCAGCATTGCTCCCAGGGCCACGATTCCTGACAAAACTCGTTTCCGATTTTTCGACTGCATGATTACCTCTCGAATTCCATCCCGGCGTTCAGAGATGCATGCAGTTCGCCAAACGAGACATTTCTTTGTCCCGGTAAGTGGCTGGAAAAACATACAGTTGAACGCGCTGACGGCGATGCTTGCTGGGAGTTGCTGGGAGAGTGTCAGGGATTTGCGTCACCCCAGTGCCTGCTAATGCCGACACAGCGCTTGCAACCTGCCGTCACGCCTCGAGTTGTTATTTGGAGAGGAACCGCTGCATTCGCCGCAAGACTTGCGCGTACATCGCAGGCGTTACGCGACCGGTTTGCGTATTTTGCTGGCTGGGATGGTAGACGCCAAAGAGACGGCCGTTGCCGCCCGGCAAATCTGCTTCAGCAGCGTGCGCAAAACGAAAGTCGGCTCTCGATGCAATTACGCCGCGCTGCTTCAGAATTTCAAGATATGCGTCCCAGGCGATTTTGCCAAGCGCCAGCACTGCGTGTGGCTTCAAGACATCCATCTCGCGCTCCAGATAGCCTCGGCAATTCAGGATTTCAGAGGGCAACGGTTTATTCGCGGGTGGCGCGCAGCGAATCGTTGCTGCGATGTAGGCGTTGCTCAGGCGCAAGCCATCGTCGCGCCGCGCGGAAGTCGGCTGATTGGCGAAACCAGCTTTATAGAGGGCTGCGAAAAGAAAATCAGCCGACCGATCTCCTGTGAAAACGCGCCCGGTGCGATTCCCGCCGTGCGCTGCGGGCGCCAGCCCCAGAATCAGCAGCTGCGCCTGCGCATCCCCGAACCCCGGCACGGGCTTGCCCCAGTAGGTCCAATCGCGAAAGGCGCGGCGTTTTTCGCGAGCTACTTCTTCTCGATACTCGACCAGCCGCGGGCATTTCCGGCAGGCAACAATTTCTTCATTTAAGGCTGCTAGGAGAACGCTTTTATCAGGCATGGTTGAACGCAGAATTCTTTAAAGAATCTTTCACAAAAGCTTTCGCGCCATCATGCCATTCAGTTCGGCGTAAGGGATAGTGACCTGCGTGAGGGAATCGTAGGAGCCGTGCGCAAGCCAATCTTTCGCGACGCGCTGAAATGCTCCCATTGCTGCGCGCATCGCCGAAGAGCCAGCGCTCACACGCGCCACTCCCAACTTTTCCAGTTCGCCGAGCGACGGACAGCCCTGCGAAGCCAGAATGTTCAGCGGCGCGCCAATCGCTTTCACCAGCCTTTCTATCGTTTCCCGATCGCAAAGGCCAGGCACGAACAAACAATCCGCGCCCGCCTCGCGATACGCTCGCAGCCGCTCGACGGCACGTTCGAAGCGCGTCCCCGCAGGTCCGATGGGCATCAGATAAATGTCCGTGCGCGCGTTAATCACCACCGACACGCCCAGCGCTTCCGAGGTTTCCCGAATCGCACGGATTTTCCTCAGTTGCAGCCCAAGTTCGACGTGCGAGCTCTCATCGTCCCCGGTAATGTCCTCGAAGTTCAGCCCCACAGCGCCAGCGGCGACCATGGCTTTCGTGAACTCACCGATTTCTTCCGGCGTTTTGCCATATCCCGATTCCAGATCCGCAGTAACGGGAACACGCACCGCTTGCGTAATCCGCGCGACAGCGTTCAGCATCTCGCTTCGAGAAATCCGCTGCCCATCGGGATATCCCAGCGAAAATGCGATGGCTGCGCTGCTCGTCGCAATGGCAAGATGCCCCAACTCTTCGAGGATTCGCGCGCTAACCACATCCCACGCATTGGGCAGCGCCAGAATCCGCGGCCCAAAGTGCAACTTCCTCAGCTTCTCAGCCTTTGCGGCCTGTGTTTTGATGTCCATTGAACGACCCCATGAGGAACAACCTGCGCCCAGTCTTCGGAAGCTTAGGTTAGATATTCGTTTCCAACATCGAAACATCCAATTTGGCGAGCTATTTCGCCCTCACTGCAAAAGCGCAAGCACCTCGTCATGAATCTTTCCGTTGGTGCTGATCATGTTGCCGCTGTAAATCGAACGCTTTCCGTTTACGTCGGTCGCGCGGCCGCCGGCTTCCTCCACGATAATCCCCAGCGGAGCCAGATCCCAAGCCTTCGAATGCAAATCCAGCGCCGCCTCGATCGAGCCCTCCGCAACCAGCATGTGCTGCCAGAATCCGCCGAGAGAGCGCCCGTGGCGCGCCGCGTCCAGTAGCCTCCGCATCTTCTCGATCCTGTCGCGATTTTTGTTGGGGCCGGTTCCTCCCGTAAACGCCATCCCATCGTTCAATTTTTCCACTTTCGAAACGTGAATTCTTTTCCCGTTCCTCCATGCGCCTTCGCCGCGAAACGCCCACCAGCGCACTCCCAGCGCAGGCGCGCTCGCCATTCCCGCCACGATCTCTCCATCGCGCTCGATACCGAGAAGCGTTCCAAACGTTCCAATCCCGCGCGAAAACTCTTCCGTTCCGTCGATCGGATCGACGATCAAGCGCGCCCGGCCCGTCGTCGCCGGCCCTTTCGCGTTCTCCCCGCCCATCTCTTCGCCAAGAACGTCCATCGCCAGGCCGCTTGCGGCTACCTTGGCACGCGCCATTTCTTCAACGCCGCGGTCCGCCTGCGTCACCGCCGAGCCGTCCTCCTTGCGGTCGATGCGAATCTCATCCGCCCGAAAATAGCGCATCGCGATGGCATCGGCCTCCCGCGCCAGCTCTTCCAACAACGCCCCGTACTCCGCCTGAAAACCCATCGATTCTCCTTAAGCCCGCCTATCGCCGCTTGTATCCTGCCACCGCATTTGACACTATTATTGCCCGACCCTAGCATACAAACGAATGGCCATAAGCGCTCAAGCCGATAGTGGAACCGTCCTCGAACGCATTCTGCGCGCGCGCCGTCTTGAGGTCGATCACCGCAAACGGGTTCTTCCCGAGACCGCGCTGCGCTATGGCGTCAAGGCCGCGACGCCTCTTCGCGATTTTCCTGCCGCGCTCACACGCAACTCTCTGAACATTATCGCTGAACTGAAGCCCGCGTCACCTTCCAAAGGTGTTCTTCGCGATCCATTTCATCCCGTAGAGTTGGCGCAGACTCTGGAAGCCGCAGGCGCCGCCGTCCTCTCCGTTCTCACCGAAGGAGAATTCTTTCGCGGCTCTCTGAAAAATCTCCGGGATGCGCGCAACGCCGTAAAAATCCCGGTGTTTCGCAAGGACTTCATTTTCGATCCGTGGCAAGTCTGGGAAACACGCGCGAACGACGCCGACAGCTTCCTGTTGATTGTCGCCGCCCTCGGCGACGAACTTCTTCGCGATCTCCTTGCCCTCGGCCGCGAGCTGCGCATGGAGCCGCTCGTCGAAGTTCACACTGCCGCCGAGCTCGACCGCGCTCTCGCCGCCCAAGCCCGCATCATCGGCATAAACAATCGCGACTTGAACACTCTCGGCCTCCGCGTTGAGACGTCTTTCGAGCTCGTCGGCCGCATCCCCGATACTTGCATCGCGGTCAGCGAATCCGGCTTGCGCAACCACGACGATCTCACCAAACTTCGCACCGCGGGCTTCGACGCTTTTCTGATCGGCGAAAGTCTCATGCTTTCCCCCGATCCCGCCGCCGCGCTGGGAACATTTCTCGGCCGCTCCGCGCATCCCGTTTAAAACGCCATGATCCTCGTCAAGATTTGCGGCATTACCAACTGGCCGGACGCCAAGGCAGCGTGCGAGGCCGGCGCCAACATGCTCGGCTTCAATTTCTACGAAAAAAGCCTCCGGCGCGTTTCCACGGTCGAAGCCGCCACGATGCGTGCAAGGCTCCCGGGAGAAGTTCAGTCCGTTGGCATCTTCGTAAACGCGAAACCCGCCGACATCATTTCTCTTCACGCGTTTGTGCGCTTCACTGCGGCCCAGCTCCATGGTGACGAAACCCCGTCCGTCGTTTCCGATGTCGCCCGCGTGGTTCCCGTTATCAAAGCGTTTCGCGTCGGCGCGGATTTCCCTGTTTCGACGCTCGACAAATATCTCGATGCCTTTGGATTTTTGCTGGACGGCTCTCGTGCAGGCCAATTTGGTGGCACAGGATCAAACGCCGATTGGAACGTCGCGCGGCGCGTTGCCCCCGCGCACCGTATCATTTTAGCGGGCGGCCTCACGCCGGAAAACGTCGGTGCCGCCATTCGCGCCGTGCGTCCTTATGCCGTTGACGTCGCCGGCGGCGTGGAATCAAAGCCCGGCAAAAAGGACCACGCCAAGGTTCAGGTTTTTATTGAAGAAGTGCGCCGCGCAGAAGAGCAGTTGAACGCGCCGCAAACCGGACAACCCGGGCAGGTAGGACAGACGTTCTTGTCTGTCTCCGATTCCCAGAAGAAGACCCCATGAGCTCGACCCTCCGCTCTGCAACACTCGCTCCCGGACGCTTCGGCCCGTACGGCGGACGCTACGTTCCCGAAACGCTGATGGTGCCGCTGTTTGAGCTGGAGCGCGCTTATGAAGCCGCGAAAACCGACGTGCGCTTCCAGGCCGAATTCGCCGATCTGCTGAAGAATTTCGCGGGACGTCCCACGCCGCTGCAATTCGCTTCGCGCCTCACCTCGCATCTCGGAGGCCCGCGCATCTACATCAAGCGCGAGGATTTGCTTCACACCGGCGCGCACAAAATTAATAACGCCATCGGCCAGGGTTTGCTTGCCGTAAAAATGGGCAAGCCGCGCATCATCGCGGAGACCGGGGCGGGCCAGCATGGCGTTGCTTCCGCAACCGTCGCCGCGCATCTCGGCCTCGAATGTGTCGTTTACATGGGCACGGAAGACATGGTGCGGCAGGCGCTCAACGTTTCGCGCATGCGCATGCTCGGCGCGCAAGTCGTCGGCGTCGATTCCGGCAGCCGCACCCTGAAGGACGCCATCAATGAAGCCATGCGCGATTGGGTCACTAACGTGCGCAACACGCACTATCTGCTCGGGTCAGTCCTCGGCGCGCATCCTTATCCCACGATGGTGCGCGATTTTCAGTCGGTGATCGGCCGCGAAGCCCGCGAACAAATTCTCGCCGCAGAAAAACGCCTCCCCACGCATCTTTTCGCCTGCGTAGGCGGCGGTTCGAACGCCATCGGCCTCTTCCACCAATTTCTGCGCGATCCCTCGGTAAAAATGGTCGGTATTGAAGCCGGCGGCCGCGGCGGCCAACTCGGCGAACACGCCGCGCGCCTCGCCGCGCATCAGGGTTTTACCGGCGCGCGCCCCGGCGTCCTCCAGGGGACGTACACCTACATTTTGCAAACGGAAGACGGCCAAATCGCCACCACACATTCCATCTCCGCCGGCCTCGATTACCCAGCCATCGGCCCCGAACACGCCTGGCTAGCCGACGAAGGCCGTGCCGAATACTCCGCGGTTAGTGATCAAGCGGCACTGGAAGCCGCACGCCTCCTCTCGCGCATCGAAGGCATTATCCCCGCGCTAGAATCCGCTCACGCCGTCGCCGGAATTATCGAGCGCGTCGCTCCTTCCACTTGTAATCGCCCCAAACTCACCGCCGACGACCTCGTCATCCTCAACCTTTCTGGCCGCGGCGACAAAGACATGGACACCTACACCCGCCACTTGAGCTGGCACTCGGAATAGTTCGGACTATTCGAAAGCGATGTGGCGCGGGAAGGCGCATTTCCACAAATAAAGACACTTTATGGAACGAACTTTCGTGTACCCTGAAGGATCACAGATAATCATTGGTCTATCGACAATGGCAACACGTCCCGGCGATTGCGTGACGCGAGGGTAGGACTGCTCCTGGCTGGGCTTCGATTTGTCATCCAGGTCCGCGCAACCATTCGATGGATTCAACTCGAACGTATAAACCAGACGATACGAATGCACTTCCTCGCCGCAGTCATTGCAGAGGAATTGCGAATGCTGGGCATTGTCTAGTGCAGCCGCGATCAGGGGCGGGTGGCCACTGATCACCGTTGCTGACACGACACTTCCGTCGGGTCGGACTTCCAGCCTCACCACGACATCGCCCGTTATCCTAGCCTGACGCGCCAACGGCGGATAGATAGGCGGAGACAGTTTTGTTATTGCAGCTCCTTCGAGGGATTGCTTGTAGCTCTGTTGGCTCTGTGCCCACAACGCGCCAAGCGCGCAGAACGAAACAACCATTCCGGCAAGAGCTATGCTGCGGTAGGAAGGATTTCTCATCCCAGTCACTACACGCCCCCCGTACTAGCTTGTTAAAACTGGACCGCTTTCGAAAAAGCGTTATGGAGTGGGACGGCGGTTGCCCAGCGATGGTTGCACACTGCCGCCTTCGCGTATTTCTGCTAATCTTTCTTTCTCATTTATGGCTGCCGTTGCTCCCAGCTCGACCCGCATCTCCAAACGCTTCGCCGAACTGCGCGAATCCGGCGAACTCGGTATCGTTGCCTACATCACGGCGGGCGACCCCACGTTGGATGCCACGCTGAAGTTTGTTCTCGCGTTGGCCGAAGCCGGTGCCGACGTCATCGAACTTGGCGTCCCCTTCAGTGATCCATTAGCCGACGGCCCCACGATCCAACGTGCCTCCGAACGCGGTTTGAAGTCGCACACCACGCTGGCTCATGTCGTTGCATTAGTTCGGCGCATCCGCGAATTCTCGGAAGTCCCGCTGGTGCTCTTCAGCTACTACAATCCGGTCCTTCAAATGGGCCTGGAAAATTTCGCGAGCGCCGCTGAAAACGCTGGAGCCGACGGCGTTCTGATCACCGATCTCACGCCCGAAGAATCGGAGGAATATCGCTGTGCCCTGGCCGCGCACCATCTCGACACGATTTTCCTCGGCGCTCCGACTTCGACCGACGAACGCCTCGCCAAAATTGCCGCCGTGTCCTCCGGTTTTCTCTATTTGATTTCACGTACCGGTGTAACCGGCGCGAAAGACGCCCTCCCCGACGATCTTCCGGCCCTCCTGCGCCGCGTCCGCAAAGTAACGCATCTACCCATCGCCGTAGGTTTCGGCATCTCGCTCCCCGGCCACGTCTCCGTTCTCGGCGGCCTGGCCGACGCAGCGGTAGTGGGCTCCGCGCTAGTCTCCGAAATCGAGAAAGCCACCGCCACGAATCCGACTCCCGCAACAATCGACACCGCGGCCGCGGCCCTAGCCACTCGCATCCGTTCCCTGAAAGAAGCCGCGCGCCACGGCCTCTCGCGCCGCGAGGTGGCCCCATGACTTCTCGGCCACCACCCAGCGTCCTGTCATTCCGAGCGAAGCGAGGAATCTGCTTTTTCTTTCACGTTGAGGTTCCGCGATGAACCTCTCCGACTGGCGCCGCCGCATCGATGAAATCGACAAACAACTCGTCGAGCTCCTCAACGCGCGGTCGCGCTGCGCCCTCGAAATCGGCAAGCTCAAACAAGCTGCCAATATCCCGCTCTATCAACCTGACCGCGAAAACGAAGTCCTCGCCAACGCCGAGCGCACCAATCCCGGCCCGCTCTCGGACGCTGCCATTCGCCGTCTCTTCGAGCGCATCATTGACGAAGCCCGCGCCGCCGAACGCGACGCCATGCACCCAGGCGGCAAGCATCTCAAAAGTGACAATGGCGGGAATGAATGACCGGCCTCCTCGGTCTTGCAAGGTTGGTTGGTGCCCGAAACATCGCGATCTCCAATTTGCTGCAATCGTGAATTTCTCCGCATTCAGCGGAATAACGAAAGGGAATCAGGACTACTCATGGTCATCGTAATGCAAGAAGGCGCCACCGACACCCAAATCCAGCACGTCATCGATCGCCTGATCGGCAGCGGCTTTAACGTCCACCGCTCCACCGGCGAATCGCACACTGTCCTCGGCGCCGTAGGCGTCCATCGCGATTTCGACCATCGCGACTTCGAACTTCTCGAAGGCGTGCGCGAAGTCATGCGCATCACGCAACCCTTCAAGCTGGCCAGCCGCCAGTTCAAACCCGAAGGCACGATTGTTGATTTAGGACGCGGCGTAAAAATCGGCGGCAACGAAGTGGTCGTAGCCGCGGGCCCGTGCTCCGTCGAATCCCGCGAGCAAATTTTCTCGGTCTCCGAAAGCGTCGCGAAAGCCGGCGCAAAAATCCTTCGCGCGGGCGCTTTCAAGCCGCGCACATCTCCATACGCCTTTCAAGGCATGGGCGAACCCGGCCTCAAGCTCATGCGCGAAGCAGCCGACAAGTTCGACCTCTTTACCGTCAGCGAGGTGATGGACGCCTCGCAAATCCAGATGATGTTGCAATATGTAGACGTCTTCCAGGTAGGCGCTCGCAACATGCAAAACTACTTTCTCCTTCGCGCCCTCGGCGAAGTCCGAAAGCCAGTTCTCCTCAAGCGCGGCATGTCCGCCACCATGGAGGAACTCCTGATGAGTGCCGAATACATCCTCGCCGGCGGCAACTACAACGTAATCCTCTGCGAACGCGGCATCCGGACGTTCGAGACCTACACGCGTAACACGCTCGACATCGCCGCCATCCCGGTCATCAAGAAACTTTCCCACTTGCCGATGCTGGCCGACCCATCCCACGGCACGGGCCGCCGCGACAAGGTCCCGGCGATGGCCCGAGCCGCGGTAGCCGCAGGCGCCGACGGCCTCTTGATCGAAGTCCACAACGACCCAGACCACGCCCTCTCCGACGGCGCGCAATCCCTCGACCCGGAAGCCTTCACGCAACTCATGGCCGAGCTCCGCATCATCGCTCCAGCCATCGGCCGCCGCATGGCGTAATGCATGAACCCCAGCGCAAAGATAAAATTGTCATTCCGAGCGAAGCGAGGAATCTGCTTTGGCAAGTAAACCTGCGACCATCGCTGCCCTAACGTCCGTTCAAGGTCTCTCTGCGCCATCTCTGCGCACTCCGCGCCTCCGTGTTATCTTTTCTTTTTCTTTTTCTCTTTCTTGTCTCTTTCCTTTAACTTTGAATCGTCGACTGTCGACTGTCGACCTCTTCCCATGTCTCACTTAATCAACCGTGCCACCATCCTCGGCACCGGCCTAATCGGCGGCTCTTTTGCCCTGGCCCTCCGCAAATATACCGCCGACATTCACATCACCGGATGGGACCGCGCCGAAGTCGTGCGTGAAGCGCAATCTCGCAGTGCCCTCGATGTCGCCTTCTCAGACGAACTTGCCCCAGCGCTGGCCAACGCCGACCTCATCTACATCGCGCTCCCTATCGGCGCCACTCTCGATCTCCTCCCGGAAATCGTGAGCCTTGCTCCAGGAAATGCCCTCATCACCGACGCCTGCAGCACCAAAGTCCGCATCACTGATTCCGCCGCCGGACTTTTCGCTGAAGATTCCACCAAACTCTTCCTCGGCGGCCATCCCATGGCAGGCAAAGAACAGTCCGGCATCACGCAAGCCGACGCCGACCTCTTCCGCAACAACACCTACGCTCTAATCGGCGCTTCCAGCGACAACCACGACCCGCGCGTCTCCGCCTTCACAAAAATCCTCGAAAAAATCGGCGCCCGCCCACTCTGGCTGGGCGCAACGCAACACGACTACGCTGTAGGCCTCGCCTCGCATCTCCCGCAACTCGCCGCCGTAGCCCTCGGCTCCTTCCTCTACGATCATCTCGACGAAAACGGCCTCCCCATCACGCTGGCAGGCCCCGGCCTCCGCGATTCCCTCCGCCTGGCTGGCAGCCCCTACTCCACCTGGCGCGACATCGTCCTAACCAACAAAGAAGTCCTTTCCGCCTCCCTCGACCTCTTCGCACGACGCCTCGACGACCTTCGCGAACGCCTCGCCTCCCGCGACCTCGAAGCCGACTTCGACGCCGCCAACGAACTCTACAAACTCCTCCGCTCCTTGTAGGGGCGGGGCTTGCCCCGCCCGCTTTTGTGTCTCGCAGACTGCCCTCATCGGTGTCCTCGAGTTTTGCTTACCACGCCCCTTCCTTCCTCCCCAGCCACCAGACCAGCCCGATCGACACCGTCTGCTGTTCCTTGCTCAGCACGCCATTCGCACTCGTGAAAAAGGAAGGCCTGTTCGAGAAATCCCGCCGCCACTCGTACCGCATCAAGAACCCATCATAAAGTTTGTAATCAAACGTAGCGGTAGTCTCCTTCAAAGCCTGAGTAATCCCGCTGAAAAGCCCCCCACGATCCGAGAGATATTCCGTCCGCCCACCCACCGAAAATCTCGGCGAGAACTGGTACTTCACGTAAGCCGCTCCACCAATCACATGCGAAGGCGCCGACGACTCTCCCGGCGCGGTCGTAGCCCACTCTCGCTCGATTACGTAATCGCCTTCCAGCGCAAACGTCAGCTTCGGCGTCGCCTGCCAGCTCACGTACGAGTCAAAGATGTGCAGCTTGCCGTTCGGCGCCGGCGTAATCGCCTGAAACGTCAGCCCAGGCTGCACGGGTACCGGCCCGCTCGACGCGACCTCAAGCCTGTCCGGATGCTCCTGTCCGATGTAATAGTTCACGCTCCACGTTATATTTTTATTCGGCGTGGCCGTAAATCCGAACAGCTCATCCTTATAACCGTTGGTCGCTTCCACCTGGTTTGTCCCGTTCACCACCCAGTAGTTCAACGTCAGCTTATCGTTGACCTTGTACGCCGCGCGCACCCCCATGTGATAAAACGGCAGAAAATCAAACCAGTAAGCCCGCGAATAATTGATCTGGTCTTTCGTATAATTTCCCTCGATCCCGATCGAACTCCCAAATTTCCCTATGTCGATCGTTAACCCGTTCCCAATCGGTGCCACATACGTCCCATAAGCCTGAAAAATGTTCCGATAAATATCCGGCCGAGGCTCGTTCGCCGGATTGCCCTGCAGCGTGTCCGTCGCCTGTCCGAATTGCAGATCGAGACGCACTCCAAACGGGCTCCCACCGGACACATCGGGCGCTCTCTCGAAAACTACGTCCGCCTGATTCAAGTTGATGTTGTTGCTCAAAACGTCGTAAGCCCGCAGCGCGTTCACCCTGCCAACCGGGTTGTTGAAGTTGTATTCGTAATATTCGTCCAGCAGGAAATTCAGCGTCGCTCCATGCAGAAACCCAAGACTCCCCTGCTCGTCTGCGTTCGCTTGCACTTTGGGCGCGTCGGCGGCACCGCCCTGCGCGGGCGCGAGGGATGCCGAACTGGTCGCAATCTCCGCAGGGGCACCGGGAGCGCCTACAGGCTGTACCTGAGCCGCAGGGACCCCAGCAGGTGCGTCGCCAGCCACGAGATTTTTTCTCCCAGTATCCACGCCCGAACCGGGCTTCTGTTCCTTCAGCTGGCTTTCCAAATCCGCTACGCGCGTCAACAAGCCCTGCACCACCGCCCGTAATTCCTTAACTTCTGCAGCCGACGCCGGCGCGGTTTGATCCTTCTCCTGCGCCCAGGCCGGGGCACACCATGCCATCAGCGCAAGGAGCATCCCAAGTGCGCAGCGCAGGGGACCGCGAGGAATCAAGGAATTTTCAACCGCAGCAACATGAATCGGAGTTTTGCAGAGCAGTGTGAAACCGCTGTGAAAGTTCTGGCGGGCCATCGGAGGCTTCTTTCCCGGCTGGCCGTTGTCACAGCCAACCGCATCATAGCCCACGAGTTTTAGCACGATTTACAACTCTTGTAGGGACGCATTACGCCACGCCCGTTTCAGCAATACCCGCTACTTTTTTGCTTTCGCTCGGATTGTGAATTGGAACCAGTTAGAGGCAGCCTCGGTGTCGATCAGATTTCCCGGAGACCAAACAATTCTGGCGCTGTAGACGCCGGGCGTCTTCAAATCAGCGTAGGAATTCACCGAGAGAACCCTGCTCCACGACTCACCAGGGATTACTATGACAATCTGGTCCGAGACGCAGATCGGAAGACTATCGATTGGGTCGGGGGGTAAAATCAGCTCGCCATCTTTTCGTACCGGCCTCGCCGGCTCCGATACGGGTACGGGAGCACCTCGCTCGTTCCTGACTTCGACCGATATCGAATACCCCCCGCAGGTATGAAAACTTATCCTGCCCTGGCCACGGTTCGAGATCGTCAGCGTGGCATTAACGCTTTCCCCCAAATCGTAGCCATCGGCGCTCGGCTTTGCAGTCGCAATGATTGGAGACTTCTGTCCGCCTGCGATGGCTGCCGTTGCAACGCCAGTTAACAAAATTGCTGCCGGGTACCTTCTGTAACGGGCCCAGAACTTTTTGGTGTTCATGATCATGATAAAGTCCACAGCCCGACACCCTCGTAGTTAGAGGCTCATTCAGTAAAGAGACCCCTCCATCTGCCCGTAAATCACCTTTATTTTAAATCCATCTTTTGCGTCAGGGGCAAATCCGCCGACGATCCCCCCACCATAAGCGTATAGCTCCCCGGCGCCAATTTCCACCCATCCGCCGCCTCGTCAAAAATCGACAGGTATTTTGGAATCAACGTCACGCTCACTTCCTTGCTCTCCCCCGCTTTCAGCCACACCTTGCTCCAACCCACCAACCGCTTCGGCGGCTCACCCAATCCCTCCGGCAGCGACACATAGACTTCCGCAATCTCCGCCCCCTCGCGCGTCCCGGTATTTTTCACCGTAAAAGTCACCGCCCGCTCTTTTCCAGTCGTCACTTTCAAGCCGGAATAACTGAACTTCGTATACGACAGCCCATACCCGAACGGAAACAACACCGCCTTCTTTTCCGCGTCGTACCACTTGTACCCGACCTTTAATCCCTCGTCGTACTTCACGCTAAACGTCGCCTTAGCCTCTCCCGTCTTCATCACTGCCGCTTCGCCCGTCTGTCCCGGCCCTGGCTTTATCAAGTTCGGATGCGGCAGGTCCGCCTCGCTTTTCGGAAACGTCATCGGCAGCTTTCCGCTCGGATTCACGTCGCCCGCCAAAATGTTCGCGACAGCGGCCGCACCCTTGCTCCCCGCGTACCAGGCCTCCAATACCGCTCCCACCTTGTCCAACCACGGCATCGTCACCGCCGTCCCCGTCTCCAGCACCACCACCGTCTTCGGATTCGCCGCCGCTACCGCCGCGATCAAATCATCCTGCTTCACAGGCAACGACAAATTCTCCAGGTCCATTCCTTCGCTTTCCCACTGGTACACAAACACGATGGCGATGTCTGATCTCTTCGCCAACGCCGCCGCCGATTCAAGATTCGCGCCCGAATCAAATTCCACCTTCGCTCCCGGAAACTTGTTCTCCAGCACGCCTATGGGTGACGGCGGAAACCACACCTGCGCCATCCATCCAGCCGACGCCCTCCCCGGCGCATCCACCTGCGCCGATCCGCTCCCCGACATCATCCCTTCATTCGCATGCGGCCCAATCACCGCAATCGACTTCACCGCCGCGCTCCGCAAAGGCAGCAGCCCGTTCGCATTCTTCAGCAGCACCGCGCTGCCTTCTTCAACCCTTCGCGCCGCCGCGAGATTTGCCTCCACATCCGGCACTCCCTTCTGCATCGGGTGATCCACAAGCCCGCAAGCAAACTCCGTCCGCAGCACGCGCCGTACATGTTCATCCAGTTCCGCCTGCGGAACTTTCCCTGCTTCCACCGCTTCCTTCAGCTTCGCTCCAAAAAATTCATCCAGCGGCTCCTCATTGTCCAAACCCGCCGCCGACGCTTTGATCGTGCTGTGCGTCCCGCCCCAATCCGAAACCACGAATCCCTTGAATCCCCACTCCTTCTTCAAAACATCCGTCAGCAAATATTTGTTCTCGCAGGCAAAATCCCCGTTCACCGCGTTGTACGAGCACATCACCGCGCCTGGGTCCGCGATCCCCACGCCAATCTCAAACGCCAGCAAATCGCTTTCACGCATCGCACGCTTGCCGATGATGGAGTCCACCTCGTTCCGCCCGCTCTCCTGATCGTTCACCGCATAATGCTTGATGTCCCCAATCACGTTCTGCGCCTGCTCGCACTTCATCAAATTGCCCACCAGTGTTCCCGCCAGCACTGGATCCTCGCCCATGTACTCAAACGTTCTGCCGTTCCTCGGTTCTCGCGTAACATTTACGCCGCCGCCCAAGGTCATGTTGTATCCCTGCGCCCGCAACTCCTTGCCAATCACCGTCCCAAACGCGCACGCCGCGTCCGGATCCCAACTCGCCGCCGCTCCCAGATTCGACGGCATCGCCGTCGAGTACCGCCCATTTTCCGCGCTGCTCCTGATGCCATAAGCCGCGTCGCTCATCTGAATAAACGGAATCCCCAGCCGCGGCACCCCCAGCACAAATCCCGCCCCGCCATTTCCCAATTCCGGCTCTGGATGCGACACCTCACGCGGCCACCCCGGCATCCCCATCCCGTGCAGCAAATCAATCTTCTCGTCGAGCGTCATCTCTTTCAGAACCATCTCCGCCCGCTCGTCCGGCGAAAGCGAGGCATTCATCCACGGATGGTTCCTATCTTCCTTCACCGGCTGTCCATGCATGCGGTGCTGCGCAAACACTCCCGCTCCAAATCCCAAACACAGCACAACCGCCGCGACCACGCCAAACACCCCGACTCGCGCAGCAAAACCCTGCCGCCCACTTCGCATTCCCTCAATTTTCATTGTGACCTTTCCTCGACAAGTTGAACCGCACCCCAACGCATCCAACAAATGCCTCTATAATATCGATATTTTTGATTATTGCCAGACCAAACCGCTCACTGCCTTCCCGGTAGGGGCGCGGCACGCCGTGCCCGTCCTACCGCGCCACTCAATAACAGGGTAAACAAGTCCGCCTCTACGCTTGCGAAGGACTTAGCCATCTGCACACGCAATTCGCTTGACAAAAATGTAAAGTAGTGTATAGTGGAGGCAGGTAACGTTGTAACACCATTGTGTAGCGCCAGCATTCCTGCTGGCGTTTTTTGCTTTCTAAGGAGAGTTCTAAGTCATTTAGAATGAACACTTGTAAAAGTGTATCAAAACAAAAGACTTTATCTCCCTTTAGAATCAACACTTATGAAAAAATAGGGGGAGGGGGGCCCCCATCCCAGCTAGAACAGCCCGCCAGTAGCGCCACGGCGAACACTTGCTTTTTCCGCCGTAAACCACAAAACTAGCTCCTCATTTACAACGATGGATAAAAGCATCACCGCTCACGGCACCGGCTTCAGTAGCACAGGCTTCAGCCTGTGCGCCTTCCCACAACCCCACCATGGCGTGTGCCATGGATAAGCGCATCACAAGCGCCGACAGTGCCCTCGCGAACCTGACCGACAGCGCCACCATCCTGATGGGCGGCTTCGGTCTCTGCGGCATCCCGGAGAACCTGATCGCTGCGGTCTGCCGCAAAGGCACCAAAGATCTCACCATCGTCAGCAACAACGCCGGCGTAGACGACTTCGGCATCGGCATTCTCCTCCAAAACCGCCAGGTCAAGAAAATGGTCTCCAGCTACGTTGGTGAGAACAAACTCTTTGAGCGGCTTGTCTTGAGCGGTGAGCTGCAGGTCGAGCTGAACCCGCAGGGCACGTTGGCCGAACGTCTGAGAGCCGGCGGCGCAGGCATCCCAGCGTTCTATACCCCAACGGGTGTCGGCACAATGGTTGCCGAAGGCAAGGAAACCCGCGATTTCGACGGCCGCCAATACGTCCTCGAACGCGCCCTCCGCGGCAATTTTGCCTTCCTGAAAGCCTGGAAAGGTGACCGCTGGGGCAACCTCATTTACCGAAAGACCGCCCGCAACTTCAATCCGATGATGGCCACAGCCGCCGACCACGTAATCGCCGAAGTCGAAGAACTACTCGACCTCGGCCAACTACCGCCAGACCAGGTCCACACCCCCGGCATCTTCGTCAACGCAATCTTGCAAGGCCCAAGCTACGAAAAACGCATCGAGCGCCGCACCGTGAGAAAATCATGAGCGCACAAATCATTCCCGTTTTCAGCGCAAAGGGCCACCCCGCGGGCGGACACTCTCCCTGGTGGTTGACCGTCTGCTGCTGCATCTACTTCGCCATTCTTTGCAGGAGCTACTTTATTTTCGTTCCGATTTTCGCGGAGCTGTTCAAAGGACTCGCCGTCGACCTGCCGTTTCCGACAAACCTGTTGATGGCAACGTACCGGTGGTCCCTCCCGCTTTTTTATCTCTTTGCTTCAGGAGTCGCGGTCATAAAGCAATTTGTGCCTATGCGGGGCGTGCGCTCGTGGCTCGCTAATATCACGCTGATTTTTGCGGGGATTCTGATGCTGCCCTTGGTCGTGCTTTGTATGTATTTGCCTTTGTTTGTTTTAACCTACAAGCTTAGCCAGATGCACTAACGGCGGAGGCTTTGGCCCATTCTTACAGACGAACAAAAACGGGAACGAATTGCGCGGCGGATTGCTTTAGAGCTGCGCGACGGCTACTACGTCAACTTGGGAATCGGCGTGCCCACGCTTGTCGCGAATTACGTACCTAAAGGCATGGAGGTCGTTTTGCAATCCGAGAACGGAATGCTCGGCGTGGGGCCGTATCCTACCGAGGCGGAAGTCGATCCCGATTTAATCAACGCGGGAAAAGAAACAGTCACCGAGCTTCCCGGCACGGCGTATTTTTCTTCTGCGGATTCTTTCGCCATGATTCGCGGCGGCCACGTGGACCTCACCGTCCTCGGCGCTCTTCAGGTGGACGAGAAGGGAACTCTCGCCAATTGGGCCATTCCCGGCAAAATGCTGAAAGGCATGGGCGGCGCGATGGACCTCGTCGCCGGCGCCAAGCGCGTCTTCATCGCCATGGAACATGCCACGCGCGACAACAAACCAAAAATCCTGAAAAAGTGTACCCTCCCGCTCACCGGCGTCGAGGTGGTAGATCACATCGTCACGGAACTAGCCTTCATCGACGTCATGCCCGAAGGCCTGGTCCTGCGCGAACTGGCTCCAGACGCCACCCTCGAACAAGTCCAATCGCTAACCGAACCAAAGTTGTTGCTGCCACCGGAAGGCCCCAAGCCAATGCCCGTCTGAGCGCACTCTTCTCTGCGAACTCTGTGTAACTCCGAAAGGCTTTTCTTAAGACAGCTCGAACTGCTGAGGTTGCCCGTGCTGCAATCCACACACGGGCGCGTCAAGTTCTCCGCACGCTCCGCCTGCGCCGTCTAAGAAGCCGCGCATTTTCAATAAGTTTGAGACGGCATCCTCCGTGCCTCACCTTCTCCACGGGGGATCCGATGACACTTTGCAAATCTGCTAGGCCGCAGCGAACTCTATGCAACTCCGAAGGGTCTGTAGGGTCATCCTTCTGAGGATGACCGCTTTGTCTTATGTAGGACTCGAACCACTGAGGTTGCGCGCGGTGCCGAACGAGTAGTGAAGCGCCGAGAAAATACAGAAAAAAGTCACGAGGTAAACGAGCAGGTGGATGATTTTCGCGAGATGGAAATCAGGGTAAGCAGCGGAGAGTACAACCGTAAAGACCAGGATGATCTGCACCGCGGTTGTGAACTTCCCGAAAATGCTGGGCGGAAAAGGCCGGTAGCCGGAAATAAGCAGAATCACGACTGCCACAATCAGAATTAAGATGTCGCGGCTGAACACGATAATCGTCAGCCACCACGCAATCTGCTTCTTGAACGCCAGAATGATGAACGAGGAAGAAAGCAGCAGTTTATCCGCGATGGGATCGAGATAAGCGCCGAGAGCCGAGCGCTGATTGAGGCTGCGCGCAAGCAGTCCATCAATGCCATCGGAAAGACCCGAGATAACAAGAACCAGCAAAGCCCACTTATACCGCTCGTAAGAAATGAGAATCAGAAAGAACGGCAGAAAGCCGAGCCGTAAAAGCGTAATTTGATTGGGAACCGTCCAGATGCGGCCTTTCACGATAATTGAGGATAACGCAGTTCCGGCAGCCCTTGTTATTCAATTGTTATTCAATTGTCATGCAATTTGCGCGCTGCAGGATGGGTTATGCGAATTGCGCGAGATAGTCGGTCAACGGCCGCCCGATTTTCCGCGCGAAGAGCTCGTTCATCGAAGGGATAGACCCGGTCGGCTCATCGAGCGAGACGCGCTCCACTCGATTCATCGGAAAAAACACGGTCGGCAGGCCCATACGTTCGCCGTCCGGCTCGTTGAGTTGCCGTATGAAATGATCGAACGAGTTCAAATCGATCCCGCGAATCGTAATCCCCGAAGGATTGATGTCCAGCAGCTCGCCCCAGACCTTCTCCTTGGGCGTGTGCAAACTTACAACGACGATGGAATGTGGATCCACGGATTCCTCTTGTTCTCCAACTAGAGTAGCGTACTTTTTCCCGCTGACGGCGGGCGGTTGCGCTTCTCGTCACTGCAAAGGGTCGCGGTAATGCACAATCATGAGCACGAAGCTCGCAATCACGACCAGTCCCGCGAACAATCCCAGGGCATAGGCTCTATTCCGCTCGCTGCCGTTCAGCGGCTGCCGGTCGGCAAATATCTTTCCCAGCAGGAATCCGGCCGCCAATCCGCCGCCGTGTGCGAAATTGTCCATGGACATGAATCCAGAAAATCCCATGACGAACAGAATGACAACCGAGGTGATCAATCTCGACCGCAGTGCCAGCATGTACGAGCCGCCGCGCTTCGTCGTGACCGCCAGCATGACTCCCACCAGTCCAAGTATGGCGCCGCTGGCTCCCAGTGAGAAATGCCCGGTATATGCGCTCAACAAAAACCCAAACGCTCCCGTGACCACATAGATGAAAAGATATTTCGCGGAGCCATACAATTCCTCGAGCGCCGGTCCGAACTGCATCAGCGCCATCATGTTGAAGCCGATGTGAATCAAGCCGCCGTGCAAAAACATGGCGGTAACCACTCTCCACCACTCATGTGTCGCGATGAGATACGGAAAGGGAATGCTCATTCCCAGCCGTATCTGCCCAATCCCGCTCAGGCCCCACAGAATCGTCAGCCCGCCTCCACCTCCAGCCGCCGCAAGTGCCATCCAACTCACCGCAAACATCAAAATGTTAGCGATCAGCAGCGCTGTGGTGGCTGGAGCTTCTTGATCGCCGAAGAGTCCTGAAAATTTCTTGCCCAAAGCCGCGAGAGAAAAGCGCAAGTTGGTTCCGCATTCGTGGCACTTCGTCGCGCTGATGCCGACCAGCGCTCCGCAGGCAGGGCATATCTGCGGCCGCGGTCCCTGGTCGACTCCTCCGCCTCCACGAAAGCCCACCAGTCCTCGCAGCGTGCTCTTCCAGCGTTCCAATCGCCGCTGCCACTCATAAGAAAGCGCCAATACTCCTCCTTGCGACCCGCGTACCGCGTTCCTATAATACAGAATGCGCAGCTTTTTGCCGCGTACGGGAGCGGAGGACATCGCCATGAGCAGTTTTGAAGATTTCGGCCGCCACATCGACAAGGAGGTTTCGCGCTTGAAGAACATCAATAATTTTGAGGATTTTGGAAAGCGTGTTGACGAAGAACTGAAACGCGTGAAAACTTTTGTGAAGGATGACGTCGCGCCCGAGACGGAAAAGCGCACCTCGCAGTTTTTGCGCGAAGTTTCGGAGAAAATCGCGGAGGCCGCCGCGTGGATCGAAGCGCGCAACGCCGCCCGCACCGAAAAGGAATCGCAGAAAACGCCGTCGCAATCCTGATTATCCTTATGCGAGCCAGCTTGTGACGGATCTCCAGTCCGCACGCCGCGCGTGCCTGCTCTTTCTGCTGAACGTTGTCTCCCTGCTGTTGCTCGCTGGATGTGGCGCGCGCCGCGTTACGGCTCCGTCACAACCTTCGTCCACTCCTGATTCGACCGTCGAGTCCACCAAGCGTGACACCGACGTGTCGCCAACTCCAGCCCCCGCAACTCCGACTCCGGCGCCTGCGCCAAAGCGCGGGAAAACGCCGCCAATTCCTCCGCCTGCCGGCTACACCGAAGAAGGGAACGCATCGTGGTATGGCGTGCCATTCAACGGGCGGCGCGCATCCAACGGCGAAATTTATGACATGTATAAATTGACCGCGGCGCATCGCACGCTGCCGTTTGAGACGATGGTGCGCGTAACGAATCTCAACAATGGAAAATCTACGACCGTGCGGATTACGGACCGCGGACCATTTGTCGAGAATCGCATCATTGATCTTTCGCTTGCAGCGGCGCGCGAGATTGAGTCTGTCGGGCCAGGAGTTGTGCCGGTGCGCGTGGAAGTGATTACGCAGGGCGTCGATCCGACGGTTGGATATTTTACCGTGCAGGTCGGCGCGTTTCGCGATCAGGGAAATGCGCAGAGATTGCGCGACCGTTTGAATCTTTCGTATTCGCCGATTTTTATACAGCAGTATGATTCGCCGGACGGGTTGTTTTACCGCGTGCGGGTGGGGAAGATTTCGGGCGAGGATGCGGCGCGCCAGTTGGGCGAGCAACTTCGGGCGCGCGAGGGATTTACCCCGTTTGTTGTGCGGCTGGATGAGCAGTAGAGATCGTGCCGGCTGAAAAAAGCTGGTAGGGCAAGACGGGCACGGCGACCCGTGCCCCTACGTGATTGCGGGGTGATTGCTATGTCCGCTGACTGTTTGTTTTGTAAGATTGCTGCTAAGAAAATTCCTTCGAAGGTCGTTTACGAGGATGATGACCTGTTTGCGTTTGAGGACATTAGTCCTCAGGCGCCCACTCACATTTTGCTCGTCCCGCGAAAACATTTTGTTTCGCTGGACGATGCCGCGCCGGAAGACCAGGCCGTGATCGGCAAACTGCATCTGGTTGCCGCGCAACTAGCGCGCGAGCGCAATCTTTTGGACGGCTATCGCACTGTTTTCAACAACGGAACCGGAGCCGGTCAGTCCGTGTTTCATCTCCATTTGCATTTGCTTGGCGGGCGGCAGTTTCGTTGGCCGCCGGGATAATGCGGAAGCTGGATCGCGGCTCGGTGAGGAGATTCGTGTGAGAACGGCAAAGAGCACAGGCGGGAGTGCCTGTGCTACTCAAATCAGTTCGACGAATTCGCCTGCCCTGGTTTTTTCCGGAAGTAAATCCACGATTCCCCGATCCATTGTCGCCAGCTTTCCTTTTTTATGGATTGCCAGCCCTAACAAATAGGCACCGGTGACTTGTTGATGACCAGTCAAACGGGTAGGCACGCCTTCTAACGCCTGCATCAAGCTGATGTCGTCTGCCCAGAACTGGTGTGAAGCATGGGCTACGTTTGATTCCAAGACTGACAGAGAATCGCTGGGGCTCAGGGCGTCTGGAGAAAAACCAGGATTCGAGGAGAGACGCACAAAAGCGGCCTGCGTGAAAGGACATGTTGCCCACGCCTCATTTTGATGGCGCGAAAGCCATTCCTGGACCTTCCCATGGGCGAGATGGCGCGGCCAGGCCATCGCGATGAGAACGTTGACGTCGAGCAGGAAACCGGCTTTCACTCCATTTCGTCCAAAAGCCTTTTCACGTCTTCGCTACTCACCGTTGGCGAGTCGGGAGGCAAATCCACAACGTGAAAGCCGTTGACGATGCGGGTGCGCAATGGAGCGTGAAGTCCCCGGCGTACGAGGTCTGATACGGCTTTGCCGATAGACACATCTCGGCTCTTAGCGTATGCCTTTACTTCCCCAAGGACATCATCGTCCAGCGAAAGTGTGGTTCTCATGTAACTATGATGCTACAACACGAATGTGATGTCAATCAGCCACATCTGCATCATTTCTAATCTTGTGATGTTGCTTTTGTTGCTGGAGCTACGATTATTATTCATAGCGGAGGGCGATCATGGGATCGACTTTTGTGGCGCGGCGGGCTGGGATCCAGCAGGCGAAGCAGGCCACCACCAGGACGATTGCGGTTGTGCCGAGAAATGTGGCTGGGTCTGTGGGCTTGACGCCGTAGAGCTGGCTGGCAATTACCTGGGCCAAGGCAAAAGCGCCTGCGGCGCCTAAGACCACGCCGATGGCGACGGGGATGAGGCCTTGGCGGATGACCATGCGGAGAACGTTTGCGGGGGAGGCTCCTAGCGCCATACGGATGCCGATTTCCTGGATGCGGCGGGCGACGGAGTAGGAGATGACGCCGTAAACGCCGACCAGGGCTAGTGCGAAACCGATTCCGGCAAAAACTAACAGCAAGATGCTGCGCAGGCGTTCGTCGCCGATGGATTCAGAAATTTTTCTGGACATGGTCATGACGTGCGTTACCGGTTGATCGGGATAGGCGGCCCAAATTTGACGGGAGATCGTGGCGGCGAGCGCATCGGGATCGGTGAGCGTGCGAACCATCACGTGGATTGAGCCGTTGCCGCCTTGTAGAAGCGGGAGGAAGTAGGTTGGGGAGGGATTGGCGCGAACGCGAACTTCGCGCGCGTCGGCGACTACCCCGATGACTTCACTCCAGACGGGCTTTCCTTTTTCGTCCTTGGACGTGCTAATGCGTTTTCCGAGGGCATCGAGAGTGCCCCAGTATTCGCGCGCCATCGCTTCGTTCACAACGACTACAGGTTGTGCTTCGCCGGCGTCGCGGTCGGTGAATTCTCTTCCGCGGACGAGCGAGATTCCCAGGATTTGGAAGTAAGAAGGAAAGATGTAGCGGGCGCCGGCATGGCGTTCTTCTTTGGAAGTGGAAGGGATTGCGCCGTCGACTTGCAATCCGCTGTGCATCATGGTCATTCCCATGAGGACGCCATGATCGGAAGCGGTGACGGCGGCGACTCCAGGCACCTGCCGAATTTTTTCCACGATCTCCTTGAAATGCGCGGATTGCTTTTTGGCGAAGGCCGCGAAATCTGCCTGATTGTCGGGAAACTGAGACTGCTGGGGCAGGTCGAACGAAAGCAAGTGATCGGTGCGGAAGCCGGGATTTTGATGAAGTAGGCGAGAGACCGTGAGAGTCATCAGCGCGGAGCCAACCAGGAGGATGAACGCGAGAGCAACTTCGACGGTGACGAGAGTCTCGCCGAGGCGGGACTGGCGCGCGGAACGCGCTCCGCCGAGGCTTGTGCCGGCGCCTTCCTTGAGGGCTTCGTTCGGATCCATGCGTGCGGCGCGGCGAGCCGGAACGAGGCCAAAGAGAATTCCAGCGACGAGCGAGGTGAGCAGAGAGAACCACAGAAGAGTGGAGTCGATGGAAATTTCGCTTAATCGCGGAGTGTCGGCGGGCGCGATGGCGCGGAAGAGATCGATGCCTTGTGCCGCCAATATGACTCCCAATACGCCGCCGACGAGCGCAAGCAGGCAACTCTCGACCAGGCCCTGGCGGAGGAGGCGTCCCGGCGACGCGCCCAGCGCGGCTCGCAGGGCCATTTCCCTTTGCCGGCCGGAACCGCGCGCGAGAAGCAGGCTTGCCAAATTCGCGCACGCGATCAAGAGAACGAGTGTTGCCGCACCGAGCAGCACGAAATAAGCGCTGCGAGAGCCGGAGACGCGTTCTTCGAGGATGGGCTGCGTGGAGAAACTGTAGCCGGCATGGAGTTCGGGAACGTCTTTCATCGTGCGCGCGGCGATGGTGCCGAGTTCGGCGTTGAGTTCTTCGATTTTTTGTCCTGGCCGGAGTTTGCCAAGGACTTGAAGCATAAAAAAACTGTAGTTTTGCTGATCGGCGGGTTTCAGAGAGAGCGGAAGCCACGCTTCGGTTTTCTCCGGGAAGTCAAAGCCGCGCGCGGCAACGCCCACGACGGAATAAAACTCTTTATCGAGGATGATTGATTTTCCGAGGATGGAAGAATCTGCTCCAAAGCGGCTGCGCCAGAGTGAATCGCTGAGAACTACGACGTGGTTTTGGCCGGGAGTGGTGTCCTGTTCCGTGAGCATTCGTCCCAATTGGGTTTTTGCGCCAAGCTCATCGAAGAAGACGCCGGAAACGTTAGCTAGACTCAGAATTGCGGGAGCGCCTTTTTCCGTGATCGTTTTTTCCGCGCCGGAATAGGCAGCCACCTGTTCGAGAGAAGAAGCTTGCGAGCGAATCTGCTGAAAGTCCGGCCAGCTCGCGCCCATCGAGAACGTCGGAAACATGGCGGTGTGTACGTCGATCGAAACGATGCGGGAGGAATCTTTGTAGGGAAGCGGGCGGAGAAGAACGGCGTTGACGATGCTAAAGATGGCCGTGTTGGCGCCGATGCCGAGAGCCAATGTGACGGCGGCGGCAATGGTGAAGCCGGGATTTTTGCGCAGCATGCGGGCGGCGTAGCGCAAGTCCTGGAAAAGAGTTTCGAGAATATTTCCGCGGCGGGCTTCGCGCGTTTGCTGCTTGATGGATTCTAGCGCGCCGAAATCGAGGCGGGCGCGCCGGCAAGCTTCTTCGGGTGGCATGCCTTTGGCGATGTAGTCGGAGACTTGACGCTCGAGGTGGAAGCGAAGTTCGGCGTCGAGATGCGTTTCTGATTTTTCTTTTTGGAAGAGGCGACGGAACCAGTGCATGGAATCGACTCCTATTCGGCGGTGCGCAGAATCAGGCCTACGGCGTCGGAGAGCTTCTCCCAATAGACGAGTTCCACTTCCAACTGTTTCCGGCCTTTACGAGTGAGCGTGTAGAACTTGGCGTCGCGGCCGGTTTCGGAAGCGCGCCAGTCGGAGGCGAGCCAGCGGCGGTCTTCGAGGCGGTGCAGGGCGGGGTAGAGCGAGCCTTGCTGGACCTGGAAGAAGTCCTTTGAGATCTGCTGGATGCGCTGGGAGATGGCGTAGCCGTGGATCGGACCGAGCGCTACGATTTTGAGGATCAGCATGTCCAGAGTTCCTTTGAGGAACTCGGATTTTTCCTGCGGCATCGGACACCTAGAAGTTCTACTGTTAAGCCTAGAAGTTCTACCTATACTGCTTGAAAGAATATTTGTCAATACCTCAGCGCGAGCTATTCGGTGTAGGCCGAGCGACAGAGATGCGCGCAATAGCGGCGCGTTGACGTCGCGGGCCGCAGGACGTAGGATGCGCGGCAACTTCTGCTGGAAGAAAGGTGCTCCTGATGCAAGGACCGACACGACGGGAATTTCTTGGCTCGATGGCTGGATTTGCTTTGTTGCCGCTAGACCAGGAAAAGCCGGAACTGATTCTGCACAACGCGAATATTTGGACGGTGAACGCGGCTGCTCCGCGGGCGCAAGCTGTGGCGATTGCGCGAGGGAGATTTTTGGCGGTTGGAAGCGACAGCGAGGTACTGAACCTTGCCGGCGCCGGAGTGCGGAAGGTAGATCTTGACGGGAAAACCGTGCTGCCCGGATTTATTGATGCGCACTCGCATCCTGCGGAGGCCGGGCGATTGCATTTGCGGATGGTGGACTGCGATTTGCGGTCGATAGCGGCGATCCAGGCGGCGCTTCGTGAGCGCGCGGCGAAGACGCCTGCTGGCGAATGGGTGCTTGGGTTCAAGTATGACGACACCAAGACGGAAGAGGGACGACCTCTTACTGTCGCTGATCTGGATGCCGCGGTTCCGGATCATCCGGTGCACATCCAACATCGCGGTGGGCACACGGCCTACGCGAATTCGCTGGGATTTCAGAAAGCGGGGATTGATGAAAAGACTCCCGATCTGCCTGGCGGGCAGATCGGCCACGATCCAGCGACCGGAAAACTGAGCGGGCGCGTGGCGGAAAGCGCGAATGATTTTTTCGACAAAGTGATTCCCATGGGTTTCACGCGGGACGATTGCCGCGAGGGCGTGAAGCTGATCTCGAAGATGCTGGCGAAGACGGGAATTACTTCCGCGACCGAAGCGCAGGGCGTGCCGGAAGATCTGCGCGCTTATCAAGACGCCCATGAGGCCGGCGAGTTGCTATATCGCGCGTATTGCTTCATCAACTACCACTTTTTGGATGCCATGCTCGAGGCCGGAGTGCGCACTGGGCTCGGTGATGAGTGGGTGCGCGTCGGCGCAGTGAAACTGGTTTGTGACGGATCGATTTCCGAGCGAACGGCGCGGCTTTCGGTTCCTTATGATGGGCGGCCGAACGATTATGGAATTTTGGTGATGACGGAAGAGGAGATGTACACCTACGGGCGGAAGGCGCATCTGGCGGGGTGGCAGATTGGGACACATGCGAATGGCGACGTGGGGATTGATCAGACGCTGCGCGTGTACGAGCGCTTGCAGCGCGAGTCGCCGCGGCGCGATCCGCGCTTCAGGTTGGAGCACTGCACTCTCGTGAACGACGAGTTGATTGGGCGCATTCGCGCGCTTGGGGCGATTCCCACGCCGTTCTCGACGTACGTTTACTATCACGGCGAAAAAATGCGCTACTACGGGGCGGAGCGGCTGAACCGCATGTTCGCGCTGCGGAGTTTCCTCGATGCGGGGATTCGGCCGACGCAGGCGTCCGATTATCCGCCGGGGCCGTTTGAACCGATGATGGCGTTGCAATCGGAAGTGACGCGCACGGACATCAAAGGAAATGTATGGGGGCCGAAGCAGCGGATTACGATTGAGGAGGCGATTCGCGTCGGCACGATGAACGGGGCGTATGCCTCGTACGAAGAAGGAATTAAGGGATCAATCGAGGTTGGGAAGCTGGCGGATTTGGTGGTGCTGGGGCGCGACCCGCTTCGCGAGAGTCCGTCGACACTGATCACTATACCGATAGAGCGGACCATGGCAGGCGGAAGGTGGACATTTGAGGTGTGAAAGCAAAAGGGCTACGGATACGAAGCTATTTACACGCAGAACAAAAACAATTGACAATACATTCATACTTGGTACGATTGGAATCGTACCAAGGAGATGTCTTATGGGATTGTCGACTAAGGCTCAAATCAAAGTAGCTGACGAAGTTTGGATCGCCGCCGCACTGCTGCAAAAGGAAAACCCCGGGCAGGCTGATTTTTCCCTCGATGAGATTGTGGAGCGGGCCCAACGCGAATCCTTGCACGGTTCCCTAAGACCCGGAGTTTATGTGCACGCGGTGCAGCATTGCGTCGCGAATCGGCCGCCGAACCCCGGCCGCTATCGCATGCTTTTCGAGACTTCCGCTGGGCGACGAAGGCTCTTTCGGAAGGGGGATTCGTACCATCCAGACAGGGAAGGCGCCAAAGTTACTCCGGAGGCGCAGGACATGCCCGAGGGTTTCGCCCATTTGCTCGCGTGGTATGCGGAATGGTGCGAGGAAGCAAGGCGCCAAGATTTGAAGAACGATCCTTTGCTCCAAGCGGTGGGTTCCGGAAAAGCTCTTTGGGCCGATGAGCATGCGGACGAATACGTGCGGCGGCTGCGCGAAGGCTGGGAATGAGCCGCGTTTTTTGGGACACAAACCTCTTCATCTATTTGTTCGAGGGGCACGGAACGTTTTCGACGCAAATGGTGAACCTTCGAAACCGGATGCTGGCCCGGAACGATCAACTGCTGACATCGGCCATCACGCTGGGAGAAATACTCGTCAAGCCGACACAAAAAGGCGATACAGCTGCGATCGCGTATTACCGAAACCTGATTACTTCTACGGCCATTCTTTTGCCATTTGAAGAGGAGGCCGCGGTGATTTACGCGAGCCTTCGGAGCGATCGCTCCCTGCGCCCGCCGGACGCGATCCAGCTTGCTTGTGCGGCTGCAGCGAAGGTGGACCTGTTCATTACGAACGACGTGAAGCTACAGTCTAAGCAGGTGCCGGGAATCCAGTTCGTTGTTTCATTGGACCGGGCTCCCATTTAAGTGCGGGTTATTACTGAAGTTCGGCGATTAGTTCGATTTCGACGCAGGAGCCCAGAGGGATTTGGGCGACGCCGAAAGCGCTGCGGGCGTGCGAGCCGCTGTCGCCAAAGATTTGGCCCAGAAGTTCGGACGCGCCGTTGGCGACAAGATGCTGCTCCGTGAATTCCAGCGTGCTGTTTACGAGCACCAATAATTTGACGATGCGTGCGATTTTATTGAGGTCGCCGGTGGCGGCGTGCATTGTGGCCATCAGATCGATGGCGATGCCGCGGGCTGCTTCTTTTCCTTGGGCTGTCGTGAGACCGGCGCCGAGTTTGCCGGTCCAGGGCTTGCCGTCTTTCTTGGCGATGTGGCCCGAGACGAAGAGCAAGTTGCCGGTGCGGACGTAGAGCACGAAGGCGGCGGCCGGTGGAGCTACTTCCGGCAGAGTGATTTCCAGAGCGCGCAATTTTTCGTAAACGGACATGGTGTTCTCCTCAGAGGGATTAAGTTGATCAGGAAGCCGCGGTGGTGATTTGGGGCGAGACTTTTTCTTTTACTTCAACGCGAGGCGAGCGGCCGAAATCCACTGCGGTCGTGTTTCCTCCGCAGACGAGGACTCCTACGCGCTCGCCCGGCTCGGGTTTGTAGCGGCCGGACAGGAGTGCTGCGAAGGCGGCAGCGCCGCCGGGTTCCGCGACGACGCGCAGAACTTGCCAGAGAGCTTGCTGGGCTTGCTGGATCGCGTCGTCGGTCACCAGCACAACGCTGTGCACCTCGTTTTGAGCAATCGGAAACATCAGCTTGCCAACCTGCTTTGGAGCTAAGGAGTCCGCCGCGATTCCACCGCCAGGGCTATCCACTGGATGTCCAGCTTGCAAGGCATTGGTCAATGTGGGAGCGGCTTCGGGTTCGACGCCAATAATTTTGACGCGGTTGGAGTACCAGGCGGCGACCCCGCCAATGAGGCCACCGCCGCCAACGGCTACCAAAAGGGAATCGAGATTGGAAGATTGCAGTTCGAACTCGAGACCGACGGAACCCTGGCCGAGCAGCGTTTCGGGCTGATCGTAGGCATGCACGGGCAGCGCGCCGGATTGGGCGGCCCAAATTTCGCTGGCGGCCAGTGATTCGGCGTAGAGAGCTCCTGTTACCACAAGGTTGGCGCCATAGCCGCGAATGCGTTCGATCTTTTCCGGCGAAGCGACGGTGGGAATAAAGATTTTTGCGGGGACGCCGAGTTTCATCGCTGCGAAGGCGACGGCTGCGCCGTGGTTGCCGCCCGAAGCGGCTACGACGCCTGCAGGCGGAATTTTTCGCAGCAGCAAATTGGCGAAGGCGCCGCGGGCTTTGAAGGAGCCGGAATGCTGGAGCAATTCGAGTTTGAAGACAAGTGGGGTGGAACCCAGGCCAAAATCGGCGCCATCCGCTTCGAGGACCGGTGTCCGGCGAATGTGCGGGCGAATTACTTTCTCGGTTGCGGTGATTTGTTCCCTGTTGATCGGTGCGTCGGGCATTGGGTGACGATCCTGTAGCCGGGGCTCGCGAAGCTCTCCGGCGTAAGAACATTTCTAAAGAACTGCTACTGCGCCGCGCTTTCGTGTAGGATTATACTTAGGGAGTTGGCTAATTGTCTATATGAATCTGGAGATTGCGTTTGCGGCGCTGTCCAGTTCGCGAAGGCTGCGAATCCTGGAGTGGCTGAAGAATCCACGGGAAAACTTTCCGCCGCAGGTGGATGGAGACCTGGTCAAAGACGGGGTTTGCGGCGTGTTCATCGCGAAGAAGCTGCGCGTCAGCCAGCCTACCGCCAGCGAGCACTTGAAGATTTTGCAGCGGGCTGGGCTGGTTCGAGCGAAACGCATTAAACAGTGGACTTTTTACCGGCGCGATGAAGGACAAATCGAAAAAATCAAGCGAGTCATTTCGGCGAAAGTTTAGGGAGCGACGATGTCTTTCAGTTTGGGCTTGACCTGGACGGCCGCGAGGCTGGAAGCATCCCAGCCGCCGCCGAGCGCTTTGACTAATAAAACACTGGTCACCAAACGCTGTCCCTGAATCACGGCTGCTTCCTGCTCGTTGTTCAGCAAATTTTGCTGCGCCGTGACCACATCCAGATAGCTGACCAGCCCGCCCTTGTAGCGGTCGACGGAGAGATCGAGAGTGCGGCGCGCGGCGTCCACGGCGAGCTGCTGCGTGTCGCGCGCTTGCTGAAGGACAGTGAGTCCGGCGAGATCGTCCTGCACTTCCTGAAAAGCCCCCAGCACCGACTGGCGGTAGTTGGCAATGCTGGCGTCGTAACCGGACTTTGCAAACTCGACTTGAGCGCGGCGAGCCCCCCCTGTGAAAATACCTTCGGCGACACTCGCGCCGAGGGCCCAAAAAGTGCTTGAGACGTTCGCCAGTTGCGCTATGTTGGCGGCTTGCCAGCCGCCATTTCCAAACAAGTTGAGGGAGGGATAATACGCTGCTTTGGCGACTCCAATCTGCGCGTTGGCAGCGGCCATCTGACGCTCGGCTATAGCGATGTCCGGGCGGCGTTCGAGCAAATCGGAAGGCAGGCCTGCGTTGAGCGGCGGAGGCTCGGCGTTCAGCTCTTTGGTGGGAATATGAAAATCGGGCGCGGGTTTGCCGACGAGAACGGCAATGGCATCTTCAGACTGTTTGCGCTGTTGCAGCAAGAGAGTAGCTTGCGTGCGCGTTGTTTGCAGCAGCGTTTCTTCCTGCGCGACATCGAGACCGGAAGCAACCCCGCCTTCGTGGCGCGATTGTACAAGTTCCAGGCCACGGCGCAGGGTGTCCACGGTACGGTTCAAAATACCCAACTCGCTATCGAGCTGACGAAGCGTGAAGTAATCGCCCGCGAGCTCCGCGGCGATGACGAGGCGGACATTTTCCAAACTCGCTGCGCTGGATTGATACGACGCTTCGGCCGCTTCGATAGTGCGGCGGCGCTGCCCGAACAAATCCACTTCGTAGCCCACCGTAAAAGGCAGATTATAAACGTTCTGGGTCACCGGATGCAGAGTAATCACCGCACCGTTCGTCGGGCGGTTTCCCGCGAGCCGCTGTCGCTCGGCGTTTGGGTTTACGCCAAGAGTAGGAAAATTCGCGGCGACTTGAATGGCGGCAGCGGCGCGAGCTTGATTGTAGTTCGCGACGGCGGCTTGCAAAGTCTGGTTCGCGGACAGGGCGTCCTTCTCGAGAGCGTTCAGATCGTCGTCGTTAAAGACGCTCCACCATTCGCCCTTGGGAAAAGCATCTTTTGGGGCGCTTTCGCGCCAAGGCTCCTGAACATCCCATTTCGCTGGAACTGGTGCCGTTACGCGCTGGTAGTTCGGGCCAACCGTGCAGCCGCCTACAAACGGAGTGATGCTGGATGCAAGCAGCAAAGACAGGAAAAGTTTTTTCTCGGGCATTACCGCTTTGCTCCGGCCGCTCCGTTCGTGGGTGGAGTTGGGGCTTGATGCTGCTGCGGCGCGGAACCGCCAGCGTTTGATGGCGCAGGCGCGGCAACTTGAGCGACTTCCTTGACGTGCACGTCTTGGCCATCGTCGAGGGAGTCCGCGGGATTCAGAACGATTAAGTCGCTGGCCTCGAGGCCCTGTAAGACTTCCAGAGTGGTGCCGTAGTCGCGGCCGATGGTCAATTGGCGGAGATGAATTTTGTGATTTGCATCCACGACGACGGCGCGCAGGCCTTCCGCGCGGAACAGCAGAGCGTTCACAGGCACTTGCACACGGGATGCCGCCACTTTTACTTGCAAGTGGACTTGCGCGTAGCCGCCCGGGAAGAGCTGGGCGTTTTTGTTTGGAACATCCACTTCCGTCAATAGCGTTCTCGAGTTCGGATCGATGGCTTCCGCAGTGCGAACGACTTTCCCTTGAAAGTTCTGCCCGGGAAATTGCGCCAACTCGAGAAAGGCCCCGAGTCCGCTGCGGACGGATGGCGAGTACATTTCCGGCACGCTGACGTAGACGCGAATGGGATCGGTTTGGGCGAGGGTGAAGAGCTCCTGCTGGGCGCCGCCATTGCCGGCGTTGATTAGCGTTCCTGTGTCGATATTACGCCGGGTGATGACGCCGCTGAACGGGGCGTAAACATGTTTAAAGGATTCCAGTTCCTCGAGGCGCCGCACATTTGCCTCTGAGGATTTGACGGTTGCCGCCTTTGCTTCATAGTCGCCGACGGCGTTGTCCACTTCCTGCTTGGAAACGCCGTCCGTCTTGATCAATTCCAGGTACCGGGCTTCCGTAATTTTGGAAAGATTGGCGTTGGCCTGAGAAGTGTTCAGGTCGGCGCGGGCCTGATAAAGCTGCTGATCGACTTCAGGCGTGTCAATGTCGGCCAGGAGCTCGCCCTTTGGAACGCGTGTTCCGATATCGTGAAACCACTTCTGAAGATAGCCATTAGTGCGGGCGTAGATAGGCGACTCCACGTAGGCCATTAGCGTGCCCGGCAGCACGAGATCTTCCTGGGCGACTTCCGATGTCGGATGGGTGACTGCGACCGTGGGAATGGCCAACGCCTCCGTGTTTTCGGCCAGAGCGTGATACTGCGCGCGGCGCTGGAACAGAGTAAACGCGCCCAAGACCACCAGGACAATGGCAGCGCCGATCAGATAGGCGAAGAGGCGCGTGCCTTTCTCGGGCTGTTGCCCGCTTTGTTCAGGTTCCATCTTTGATTCGCCTTCTTTCATGGTCCCTACTCCGCTCTTTCCACTCGTTGTTCCCTGCTCAGGCTGCCGCAGGAGATGGTGATTGGCTTCGCTGCTTTCTCCGCTCGCGCCGGCCATGAATCATCGAGAAGACGCAAGGAACGAAAAAGAGCGTCGCGAAGGTTGCGAAAAGGAGACCGCCAATCACGGCACGCCCCAGGGGAGCATTTTGCTCGCCGCCCTCTCCAAGACCAATAGCCATGGGCACCATGCCGATAACCATAGCGAGAGCGGTCATGAGCACCGGGCGCATGCGGACAAAGCCTGCTTGCAGCGCAGCTTCCCGCGCGGACTTGCCCTCGCTCAACTGCTCGCGTGCGAAAGAAACCATCAGAATGCTGTTGGCGGTGGCCACGCCCATGCACATGATGGCGCCGGTAAGAGAAGGTACGCTGAGAGTCGTGTGCGTGAGCAGCAGAATCCAGCAGATGCCCGCGAGAGCGCCAGGCAAGGCGGTAATAATGATGAAAGGATCCAGCCACGATTGGAAATTCACGACAATCAGCAAGTACGCCAGGATAATCGCTCCAACCAGCCCGTAGCCCAAACCCCGGAACGAAGAGCGCATGGTCTGGACCTGGCCGCGAACTTCGATGTGGCTGCCTCTCGGGAGGTCCTTCTTCACGGCGGCCACTTCCTTCAAGACTTCGTCGGAAACGGCGCCCAGGTCCCGGCCATCGACGGCGGCGTAAACGTTGATCATAGGCTGCACATTGTAATGAGAAATCTCGGCTTGTCTCGCGGTGTTCGTGGTGTTCACCAGATTTCCGATAATCTGGGGCGGAACGCCGGGCGCGGTACCCGTCACCGGAGTGTTTTGCAGCGATTGATAGGAGTCCACGCGATATTGGGGCGTTTGTACGGCGACGTTGTAGCTTACGCCGTTCTTTGGATCCAGCCAGAATGCCGGCGACGTCTGAAAGCTGGAGCTGAGAGAAACGAGAAGGTTACTCGCCACATCCTTGGCCTGCAGACCCACGTATTGCGCACGAGTGCGATCAACATCCATGTGAAGAGTGGGCTCATCCAGGGCCTGCTGGACGTGAACGTCGACGGCTCCAGGAATATGACGGAACTCATTCGCGAGCTTTTCCGCCACAACGTAGTTGCCGCGCTGGTTGGCGCCGGTTACAGCGACATCGATGGGCGCCGGCGTGCCGAAATTCAAAATTTGCGTGACGATGTCCGCGGGCTGGAAGAAGAATTGCGTCCCAGGAAACTTTTGCGGCAGTTTTTCGCGTAGTTCGTTGATGTAAGCGCCGGTAGGCTTCCCGCGCTCCTCTTTCAACTGCACGAGGATCTCGGCATCGGAAGTACCAAAAGTTCCGGAGTTGCTGTAGCTGAGATTAATGCCGCTATAGGGGACGCCGATGTTGTCGAGAATGGTTTGCAACTCTTTCGGGGGAATCGTTTCACGAATGACTGCGTCGACCTGGTCAGCGAGACGCGCCGTTTCCTCAATGCGCAGGCCGGTGCGTGCGCGGAAGTGCAAACGAATTTGCCCGGCGTCGACCTTGGGGAAGAAATCCCTGCCAAGAATCGCCACGAGGCCCACGGAAAGCATGCAGAAGCCAAGAAAGCAGGCGCCAAACAGCTTTGGCCACTCCAAAGCTGAATCCAGGCCGCGGCGGTAGCCCTCGCGGAATCTTTCAAAGCCGTGCTCGAATTTTTGCTGATAGCGGCGGAAGAAGCCCTGTTTTTCACCGACATGTTCTTCGGGGTTGTATTCGTCCGCGCCGCTCAGGAGATACATGGCCATGGTCGGCACGATGGTTCGGGACCACCCGTAGGAAGCCAGCATGGCGAAGCTAACGGCTTCGGCCAACGGCACGAAGAGGAATTTTGCCACGCCCGAAAGGAAAAACATGGGAAGAAAGACGATGCAAATACAGAGCGTGGAGACGAACGCGGGAACGGCGATTTGCTGCGCGCCATCGAGAATCGCCTGGATGGTTTCCTTGCCCATGGCCAGGTTGCGATTGATGTTTTCGATTTCCACCGTGGCGTCGTCGACCAGGATGCCAACAGCCAGCGCCAGACCGCCCAAGGTCATGATATTGATGGTTTCCCCGAGAGCGCTGAGCATGAGAATGCTAACGAGAATCGAGAGCGGAATGGAAACCGCAATGATCAAAGTGCTCTTCCAGTTTCCGAGGAAAATCAAAATCATCACGGCGGTAAGGCAAGCAGCGATGAGGGCCTCGCGCAAGACTCCCTGGATCGACGCGCGGACGAATACGGATTGGTCGAAGAATGTCGAAACGCGAAGGCCTTCCGGCAAGGAGGAGGCGTAATTGTTCAGGACTTCCTTGACGCGGTCGACAATGTCCAGAGTGGAGGCGCCGCCCGTCTTGTACGTGCTCATGAGGACGCCACGCTGCCCGTTCACGCGGACGACATTGGTTTGCGGCGTGAATCCGTCGCGAATATGAGCGACGTCTTTCATGTAAATCGTCGCTCCATTGACGGTCTTGACGGGCAGATCGTTCAAGCCATCCACGGTCAGAGGACTCCCGTTCATCTCCACGAGATACTCGAGTGAGCCGAGTTTCACGGTTCCCGTCGGCAGAATTAGATTCTGCGCATTAACGGCGTTGACGATGTCCACGGGAGAGAGCCCCTTGGATTGCAGGGCGGCGGAATCGATGTCCACGGAGATAGTGCGTTGCTTTCCGCCGTAGGGAAAGGGAAGCGCCGCGCCCTGTACCGTGGCCAGTTGCGTGCGAATGAAGTTGTTGCCAAAGTCGAAGAGTTGCTGCTCGCTCAGGCTGTCGCTGGTCAATCCAATTTGGATGACGGGGACGGTGGAAGCGGAAAAGATGGCCACGAGAGGAGGCGTGGTCCCCGGCGGGAGGCTTTTCAAAATAGTTTGGACGATGGCGGTGGTCTGAGCCAATGCGACCTGAACATTGGCCGTCGGCTGGAAGTAAATTTTGACGACGGCGATACCATTGAGAGATTGCGACTCGATGTGCTCGACGTCGTTCACGAGCGTGGTGACGGCGCGCTCCGAGTTGCTTGTGATGCGCTGCTCCATCTCCTGCGGTTGAAGCCCGGTGTAGGTCCACACCAGGCTGATCACTGGAATATTAATTTCCGGGAAGATGTCCGTGGGGGTGCGCTGGAGCACGACAGGCGTCAGAAGAATGATGACGAGAGCCAGAACAACGAAGGTGTAAGGTCTTGCGAGCGCTAATCGGACAATCCACATAGAACGACGATGTACCCTCTGGGGGCTATAGGCCCACCTGTTCAGTTTAGAGCGATAGCTCCGCCAACTGCTTCTACATTAGATTCCTGGACTCATTTCTTTGGGTACGCCCCCCCGTCACAATACGATATATCGCGTGCTTAACTCGTCCCGATGCAAACTTTCAATCGTCTGGAAATGAGGCGAGTCCGCAGCTACTTTTCCAGGATACGGATTGCGTTCCAATCGCTGCCAAGTCTCTATGCATCAACACGTTAAGAGGCTTGGACACATATCCCCCGACAATCTTACTCTTTTTTTGATGCCTGGATTTGCTTCCCGTCACATCCGCCCATTGTCGCCAATTTGGACTGAGATCGAACTGAGATTGAACGAGATTTGGATGGCCTCAATCCGCGCCTCGACAACACGCCACCAAAAACGATCCGCTTGGTGCGGGCAAAGTGGACAAAGAGGGAGTTGCGAAGGCGAGGAGTGAAGTGCACAGCGAGGAGTGGCTGTGCTACTAGCTAGAACCAATGAACAAACACGAGCAGAGGGCACGATGTTGCGGATGCTGCGAAATCTCCAATATCGCGGGCCGGCGGGAAGAGATGAAGGACAACGAAAGGCGGCCCGCGCTTCGCCGAGACAAATCGCGAAGGGCGAGCCGCCTGAACGCAGCATTGGGACTGAGCGCGAGGAAGTTAGTCGTTTCCAGCGGCGTTCGAGGGTGTCGAACCCTGGTGGGATTTCATGGCTTCCAGGACCGCGGACTTTGAAACGGGAATAGTAAACACATGTTCAGCGGTCTTAATGCCGCTGAGGAAGTGCTGTCCGGCGATTTGCTGGAACTGCAACGCGGGTTGATTGGCGCTAGCAGTTGCCCACTCGCTTGCGCTGAGCAGCACGCCCACGTGCTCCTCGACATTGTTGAGAAGCAGCTCGCCTTCATTGGCGAAAGATACGCGGCTGACGCGGTAGGTTCCGGCAGGCAAGGTCTTGCCTCCGACCACAAATTCGTAAGGGACCTTTACTAGAAGTTGATCACTGGTTGCGGCTTGGGCTTGGGTGGCCATCGCAAAGGCAGCCATGCTGAAAACCGCGGTGAGAATTCCTACAAAATGCTTTTTCATTCTTTCTCCTTTTGTTCCGTTGGGAATGTTGTTGCGTGGATAAGCAGCTCTTGGAGAATTTCCAATGAAGAACGGCCTAGCGTACGTTTAAACAATCATCCTCATAACGTGTACATCCAATTGGACGGATGGGTTTTGATTTTGGTTGCCGGAAGGAGAGCAGTTGATTGATTTTTTTTCAGCGCGGTCCAGAACTTATTAAGTTTTGATAAAGAAACAATAGAGGAAGAAACTTTTTGTGTTGCTTCTGCCTGTTTTCGCTCTTCCACGTCAAATCCCAGCCGGCAATTTGCCGCACCGGGAGAATCGACGAGGCGTTCGTGTATGCGCGGCCACACTTGGCGCCGCACCTTACTAAACCGATGCGGACAAGGGGCCGTTATTCCCAGGGGAAGCAAGGAAGACTGAATACCGTGAAGGCGGGCCGCGCATCAAACTGGCTCCAAGAATTAGATTCGCAAAGGGAGATTTAGGTTTCGAAAGAAACAGCAAAATCGCGTGCCACCGTCAAGAAAAAAAATGTGTGGCCCACCCGGCCTGATCGGCCGGAATCCCGGCGACAATTTGACGGATGTAGAGAAGCAGTAGCGCGGAGAAATTGTTTCGTTATTTGTGCGTCATGGTGAAGACACCGTCCCAATTCGCGGGCGGCTCGTCGAAGAGATAATCCTGGCAGCGCTTCCAGTACATGCGTGCTGGTCCGTCATCCGGCCACTTGTTGAGGCATTCCTGAAATGCGCTCTGCGCAGCTTCCCACTGGCGAGTGCGGTAAAGTTCGCGAGCACTGGCAAACATCTCCAACTTGGAACGCATCTCCTCCGCGGACCCGTTCGCGGCGAAATCCTCTTGCCGTCCCATGAGCTGGTAAATAATCACGGGCTGCAATTTCCCTTTAACGCGGATCAAGTCCACTTCCCGAAAAATAAATCCATCGTCCTTCGCGGCTTGATAGGTCGTCTCATTCACGATGATATGCGTGCCGTAGTCCTTGTTGAGGCCTTCGAGGCGGGAAGACAAGTTGACCGCGTCGCCGAGCGCCGTGTAACCGCGGCGAAGCGAAGAGCCCATCCTTCCGACACTGGCGACGCCGGTGTTGAGGCCAATCCCGATATCGAGCTTGGGTTTGCCTTCGGCTTCCCAGACTTTTTGCAGCTCGCGAACGCGTTTCATCATTTCAAGCGCAGCGTTGCAAGCTTTGGCCTCGTGGCCCGCCTCTTCGAACGGCGCGCCCCAGAAAGCCATCACGGCGTCGCCGATGTATTTGTCGAGCGTCCCATTATTCTTGAAGACGATGCTCGTCATGTCCGAAAGGTATTGATTGAGAAAGAGAGCGAGTTCCTGCGCGTCGAGCTTTTCCGAAATGGTGGTGAAGCCACGAATGTCGCTGAACATGATTGTGATGTCGGTTTTCTTCGGATCCACGAGTCGAGGATCGACGAGCAGACGCCGGATCACCTCGGGACTGAGGTAATTGCTGAATTCCGCGCGCACCTTGCGCTTTTCTTTTTCCTCGAAAAGCGCCCGGTAAAGCGATACCAGGACCACATTTCCCACCAGTGTCATCGCCGGAATCGTGAAATTCAGCCACCAGTCGTGCAGAAACGCCCAATAATCCGCCAGCGCAACCGGCGCGAGCAGCGCGGCGCCGAACCACATCCACCGTGGCTGAACCAGCGCCATCCAAATCCCAAGCGGAACGCCCAGAAAGAGAATCGCGAGCACATCCCACAACGCCTGTCGCGCGCCTCGCACCAGAAATTGTTGATGGAGAATGTTGTCGATCACGTTTGCGTGTACTTCCACGCCCGGATAGTCGATTCCGCCGTAGGGTGTTGAACGCTGGTCGCCGATTCCTGTCGCCGAGGCTCCGACCAGCACGATTTTTCCCTGAAAGAATCCGGGTTTGAAGTTCCGCGTGACCACATCCGCGATCGACTTGTAAGCATAGGTTCCTCGCGGTCCGCGGTAATTGATCTGCATATGCCCGGTATAGTCGGGCCTGAGTTTCAGACCGTTGCCAAAGTTGATTCTGGCAACTCCAATCTGGTTGAAGTCCACGGACAACTGCGTGGTTGGCAGTCCGAGATAGAGCCTCACTGTTTGCACTTCCAGCGAAGCGAACATCTGCCAGTCATTGACGTCCTTCGACCGCCCAAAGGGAACGACCAGTAACGTCCTCCGCAAGACTCCGTCTGGGTCGGCGTCAATATTGAAGAATCCAATCGATGTCTTTTCCGGATTATCTGGGTTTGCTAGCGAAGGGATATTAGCAACCGTCGCGGAATACAACGCCTGCTCGTCCTGGTATTTCCGCACCAGTTCGGCGAAGTCCTGCTTTCCCGTCTCCGAATTCACGGCAGTTTTTGTGATCGAGTACCAGTCAATCAAATCCGCGTATTGATCCAGGGTTGCGTCGTCAATGCCTGCCAGTTCGTGTTTCTTCAGGAAAAAGCTTCCAAGAACAACGGGTCCAAAACGGTCGATCGATTTCGCGAATTGCGCATCCGCGTCATTGTCCGCGACAAGCTGATGCAGCCAGGCCTCATACTTCGGGTCAATCGGCTCTCCGTTTTTCTTCCTCGCTTCCAGATCCCTCCAGATTTTTCGCATCAGCTCCACGGTCTGGTCCGGTTTGTCGAAAGTAATGTCGAAGGCCACCACTCTCGCGCCGTCTTCTCGCAGAACGTCCAGCATCCTCGCAAAGTGCGTTCTCGAAAAGGGCCACTTGCCAAGGACTTCCTGCGAGCGCTGGTCAATGTCGACGATCACGATGCGATCATCGGCCGGCGTCTTTTTCACGGGACGGTATCGAAACCGGGTATCGAGAGAGTCGAACTCCAATCGTTGCAGAAAAACGAAAATTGGAGTGGGTCTTTCGCCAAGGAAAGTGAAGTAATAGATCGTTAGCGCAGCTAAGGTGATGCCCAGGCTGATGGCAAACGAAACGCGGTGCCGCCACCACGACTGAAACAGCTCGTAGAGGCCGAAGCCGCCCCGCCCTTTCCACCATCCGCCTGACGGAGCTGCCATCGCGTTCGCGCGCTATTCGCGGTAAATGAAGTTCATGCGCAGGCCGCTGATCTCGATGAGGTCGCCGTCATTCAAGCGCACCGGGCCAGTGACGGGAGCGCCGTTAACGGTCGGCATTTTTTCGCCGGGGCCGAGGTAGTAGCCGTCATCGCGCTGGTTGATCTGTGCCGCCATGGCGGGTTTGAACCAGCCCTTCATCTTCACGGTGGCCATCCCGGATTTGCCGATAACCGTCAGCTTGTTGGTGAGCATGTACTCTTTCTGATCAGTTTTTCCGCCGATGACCACGAGCGTCGGAACTTTCAATCGGCCCGAAGCGAACTGCACGCGTTCGCCCGCAGCTGATGCTTGCTGAAGCATATCCCGGCGCGCTTTGGTATCTAGGACCATCGTTTCGTTGATGCGCGGCGCGCTGGCTTTGCGCCCGCTATCCCACGGCACGGGAGCGTCGCCCGAAGCATCCACTTTAATGTGGTGTTTGCCAACCCAGATGGAATCGCCGTCGTGCAGCGTAGCGCGCTCGACGCGCAATTCGTTCACAAAGGTGCCGTTGAGACTGTCGAGATCCTCGACGACCAGCCGCCCGCCCTCGAAATATACGCGGGCGTGATAATTCGAGACCGCCAGGTTATCCACCGGCAAGTCGTTGTCAGGCGAGCGTCCAATGCTCACCGGTCGGCTGCCCACCGGCACTTCCTTGACCGTTTTCTCTTCAAACATCAGGCTGAGCTTCGCCATCTTACCTTCCTCCTGCGGCACCGTTTCCGGCCGCTTTTTCGCGCCCCCAAAGGCGCAGCCAAGAAAACCATCCTCGAGATTCGGAGCCGACGCGCACGACAATCACAGTAATGTTGTCCACGCCCCCGCGTTCGTTGGCCAGCGCCACCAGCTTTTCCGCGGCTCTCGTCGGATCCGTCTCTGCTTGCAGCGTTCCCGCGATCTCCGGCTCGGTGACCATGCGCGTCAAGCCGTCGCAGCAGAGCATCAAAATGTCCCGAGCAAGCAGAATGTGTTCTTCGGTGTCTACCTCAACATCGGGCAGAGCACCCAGCGCGCGAAGGAGGACGCTCTGCATCTCGCTCTCTTCCGCTTCCGCTGCCGTCAAAATGCCGCGCCGCACTTGTTCAGCTACCAGGGAGTGATCGCTGGTGAGCTGCTGCAGCGTTCCGCTCCTCAGCAAATACAGCCGCGAATCCCCCACATGCGCGATGCTCAATTTCTGGCCGTCAATCCAGGCTGCCGTCACCGTTGCGCCCATGCCGTGCCGCTCGGGGTTCGCTTCGGCTGAATCATAAATACCTTTGTTGGCCAGGTGCACGGCGGTTGTCAGGCGCTTGGTCTTTTCGCTCCAGATGGGCTCGATGTTGCCCATCGGAGTGCCGGACAAATCCGTCCCCGTATCCATGCAGTGCTTGACGATGGTCTCCACAGCAAGCTCGCTGGCTACTTCTCCGTGTGCTTCACCGCCCATCCCATCGGAAAGCACGTAGAGATTCAGCGATTCGACGATGCGGAAGCAGTCTTCGTTGTTGGTGCGCACCCGCCCCACATCGGTGACGCCTCCGCTTACGATCCGCACAAATGCTCCTGGTATATCTCCCCGTCTGGTCTCGTGCCCACACCCGTAGTTGGCAACCCTGTTCTCACGCTAGCAGACCCTTTCCGGCAGCGAAAGGCTGTGACGCCTACTGATTACTTATGTTTTCGCGCCATTTGCTGCCCCGGCACCCCCAAAGGGTACAACTAAACGCATCCATTTGTGCCCCGATTCTGTGTGGTCCAACAGGCTGGACGTCGGCCATCGGATACGCGGCCGACCGGAGCGCTCGTGGATTGCCCCAAATGGTACGCGCGGACCAGCGTTTTTTCCGCCCGCTTCCGCTATAATCTGGCCGCGCGTGGCGGTTCTCTCAGGGGCCGCGGTTTCGCGCTCTTCCTCCATGGCAAAGTCCAAAAAGCCGGCTCGCAAAAGAACGACGGCATCGCGGAATTCCGGCTTGTCGGCGGCTCAAGCTTCCCGTGAACTCGAGGACCTCAACCGCGTCGGCATAGCTCTATCGGAAACCCGCGACGTCGAACACCTGCTGACACTGATTTTGCAGAAGGCGAGAGAGATTACCGGAGCCGATGCAGGCTCGCTTTATCTGGTGGAGCAGGACAGCGCCGACGGCGACGTCTCGGCGCGCGACACAGCGAGCCTCTCGGGGAATCACAGGAGACTGCGCTTTCGCCTGACGCAAAACGACAGCGTGCAGTTTCCCTACGCCGAACACACTCTGCCGATTACGGAATCCTCCATGGCGGGCTACTGCGCGCTGCACGGCGAAATCATCGAACTGGCCGATGCGTACCGCATCCCCAAATCGCTGCCGTTTCGTTTCAATTCGTCATTTGATTCGGAGGCGGGATACCGCACGCGCTCTTTGATCACCTTGCCGATGAAAAACGGAAAAGGGGAAGTCCTTGGCGTACTTCAGCTCATCAATTGCAAGCGCCATGCAAAGGCGCGATTGTCCAATGCGAACGCGGTCCATCGCTACGTCCATCCCTTTCCCGAACGCGCCGTGCGGCTGGGGCTCTCGCTCGCCTCGCAGGCCGCCGTGGCTTACGAAAATTCGAAGCTATACCGCGACATAGAAAATCTTTTTGACGGTTTTGTGAACGCGGCCGTCAAGGCCATTGAACAGCGCGATCCCACAACCTCGGGCCATTCCCAGCGCGTGTGCCAGATGACCGTCGCGTTGGCGGAAGCCGTGGATCGCGAGCACAAAGGGCCGTATGGCGACTTGCGCTTTTCGCGCGAGCAGATGAAGGAGCTGCGTTACGCCGCTCTGCTGCACGATTTCGGAAAGGTCGGCGTCCACGAGGAAGTTCTCGTCAAAGCCAAAAAGTTGTATCCGCTTCAGTTTTCTCGCTTGCTCGATCGCTTCGATTACATTCGCCGCGACATCGAAGCACGCGTCGCGGAGCAAAAAGTACAACTGCTGATGGAACATTCGCGCAAAGACAAGGAAGTCCTCGCGCGCATGAAAGTGCTCGACACCGAGACCAGCCGACTGCTCGCCGAACTCGACCGCTACATGGAATTCATCACTCGCGCAAACGAGCCGACAATTCTGCCCTCCAGCGAATTTGAATTGCTGGCGGAAATTTCGCAGAAAACCTACCGCGACCCGCGCGGCGCCGAGCGGCCCTACCTGACTTCGGAAGAGGTGCGGTATCTCTCGATACCGCGCGGGAGCCTCGATTCAAACGAGCGGTTGCAAATCGAGTCCCACGTTACGCACAGCTTCAATTTTCTGACGCAGATTCCCTGGACGCCGGATTACCGCAATATTCCAGAAATTGCGCGCGCCCATCATGAAAAACTGAACGGCCGAGGCTATCCGAATGGCCTGAAATCTTCCGAGATTCCCGTGCAAGCCAAGATGATGACCATCTGCGACATCTACGACGCGCTGGCGGCCTCCGATCGTCCGTATAAAAGGGCTGTACCGACAGATCGCGCCCTGGAAATCCTCAAACTGTGCGTCCGCGATGAGGAGATCGATCCCGAACTGTTCCGCCTCTTCCTGGATGCCCAGGTTTACCGCTTAATCTCGAAGCCTGGGTAGCGAGCAGCTGCGGCTTACCCTTTGGATTATCTAGCAAGTTGTTTACCTCAAAAGGCGGTCGTTTCTTTTACACTGAATGCAGGCAAGGCCATGTGGATCTATCTTCTTGCTCCCTTTCTTTCGTTGTTCCCCAGGCGCTGGCGCAAAGCCGTGCCTTTCTACGACGCCGTGCCGTGGCGCTTCGGGGCCGTCGTCAGCGGGGTGGTGGAATCCCTCATCGCCCTGGGCGCGCTCGCTTATTGGTATTCGTACTCCGTTACGACCTGGGTCTCCAATGCGCTGGATTCCGCACTAAGCAAGACCGCCCCCACGGGATTATCGGTTAACGATGTTGGATTTGCCGCCATCGTCGTTTGGTTCACTCATCCGCTGACGTGGGCTATCGCCTTGGTCGGAGTCGAAGGAATCGCTCGCGTCTGCGCTACGCTTGCGGACAGCGTGCTTGGGCTTTTCCCGCTTTATTTGACGGAAAAAGTCTACTCGAAGATTTTCCGGCGAGGTCAGCCCGATCGCCCCGTCATCGCAAAGTTTTCGCAAAGCCACGTTGCGTCCTACGTTGGCACTGTGCGCGACAAAGTCATCTCTGCCAGGATTGCCCAGGTTCCTGATGAGCTTTGCGTTTCAAAAAATGATTTGGAAGAGTTTCTGGAAATCCGCGCCAGCCGCCAGAAGCCGGAATGGGATGCGCCCCGCGTGGTTCGCTACGAAGACCGTTACTACCGCCTGGAAGAATGCTCTCGCGGACCGGCGCCGCGCCCGTTCGTCTACAAATTGCGCCGCTTGGCCGCCGGCGTTCCCGGCCGCACCGTTCTCACCTATTCCCCCGACGAAACTCCCATCTTAGCCACCCGCTGACGGAGGAATCCGCACGCAGCGCCCCTTCGCTCAACTTTGCCGCACTTCCTCGACGTGCTGTTTCTCGACTACAATCTTCGAATGGCTTCTCGCCGCCTGTCGTCGCTGGCCTCTAAGCTTTTCGTTTGCGCCGCGGCGACCCTGCTCATGCAGCTTTCTTTCTCAGTGCCTGCCCAGCAACGGCCACCGCAATCCGCAGGACGCACGCTGCTCTTGCCACGAACCATTGTCTCCGGTGACCGAGCCACACTGGCAGTCATCGATTCGAACGGCCGCCTGACTCCCCGCGCAACAGTAGTTTTTTCAAACGGCGACCGTCTCACGACCGACGCCACTGGCCGCGCACTTTTCGTCGCCCCACTCAATCCCGGCGTAATCCGCGGCTCCATTGCCGGCCGCCCAGGCAACGCCTCGACAATTATTTTGCCTTCGAGCGAAACTACGGTCGCGCCGGTCGCCGTGACAGCCATCCCCACAATCACCTCATTGACGGACCGATTCGAAATCGTCGGCCACGGCTTTTGCGGAGACGCCGACGCGAATCAAGTCACCATCTCAGGCCAAACCGCGTTCGTTTTAGCTTCCTCACCGACCGCGCTTCTAATCATGCCGCCTGCGGATCTAGAACCCGGCCGAGCTTCCGTTGACTTGTCCTGCGGCAAGCAGAACGGCCCGGCGCTGGAGGTCGTTTTCGTCGCGCTCGAACTGCAAGCCGACTCTTCGCCGCTCGCCCCAGGAGTTCATCGGACACTGACCGTGCACGTTCGCGGCACCAGGGATAAAGTCCAACTGGAGGCAAGAAATCTAGCGCCCGACGTCACCGATCTCACGGGCGGCAATCCTGCTCATGTCAGCAGTTCAGGCGGCTGGGATAACATAGCGCACTTCGAAGTGGTAGGCCGCAAGAGCGGCGGTTTCCAAATTTCGATTCGCCTGTCGAGTTCCGCTCCGCGCCCACACTAGGCGCGTGAATTGGGGTTGCGAAAGAACAAAGGCACCTGCTGTTCCTTCTCTGCATCAAGTTCAATCGAGACATCTCGCGGAACGGTCTTGGTGTTTGCTTCCGCGGCAGGCAGCGCGAGCTCAACCGCGCTGTTCTCAATCGCCGCATCCGCAACACTGGTCGTGACCAATCCATCCAGCGTATTCTGCGTTTTCTCCAGCCGCTTGTCCGCCTCTCCATAGCTCTGTTGGGCATTCTTCAAATGCGTCCCCAGTTTTTCAAATACTTCGGTAAACGTTTCCATCTGTTTGTGCAACCCGGAGAGGTTGGCAAAAATCCGCTTGGCATTCTCCTCGATCTGCATTCCCCGCAAACCCAGGTGAATCACGCAAAGATGCGCATAAAGAGTATTGGGCGACACCGCAATAATATTTTTCCCCCGGCAATAGGCATCCAGCGGCTCGCCCTTGCTGTCTTGCGTCATCAGCATCTCGTAATAAACAGTTTCCGAAGGCACAAACATCAGCGCCAGCTCCAGCGTCCCTTCGCCCGGCACAATATATTTCTTGGCGATGGAATCCGCATGGATTTTCACCGCCGTCGCAAACGCGCGCTTCGCCTCCTCGCCCTCGGCTTCAATTCTGCGGAAAGCGTCCAGAGGAAATTTCGAGTCCACGGCTACAAGTTTCTTGTCCCGCAAAAAAATAACAGCGTCCGCCGCTTCGCCGCTCGAAAAGCGGTACTGCGTCGCATATTGCGAGGAGGGCAGGGAGTCTTCCAGTAAACGCTCCAGCGTCACTTCGCCGAGCAACCCGCGCGTCTTGGCCCCGCCAAGGATTCCCTCCAGCGATTTGGTAGCCGAAGACATTCCCCGCCCCAATTCCTGAAACTCCCCAAGCTGCTTCTGGATATGCCCAATCTGTTCCCGCGTATTTTTCAGCTCGTTCGCAATCGCCGTCTGCCCCTGCGTAGCAATCTGCGCAGAGTTGGAAACTCCATCCTGCAGCGCCTTCGTAACGCTCTCCAGCCGCTGCGACACGCTTTGTCCAATCGTGGCAATCTGCCCCGAACTCTGTGCCTGAGACGTCCCAATCGTCTGCAAATCGCGCCGCAGTTCGCTCATCTGCTTTTCCAGCAGCGCGCTTTTCCTCTGTTCCTGCGCAGTCTGCAGCACCAGCCAGATCACCAGCGCGGCCACCACGATCACGACTCCGATAAGCACTCCGTTCATTCTTTCTCCAGTCCATCTTCGGGAAACGGTCTCCTTACTTTACTCGCACTCGCTTCAGCGGAAAAGCTCTCGCCAAAAAAAGAAGAAGGCCTCGGCGAACCGAGGCCCTCTTGAATTTGACTTTCGACTTTTAACTGCCGACTGTTGACCGCGGTTTTCCCTCACCAATTAAACTTCATCGCAAACTGAAACTGCCGCGGGTCGTAAGACGCCGTAGGCTGCCCCGCATTGGTCCAAAGCACATTCACCGCCGAAACGTTAAACCGGTTCGGAAGATTGAAGATGTCCGTGATCAAGTCCACACTGAACCGCTCGCCAAAGTAAAGCCGCTTCGCAATCCGCATATCGGCGAACGCCACCCACGGCGTTAACCCAGTATTGCGCCCCACGTTCCCGTCCAACGATTGCAATGTCCCGGTAAAGTCCGCGAAGCAGGGTTCCTGGAACATTCCTGTCGGCGAATACTTGGACGTCACCGTCGGGCCGCAGCTTGGATTGTCAAAAGTATTTGGCCGCCCCGTCAGCGCCGACAGCTGCAGGTTATCGTCAACTCCCGTCACGATATTGAACGGCCGTCCCGACGCCAATTCCACCAGCGGCGCCACCGTCCAGTTACTGAAGAACTTGCTCCCGAAACTATCGCCGCTCAATCTCCCGCTCTGATATACGCCGCTGAACACAAACCGGTGCCGCTGGTCAAACGTCGAGTTCGACCGATCCGAATTGGGAAAAAAGCTGTCTTGCGGCGTCAAGGTTGCCTGCAGGTCGGTGGCATCATCGATCGTATGAGACCACGTGTAAGACGCCAGGAACTCATAATGGTTCGTAAATCGCTTTTTCAGATTGACCGTAAGGCCGTTGTAGATGGAATTCCCGTTCGAAAAATTCGCGTCCATATCGCTGAACGGCACGCAATTGGTGAGCCCATTGGCCGGGTTGCACTTGGCATTCAACCCGTCGGCCTGCAGCACCGAATTCGCCAAAGCGATACACTGAGCCCCGCCTGGCGCGGTCAGATAAGCTTCTGCAACCGCCGGATTCAAGCCAGACGGCCGAAAGAAATTCACCAGCGCCGCAGGAACATAGGGCACTCCACCCGGAGAAACGCCGCAACCTGTAACCAGGAACGGGCTGTCGGTTGGCTGATTCACTCCCGCCGCGACCGCCGCATTCAAATTGTCCACCATCAGGTCGCCGCGAATCGGATTCGCATTGATGGGCCGATTGATATGATGGCCTTCGTTGAGGTTGTAAGCCACATTCAGGGTGAAGCCATGCCCGAAATCGTGCTCCACGCTCAAATTAGCCTGTTCCGAATACGCGTAAACGAAATTCTTCCCCTGCGGATATCCGAACGGCTGAAATCCCAGCGGAAAACCAGCGTTGACGTAGTTCTGGTTGATGAACAGCGAATTCGGAAAATTCAGCGCCTGAAACCGCTGCTCATTCGGCAAATAACCCAGCGACGCATTCAAAGCCGCCGATGCAGAAGGCGCGCATTGCGGCGCCAGCGGATTCACAAGCAGTCCCTGAAAAATCGGAATGGCATTCAGATTTCCAGGATCGCCGGCAACGGTGCACGCCGCCGTGCCGCCAAACGCCAGTTGTACGCTCTTCGAGCCATCCGAAGCATCACCCAGAAAGTAAAGTCCCAGCAGCGGGTGGTCGTAAAACAATCCGTAAGAAGCGCGAACCACAGTTTTGCCGTCGCCCTTGGGGTCCCACGCAATACCAACGCGCGGCTGTATGTTGTTGGTGTCCGTCTGAATCCCCTTCTGAATTCCCAAAATGTTGTAGCCCTGAAGGGCCAGCGCATCGGGAGATGTGAACTTCGGCGGGAACTCGATGTCGTAGCGCACGCCATAGTTCAGCGTTAAGTTGTGCCGGATTTGCCAGGAATCCTGCCAGAACGCTCCCAACGGTATGTTTTTGAAGGAGTCGCTCGGGCTTCCGATACCCTGGACGAAGTCCGCCGGAAGTCCCGCGCCGTATGCCTGGACGGGGTTCAAAGAAGGAAAGTTCGCAGGGAATCCAAGATTGCCGGCGCTGAAAGCACCGAAATCATAAACGCCGCCGTAATTGACCGTAAACGTCGCGCTCGTGGGAATGTAGTCAAAGTCCACGCCAAATTTGGTGGCGTGCGCCCCAATCGTCCACGAAAAATTGTCCGTGAACTGGTAACGCTGCTCGACGCGCTGGATAAAGGAATAAGGCTCGCGCCCAAAATACGCAAAACCGGTAATGTTGATCGCGGGATCGGAACCGCCTGGCGCGCTGGAAAAATTATAAAGCAATCCGCGCCGCGCGTACTGGAAGCGAAACTCATTGATCTTGTTGTTGCCAAGAATCGTGACGTACTCTCCCACGATCGCGACGTCGCGATACGTCTGCTGGGAAGTTCGCGAGAAAGCGTTTTGTCCGTACGGTTGGTCCTGCCCGGCCACTTCGATGCCCGTCACCGTGCTGGGGCTGACGTTCGCGCGCAGCATCAGGTGATTGTCGGAATTGATGGCGTGATCGATTCGCAGCGAATAAAGGCTGGTGCCTTCAAAGATCGGGAAATTGCCCTGTTGCGCTGCCAGCGTCTGGTAGGACGCGGGAACGAAGCACGGCGGAGCTGTGCACGACGTGGGAAATCCGCTTATGCCCGCGATGCCGGTTAAGCCAGTTGGCCACACGCCATTGACAGCCATCCCGGAAGACGCTCCGGCAAGAAACGCGTATTTCCCAACGGCTTGTGCGTAGGCCGGGCTCATCCCCTCTTCCTGCAGAACCGCTGGATTCGTCAAGAAGGCGATCTGGTCCGGCGTAAGCTGCAACGTCCCGAACGGCAATCCCACTTGCGTCGTATCGAACGGCGTCAGCCCATAGTTGCCCTGTCCGATCGACGAGAAACCCGTTTCATGCCGCCGAGTGACCTCATAGGAAAAAAAGTAAAACGTCTTGTCCTTCTTGATCGGTCCGCCAAATGCCGTCCCTGCCTGCACGCGCGTATAAGCAGGGTCGGAAACGGTGCTGAAGGGATTTACCGCTTGAAAATTGCGGTTCCGCAGATACCCGAACACGTCTCCATGAAACTCGTTGGCGCCGGAACGCGTGATGATGTTCACCACGCCTCCAGACGCTCGCCCGTACTCCGGCGCGTAGCCATTCGTGATGATCTGGAACTCCTGCACCGCTTCCTGCGACACAGTCGAGCGCACGCCGTTCACCGCGTTGTCCGTCGCATCCGCTCCGTCCACGTTGACGATGTTCGACCGCCCGTTCTGCCCGCTGATGTTCAAGCCGGAAGTTGGCGCGGCTCCGGTATTCGGAGCGTTATCGCGCGTAACCTGCGAATCCGTGAGCGTGAAATTGATGTAGTTCCGCCCGTTGATCGGCAAATTGTCGATGCGTTGCTCTCCCACGGTCTGCGAGAATTCCGTCTTGGTCGTCTCGATGGGCGCCGCTTCGGACGTTACCCGCACAGTCTGCTCCACGCCCTTCAACTCCAGTCGCAAGTCGAAGATGGCGTCCTCGCCCACCGTAAGCACCACAGAGTCAT
>DATFZY010000135.1:0-30346 GCA_035313865.1 Candidatus Acidiferrum sp.
AAGCGGCGACAGTATTTGGTGATCCACTGGCGGAGACGTATCCTGACCCGGACCATTCGATGGCGGAGCGGCGCTTCATCACGGTGGGAATGTCGAGCGCGGGCCGGGTGTTGATGGTGGCGCACGCGGATCGCGACGAAAACATCAGGATTATCAGCGCGCGAAAGACGACGGCGCGCGAGCGAGAACAATATGAAGAAAAAAACTGAGAAACGAGTTCGGCGGGACGAGCTGCGGCGAGAGTATGACCTGTCTAAATTGAATGGCCGGGTCCGCGGCAAATATGTGGAGCGCTTTCGAGCGGGAACGAATCTCGTGCTGCTTTCGCCGGACGTTGCGAAGCACTTTCCGGATGAGCAATCGGTCAATCAAGCCCTGCGGGGCTTGATTCATGCGGCGAAGGGGAGTTTGCGCGGCGCGCGCTGATCGGATCCGGCGACTAAGGAAAAAAAACCGCACCGTTTGTAAAACCGAAACCCAAAGCGCCACACGCCCTCCGCATAACCAGGAGTCCGGGCCACCCGTCCCATCACGACTGCCCGGTCATACACCCACCAAAGATGCAGTCGATCTGGCGAAGATGGTCAAGTCGTGTGCCGCTTCCAAGCGGACGAACTCCTCGACCGTTTGCCGTCCGCGTACCTCAGAGGTCGCCCGCGCCTTAGGATTGACTGATCGGCACCCAGGAAGCTCTGAAACGGGCAACCTGTTCTCTTCCGTCATACTCTGATGACTCAGATAAATGGGGGCAGCACAAAGGGGCTGTGGTCATCGTGAGAATTCTTGCGGGATTGTGTCTGCTGGCGTGTCTTTCCGGGTGGGCGGTAGCTCAAGACGAGGGGGAGCTAATTGCCAAGAAGCGGCTCTTCCCGGGTGTGGGACCAGGGTTACGAGCCGTGAAGCGCGGGACAGACGGGAATTACTATGTTTTAAGCGCGCCGGGATCGTCGGCCTCGGTTTTCGATCCCACCGGGAAGCTGATCAAGCGAATTCCAGCATTTGAAGAGAGCAAGGGAACGAGCCCGCAGGCGCCGTCGCCGGTGGGGATTGCTTATGGCGAAGACCTGGACGTGGACGCGCAAGGGACCATATATGTGGCGGACCGCGGGGCCAATGCCATCAAGGTCTGGGACAAAAACGGAAACGCAAAAATCCTGGTGAAGATCAACGGGCCGGTGTCCGTTGCCGCGCTGCCGGATGGCGAGTTTGCCGTAGCGACGGTGCACGAAGAACACCTGGTGATTGTGTTCGACAAGACCGGGCACGTCGCGCGCGAATTTGGAGATCCGGAGACGATTTCAGAGCGGCCGGAGGTGAACCGTTTCCTTAACATGGGAATGCTGGTGACGGACGGCGGCGGGCATCTCTACTACTCGTTTCCTTATTTGCCTGAGGCGACGGTGAGGCAATACGACCGGTATGGTTACGCGGGGCAGGATATTCAGTACACCGGGCTGGAAGCGTGGCCGGCGGCGCAGGCCACGCGAAAAGAGATTGAACGGCAGGAGAAACGCGGGGATGCGCCGGTATTCAAGCGAATTATGACGGCCGTTGGCGTGGAGCCGAGCACCGGCGAGGTCTGGATGGCGCTGGGCAACAACCTGGTGCACTTTGACAAGGATGGGAACCGGCGCGGGACATACAAGATTTATACGAAGGAAGGCGCGCGGCTCGAAGCCAACACGATTCTGATTGAACAAGACCGCATACTGATTGGAAGCGATCCTCTGGGGCTCTACGAATTCGAGCGGCCCGGAAAAAAAAGCTCAACAATAAATTGAGTTATCCTCAGGTGGAATTGCTTTGAACCTGTGCAAATTTCTGCTGACGCGTGTGAATTTCTCAATAATTGCCTGACAAAAGTGGAGTTGCCGGGGCGCTTGCACAAAAATTGTGCTTGTGGAAAAACTGTGCAATGAGTGTGAACCCCGGTGCACGTCTTCGCACACTTTTCGCTTGCTCCAGTCGGTCCAATCGGCGACAATCCCGCGCTGACTGATAGCAGTCGTTGAGGGGCCAAGAATTCCAGCAACACCGAGCACGGGGCGCCAGGGGAAAGCAGGACGCTCCGGTACGGGCATGAATCCCGAAGCCTGAAGAAAGAATAAGACCAACCCGCTTTCCACAGCTTATGCACATCTGTGGAAATGGCCGGGAGAAATTTTCTCTTGCGATGACTACTTCTACGAATTCCTGGGACCGGTTTTTGGAACACGTGAAGTCCCGAGTGAGCATCAACACGTACACCACTTGGTTTCAGCCGACGCGGCTGAACCGCGTCGAAGGTGACAACCTGTTCGTGCAGATTCCCAGCACGGTCTTCCGGCAGGTCCTGACACGAACGTACGGCGAGATCGTCAAAGCGGTGTTCCACGAGCTGGGGACGCCGAATGTGAAAGTGCAATATGTTTGCACGGAAGAAGAGCCTGTGCCAGCCGCACCTACCGCAGCAGGCGTGAAACAGGCGAAGCTGGATTTTGAGAGCAGCGATCACCAACTGAATCTGCGCTACAGCTTCGATTCGTTTGTCGTCGGGAAGTCCAATGAATTTGCGCATGCCGCGGCGCGCGCCGTGGCTGAACAGCCCTCTAAGGCTTACAACCCCTTGTTTCTTTATGGCGGGGTGGGTATGGGCAAGACGCACTTGATGCACGCCATCGGGCACACCATCAAGAAGCGCAATCCGGCAATGCGGCTGAGTTACGTGAGCGCGGAGAAGTTCACGATTGAGGTGATCAATTCGCTGCGGTTTGACCGCATGACAAGTTTCCGCGACCGGTTTCATACCGTGGATGTTTTGCTGGTGGACGATATCCAGTTCATTGCGGGGAAAGAACGGACGCAGGAAGAGTTCTTTCACACGTTCAATGCGCTTTACGAGCAGCAGAAGCAGATTGTGATTTCCTCGGATTGCTTGCCGAAGGAAATTAATTCAATTGAGGAGAGGTTGCGCTCGCGGTTCGAATGGGGCTTGATTGCGGACATCCAGCCGCCGGATCTAGAAACGAAGATTGCGATTTTGCAGAAGAAGGCGGAGAACGACCGGTTTGGCTTGCCGGATGAGGTGGCGGAGTATATCGCTCGGGCGATCAAGTCCAACGTGCGCGAGCTCGAGGGCGCGCTAACGCGCTTGATGGCATATGCCTCCTTGACTGGGGCCACGATTTCCCTGGCTACCGCGCAGCAGGTTTTGCGCAACATCATCGCTACGCAGGAAAAACGCGTCACCATCGACCTGATTCAGAAGCGCGTGAGCGAGCATTTTAATATGCGCGAGCAGGATTTGAAGGTGCGCAGCAACACGCGCGCAATTGCTTTTCCGCGCCAGGTGGCGATGTACATCGTGAAGCAGCTTACGACCGCGTCTTTGCCCGAGATTGGCCGGCAATTTGGCGGCAAGCACCACACTACTGTATTGCACTCGATCAACAAGATCGAAGAGATGCGCCGCTCCGACAAGGACTTGAACCGAACGATTACGCGGTTGATGGATACGCTGCAGTAAAGCTGGGCTTTTTCCCTCACAACATTTCGACGGCATCCCACGCATTTTGTCCGCGCGTCCTAATTTGTGTGCGCCGGCAAGTTCCAGATAGTCGCGTGCAGAATACGCGCGCTCGATAAGATTTGTCTGCAGCCTTCCGACAAGCTTCTGAATTGCGCGCCGAGAACCTGTGAATTCATGTTGGAGAAGATGGGGAAAATCTGTTGAGCGCGGTGCAAGAAATTTCAATTCCTTGCGAACAGCGGCGGCAGCGCCTGCGTTTTCACCGATTCCCACAGTTCGCCACTTCCAATGATTGGCGCTACGTTGATGACGCGACAGTGGTTGCCGAGCTTTCCACAAATCCACCGCAGTCATCACAACAACAAGGCTTATCTTTTTTAAGAATCAGAATTAGGAACTGTTCTTGCTGTTGTGATAGTGGTTGTGAAAAACAGAGCGCGTTGTTGATTTTGCTGCATGCAGACCGGAGCCCGGATTCCCACGCATTTCCACAGGCTTTTCGCGCGTTGTGGGCTTTATACTTTCCTAAAAAGCGAGTAGAGTACGACAGCGGTAGACGAGTGGCGAGGAAACCGAATGAGCGCACCAGGAACCGCACGCGAGGAACATCAAGCGATGGAATTCAGCGTTACAAAATCGGTGCTGTTGAATGAACTGAGCACAACGCAGGGCGTCGTCGAGCGCAAGACGACGATTCCCATCCTCTCGAATCTATTGGTCGAAGCCAAGGGCAGCCAGTTGACCATCACAGCGACGGACCTCGAGCTAAGCATCCGCACGTCCTGTGAGGCAAAGATCAAGAAGGAAGGCGCCGGGACCATTCCCGCGAAGAAACTGCTGGAGCTCGTGCGTTTGCTGCCCGAGGGGGAGATCAAGGTCAAGTTGCTCGAGAACCACTGGGTGGAAATTGTCAGTGACCGAAAGAAATACAAGCTCGTCGGAATGGCTAAGGAAAATTTCCCGGCGCTGCCTGTGATGCCCCACACGCTCGTCAAACTTTCTGCTGTGGTCTTGGAAAGCCTGATTGCCAAGACGAAATTTGCGATTTCCATGGAAGAGTCGCGCTACACGTTGAATGGCGGATTGCTGATCCTGAAGCCGGATACGCTGGCGATGGTGGCTACTGACGGCCACCGCCTGGCGCTGGCGGAAACGGATCAGAAGCTCGCGGGATTGAACGGCGAAGTGAAAGTTCTTGTTCCGAAAAAAGCGATGGATGAAGTGGAAAAGCTTGCGGGTGCGGCGGGTGCCGATGCGTCCATCGAGTTCGCCAAGGATGAGAGCCATCTATTTTTCCAGGTGGGCCACCGGCTTTTGATTTCGCGAATTCTTACCGGGCAATTTCCTAACTATGAAGCGGTGCTGCCGCGTGACAACAACAAGACGGTCGTTATCGAGCGCGCGGAACTAAGCGACGCGGTACGGCGCGTATCACAGCTTGCCGATCAGCGTTCGCACGCGGTGAAGCTCGCGGTTTCAAAAGAAGGCATTGAAATTTCCGCGTCGAGTCCGGAGTACGGCGAAGCGAAGGAAAACATCGAGAAGGAATACAAAGGCGATGACATCGCCATCGGTTTCAATTCCAGCTACATGCTGGATTTTCTCGCTGCTGCGGCCGATGGGCCGATCAGCATTGAGCTGAAAGACGAACAATCCGCCGGCCAAATGCGGCCGCTGGCGGATGAATCCTATCGCTACCGCTACATCATTATGCCCATGCGCATTTGATTCCACGGCTGGCAATTTAGCGGACTCTGCGGTGCTTCTTTGTCTATCCATGGCAGTAAATATAATTTTGACTATACTTAGTAATAATATATCCTAGGCGCGGCGTTTGAGGTTCCAGACTGGAACCTCAAACCTTCGCTTTTATGCAAACACCTGCGCAGAACGCCATTGTTCCAACAGCGCTGATTAGCCAGAAAATCCTCTTTGTGCGCGGCAAACGAGTCATGCTGGACGCCGATCTCGCGCGGCTCTATGGCGTGGCTACAAAAAACCTGAACAAGGCCGTTAAGAGAAATGCCAGTCGCTTTCCCACCGACTTCATGTTCAGGCTCTCGTCCAAGGACCAGCAGAGTTTGAGGTTCCAAACTGGAACCTCAAACTTACAGCGGGGCGGGCGCCGTTATGCTCCGTATGCCTTCACCGAACAAGGCGTGGCGATGCTTTCCAGCGTGCTTCGGGGCGCGCGCGCCGTGCAGGTGAATGTTGCGATCATGCGAACGTTTGTTCGGCTCCGTGAAATGCTCGCGACGCACGAAGAATTGCGCCGAAAAATTGACGCGATGGAAAAGCGCTACGATGCCAGATTTCAGGCTGTGTTTGACACGATTCGTCAGATGCTCGAAACACCGATTCCAGCGAAAAAACATATTGGATTTCACGCCAGACCGGAGCTGCCTGCGAGGTCCGCAAGGTCTACAAACTGAAGTCTAAACGACACAAAATAAATAGCTTACGGATTCCCGAGGCACTCTTCGGGCCTTGAGAATGTTGCTCCGTTCCGCTATACTGATCGGGCTGTCGATTCGTTGTACAGCTTCCTCAAAATCGGCACGTCGGCCAAGTCAATTCGGCCCAGCCTTTTAGCTTCGCGCCAGAAGCTTTTGAGCCGAAACCTTGGAGTTAAGAAGTCTTCGCCACGTCTCGCTGCGCGAGATGGGATGGAGCAGGAACCCTACGAGTTCCGGTCGCAAGCGACCGGGATCAAAGGGTAAGGCGACGTACGGAGCATTCCGCGAGCACGCCTTTCCTCGCTTCACAAAAGTTTTAGAGAAGTTTTCGAGCGCTGAGGCTCAACGCATAGCTCGGGGTCCCCCATTGCGCGGAGAGAAATTCGTGGGAAGCGTACTTCTTCAGGAGCATACATGGGCGATAAAGAAGCAGTGACCGGAAAAGCGCCAGGCCATCAGTACGACGCGAAATCGATCAAGGTGCTTGCCGGGCTCGAAGCGGTGCGGCTGCGCCCCGCGATGTATATCGGTTCGACGGGAGAGATGGGCCTGCACCACCTGGTGTGGGAAGTCGTCGACAACTCCGTGGACGAAGCGATGGCCGGATATGCGGATGAGATCAACGTCACGGTGCACGCGGACGATTCCGTCACGGTGGTTGATAACGGGCGCGGCATCCCAGTGGATATGCACGCGACAGAAAAGCGGCCCGCGGCGGAAGTGGTGCTGACGGTGCTGCACGCCGGCGGGAAATTCGACAGCGACACGTACAAAGTTTCGGGCGGGTTGCACGGCGTGGGCGTTTCCGTGGTCAACGCACTTTCGGACCGGCTGGAACTGGAAATTTCGCGCGATGGCGCGGTGTGGGAGCAGTCCTACGAAAAAGGGAAGCCCACTACGAAGCTGAAGCAGACCGGCAAGACGCGAAAGACCGGCACGACAGTTACGTTCCACCCCGACCCAGCCATTTTTGAAAAGACGGTTTTCAGCTTCGATACCCTGTCACAGCGCCTGCGCGAGCTCGCCTTTCTTAACAAAGGGCTAAAAATCACGCTGACCGATGAACGCTCCGAGAAGACCGCGGAGTTCCGCTTCACGGGCGGAATCAGCGAGTTCGTCAAGCACCTGAACCGGGGCAAGTCGGCGCTGCATGATTCACCCATTTTCATTGAGGGAAAGCGCGGGCAAGTAGAAATTGAAATTGCGCTGCAATACAACGACACGTATGGCGAAAACGTTTTTGCGTTTGCGAACACCATCAACACCGTGGATGGCGGGACGCATCTTTCCGGTTTTCGCTCTGCGCTGACACGCACGATCAACAACTTCGCGTCTGCCGCGGGCATGTTGAAGGAACAGAAAGACGAAGTGACGATCACTGGCGACGACGTTCGAGAAGGCCTGGTGGCCGTCGTCTCCGTTCGCTTGCCGCAGCCGCAGTTTGAAGGGCAGACCAAAGGCAAGCTCAACAGCGACATCAAAGGGGACGTCGAGCAGTTGGTGAACGAGAAGCTGGGCGAATGGTTTGACAAGCATTCGACAGTGGCGCGGCGCATTATCGGCAAGTGCATTGATGCAGCGCGCGCACGCGAGGCGGCGCGCAAGGCACGCGAATTGACGCGCCGCAAGTCGGCGATGGATTCGAGTGGACTGCCGGGGAAGTTGGCCGATTGCCAGGAACGCGATCCATCGCGCTGCGAATTATTTGTGGTTGAGGGAGAATCCGCCGGCGGCTCGGCGAAGATGGGCCGCGACCGCAAATTCCAGGCCATCCTGCCGCTCAAGGGCAAAATCCTCAACGTCGAAAAAGCGCGTTACGACAAAATGCTGGGGCACGAAGAAATTCGCGCCATCATCACAGCGCTGGGCACCGGCATCGGCAAGGACGATTTCGACGCGGGTAAGCTGCGCTATCACAAAGTAATTCTGATGACCGATGCGGACGTGGACGGCTCGCACATCCGCACGCTGCTGCTCACGTTTTTCTTCCGGCACATGAAGGAATTGATCGAGCGCGGGCACATTTACATCGCGCAGCCGCCTCTTTATCGCGTGAAGCGCGGCAAAACGGAAAAATATATCCGCGACGAACGGGAGTTCGCGCACGAGTTGATGAAGCGCGCGACCGAAGACCACGTGGTGAAAGCGAAAGAAGGCGTGTCGCTCGAAGGCGCGGGGTTGACCAAGTTTCTGCTGAACGTGCAGGAGTACGAGGCGGCGGCGGCCAAACTGGGGCGGCGTTTGCGCGAGCAAGGGCTTGTCGAATTGCTTGCAGAGAGCGGCCTCGAGAAAAAGACGGACTTCGAGGATAAAAAAGCGCTCGAGAAACTGTTGAAGGAAATCGAGAAGGCCAAGCTGAAGCTGGAAGGCAAAGTGGTTTTCGATGAAGAGCACAGCCTCTACGAGATTCAATTCGGGCCGCCGCACAACCAGAAAGTGAACTGGGCGCTGGCTTCGATCGCCGATTACAAGCGGTTACGCGGGCTTGCGAAGCAGATCGAAGAGTTCAACAAGCCGCCCTTCACCGTGGCGCGCAACGGGGACAAGGTGTCGAAGGAAAAAGTGCAGGACGTGCTCAACTACATCGTGGAAGACGCGAAGAAGGATTTCACGATTACGCGATTCAAAGGCCTGGGAGAAATGAACGCCGAGCAGTTGTGGGAAACCACGATGAACGCGGATTTGCGCACGCTGCTCCAGGTGAAGCTGGAGGACGCGGTTGCGGCGGAGGAAATTTTTACGACGCTGATGGGCGAAAACGTCGAGGCGCGGCGCAAATTCATCGAGGAAAACGCGCTCGACGTCGTGAACCTGGATATTTAGTCTCTCTCCGATGCTTTATCAACTTGGGTGGACGACTTTGCCGGGGTTGCGTGGATTGAGCTGCAGTGAGTTTCGCGCGACGCCAACCGATGCGCCGGACAACGAGCGCGGAGTGTCGATTGAGTTTGCCGGCGACGCGGAACGCGATGAGTTCTTGAAGCGGATGGAAGAACACTTTAGGCCGCGGCGTTTTACAAATGCGGCGGACGCGTTTGATACGGTGAAAGCTTACGTGCTGGAGTTCGCGGCGAAGCGATAAGTATTGCCTGTAGGGGCGCAGCATGCTGCGCCGCCACAACACAGATCTAAAGCGACAGCGAGGGGAAATGGCGGACGAAACAAACAAGTCGATACTGCTGCCGGTGGATATTGAAGCGGAGATGAAGAAGTCGTATCTCGACTACGCGATGAGCGTAATCATCGCGCGCGCGCTGCCTGACGTGCGCGACGGCTTGAAGCCGGTGCAGCGGCGCATCCTGGTGGCCATGAACGATCTCGGCCTGGCGTCCAATCGCGGCTATCGCAAGTGCGCGAAGATTTGCGGCGACACTTCCGGCAACTATCACCCACACGGAGAAGCCGTCATTTATCCAGCGCTGGTGCGCCTGGCGCAAGATTTCAACATGCGGTATCCGTTGATCGACGGGCAGGGAAATTACGGTTCCGTTGACGGCGATCCCCCGGCGGCGATGCGGTACACGGAAGCGCGGCTGGCGAAAATCAGCGAAGACATTCTCGCCGACCTTGAAAAAGAGACCGTCGATTTTGTACCGAACTTCGATCAGACACGCGAAGAACCGTTTGTACTGCCTTCACGCATCCCGAATTTACTGGTGAACGGCGCGAGTGGCATCGCGGTCGGCATGGCCACCAATATTCCGCCGCATAATCTGCGCGAAATCGTGGAAGCGGCGATTATTTTGCTCGACAAGCCGGACACGCCCCTGCAAGAGATCATGAAGATCGTGCCGGGGCCGGATTTTCCGACGGCGGCTTATATTGCGGGGCGCGAAGGCATCCAGGCGGCGTACCGCACAGGCCGCGGCACCTTCACCATGCGCGCCAAAGCGGCGATCGAGGAAGTCGGCAAAGACCGCGAAAACATTGTCGTCACGGAAATCCCCTACCAGGTCAACAAGAAAACGCTGATCGAACGGATCGCCGAGTTGGCCCAGACCAAGAAAGTCGAAGGCATCTCCGACGTGCGCGACGAATCCTCGCGAGAGGGAATGCGGATCGTCATCGAGCTGAAGCGTGGCGAAGAGTCGCAGATTATCCTCAACAGTCTTTTTAAGCACACACAGATGCAGGAATCGTTCGGCATGATTCTGCTCGCGATCGTGGCCGGGCAGCCGCGCGAACTGGGGCTGATTCCGCTCATTAAACTGTTTCTGGAACACCGGCGCGATGTTGTGGTTCGCCGCACGCGCTACGAGTTGCGCAAGGCTGAAGAGCGCGAGCACATTCTCGTGGGTTACCAGGTCGCGCTCGATCATCTGGACAACGTGATTCGCATCATTCGCGGGTCCTCGAGCCGCGCCGAAGCCAAAGAAAACTTGCTCAAGTATTTTTCGGATCAGGAAGTAACGATCACGGAGAGCGGGAAGTCCCGGAAGATCGAAGGCGTCAAGCTGGACGGCAGGAAGTACCGTGTTGCCGGACTCGAAGGGGAAATCACCCGGTCCGTTTCCGATGGCCTTACGCCGATTCAAGTCGACGCCATCCTCGAGTTGCAGTTGCATCGCCTCACGCAACTTTCCGTGGATGACATCGTCAAGGAATTGAAGTCTATCCGCGAGCAGATTGCCGAGTTGCAGGAAATTCTTTCGAGCGATAAAAAACTGAAGCTGGTCATTACCGGAGAGTTGCGCGAAGTTCACAAGGCTTATGGCGACGACCGGCGCACGCAGATTGTCGACAAAGTGGACGAGATCAAACTCGAAGACCTGATTGCCGACACGGAGATGCTTATCACGGTGAGCCATGCCGGATATATCAAGCGCACGGCGGCGGACACCTACCGCCATCAGTCGCGCGGCGGCAAGGGGCGAATTGGCGCGCGCACGAAGGAAGAGGACTTCGTCGAGCATCTTTTCATCGCCTCGGCGCACAGTTACATTTTGCTGTTCACATCGAAGGGGCGCGTGTATTGGTTGAAAGTCTACGAACTCCCGGAGGCTGCGGCGGCTACGCGGGGCAAGGCGATTTCGAGCCTCGTGAAATTCCAGGAAGACGAAAAACTAACGGCGCTCGTTGCGGCGCAGAATCTGGAAGAAGAAGGCCGCTTCGTTTTCATGGCCACGAAGAGCGGAACGGTAAAAAAATCAGCACTGACGGAATTTTCCAACCCACGCTCGACGGGCATCATTGCCATCAACCTGGACGGCCCTGATGAACTGATCGGCGCAAAGCTCACCGACAGCAAGCAGATGATCTTCCTGGCGAGCCATGAGGGGCAGGCGATTTTGTTCCGCGAGACAGAAGTGCGGCCGATGGGGCGCAACGCCGGCGGGGTGAACGGAATGGACCTCGACAAGGGGGACTACGTCGTCAGCATGGACGCGGTGCAGCCGGATTTCGAGATCGTCGCGAAGGAACATAAGACCACGTCGCAGAATCTTGAAGAACTTGAGAACGAGCAGATCAAGGATTCGCTTGTGACGCTGATGCTCACCGTTTCGGAAAAGGGTTACGGGAAGCGGACGCCGCTCGCCGAATACCGCATCACGTCGCGCGGCGGCAAGGGCGTGGTGAACATGAAGACGACGGACCGCAACGGATCGGTCGTTTCCACGCTGCAAGTAACGGAAGAGTCGGACGTCATGATTATCACGCACGACGGCAAAGTGATTCGCGTGCACGCGAACGAGATTCGCGAAGCGGGCCGCTCGACGCAAGGCGTGCGCTTGCTGAGACTAGACGACGAAGACTCCGTAGCTGCCGCCGCCGTGTTGCAGGAAGAGCAGGAAGAAGAGAAGAAGTAGGCGACCTTTGAAGGCATTTGCCTCTGTAGGGGCGCAGCATGCTCGCCCCTACAGCCACTCTCACTTAATGTTAGAATCCTCAGCCTTATGAAAATTACGCGACGTTTGTTTGCACTTGTTTTGGTTTTGTCTGCGCCACTACTTTTGTCTTCGCGGGCGCAAACGCCGGAAAAACCTGCCGCAAAGGGCCAGTACATCGCCTACGTCGGAACGTACACCACAAAAACCAATAGCAAGGGGATTTACGCGTACCGCTTCGACGCGGAGAAGGGCCAACTGACTGCGATTGGCGTAGCGGCAGAGAGTGTCGACCCTTCGTTCCTGGCGGTGCACCCGAACGGCAAATTTCTCTACGCGGTGAATGAAGTCGGCAATTTCAATGGGGGCAGCAACGGCGCGGTGAGCGCTTTTGCTATTGATGCGAAGACCGGCGCGCTCAAACTTTTGAATCAAGTGTCCACGCGAGGCGCAGGGCCGTGTCACATCTCTCTCGACAAAACCGGCGCGTACGTTCTGGTTGCGAATTACGATGGCGGCAGCATCGCTTCGTTTGCCGTGCATGAGGACGGCAGCCTGGGCACGACCACCGGATTCGTGCAGCATTCGGGTTCCGGCCCGAACAAGGAACGCCAGGAAGGGCCGCACGCGCACTGGATCGGGACCTCGCCGGACAATCGTTTCGCGCTGGCCGTCGATCTTGGCCTGGATCAGGTAATCGTCTACGGCTTCGACGCTTATAAAGGACTATTTACGCCGATGCTTTCCGGCTTTGCAAAAGTAAAGCCTGGAGCGGGCCCGCGCCATCTTGCGTTTCACCCTAACGGCAAGTTTGCGTTTGTGCTGAGCGAAATGGAATCCTCGGTGACTGTTTTTTCCTATCAGACGAAGAGCGGCGCGTTTTCCTCACTGCAAACCATCTCCACTCTCCCGGCGGATTATTCGGGTCCGAAGGAAGCCGCGGAGATTGCCGTGCATCCTTCCGGAAAATTCCTCTACACCTCGAACCGCGGCCACGACAGCATCGCGATTTTCGCGATCGATCCATCCAAGGGAAGGCTTAAATCGCTTGGGCAGGTTCTGACCGGCGGCAAAACGCCGCGCCATTTCGCCATCGATCCCACCGGCATGTACCTACTTGCGGAAAACCAGGAGTCGAACAATGTGGTCGTCTTTCAGATCGATACAGCAACTGGCAGTTTGACGCCGACAGGGCAGACGATCGACGTGCCTTCGCCGGTATGCATAACATTTGTCGCGGTGCAATAGTTGCTGCGTTACAATCTGCGTTCCACTTCACACTTTCGGGGGAAAAGATGATTTGCACTCAAGCGGCGCGTGTCCACTTCGTGCGGGGGCTTGCCTTGCTGTTCCTACTTTCCTTGGCAGCGACGGCTGCGCTTGCCGATGGAGAAACCGCGCCGGCTCGCGACCCGAAGCAGCCCGTGGATGACGCGTACACCGCGAAAATTCACAAGTACACCACACAGCCCTTCTTTACTTCGCCGCTTGTGGACTATCTGCCGGCTTCGAAAAGTGTTCCGACGCCGGAAGCCGTTCTCGGCGACGTGGCTGGAGCGCCGGGAATCCTGCCTTATAGCGCGGAAGTGTACAAATACATGCGGCTACTCGAAAAAGCCAGCCCGCGCGTGAAAGTCTTTTCCATCGGAACGACGGAAGAAGGCCGCGAGATGATTGCCGTGGCCGTCTCTTCTCCGGAAAATTTGAAGAATCTCGAGGAAAATCGCGCGCGGCTTGCGAAGCTCGCCGATCCTCGCACCATCAAACTCGATGACGCGGAAGCCGACCGCATCGTCGCGCAAGCGGTCCCCGTCTACTACATCACCGGCACGATTCATTCTCCCGAAACGGGAGCGCCCACTGCGTTGATGGAGCTGGCCTACCGCCTTGCAGTCGACGAAAGCCCCTACATCCGCGAAATTCGCGACGGCATGATCACCCTCATCACGCCGGTCGTCGAAGTGGATGGCCGCGACCGCATGGTAGACATTTACCGCTGGCATCTCTCGCACCCCAAGGATTTTTATCCGCCGCTGATTTACTGGGGCAAGTACGTGGCGCACGACAACAATCGCGATGCCATGGGCGTGACGCTGAAGCTTACGGAAAACGTACTGAACACGTACGTCTACCAAAAAGCCCAAGTGCTGCACGACCTGCACGAATCCGTGCCCTATCTTTACGACAACACCGCGGGCGACGGCCCCTTTAACGCCTGGGTCGATCCGATTCTCACGGATGAATGGGAAATGATCGGCTGGCGCAACGTTTCCGACATGACTAAGTTCGGTATGCCCGGTGTTTTCACGCACGGCGTGTTTGATACTTGGTCCCCGGGCTATCTGATGTTTATCGCCGCGATGCACAACGGCATCAGCCGTTTGTACGAGACGTTTGGCAACGGCGGCGCGGACACTCTGCCGCGCACGCTCGACGCCGACGAGTATTCGCGCACCTGGTACCGCCAGAATCCTCCGCTCCCCAAGGTTCTCTGGTCACAGCGCGATAACAACAATTACGAGCAGACCGGCTTGCTCACCTCGCTCCACTACTTCAACGAAAACAAGCGCCTCTTTCTGAAAAACTTCTATCTCAAGGCAAAGCGCTCCGTCACCAAGCCCACCGCCGAAGGTCCCGCCGCCTACGTCTTTCCCGCAGATGATCCGCGCGCCAGCTCCCAAGCCGAGCTTCTCCGCGTCCTGCAAAAACAAGCCGTCGAAGTTTCGCGCGCAACATCGGCGTTCACCGTAACGCTTCCCGTAAAAAAATCCGCGAAGCTCAAGAAGGACGCGAAAGATACAAAAGAAAAAGACGCTCCGCCAGCTCCCACCACCCGCGAATTTCCCGCTGGCAGCTACATCATTCGCATGGACCAGCCCTATTCCCGCATCGCCGACGCCCTTCTCGATTACCAATACTGGAGCCCCGACGATCCGCAAAAAACGCCCTATGACGATACCGGCTGGACCTTCGGCGAACTCTTCGGCGTGCAAGTGACGCGCGTAACCGATCCAAAGGTGCTTGATGCACCGATGGAGCGCGTGAAAGAGATTCACGCGCCCGGAAACGTGAGCGGCGAAGGCACTATTTTTGCAATCAACAACAACGCAGAGCCAACTCTCGCGACTCTCCGTTACAAATTGCATGATGCATCGATCGAAGTTGCCGAAGAGCCATTCGAAAGCGGCGGAAAGAAGTTTAATCGCGGAACATTTCTGCTTCGCAACGTCAGCCGCTCACAACTGGGCGACGCTGTTTCCGCCTTAGGCTTACAGGCAACTGCCATTTCCACGACGCCGTCCGTCAAAACGCATCCCGTGCGCGCGGCGCGCATAGCGTTTGTCCACACCTGGCTCAGCACGCAGACCGAAGGCTGGTGGCGTCTGGCGCTCGACAACCTCGGCATTCCCTACGATTACATCAGCACGCAGATTGTTGCGAAGACCAGCGACCTCAATGCCAAATACGACGTCATCCTCTTCCCGCCCGTGGGCTTTTTTTCGAGCCCCACCGCGATCATCAACGGATTGCCGAGCGCCTGGGGCAATCCGCTTCCATGGAAGAACACGCCGGAGACGCCGAACCTCGTCGGCAAAAATGATTCGACCGACGACATGCGGCCTGGCCTTGGCTGGGAAGGCGTAGAGCATCTCCAATCGTTCGTCGAAAAGGGCGGAGTACTTCTAACCGCGACCGATACATCGCGTTTCGCGCTTTCCATCGGGCTCGCCGATGGCGTCAGCGTTGGCAATGCGCAGCACATGAAGATTGTCGGCTCCGTCGTTGGCACTCGGCTCGTCGACAGCGCAAGCCCCATCGCCTACGGTTACGACGAAAAGCTTTCCGCTTATTGCGACAACGGACCGATTTTTTCGCTAAGCAGCATTTCCGGCGCGCGTGGCTTCCGCCGCTTGGGCGGCGAGTCGCATACTCGTCCCACGGGCCGGGGCACCGCTGATGATCCTGACTTCACAATCGGACGCCCCGGCGTTGAAGTTCCTGAGGAGCCCAAATCGGAAATGTGGGAGACTCCCGTCGTCACCGAAGAACAATTGCACAACAATTTCCGCGTGATTCCTCCCGCGAATCGCGCGCGCGTCATTTTCCGTTACGCAGATGGCAAGGACCTGCTCATCTCCGGACTCGTTGAAGGCGGCGATGAAATCGCGCAGCATCCTGCTGTGGTGGACGTGCCTACAGGCAACGGCCACGTCGTGCTTTTCTCCATCAATCCGGTGTACCGCGGCGAAACGCGCGGTACCTATTCGCTCGTGCTGAATACGATCCTGAACTTTGACAGCCTGAACGCGGGCCGCAAGCTGGCTGACAGATAATCCGGCGCGCCGTGGTTCTCGCGGATTCTGCTCCTCCGGGATTTTCCGGGTCGATTGGAGTAAAATCCCGCCCATTATGGCCAAGCCCAAATCGAAGAAAAAAGCTAAGCCGCGCAAGTCCTCGCGTACCAGCGCAACCAAGCCCCCCAAAGGCGCAGCGACGCTCATCGTCCGGTTAAATCCCCGAGACGGCCAGGAAATGCTCCTGGAAGCCGAACTGCGCGCTCTGGTAGGCCCCACACGCAAAGAAGAGGGCTGCCTGACCTACGATCTCTACCGCTCCGCCGAGCTGCCCATTGCCTTTATGCTCCACGAAGTTTGGGCCAGCCGCGAGTACCACGCGCGTCACACCAACACGCCGCACTTCCTGCGCTGGAACGCCCGCAAAGACGCTCTCCTATCCTCGCGCGACTCCATGTTCTGGAAACAAGTTCTTTAATCGCGCGGCACTACGTCGTCAGCCTTCCGGCGGCGCAATGTAATACCCGGGCCGCGTGCGCACCTTCAAGTTCTTGCGATCCACATCCACTTTAATTTCGTGATAACCGGTGTCGTTCGTTCCCGCTGGCGCGTAGCTGATGGTGTACTGCGAGTGCAGTTCGCCGCCGATTTCGTCGATAGCGTTTTCAATCGAACGGTTTTTGTACGTGGAAAGATGCGTGCCGCCAGTCGCCACGCACGCCACATCCATGGCGTGATCTTTCACCTTGTTGTCCGCGTGTTCCACGGCCCAGATGGCGAGCCCCAGCAAATCAACAGCATTGCCGGTGGATTCGTTCCCTGGACTTGGCGCCCTCCCAGGCGCTGGCGGCAGTGTGTTGATACCCGGAGGCGCAATCGGGGCCGGCCCCTGGTGCTTTGGCTCGGACTTTAACTCAGAGCGCGTGGTAGAGAGCCCCACGCTGTAGATCACGATATTCGCGAGCTGAGCCTTGCGCAGCACTTCGCCAAGTTTTGCTTCGCTGCCAACATCCAGCGTCTCGGACAGGACCAGCATCACGCGCCTTCGTCCCGGGTCGTCCCGCGTCGGCTGCGGCTTGCGGCTCGCCAGCATATCCACGCCAATAGCCATAGCGTCGTAGAGCTTCAAGCCGGAAGTTCCGGTCTGCAGTTGCGTCACAACGTTTTCAATGGCATCGGCGTCGGTCGTGAAATCCTGGAGCTTGTCCACGCCGTCGTTAAAGCCCACCACGGCGGCTTCGCCTTCCGGCCCCATCACGGTCTGCGTCAGCAGAATCCCGGTCCTATGCATCTCTGGCAGAATGGGGTCGATGCGCGAACTGGTCTCAATCAGAACAAGCAAGGAAACAGGATCGCCGCCAAGATCGAAGTGCGAAATTTTCTGCTCGACGCCGTTATCGGTGATCCGAAAATCCTTGGCGTCCAGATTGTTGACCATCTCCCCTTTGCCGTCCCGCACGGTCACCGGCAGGTTCACCAGCGCCACTTGCACTTTTAACTTGGCGTTTTCCGGCGGTTGCTGCACCTGCTGGCCGGGCCGAGGCGGCAAAGGCCCTTCGGGAGCCTGCGCTCGCAAAGCTCCGGCACACAAAGCGAGGGGCACCAAAAGCAGCGCGTATTTCCCTGTGAATTGCTTCATTCCGTCTCCCTAATGGAAAGCCTGGCTCCCGGAGTGTACTCAATTCGACGCATTCTCTCCGGAAGACGTTGCCGCGAGCGCCTGCGATTCCTACAATGACTGTTCGCACCTTTGGAGAGAAAAGCCCATGCCTGCAGCACCGCCCAAGCTAAAGCCCCAGCACGCGCCAAAAGCGCCTCATGAAGATGCCCATTTTATGGCGAGTAAACCCGCCCGGCCCCTGCGCATCCTTGCCGAGTATCTCCATCCACTCGCGCAGCTCAAGCGAGAGGGCATCGCCGACACTATCGTGATGTTCGGCTCAGCGCGTATTGAATCGCGCGAGACGGCACTCGCGCGGGTGACGCGCCTGAAAAAAGTAAACGTCAAAAAACTTTCGAGTGCGGCCCGATCCAAACATCGCAGCGCCATGCACCACGCAAAAAGCCTTCTCGAGATGTCTGCCTATTACGAGGAAGCGCGTGAACTGTCCCATAAAATTACTTCCTGGGCGATGACGCTCGGCCCCAAACCCCACCGCTTCGTCGTTTGTTCCGGCGGCGGCCCGGGCATCATGGAAGCCGCCAACCGTGGCGCCAGCGAAGCCGGCGGCAGGTCCGTCGGCCTATCCATCGAGTTGCCCCACGAGCAATTCGCGAATGCTTACATCAGCCCGCAGCTCAGCTTCAATTTCCATTATTTTTTCATGCGCAAACTGTGGTTCGCGCAGATGGCCAAAGCCCTGATCGTTTTTCCCGGCGGCTTCGGCACCATGGATGAACTCTGGGAAATGCTCACTCTGCTGCAAACCGGAAAGCTCGCCAAGGACAACATCATCCTGATTTATGGCCGCAAATACTGGGACAAAGTTTTGAATTGGAAGGCCATGGTGAACTGGGGCACGATCAACGAGGAAGAGTACAAAATGCTTCAGTTTGCGGACAGCGTAGACGAAGCCTTCGATTACATACGCGCCCACCTCGAGAAATACCATATGGAAGTCGATCCCTCCTTCTTGCAGGCCTATTAGCGCGTCCTGGACGCGCATTGCCTACAGGATTGTCCCGTCTGCCTTTAGGGCATCTACCCTATGGACGTCCCTTCGTCCGTTTGATAGCTTCCATTGGTTGCTATTTTTGGAGGAGAAAACACAGATGCGACATCGCACGAACTTCTCGCCATTCGGGAAAATGTTTTTCGCGGCAGCCACGCTCGCTGGAGCCCTTATGTTGTCTGGCGCGCCTCAATCACGCGCTGAGGACTGCCAACAACGTATCGTTAAAATTGACCACGAATTGCACAAGGCAGCTGAGAAGCATGGCTGGGACAGCCCTGAAGTCGCCACGAAGCGCGCGGAGCTAAACGGTGCCCGCCAGTGGTGCTGGGAACATGGCCACCGATGGTGGGATGAAGACGGCCAGAAGTGGCACACAGAGCGCGATTGGGATGAGCACGACCACGATCACGGTCCTCATTGATTTGCAGTCCCTTTGGAGCGCAGCGGAATGCCGCTGCGCTCTTCTTCCGTTGAGACGTTGAGAATCCTCTAGCTCTCCTGTCTTCCACGCTCTCTTTCCAACTGCGCAACCTTTGTGCTGCGCATGTGTTTCATGAATAGAAGGCGCAACCCCGACACCAGTCCTGGAGACGCCTGGGAGGACGCAATGTTCACGAATCTTCTGAAGTCCATGTTAGGCAAGGCGGCCCTCGCTGCGGTTGTGCTCGGTGGTGCTTTGTGTTTCGCGGGCGCACCCAACGCGCAGGCTGATGAAATAGGCCGAATTCGCTACGACAATTACCGGTTGCATCAAGCAGAAGTCCGTCACGGTTTTTATAGCCCGGCGGCGAACCACTGGCGCTATGAACGGCGCGAAGCGTTTGCCCGCGGCTACTACGACCGCTTCGGCTACTGGCACCGCTACTAAGTTTCGCTAAATCCGAAAAAGAAAAACGGGGCGCAACAACCGGCGCCCCGTTTTCCATTTTCAGAGTTAAGAACGAATTAATTCTTCGACGCGGCCGCCAATTCGTCCGAGAAGACAGCTTCAAATCGCCGCTGTTCGTCCTGATCGTGCAGCAGCACAACCGGAACGACGCGCAGCGACCGTCTGCACGAATGGCACTGCGTTACTTCGCCCTGCAAATCCTGCAGGAAACCATCCGTGAAATGATACAAAGCACGCTCGCGCCGGGCATTCTTCTCGTCGCGCGCACCGCAGTACGGACATACAAATTCAACCTTGTCCTGCTGCGGATCGCGGTCTAGAGCAGCCCAACCCGTGCGGCGTACGCCAATTGTTTCCACATTACGCCCATCCATCGGGAGTACCCTCCTTCAGATCCACGTCCACAGTGCATGGGATGCGCCAGAGGCGCGTTTCGGTTCATCTAAAATAACCCTTCTGAAATGAGCGCGTTGCGGAGGGCTCGGCTCATCCTTCCTTACTCACAGGTTTTAACCAATTTCTCGCTTGACAATTTGTTACTTTGAGTGTATAAGCAGTTCCAGGTAACATTGTGCAAGTCTCCCGCGGCGCCAGCATCCTTGCTGGCGTTCTTGCTTTCCGATCCCTGAAATTCCTCTGGCCGTGTAACTCTTTTAGAATCAACACTTGTAGGGAATCTCTGTAAATGTTGATTCTAAAGGGCTTACGAAAACACTAAGTCCTTTACATGCAACACTTACAAAAAAGGGGGAGGGGGCTGCCATTGCTGGAAGTACGAACTGGCACATTCCCGACAGCTTTAGACTGGGGGCATTCCTGACACCTCTCTTTGGCACCCTCTTAGGTCCAGTAACGGCGCCTGCTACAAAGCGCGATTCGATCACGCCGAGATTTCTTCGACCTGCGTCGAGACAAATCCATTCCATGAGCTGGATCGAGGGCAGCTCCTTGCAAAATGGATCGCACCTGTCCCAATCGTTCGGGAACTTGTCCCGCTTCACGGTGTCAAATATCACAGAGGACGCGCGCACCTCACATCCCTGCGAGCGCGGCGCCGGTCTCCTGCGGTAGTTGAGCAACCCACAGGAGGCCGGCGTCGCAAAAATCTCAGTTCTCGCTCGCAGAACTTTTTGGTGGAGGTGTGTGATGTCTGTCGAACGTGAACCCAGTCCGCAAACCGATTTTGGTTCCCTGCAAGGTTGTTTCGTCGAAGGCAACGGTGAGCAACGCGCGCGCGAACGGCGCATCCGCCGCCGCGCATTGATCATTTCCGTCGCCACGCAAAGCGTAATTGTCGCCGCCGTTATCCTGGTTCCTTTATTTGGCAAGCCGGAGCGAGTCGCTCTTGCCTACACTCCGGTTCCGCCGTACTATCACAGCAGCTCCCCGGAACGTGATCATCCGCAGCCCGTCACGCCAACGCGGCGGCACTTCGTGGATATTTGTATTACGTGCGAACCCAGGCGCATTCCCGACCACGTCAGCCCCAACACCGACAACGATCCGACGCCTCCAGACCTTATTCCTGGAACCGACTTTGGACCAGGAACAAAAGAAGGACCCTGCCCTGGATGCATCCCGCTGAATGACGGCCGGGGCCAGCCAGAACGTCCCGCCGAGGTGAAGCCGCCCACTAAACGCATCGTTGTGACGCACCTCGAACCGGCGATGTTGATCAATCGAGTCGAACCAATTTATCCGCCTCTCGCAAGACAAACGCGTCGCGAAGGGAAGGTGGAATTACGCGCGATTATTGCGACCGACGGCGCGATTCAATCCTTGCAGGTGGTGAGCGGCGATGCACTGTTCCTGCAATCGGCGCTGACTGCCGTTCGACAGTGGCGCTACCGCGCAACCGTGCTCAATGGCCAACCGGTCGAAATCGACACGTACATCACGGTCGTTTACACCTTGCAGCACTAACGTTTACTTCAAGCGTTAGTCCAGCGCACAAAGCGGGCCGCCTCCGAAGAGAGGCGGCCCTTTCGCTTGTGCGCAAGATGAGACGCTCAAGCGGCCAAATCAAGAGTTGTAGTGACGCTTAAAGAAGAGGCTCGCCGGAATAGCGAGTAATCGTTTCGCGAGTCGTATCGCGCAAGCGGATTAATTCGTGCCAGGCCAAACTTTCCGTGGCGTTTGAAGCTCCACTCTCAACGCGGGGATAGACCGGCGGCGAAATCGTGATGGTCACGCTGCTGGGGCGCGGCAAGTACGTGCCGTCGCGAAGAAATTTCCGAGTTCCTGCAAGCGAGACGGGAACGATGGGCACGCCCGCATCTACAGCGGCGCGGAACGCTCCGAGTTGAAACGGCCGCACGCCGTCCTCGCCGGTAAACGTCCCTTCGGGAAACACAAATACAGATTCGCCTTCGCGCAGCAATTTTTCCATTTGCTCCGATTGCTGCAAACGCGATTTCGGATCGCTGCGGTCGAACGATAGATGTCCCATTCTCCTCAGGAATGTCCCGATGAGCGGCATGGAGCCGACTTCCATTTTGGCGACGAAGCGATACGGGACTCCAAGACCCATCATCAACGCAAGCACATCGAAAAAACTCGCGTGATTCGCGGCGTAAACTTTCGCGCCGGGCGTGTCCAAATATTCCCTGCCGACGACGCGCACGCGGCAACCAATCAGCCCAAACAACAGCTTCAGCGCAGCGGATGTAAACCGTCCGGCCTTGCGCTGGTCGCTGATGAAATTCACGATTGTCCACGTCGGGAGGATCCACGCAACAAATACGACACAGAAATAAAGTCCGTACAAAATTTCCAGCCCGCGCCGAACACCGGCCCATATTTCCGAGCCCGCGGTGCGCGTCGCGCTGGCCGTGGCCAACTTCGCGATCTGCACCCAGGCTGGCGCTTTTCCGGCCGAAAGTTTTCCTGCAAGATAAAGTTGCTTGGTTTCCTCGCGCCGCAGCTTTCCGCTCGAAGTTTTCGGAATGCTTCCCGGCGGGATGAGCTCCACTCTATCCGGAGGTAGCCCCAGACCCTGTGAGATTTGCTCCGTCACCGCCGCGGCGATGGAGGCGCGGCGCGGAGCTTCACGCTCTCGCGATTCCGCCACCACGATGAGCTTCTCAGTTCCTGACGCTTCATCTTTCAGTCCGAAAGCGACAATACAGCCTTTGCGAATTCCATCCGCGCGCGCGGCCAACTCTTCGACTTCATGCGGATAAAGATTTCTCCCGCCTTTGATGATGATGTCTTTAACGCGGCCCGTAATGTAGATTTCCCCATCGGCGCGGTACGCGCGGTCGCCCGTATTCACCCAGGCATACTCGCCGTCGCCAGCCGGTCCCATCGGCAAAAGCTTTTCCGTCGCCGCCGAATTGTGATAATAGCCGCCGGTCGCCGAGGGCCCGCGGAACCAAAGATATCCTTCAGTTCGATCGCTCACTTCGTCGCCGCGCGCATCCGCGATGCGCACATCGTGCCCGGGAATCGCTTTGCCGCAAGATACGAACGTAATGGCCGTCGAATCTTCCGCGCGCGCGGGTACGGCGCGGCCCTCTGCGGCAAACACTTCGCGGTCAATCCTGTCCACGAGGGGCCCGCGGTTCAGCGGCGGGAATGTCACACCAAGTGAAGCTTCCGCAAGTCCGTAAACAGGCAGATGTGCTTCAGGGCGAAATCCGTACGGCCCAAATCGCTCGGCGAACCGCGCCACGGTATCGGGATTCACCGGCTCGGCGCCGTTCAAAGTGACTCGCAAGGAACTCAAATCCAATCCTTCGATGTCCTTGTCTGCAATTTTTCGCACGCATAGCTCGTAGGCAAAATTCGGAGCCGCGGAAATCGTTGCGCCATATTTGTGAATTGCTTTCAGCCAACGCTCCGGTCGCGTGAGAAATGCGAGCGGCGACATGACGCCCAGCGGCATGCCGAAGTACAACAGCATGAGCCAGGCGCCGATCAATCCCATGTCGTGATAGAGCGGGAGCCAGCTCACGCCCACATCGTTGGGACCCAAATCCAGGGCCTGGCCAATCCCCCGCACGTTTGCTAGTAAATTGGCATGGGTGAGCACGACGCCTTTAGGATCGCCGGTGGAACCCGAAGTGTATTGCAGGAGCGCGATGTCGCTCGCTCTGCGCGCGCGGCTGCCAGTCAAATGCAACGGCAACGCGCCTGGAGAAGGCGGCGGCGCTTTGTCTGCAGCATCGATCAGCTTTTCCGCGTCAGCGACTTCCGCGAGCGAATGAACGCGCGGCTTGAGTAGCCGCGCCACGGCTTCCGCTTTGCGAAACGTCAGCAGCATGCAGACTTCCGCATTTTTCAGGATTGCGGACTGCCGCGAAGCGTATTCTTCAATGCGATCCGCGCGGAACGGCGGATAAATCGGGACAGGAATCGCGCCTGCGAGCAAAATTCCTGCATACGAAACAAAAAACGCTCGGGAAGTGGGCAGCATGAGCGCCACGCGTCCGCCTGCGGGTACGCCGCGCCGCGCCAGCTCGGCTGCACAGCGCTGGGCCGCAGCGTACAGTTCGCCAAACGTCAGCGTCACGCTGCTCTCGCGTCCGTCTGTCTCTTCGGTGATCAGCAGGTGGGCGCGCTGGGCGTCGTGCGCCGCGCGATAGCGCAGCACCTCCAGCAAGGTCTGGCACGAGAAAACGCCGGCATCCTTCGCCGCGCCGCGCAATTTCTGCGTGGTGACAGCTGCGCGCAGGGCCGAGGCAGCGTCATCTTCCTGTATTTCGCTGTCCGGTGCAGCGCGCAGGGCCGTCGCGAGATCTTCCGGCGTATTCGCTTCGGCTACGACGCTATCCGGCAAGCGCACGCCAAAGGCCCGCTCCAGCCGCGCGAGCAATTCCACACGTTCCAGGCTGCCGAGCCCCAGCTCGCTGTCCAGTTGCGACGCTCCGCTGAGCATGGGCAACGCTCCGTAGCTGCCCAGTTCTTCCAGCAGACTGCGAATCACCTCCAGTACGCGTTCACGTACTTCGGAGGCGTCGAGTTGTGTCGCAGGAGTGGCCACGCTTCACACGATGGACTTTTTCGCTTTCGCCCGAGGCTACCACGCGGCGAGGCCATTTGCCATTAACACGCGTGGATGGTTAGCGCGGTGATTACGCGCTTTTCTGCTTGGCTTGCTGCGCGGCGTATCCGCGCGGCATCAGCGTTGTCGTGAGGTCCACGCCGGAAAGATCGGCGCCCGTCAAATCGGTTTCTCGCAGGATGGCCACGCCCATATCCGCACCGGTGAATTTCGCGCCGTTCACATTGGCCAGCCGCAGGTTCACATTTCTTAGATGCGCGCGATGAAATGTCGCATTGGAAAGATCGCAGCGGAAAAACTCCACGCCGCTGGCTTGTGCTTCCGTCAAATCCGCGCCCGGCAGAATCGCTTCCGTCATGTCCGTATTGCGCAGATCGGCTTTGCGCAGATTTGCCCCGGACAAATCCGCGCCGGGCAGTTTCGCCTTGCGCAAGTCCGAGCCTTCCAAGTTTGCGCCGCGCAGAATCGCCCCACTCAAATTGATCCCTTGCAGGTCGGCGCGCGAAAGATCGGCGCCAGCCAAATCTGCGCGTGCTCCGCCATCTTTTCCGCTGAAGAACAGCGCGTGTGCTTCCACAATCTCCGTCAGCCGCTTGCCGTTATGTCGAATACTCTTCGCTTTTCGCAATCCCATGTTCCTCTCTCCGCATGCTGCTGCAACCTTCTATTTTACGCGCTCTGGGCCAGCATGACGAGCGCTTCCCGCCGTTTCCTTCGTGTGCAGGCGGCGACTCCATAAGAAGCCCTCCACACGCCGCCGTTTGTGATAGCTTTCTAGAAATGCCCGGTTGCCCGGAATGTGAGCGTCGCGTTTGAGGCACAGAAAGATAATCCTTCCGCTGCTGGTTGCCCTGCTCGTTGTTCCTTCGCTCTCTTCCGCGGAGCCCTCTTTCAAGCTGGCCTCGATTCCTTACTGCAGCAAGCGAAAAAAGCGGCCGCCACTGTTCCGGAGGAGAAACAGTAGAAGGATGGAACGGGGATGAAACTTTCGAAACTCGAGGATGGCTGCCTTTCTCAAGGCTAAATAGCAATGAAAACCGGCGCCACAAACCACCAACGGCGGAACAGAAAACTCCGGTTGTGTCTACTGTCCCTGATTTGCGCGGCCTTCGTACCGGCGGCGATTGCTCAGGACCGGGAACGCGCCGGGGAAATCGTCGCCAACCTGGCAGGCGGCCGTGTCATCGTCCATGTCGCCCACGACGCAATCATTTTCGCGGCCATCGATCAGCCCATCGAAACAAACTCGATTCCTCCGCGTGCGATGAATATCGACAGCACCCACATCGGCATTCTTCTGGGAGCCTCCGAGTGGCGGATCCCAGCGGATCCCAAACCGGTGCGTCTGGACAAGGACTTTCCTCACGTTTCGGTCAAGAACCCCAACTATGCAGTCGATACCGACCAGGTCGAACCGGATCTGGAAACTATCGGTGTTGCCTTTCTTGAAAGGCTGCGGCCTTTGGTCTCCCAGCTTCGCCACAAGATCGAGTTCAAGCCCGATGAGGCTCTCTTCGAGGTAGTCGTTATTGGGTACGCGCCAGCCGACTACGGTCCGGAAGTCTGGACCATCGAATATCGCATTCAGCAGGAAGAGATTGCCACGCGCGGCGACTTCTGGCAGACGCGGCTGCTTCGCCCGCGGTTCACACAACTCTATCCCCCGGACAAGAAGGCGCCCAAGACGCTGGTAGAAATTCGCTATCCAGACACAATCCAGGGGCCGACTTTGCTGCAACTGATTGAAGGGAATGAGCCGGATCTCGACAAATTGTCGCGCGGGGAGCCTCGATTTTCCAAAGTCGTGGAAAACATTGACCGCGGTCAGGCAAGCAAGTCTGGGCCGCAAGATGCGACCGATTTTCTCCGCGCCGCTTTGCCCATTATTTCGGAGAAATCCAAATTCTTCCTTGGCACCGTGACCGAGAGAGGCTTCAATTGGGTTGTTCCACCCGATGAGCCGCTTGAAAAGGCTCAGGAAGATAAGAACCGACCGCCTGAAGCGCCAAGCCTGCGTGGCAAGATTAAGCCGTAAATCGCAGGCAAAGCTTCTCTTCAGTCTCCAGCAGCCTTTAGGCGGCCTGCAACGGCGCCAATGTCCTTGCGATAGTGCATGCCTTCGAACCGGATGCCAGTTGCTGCTTTGTAGGTTAACGACAAGGCTTCTTCCAGGGATGGTGCCGCCGCGGTCACACCCAAAACACGCCCGCCGCTGGTCACGAGCAAATCACCGAGACGTTTGGTTCCAGCGTGGAAGACGCACACACCGGTATTATTGTCGATACCGGTTAGCCATTCAATCTTTTTCCCTGTTTCGAATTTTCCGGGATATCCGCTCGAGGTGAGGACTATGCACGCGCTTGCGCCGCTCTTCCAGTGAAGTTTCGAAGGATTCAGTTTTCTCGCGGCCATATCGGCGAGCACTTCGGCAAGGTCAAAGTCCATCCGCGCTACGATAGCTTGTGCTTCAGGATCACCGAGGCGGCAGTTAAACTCCAAAACTTTCGGCCCTTGCTTGGTGAGCATCAGGCCAAAGTACAAGAATCCCTGGTAGGGAATTTCGTCGGCCGCCAAGCCCCGAAGAGTTGGCTCGACGATTGTGGAAATCACGGTTTGCCGCAGTTTCTCTGGCAGCAATTCGTCGGAAGAATAGGCGCCCATACCTCCGGTGTTCGGCCCAGCGTTTCCGTCAAGAACTCGCTTGTGATCCCGCGTGGGAACCATCGGAGCGTAGCGCTCGCCATCGGTCAGAATGATGAAAGAGAGCTCCTCGCCTTCGAGGGTCTCCTCTAGCAGGATGCGGTGGCCGGCCGGGCCGAGCTCGTCCTTCTCCATTATGCGTTGAATGAATTCTCTGGCGGCGGCTTCATTTGGTGCCAGGAAGACGCCCTTACCCGCGCACAATCCATCGGCCTTGATGACCAGGGGCCACTCCACGCGGGCAAGTGTCCCATAGGCGTCTTCGGCGGAGTCAAACGCGCCGCGCATCTCTGCCGTCGGAATGTTGTGCCGGACCAGAAATTCCTTGGAAAAAACTTTGCTGGCTTCGAGCTGCGCAGCTTTTTGCATGGGCCCCACGATTGGCCATTTTCGCTTGGCAAATGCGTCGGAGATGCCGTTCACCAGCGGCAGTTCCGGACCGATCACGGTCAAATCCGGTCCCAGTCTTTCCGCCAGAGAGATAAGCTCGGGAACGTCGCCGGCATCCACCGGAATGCACTTCGCGTCCTCGGCAATGCCTCCATTGCCCGGCGCGCACCATATCTTTTCGACGAGCGAGCTCTGCTTCAACTTCCAAACTAGCGCATGCTCGCGCCCGCCGCCGCCAATCACCAAAATCTTCATTCAGAAGGCCTCTCGAAGAATGCATTTGGACGATAGTCGCTGCGAGACGGAGTGTCAACCGGAGGCCCGCCCGGACACGATGTTGGAAACAGTAAGAGAGAGACTCAAGGGAGTCTTTGGAGGTTCATTCTTAGACGAGGCGAACAGCCGATTTCATTCGGCAGGATCAGATCGTTGCGAATGCCGAGCAGTGCTTCAGGCCTGGCCAACGGCGCGGATGGGAATGGTCACTCCCGAGGCTGTATCCGAAGAGGCCAGCATGTGGCATCGGCCGTCAAAGATGCCGCCGGGATCAATCACCATGCAAGGCGAATGAACTTCACCGGTTACAACGCCTTTAGCCTGGATCTCGACGCGACCCTTCGCGAAAATCACACCGTCGAAGCGGCCGGAGATGACCACGCGGTTCCCTTCAATCTGGCCCTCGACTCTGGCGCCTTCTCCGAGAACAACGGTTTGCTCGGAGATAATGTTGCCCTTCACGTTGCCATCAATGCGGAAGGTTCCTGTGAGCTGTAGGGTGCCTTCAAGAGTCACACCCTGATCAATAAAGCCGGTCCACTCTTCGCTCGCGCCATCTTTTGAGGATCCGGGCCACTTCCAAGCCATGAATTTTCTCCCACAGAGACTCTACTACTTTAGCTTGCGGAGCGCGCAAGTCAACGAATCGCGCGAATGAAGTTGTCCAAAGGATATGGTTGAACGAACGGACAGAACAACAAATAGGCAGAAGCAGTGATCGCCGAGATCCTGAATGCTACTTCATCAAGCGATCGTAAATTCCCATCAGCTGTTTCTCGTCGTAGTATTCGAGCATGAGCTGGCCCGGACGCACTTTTGTTTTTTGGCGCAGAAGGACCTTTGTGCCCAAGTGGCGCTGAAGTTCCTCAATGGCGGCGCGAATGTTTGCGTCTACGTGGGCTTCTGTTGCAGGGCTGGCGCTTCGGGATCGTCGCGATGCGAGTCGCTCGATTTGCCGAACTGTCAGACCGCCGCGGGATGCACGTTGGGCGTAACGCATCCTTAACGGGGAATCCGCAACGGCCAGCAATGCTCGACCATGGCCTGCTGTCAGTTTGCCTTCTTCAATCCAATCTTGAATTGTTGGTTCGAGCTTCAGCAAACGAATGGAGTTTGCTACCGTGGCGCGGTCTTTTCCGGTGCGTTCCGCAACGGACTCCTGGGTGAGCTGGAATTCGTCCATTAAACGCTCGAAGGCCCTTGCTGCTTCGATTGCGTTGAGGTCTTCACGCTGGATGTTTTCAACGAGGGTCATTTCCAAAGCTAGCTCGTCTGGCACCTGCCGGACGATGACAGAGACTTTCGTCAATCCTGCCCGTTGGGCGGCCCGCCAACGTCGTTCGCCAGCGATAAGCTGAAAGCGACTTCCGATTGGCCGAACTACCAAGGGCTGGATGATTCCGCTTGATTGAATAGACCTGGCGAGTTCATCCAAGGCTTCTTCGCGAAAACGCGTTCTCGGCTGGTAAGGGCTGGGCTCGATCAAATCGATGTCGAGTTGGAGTGGCCCCGGTAAAGTAGCTTCTCGGGCAGGTGCGGGCGCAGCTGCAGCACCGCTTGCGGTCGTGCTGTGCGGCTGAGCTGCAGGCGTCGGTGGTGCAGGAACCTGGGGTTCAGGCTCCCGAATGAGCGCTCCGAGCCCCCGTCCCAGTGCGTTTCGCGGCATTGGCAATGACCTCCTGGGCGAGCTGGGTGTAGCCTTCCGCCCCTTTACTATGAATGTCGTAAAAAATGATTGGTTTTCCGAAGCTTGGCGCCTCTGCAAGGCGGACATTGCGGTAAATCACGCTTTGAAACACCTGCGTTCCAAAAAAGCTGCGCAAATCGGAGGCAACCTGGCGGGATAGGGTAGTCCGCTCGTCGTACATCGTCAAGAGGATGCCCTCGATCTCTAATCCTGGGTTCAGAGTGCGGCGGATGCGCATCAGCGTATCCAGCAGTTCAGAGACGCCTTCCAAGGCCAAATACTCGCATTGGATAGGCACGAGTACGGCGCTGGCCGAAACAAGCGCGTTCAGGGTCAGCAAATCGAGTGCTGGCGGACAATCCAGGACAATAAATTTGTAGCGGTCGCGGATAGCATTCAGAATTGCTTGCAGCTTATACTCGCGATTTTCTGCCAAGACGAGTTCGACGGCTGCCCCGGCGAGATTTTTGTCGGCGGGGACGACATCCAAGCCCTCCACTTGCGATTTTTGGACGATTTTGTCGAAGGGCTCGTTCAGAATAAGGCACTGGTAGAGGGTTCTGCGAGAGGGATCCTTGGGGAATCCGATGGCAGCAGTTGCATTGGCCTGGGAATCGCAATCTACAAGGAGTGTGGATTG
>DATFZY010000136.1:0-18274 GCA_035313865.1 Candidatus Acidiferrum sp.
CTTGCCGACCTCGGCGTAAAGCAAGCGGACCAACTTTCTCCGCTTTTCGCCGAAGTTCGCTCGCGCTTTGACGTCGAAATCACACGGGCACATGACGAACCCAATTGGAACATAACCAAAGTGATGTGGCTGGGCCGCAAATCCGGTGTGCTCGCGCAAATCACCGACAACTGGCTGAAGCCCGCCACGCCCGATCTAAAACGTGCCGTGGGCGCGGGCCTGAACGAACTTCGTACTCACGTGGAATCTCAAATCGAGGCTCGCCGTGTCGCCATCGAATCCGGCTCTGACAAAGCCGCCCTCGCCCACGAGCGCATCGATCTCTCTCTTCCCGGCGTCACCAGGCCTATCGGCTCGCACCATCTGATTCGTCAGGTCTTCCAGGAAATCGAGGACATCTTCTTCTCCATTGGCTTCTCGGTCGTCGAAGGCCCGGAAATCGAAACGCCCTACTACAATTTCGAAGCCCTCAACATCCCCGAGTTCCATCCTGTCCGCGACGATATGGACACCTTCTATCTCGATTTGCCGAAGGGCGCTCCAACGCCGCTGCTTCTGCGCACGCACACGTCCCCTATGCAGATCCGCACCATGGAAAAACGCCAGCCACCTGTGCGTGTCATCGTTCCCGGCAAGGTCTATCGCCGCGACAATCCCGACGCCACGCACTCCTTCATCTTTCATCAAGTCGAAGGCCTGGCCGTCGACAACGACATCACCTTCTGCGACTTCACCGGAACAATCGAATATTTCGTCAAACAGTTTTTTGGCGCCAGCGTGAAAACCCGCTTCCGGCCAAGTTATTTCCCGTTCACGGAGCCAAGCGTCGAATTCGACGTCTCCTGCATCTTCTGCGGCGGCAGCGGCACAGCCGCAAGCGGCGGCACCTGCTCCAAATGCAAAGGCGCTGGCTGGATTGAGCTTTTCGGCGCCGGCATGGTCGATCCCGCCGTCTACGGCTTCGTCAACTACGACGCAAAACGTGTCAGCGGCTTTGCCTTCGGCATGGGCATCGACCGTCTGGCCATGCTGAAATACGGCATCGACGACATCCAGGTCTTTTTCCAAAACGACGTGCGCTTCCTGCGCCAATTCCCATAAGGAGCCTTTGCAGGTGCCGGGCTTCAGCCTGGCTCTTGGTTTTCGTAACTCCCATGAACTTCGCCGACGCCAAACAACGCTTCTCCTCCCGCGTAGCGGACTATGTCCACTACCGCCCGGGCTATCCCGCGGGCATTCGTGATCTTCTCCGCGCCGAGTGCATCCTGAAATCCGGCCACACTGTTGCCGATATCGGCTCCGGCACGGGCTTCCTGAGCGAACTTTTCCTGAAAAACGGCAATCGCGTCTTCGGCGTCGAGCCCAACGAGGAAATGCGCAAAGCAGGCGAAGAATATCTCGCCTCCTACGACAGCTTCACCAGCATCGACGGCTCGGCCGAGGCCACCACTCTCGAAGACGCCGGCGTCAACTTCGTAACGGCAGGGCAAGCTTTCCATTGGTTCGACCACGACGCTGCGCGACGCGAATTTCGCCGCATCCTCAAACCTGACGGATGGGCCGTCATCGTCTGGAACGAGCGCCTGACGGACACGACTCCCTTTCTCCGCGATTACGAGGACTTGCTACGAAAGTTCGGCACGGATTACGCCAGCGTGAAGGAAAGCTATCCGCACGAGCAGCAGATGATCGAGTTTTTCGGCCCCAAGGCTTACAGCTCGCACGAATTGCCGAATTTTCAGGAATTCGATTTCGACGGCGTCGCAGGCCGCCTGCGCAGCAGCTCATTCATCCCCGCGCCAGATGCTCCAACTTATGAACCGATGATGGCCGTGCTTCAGCGAGCTTTCGACGCGAATAATCAGGATGGCCGCGTCCGCCTCGAATACACCACCCATATTTACTTCGGTCAATTGGGAGACTCCAAGGACCCGGCATGAAGGTCGTCTACAACTGGCTGAAAGATTTCGTCGACATCACAGCCTCGCCAAGCGAAATCGCGTCGCGCCTCGCTCTTTCCGGTACAAACATTGGCAGCGTCGAAAATGGCGCGCACGGCGCGGTGATTGACGCCGAAGTGGGTTCCAACCGCCCCGATTGCCTGGCTCATTACGGAATCGCGCGCGAACTCAGCGCAGTTTACAAACTGCCCCTCAAGCCCGTCGCGCCCAAGCTGGCGGAAAACGCCACAAAAGCATCCGAGGCCGTGAAAGTCGAAATCCAATCCCCCGAACTCTGTGGCCGCTTCACCGCCCGCGTGATTCTTGGAGCAAAAATTCAGCCGTCGCCCAAATGGTTGAAAGATCGCCTCGAAGCCGGCGGCGTCGCCAGCATCAGCAACGTCGTCGACATCTCCAACTACGTCATGCTCGAGCTGGGCAATCCGCTTCACACCTACGATTACGACAAAGTCCGCGATCATCGCATCGGCGTGCGCCGCGCAAAGCCTGGAGAAAAAATCCGTACTCTCGATGGCCTCGAACGCACGCTCGATCCGTCCATTTCAGTCGTCTATGATGGCGACGGCTCTCGCGCTATCGGCATCGGCGGCGTTATGGGTGGCGCCGACACCGAAATCTCTTTTTCCACAAGAAATATTCTCATCGAGTGCGCGTGGTTTGAGCCGGTGGCCGTTCGAAAGGCCGCGCGTTCCTTGAAACTTCACACCGAAGCTTCCACCCGTTTCGGTCGCGGCGCCGATCCTGAAATGGCGGAAGTCGCCTCGCGTCGCGCCGCCGAACTCATCCTGCAACTTGCCGGCGGCGAACTCCTCGCGGGCGTCGTCGATGTCTACTCCGGCAAGCGCGCGCCGAAAAAGATCCATCTGACGCGTACGGAACTCCTTCGCGTGATGGGCGCGGACGTTTCCGACAAGGAAATCGAAGCAATTCTCAGCGCGCTGGGTTTTGCCCCCGTGCGAAGCGATTCCAGTCGCGGCGCAGCCGGCTCGCTGCTCGCAGCCTGGGAATGTACGCAGCCTTCATGGCGCGCGGAAGTCGAACGCGAGATTGACTTGATCGAAGAAGTCGCCCGGATCCATGGGCTCGATAAATTCCCGCCGCGTTTGCCTGCCGCGCGCCAGGGCGCGCAGCGCCTGCCGAAATTCGCACCCGAATCGCGCGTCCGCGAACGCCTCATCGGCCTCGGCTATCGCGAAATCCTCACCATTCCCCACGTCGCCGAAGACCGCGACGCGCTGTTTCGTCCCGAAGGTGTCACTCCCGCGCGCCTCGCTAATCCTCTTTCCGAAGAAGCCAGCGTCCTCCGCTCGACGGGCCTCGTCACCATGGCCGCCACGCTCGAATGGAACCTCAACCACGGCCAGCGCAACGTCCGCTTCTTCGAAATCGGCCGCCACTACCGCGTCGTGGGAACCTCATCCCTCGAAACGCCGGTGCTCACCGTCGGCGCGACAGGCGTTGCCCGCGAAAAGGGCATCGTAGAAGGCGAGAACTCCCGCGAATACGAATTGGCCGACCTGAAAGGCGATCTCGACGCCATTGGCGCGCTCGCCGGCGGCTTCCACTGGCAACAAGGAGGAGCAACGTGGACTCACGCCGCTCGCCGCGGGACGATCTCTTTGGCGAGCATCACGCCGCAATCCGTCATTTCGAACGAAGTGAGAAATCTCTCTTTGATCGGCGTCGCAGGACAGCTCGCGCGGCGAATAGCGGACAAATTTAAATTGCGCCAGGAAGTTTTCCTGGCCGAAATTCATCTCGACTCCTTGTACGCGCAGATTCGCGCGGCGAAAGAGGCGCGGCGCTACGAGCCGCTTCCGAGATTTCCAGCGGTCGAGCGCGATTTTTCTTTGCTGCTCGCCGGCGGCACTCCGTTTTCAGATGTTGTGAAAACGATTCGCTCGCTCAACATCAGCGAAGTCACGTCTGTCGACGCGGCGGATTTGTTTCGCGGGAAAAATGTGCCCGCCGGAAAATATTCGCTGCTCGTGCGCGTAACGTTTCAAAGCCGCGAAGCGACGCTGACCGACGCGCAAATTAGCGATTTCTCCGCCAAAATTATTTCCGCGCTCGAAAAGCATCTCGGCGCGCTGCTGCGCGCCAGTTAGCATCCTCTGCGCAGCTTTCAGTCCGAATTTCACTAGCAGCGAGACGCGCACGGCGTGTTGTGCCCCTGCGATTGTGTTATCTTTGCGCCAGGACCAGCCAGGAAGAAACGATGAGCACACCGGTAAAAGTCGAGATATTCGGGCAGACGTACGCGATTCGCGGCGATCTGGACGAAGCCTACGTCCACAAGCTGGCTGAGTACGTCGACGACAAAATGCACGCGATTGCGGCTGGCACAGCGACGGTGGACACGCAAAAAGTAGCCGTGCTGGCGGCGCTGGCGATTGCCGACGAACTTCACAGCACGCAGAAAGATCGCGGCGACCGCGAAGAACTCCTCCGCGAACAAGCCGAGCGCTGCCTCACGCTCGTCGAACGCGCCCTGAAGCAAACCGCTTAAACGCCGGTTTCGCGCGCAACTTGTTCAAGCCAAAGTCAAAAAATGTAACCGCTCCAATCTATTGGCTCCAGCTGGTAGGCGTGCGGATCCAGCGGTGTTTGCGTAGTTCAGCCTGCAGCTCGGCCGGCAACGAGCCTTTTGCGTCGGCCGCGATGTTGGACTCGACGTTCCGGATTTTGCGCATGCCCGGAATAATCGTGCTGACCTGCTTGTTGTTTAGAATAAAGCGCAGCGCCATTTCCGGCATGCTCATGCCGTCTTTGAGCAGCGGCCTGAGCGCATCGGCGTGCGCCACGCTGCTCTTCAGATTTTCCGCAACGAAGTAGGTGTTGCGCCAGTCACCTTTGGGCCATGTGCTGTCCAAGGTCAAAATTCCAGCGAGCGATCCTTCATCGAACGGGCAGCGCGCAATCACGGCTACATCTTTTTCGCGGCACGCAGGAAAAAGTTCATCCTCGGGATTCTGGTCGAAGATGTTGTAAATCACCTGTACGGCGTCCACCAGCCCTGCTCGCACCGCCCGAATCCCGTTCCAGGGCTCCCAGCGATTCAGGCTGATCCCCACGGCGCGCACCTTGCCGCTGCGCCGCAAATCTTCGATCGCGCGCACCAAACGCTCGTCGTCGAGCCACTTGTCTTCCCAGGTATGAAATTGAATCAGGTCGAGTGTTTCGACCCCGACATTGGCAAGACTCTTCTCGACATACTCCACGATGTAATCCGGCGGAAAGCAATCATCCAGAGAAAATTCTCGCCGGCTCGGCCAGCGCCGATTTTTTGGCGGAATTTTTGTCGCGACGTAAAGTTTCTTGTCAGGGCCACCGGCGGCAACATGGCTTTGGTTGGCGCGCACAATTTTCCCGAGCAACTCTTCGCTGTGCCCGTCCCCATAAGCCCACGCGGTGTCAAAAAAGTTGCAGCCGAGATCGACGGACCGCTGCAGCGACGCCAGCGATTCCGCATCCTCCGAACCGGTCCACCCGGCCAAGCCCCACATCCCGTAGCCGATCTCGCTGACGTTCCATCCGGTGCGCCCAAATCTGCGGTAGTGCATCAATGAGTCTCCCTTTGCTGGAGCGCTCATTATACGCAGAGCGTGGGAGTGGAAGGAACGTTAGTGGGTTAGTCGGTTCGCCAACGCCCATAGCCTCCCAACGTCAACACGAGGAGTACCTTTCGGTTCTCGACAAGCTGGCGAGCAACGCCAATCCAACGAGCGAGGAAGAGAAATATGCCGAGGTCTTGATGACCCTGATCGAAGCATATGAAGAAGAGCATCATGCAATTCTGGATGCCTCTCCCGCAGATGTCCTTCGTGCCTTGATGGACGCCAATGAGCTTCGGCAAAAGGATTTGGTGCCAGTGTTCGGATCGGAAAGCATTGTGTCAGAAATCCTGCACAAAAAACACCAGCTCAACAAAGCGCATATCGAGAAACTATGCAAACGATTCCACGTTTCTCCATCCGTGTTTTTCTAGAATTCGCCGCCGAAACAAGCGTTTGCAGCTTAATACCGCCAGGACGTCGTGTCCGCGCCTTTAGGCGCGGTCTTCAGCATCCAGGCTTCGGAAGCCTTCAGCACGCGCTGCGTAAAAGTCAGCCCGCCTTCACGCGTTGTCGATCCCGGCGGCCCGGTATAGCAATGCGGTTGATCCATACCGTAATCGAAGTCAGGCACGTAGTGCGGATTCGCGGAACCTTCCATCGAAGCCTGCATCAGGTGCACGGCATGATCGAGAAAAAACGTGTCCGCGGTGCCGACCATGACATGGAGTTTTCCCACCAGCTTCGGCCCCAGCGTTTTCCAGTCGCGTTGCATAATCGCCGTCAAGTCGTAATGCTGCCGCCAATATTCCGCGACCTCGTGATTGATTACGCCGGTTCTCTGATCCCAAATTTCCGCGGGATAGCCGTCCGCGCCCGCCGGACTAAACACGGCTTGCCAGATGTCCCACTGCTCGCCGGAACGCCCATGCGTGCCAAGCACGAGCTCCCAGCGATTCGTACCCTCCGTCGTCGCGAGCACGATGCCTGGAGGCGTCCGCATCTCCGGCTGCGCCACGTGCCCGAACGGCCCAATCGTCCAATAGGCATTCTTGTCTTCGTAAATATTCACGGACTGATACGCATGAAAATCCACCGGATCAGGGCACGCGCCCCACGCCCCGTTGAAATCATCGGGGTAAAAAATCTGCGTCGCCAAAGTCTCCCAGCCGCCGGTCGAACCTCCATAAGTCGCGCGCGCCCAACCCTGCCCTATGCCACGAAGTTCTTTTTCAATGTACGGAATTAGTTCGCGGTTGATGGCCTCGCCGTATGGCCCGACGTTAGCCGAATCAACGGCGTAAGAATCATCATAGTAAGGATTCGCATGCTGCACGAGCAGCAGCAGCATATGCGGCAGCTTCCCAGTCGTCCAATCCTGATAGAACTTGTAAGCAGTCTGCGCCCGCTCAAGCGCGTAGCCGGCCATATCAGGCCCAGGCGGCGTGGTGCGGAAGCCGTTGAAGTCATGCGGAAAGTGGCCGTGATCCACAAGCAGCGGATAATGCGCGTTGGGATGCGAAGCCCATCCTTCCGGAATGACCACGATCGCTCCGAGATACATCGGACGTCCCCAGAATTTCGTGAGCACTTCGCTCTTCATACGGATGTGCTTCACCCATTCCGTATCTTTTGCCGCCTCGATGGGCGCAACGACTTTCGTCAGATGAATCTGCATCGTGCCGCTCGAAGCTGGATCGATATGCATGCGTTCCGGCACGCTATAAAAATTGCCGGGCTTGGAGTCCCAGTGCTGGCCTTCGCCTTCGTCCATCGGCAGCATGACGGTGTGTCCGTCCGAGCGATGGAACGTAGTGTATTTGTTGAAGACCCCCTGCACCCAATAGTCCCCAGCGGGCACGTTTCGAAAGTTGGCAACCGGATAGCCCACGGCTTCGTCAGAAATGATCGCGTTTTGCCCGGGCGCAAGTCCGTCCACATCCGCGCCAAAAATCTCCTGAGACTTGGCTTCCTCTTCCAGAATCTGGAATCGCGGCTCGGGATCGTTGGTCGTGGAAATAACCACGTAGACGCGCCCCTCTAGCGGCGTCGCGCTTAGCTCGGAACCAAAAGAGATGGCGAACCGTGGCTGCGCTTCGGGAGCTTCCCCGTGCGGCGAACGGGGACCGGCCCGCAGTCCCATCGCACATCCGGTCAGCGCCATGATGCCTGCCAGCGCGTATCGGACAAGCTTGTGTGCTGCATGGCGCGACTTACGCCAAAAAACTACCGGGAGACGACTCATCGAGTTTTCCTTCGCGAATTGGGAATGAGCTTCCAGAGGCGGCCATTGTAGCCGAGTGATTCGCGAAAGTCTGCGCCGACCTGGCGCTTGAGCGGTTTACGCTGCCGCAGCGATAGTTTTTTTCGTGGTCTTCTTGGGTTTGGCAAGAATTTCGCGCTCGGCGCGCACCCAATCTTCCAGCGGATTACCGGTAGCGCCCTGGCGCTCGAGATAAATCTCGTAGGCGCGCATCGCGATTTTCTCCTGCGTGGAAATTTTTTTCGCCGTCTTCGCTTTAGTAGTCCGCGCCGTCGAACCGTTTCCGTTTGTCTTTGACATAATCTCCTCGTTCAGGCCATGACCCATGGCCCTCATTCCAGCCTTTCAAGAAATTCTGGCAGTGCCTCGCCGGATTCCTGACTTGAATTCACCTCGAACCCGGCTAACGCGCCGCGAGAGGACGTTCCATCAATTATGAGAGCGAATGAGCACGAGAAGGCAAACGAAATTTCGATGAATTGAATCGGATTACGAAATAGTCTGGCACCGAAAAAAGAAGCGCCCGAAGCTAGTCGCGGCCGGGATAGGCTCATCCTTCTGCTTACCCCGGCCTTGTCGGGGAGGATGACCGCTTGAGCCTTATTCTTAACTGTAAGCTGTAAGCTTTCCTCTTCAACTCTTGAACCTTAAACTCTTCAGCCTCCCAACCTCGCCTTCGCCAAAGCAAGTGGCTTATTTCTGGAACCGGCTTGTCGCTTATTGCGTGCGGGGTTATGCTGCTTGCGGGCTGCATCCGCGCAGGCGAAAAGCCCCTAGGCTGGCGCCCTGCGCTACAAATAGCGGGAGGAAATGGCGATGAAACGAATGGGATTGATAATTGTGGCATTGCTGGTTACAGGTGCGGCAGTGTCAGCGCAGGATCCGACGCCCGCACCGGTGGCTAACCCGGTGACGGCCACGGTAAAAGCGCAATTGACGCGCTACGAAAAGAATATGGTGGGCGCGGCCGATCTGATGCCCGCAGAGAAATACGGCTTCAAACCCACGCCGGAGATGAGCTCCTTCGGCCACGTGGTGATGCACATCGCGCAGTCGAACTATTTCCTTTGTTCGAAGATTTCCGGGCAGGCCGCTCCGGACACGAAGCTCGCAGATACCGATCCCAAAGACAAGCTCGTGGCAGCACTGAAGGGCTCGTTCGAGTTTTGTACAACCGCACTGGCTTCCGCCGACGATTCGAAGCTCGGCGACTTCCTTTTCTCCTTTGGCACCCGGCAGGTGACCCGCGCAGGCGCGCTGATTACCCTGAGCGACGATTGGTACGACCACTACGGGACAGAAGCAGTCTATTTGCGGTTGAATGGCATTCTGCCTCCGACGGCGCAGCCGGCGAAATAGCAAACGGCCAAATTACAGATGGAGACGGGTGCGCATCAGCCCGGCGGCGCAGCCGCGTCGCCGGGAATGCGAGCCCGTTGGTTGGGCGTGTCCTCTCAAAATCCGCCGACGCCTTACCGCCTGCCGAGACCTATGCCGTGGCCAGGCATCAGCCACAAAACCAGTGTCAAGCACGCAAGAACGCCCACAAAGTAGGCGGTGATTTTCGGACTGGGCTGCGGCGGGAGATCTTTGGTAAAGAGCCGGTAAACCAGGCCCGCTCCGACCAGCACGAAGATTCCTTCCCTGGTGAAAACACCCAGTAGCACGCAAGCAGCGAGCACCACCATGCGTTCCGCTCTGCTGAGCGCGTTTGCAGCCTGGCCGCCGTCAAGGACCCAGACAGGTGTAAGGTTTGCGATGTTAAGTCCGGCGGAAGTGCGCGCCAGCGCAGCCCACAGTCCGTTATGCGTGTAATACCAAAGCCCGGCACAAACCGCGGCCCCGAGAAATCCAGCAAACGGACCAGCGAGACTCACCGCCGCGCGAGTTTGGCGCGTGACGCCGAGTGCCGCCCAGCGAACATAAGCTCCGAGGCCGGGAAGAAAAACGGGCATGTCCGCGGGCAAGCCGCGCCTTCGGATATCAATGTAGTGTCCCATCTCATGAACAAGAATCAGGACGGCGAAACCAATACCAAACGCAGCGCCGAACAGCGCCCAGTAAACCCCCATGAACGCGAACAGGCTGAAAATAAATTTCAATTTGAAGAGCGCGAACAGAAGAGTCTTGCTTTTCGCCAGCAGAATGGCGATCGGCGCAAGAGGCCCGAGCTTGCGGGCCCAGGCATGTTTTTGTTGAGAAGGAGCAGGCGCCGCTGTGGCGGCAAGATCCATTTTGCGGACATGGTCACGAATCCACGCAGCCTGCGTCGAATTTACCGGCAGCAGGGGAACCGCCTTGAGCCATTCTTCACGGGCTTCCCCGTGCTTCTGTTGTTCTTCAAGCGCTTTGGCTCGCGTGGAAATTCGCACCAACTCTTCGCTGTGAATCAGCGCATGGCACTGGTCGCAGGCCACGGCGCCCAGCGGCACAGAAGCGCCGCAATTGTGGCAGTTGCGAACAGGCTCGACAAAGTTGGTGGACACGGTCAGTCAGTGAGAATCGAAATCATCAAGTCGCAGGCGGAGGCGGCGTGGAGGCGCCGGCAGTAAACGGCCCCATGATGTCCAGTTTGGGCCCCGCGGTCAGCTGCACCGCGATGCGAATCCCCACGAACAGGATGACAAGCCCTATGACCCCATGGAACGGATCCCGTAGCTCGAGGAAAGGGGACGCCAGACCGAGAATGGCGAGTCCTGCGAGCGCGGCTCCCACGCCCATCTGTGGTTTCGGGGCCGTTTGCGTTGAAGAAGACCCAGCGGTTCCATTTGCGCCAGAATTCTCCCCGGATTGGGCGGGCGCTGATGGCGACTGTTGGACGCGCGCAGGCGGCTCAATCTTCTTGTCCTTGATGGCCATGGAAATCCCAATGGGAACGGCCGCCATGGAGACGGCGGCATACGTTAGCAGCCCGGCAGCAATCTGGTAGCGCCGTCCGCCAATTCCGCCGGAGCCAAATCGAATGGCTTTGCCCACGATGAAGCCGACCGCCAGCGAAATGTAGCCGATCACGATTCCCGTGAGGATGCCAAACCCGGAATACAGGATGAGCCCAAGGATCGCTCCGCCGATACCAAAGACGAGCCCCCGCACGAACGCCGAATGACTGTCCTTGGGAATCTGCGTCTTCACCTGCTCTGTGCACCGTTCGCACGCCAGCGAGCCGTTGATCCGGTAGTAGCGGCCGGTGATCGCTTGTTTGCAGGACTTGCAGGTATCCGTGCCCGGCGCGGAGGGATACTCAGCCGTGCCAAATTGGGGGGTAGAGTCGGTCATAAGTATCTCCGGCGGTGGAATCGAAAATTAGCACACAAGGCAGATAGCCAGAAGAGATATCTTCGGGAAAGTCAGCAGCAATGAGGACAAAGTGGCACGCCCCAGCGAGTGACACGGCGCAAGCATCCTTAGTGAAGCTCAAGGGAGCCTGGCAGCCAACTCTGCTGAGAACGGCTATGGATTGGTCTGCGAGCTGGAACTCACGCCCCGTCTCTCAACATGAGCGCAAAGGGGAACAGATGGCTTCTCAATCTGAAACAGCCGATGAGATTGCCGACTGCTATCTTGGCCGCTCGCGGAACTGCGCTACCTGTGCGGAGCCGTGCTTGCCTAGGGTAAGCGATTGTAAATGAATAACTTGAAGCAAATTCCAGGCGGCCCGATGCAACGCTGGAACCGGCGGTAGAAATGAACGCCAGAATGGTTAGAAGACTGCAGCTTTATCGGCAAAAGTGATAGGCGAGAGTGTGGTTGCCCAAAAGGCCAGCCCAGATCGCCCACCATAAGGCCAGACAATGACAAGACGCCCCCGCCGCCGGACCCTCTACGGACTTACCTACTGCCTTGTCCTGGGGCTGCTTTGCGTTTTCCCGAGCCTCGCTCCCGCTCAAGATGCCGACCGTAAAGTGTTGAAAAAGGTGGAACCGCAGTATCCTACCATCCTGAAAAGACGAGGGATAGGCGGGACAGTGCGCCTGAAAGTAGCCGTGAAGGCGGACGGCTCCGTGAAAGACGTCGAAGTGCTCGGTGGCAATCCTGCTCTGGCTGACGCGGCAGAGAAAGCAGTGCGCCAATGGCGATTTGCGCCGGGCAATGACAGTACGATTACCGTCGCTGTGACCTTCGATCCGAACTCCTAATTTAACCAACTGGTTTAATAAGAGCACGCTTTCGGCTCAAATCCCCTTCGTATTTAACCATCAGGTTAAACACAGGCAGGGTTTCACCCCCTGCTAAAGCAGCATCTCTCTCCCGTAAACCAAATAGAATCAACATCATTCCACCGACCTCAGACTTGCAGGACGTCCCCTTCGCGGGCCACGATTTCGTAAAGTACCGGATTCACGAAGAATCCGAGCACCAGCCGCGAGATCAACCCGGCCACGACGACGATGGCGAAGGGCTTTTGCGTGTCGCTGCCGACCCCGGTGGACATCGCCGCAGGCAGCAGGCCAAGGCAAGCCACAAGCGCGGTCATCATAATGGGACGCAGACGCAGGAGCGAGGCCTCCAGAGTGGCCTCGCGGACGGTCCTGCCTTCCAGGCGCAGCTTGTTGATATAGCTGACCAGGATGACGGCTGTTTCAACCGAGACGCCGAGCAGGGCGAGCAAACCAAGAATGCTGGAGACGCTGATGGGCGTGTGGGTCAGCCGCAGGGCTATCAGCGCGCCAACAGGTTCGGTCAGGATGACGCCGAGGGCAATCGTGACGGGGAACTTGAAGTTGCCGTAAAGCGCGAAGAGAATCAGAAAAATGAGCAGAAGCGCAAGCGGACCGATGACGACGAACTGGGATTTAGCTTCGAGAAGCTCGCTGTACTCTCCACCCCAGTCGAGGCGGTAGCCATCCGGTAGCGTGACGGCTTTTTTCACGGCAGCCTGGCCGGCGTTAACGATTCCCTCGAGATTGCGCCCTTCGACGGAAAACTGAATCCCGATGTAGCGGGAATTGTTTTCGCGATAGATAAATGAGGCGCCAGAGACTTCCTTGATAGTCGCGAGTTCAGACAGCGGAATCTGCTGGCCGGCCGGAGCAGGAACGAGAAGATCTCCGATATCGCGGGTGCTGGAGCGGTACTTTGGCTCCATGCGAACGATGAGGTCAAATAGCTTTTCACCTTGGATGACCTGCGTGGCAGCCTGACCGCCAATCGCGGCTTGCACAACCGCTTCGACGTCGGCGACGTTGATTCCATAGCGGGCGATCTTGGCGCGGTCCGCATCAACGATGATGTTCGGTTGGCCGAGTTCTCGGACAACGGTCAGTTCCTTGAAGCCGGGAGTCTTATCCAGAACATTCCGAATCTCGACCGCCTTCTTCTCGAGAACATTGAGGTCCTCGCCGAAGACTTTTACGGCGAGAGAGGACTTGAGTCCGGTGAGGGCTTCGTCCACAGCGTCTTCCGCGGGCTGCGTAAAGTTGAAGATAACACCGGGGTAGGACGCGAGTTGTTTGTCGAATGCTCGGCTCAGCTCTTCCTTCGTGTGCACCGAGCCGGTTTTCCAGGACGCATCGTCGTACGGTTTCAATCCCACGTAAAACTCACAATTGAAAAAGCCTGTTGGGTCGGTGCCGTCATCCGTGCGGCCAAGCTCCGAGCCAACCACAGTGACCTGCGGGTACTTCGAGAGAAGGTCGCGTACCTGCGGAGCGAATTTGGCGGCTTCCTCGAAAGAAATCGTGTAGGGCATGGTGGCTCGAAGCCACAGAGCCCCTTCGTCGAGGTGCGGCAGGAATTCGCCGCCGATGAAGGGCAACAGGAGAAGAGTTGCGCCAAAGATGAGAGTAACGACGATGAGAGTCAACGCAGGGTGGTTCAGGCACCATACCAGTTGCTTGCCATAGCCGGTGCGGACGCGCTCGAAAATGCGATTGGGCTTTTCCTGGACGCCGGTCCTGAACCAGTAAGAGGCCAACACGGGCACCAGCGTCAGCGTGAGGATAAGCGCTCCCACGAGGGCGAAGGCCATGGTATCCGCCATGGGGTGGAAAAGTTTTCCGGCAGGCCCGGTGAGGGCATAAATCGGAAGATAACCGGCGATGATAACGGCGACTGAATAAAAAATCGGGCGGTCGACATCGCGAGCGGCGGCGAGGATGACGTCGTTAATTTTGTAATCCCGCCCGTGCCGAAGGCTGAGCTCGCGGTAGATGTTTTCGACCATGACGATGGTGCCGTCAATGATGATGCCGAAGTCGATGGCCCCGATGGAAAGCAGGTTGGCGGCTTCGCCGGTGGCGTGGAGAAAGATGAACGCGAAGAGAAGCGCGAGAGGTACGGTGAGCGCGGTGATGACCGCAGCGCGCACGCTGACCAGGAAAAAAATAAGGACGACGAGAACGAGCGCCATACCACGCAAGAGGTTCCACTCGACGGTATCGGTCGTGACGTGGACCAGGTCGCTGCGATCGTAGTAAGCGCGAACCTTCACGTCTGGCGGAAGAAGATCGCGATTAATCTCGGTAGTTTTTTTCTCGACTCCTTCGAGGACATTCTGCGTCTGCTCGCCGCGGCGCATAAGAATGACGCCTTCGACGGCGTCTTCATTGTGTTTCTCTTTGTCCCGGAAGCCGAAAATGCCGAGCCGCGGCGCGATGCCGATCACCACGCGGCCGATATCTTTCACACGGATCGGTACACCCGTGCCGCCGTTGCCGACGACGACTTCTCCGATGTCCTCGGTGGTTTTGACGAGACCGAGGCCGCGCACGTAGTAAAACTGTCCGCCCTGCGAATAAAAACCGCCGCCGGTATTGGCGTTGTTCGCGGTCAGCGCGTTGAGTACTTGCACGACGGGGAGGTGGTAGTTGTAGAGCTTAACGGGGTCGAGCAGCACGTGGTACTGCATGGTCGGGCCGCCGAAACCGGAGTCGTCGGCCACGCCAGGGACGCTGCGATAGGCGCGCTCGATGATCCACGCCTCGAAAGTGTGGAGTTCCATCGGCGAGCGGTCAGGGCTCTCAATCACGTAGCGATACACGAGTCCGCTGGGACTGAAGAGCGGAGCCATGCTGGGCGCAACGCCCGTCGGAAGCGTGGCGTCGCTGATGCGCTGGAAAACCACCTGCCGCGCGAAGTAGTCGTCGGTGCCATCGTCGAATGTAAGGATGACGTCGGAAAGTCCATACAGCGAAATGGACCGCATGACCTTCAGGTGCGGCGTACCGTTCATGGCCAATTCGAGCGGAAGAGTGGTGAGGCGCTCGACTTCTTCGGCGGCGTGCCCGGGCCACTGCGTGATGAGCTCGACCATGGGCGGAGAAAGGTCGGGGTAGGCGTCCACGGGCATGCGGCGAAAGGACTCAGCGCCGGCGACGATGATCAAAATTGTGATCATCAGCACGAGGAAGCGCTGCTGAAGGGCGGCTTGAACTATGCGATGGATCATCGTGGTTTCTTTTCGGCCTTTCGCCCTTTAGTGCTGCAAAGAATTCTTGAATTGCAAAAAGAGGCTGCCGTCGCCAGAAACGCGCTCGCCTTCCTTCAGGCCGCCGGTAATCTGCGTCCGTCCGCCGTGGCTTTCGCCGAGCTGAACCAGGCGGCGGGCGAATTCGTTTTGTTTAGCGGGCGACTGTACGTAGACGAAGGGCGCGTTTTCGGTGTCGCGCAGGACGGCCGCGTCCGGAACCGTCAAAGCATCCGCGATCGAGCCCGCATTCACAGAGGCGGTGACGTACATATCCTTCTTGAGCTTCTTGCCGGGATTGTCCGTGACGATGCGCGCCTGGAGTGTGCGCGTGTTAGGGTCGAGCGCCGTGGCGATGTACGAAATGTTTCCGTGAAATACATCGGGATACGAATCCGTGGTGACCTCCACGCTGTCTCCCAAATGCACATAGCCGACTTCGCCCTGGTACACGTTGACGAGAACCCACACCGAGGTCATGTCTGAAATGGTGAATATCTGCGTCGCGCCGGCTTGAAGCAATTGACCGGGGCCGACCAGGCGCTCAACAACTTCTCCGCCCACGGGCGAGAGAACGGGAATCTGCGCAGTGGTCTTCGGCGGATTCCTTATCAGCGATTCGGGATCGTTGATGCCCAGCACGCGCAGAGCGTCTTCGCTGGAATCAAGGTCGGCCTGTGCTTGAGTACGAGTCGATTGGGCTTGTTGAAGATCGGCTTCCGCAATGGCACCGTGAGCGAAGAGGTCCTGCGCGCGCACGTAAAACTTATCCGCAAGTTGATAAGCATCGCGGGCTTTGACGTACGTGGAGCGTGCAAGCGAATAGTCAGGGCTGTTGACGGTAAGGAGCGGCTGCCCTTCGCGCACGGTCTCGCCCGGCGTCACGAGGAATTCATGGACGGGGCCGCCGATGGCGGGGAATACCGGAGTCGTCAGGAAGGAATTGTAAGCAACCGCGCCGGTGAGGCGCAGAACACGCGGAAGCGGCGCCTTTTCGACGGACGCTAGCTGCACATGCGACATCTGCTCGGACGGAACGGTAAAGAGAGCGGCGCTTTCCGCTTTCGATTCCGACGACGAGAAGGAAGTCATCTTGGATTCCGAATCACCGGAACCGGAGCCGCAACCGGCCAGCCCGGCAACGGCGAGCCCCGTGGCCAACATAGCGGCAGAAAAATTCACGGCACGAAACTGTGTTCTGAAGTTCATGGCAAATCCCTCGTTCCCACGGCCTGGCGCATCTGTTCGAGCGCGGTCATATAACTGGCAAGAGCCTGGCGATACGCAAGCTGATTGGCGCGGTAGGTGCGCTCCGCGTCGAGAAAGTCGAGTAAGCTGGCAGCGCCTCTCTTGTAGGCGTATTCGCTGATGTCGCGGGACTTCTGAGCCGCATCCACGTAACCACTGCGGTAAAGCTGGATGATCTGGTCATTGGTGCGAAGGGCTTCGAAAGCGTCGACCACGTCGCTCATGACTTGCTCGGAAGCCTCGATAGCCAGCTCCTGCGACTGTGTAATGACTACGCGCGTTCGCGCAATTTCGCCCTGGTTGCGGTCGAAGATGGGCAGCTGGATGTTGAAGAAAAACGCGCCGGTGTTGGTGTCAGACACGTGGGTGTAATTGAAACTGGCGCCCAGGTCGCGTTTCCCGTTGGCTTCCGCCAGTAATTCCTGGCTCTTTGCCGCAGTGACGCCTTGTTGCGCGGCAAGCAAGTCCGGACGCGTGCGCATCGCCAGCGCTTTCAAGTCGTCGAGCCCGGAGTGAACAGGCTGGTAGTCGAGCTGGCCCTGAACATCGAAGAAATCCGGCACGGACTCGAAGCCCACGAGTTGGCGCAGGGCCGCGATGGCCTGGACTTTCGAGAGGACTGCCGAGGTGTAATCAGTCTGGAACTGAAGAAGCTGAAGCTTGATCTTGAGAAAATCACCCTCGCTCATATCGCCGGCTTTGTAGCGCAGTTCACTAATGTCCACGGTCTTTTGAAAACTGTCGAGGTCCTGCTTGGCAAAATCGATGGTGGATTGCGCCAGCACAACGTCGATGAACTGCGACGAGACGTTGAAGACGAGCTGGCGTTCGTTATCAGCCACCGTGGATTGGGAGACGGTGGTTACATCTTTTGCGGCTTGCAGGCGATGCTGGCGCTTCTTGCCGCGTTCGAAGGTGTAGCCAATTCCGAGATCGAATTGCGACTGCTGGTCGATGAAGGTGGTGTTGGTCTTGCTCGGCTGAAAAATGGGTAAAAACTGTGCGTCCCAGGAAAGTACGGGGTTGGGACGCAGATTGGCGGTTGTCTCCAGCGCCTGGTTTTGCAAAATTGTCGTCCGAGCTGCCAGTATTGCGTGGTTGTGTTGCAGGGCCAGTCGGATGGCCTCATCCAATGTGATGCGCGCCGTGGGAGCTTGCGGAGCGGCCGCGGCGGGAGCAGAAGCCGGCGCGGCGGGTGGAGATTGTTGGGCGAAGACACCGGCGGGCAAGGCCAGAAGAGCCGCGGCCCATGCCATTCCTTTACTCATTTCAATAATCCTCAAAAGTCCCATGCAATAGGGACAAGTCCATGCGGTTGTGGGTGACGGGACGAAATGGAAAGGAGCGGAGAGCTACAGAGCGGGAGGCGCGCGAGGAGAAGTTGCGCTGGGAGTTTCCAGAGAAGGAGAAGCAATCGCGGCGAAAACCTCAAGCCGATTAACGACCGGGATCACCGCCAGATCCAAAGCCTGCGTTGTAATGGCCGTACATGCCGTGGAGCAAAGCTGGCAAGGATGCGAACCGCTCGGCCCGGAATTCAAATCGGCGCAAAAGTGGAACTGCGCGGCCAGGAAGATAATTCCGAGGACCAGCGCGCAAAGGCGAAGCCGTTTAGGGTTAGCGGACATTCGTAGTAGCTAAGACGAAGCTTAGGCCCGAATGGTTGCGGGGTCAAGCAAACCATGGGGTCGGGTAGGGCATATCTTGCAACAAGTGGGTTTGACGCGCATCAAAGGTGCTACGCTAAATGGAGTTTCATGCCATCTGGTAGAGCCCTATTCGGACGACGATTCGCGCACCGTGCGCTCGCGCTGGTGGCTTGCGCTGTTCTGCTGTATTTCGC
>DATFZY010000137.1:0-4470 GCA_035313865.1 Candidatus Acidiferrum sp.
GCTGTTGTGTGGGACCTACCCACCACAACCGGTAAGGCGAGTAGAAATCCCGAAGCCGGACGGCGGGGTGCGAAAGCTTGGCATCCCGACGGTGCTAGCCGCACCGCAAGCGCCTGCTCCCCCGGACGCCCCCGAAATCCAGGCCGAAGTCGCAGCCGAGATCGCGCCCGTTGTCGAAGCCGTCCCGCCCCTCGCGCCCAGCGATCCACCAGAGCCGCCAACAAACGAGATAGCCGCTACCGCCGCCCTTCCGCTCGAAGAAAATTCCAACAACTCCCCCAAACGCAAATCGCGCCGCACCAAGAAATCCAAACGCGCCCGCAGCTCGAAACGCCGCCGCAAGTCCGCGCCCGACGCTGCCTACAACCGTGCAACCATAAGCTCGCAGGCTTCGTCGTGCGCGCCGCCGAGCTATACACTCCGTCCGCCGTAACCCAACCAGGAAATCGCGCCGGTCACCGACGAAGTCCCCAAGGACAACGACGAGAACACCGACGAGAACACTGAAGAAGTGGAATACGACGATCCCGCCCTCTCCTCGCACGATCGCCACTCCCGCAAATGCGTCATCTGCCACCATCCCGATCGCGTCGGCATCGAAGAACATTTCCTCAACTGGCGCAACACCGAACTCATCCGCCAGCAATACGGTCTGCCCGATTTCCGTCCCATCTATCGTCACGCACGCGCCACCGGCCTGCTCCAGCAACGCCGCGAAAATCTGCGCTTCGCCGCCGAGCTCGTCATCGAGCACGCCGACCATGTCGTCCCCATCGCCGAAGGAGTCCTCCGCGCCAACCGCGTCAGCGCTCGCCTCGACGAAAAAGGCCGATGGGTCGAGCCTCCCAGCCACGTAGTAGTCTCCTCCGGCGGCCGCATCGCCACTCCGCAGTTCGGCCCCTTACCGCAAATTTCCATGACCCAGGTAGTCCTGCCGCCCCCAATCGCGCCCAACGCCAACGCGCCAACACAAATTCCGCAACCCGCGACCCCCCAGCACGAAGTCTCACAAGTCGAAGTGCCGCAACCGCAAACCCCAACGCTCGATTCCGCCGCACCATCGCAACTAGGCGCTGTAAATCACAGGCACGAAGAAATTCCAGCCCCATCCGCCGCAATTCTAGGCGAAGAATTGCACTCAAACTTAATCGGTCACGCCGCGATTAAAAATCGCCGCAACCCCATGAAACTAAACGGAGCCTTCCCATTCTAATCGGCCATGAAAACGACGTTTACAGCACGCGTTTTGGCGCGCGCAGCCCACGTGGCACAGGCCTGCCCGCCGAAGGAGGGCCGGCAGCGCCGGTTCGAAGGGCAGGTGCCTGTACATCACCTTGGCAGGACAGATTCCTTGGGGCTACAATGCGCGACGATATTGGCCCACTCCAATTTGGCTTTTGGAAGGAGAACATCATGAGATTTCGAGTTTCTCGGATTCTCTTGCTGGCTGTTTTTCTGTTTCCAGCGCTTTGCAAAGGTGACGGGCCCAATCGCGTCACGATTCTCTACGACGCATTTGGGAAGTCCGCGGCTGTGACCAAAGCCTGGGGATTCTCCGCGCTGGTGGAGTATGGCGGTAAGCGGATTCTTTTCGACACTGGCGGGAATGCTGAGATTTTTGAGCACAATGTTAAAGCGTTAGGCGTTGATCTGAGCAAGCTGGATTTCGTAGTGATATCCCACCGGCACTCGGACCACATCAGCGGTCTGAACTATCTCCTTCGCGTCAATCCGACCGTGAAGATTTACACTCCCGCCGACCCGTTCGGACCATTCGGTTGGGCCGTGCCGAATACTTTCTATCGCAAAGACGGATCGCTTGCTGCGGACATGCGTTACTTCGACGGTGATCCGCCAGAGATGCTTTCGGCTAGCTCACCGTGGCCGCAGGCTAACTTCGTGAGAGTGGATGCAACGACGGAGATCGCGCCGGGCATTTTTCTTGTGCCAACCATTTCGCAGGTGACTGGAACGCTGGAACTGCGTGAAATCTCGATGGTGATTCGCGGGCCGCAGGGTCTGATCATTGTGGATGGATGTTCGCACGCGGGCGTGGAGAAGATTCTCGGCGCTGCGAGCAAAATAGATCCTCACATCCGGGTTGTGTTTGGAGGCCTGCATCTTGTGGCTGCGCCTGATGCTGACGTTCAGAGGATCTCCGCGGCGCTGCACGATCAATGGAAGCTGAATTACATCGCGATTGGTCACTGCACAGGGGAGCCAACGTTCGCAGTGTTGCAAAAGACTTTTGGGGATCGCTACATTTACGCTGGAGTCGGAACAGTGGTGAATATTCCGTGAACTACTGTGATCCTGGACGAGGTGCCGGCGGTAGGGAAGTTCATGGTGCGGATAAGTATTGGGACGGCGGGCAGTTTTCAGTGATGAGTTTCGGGGGGAGGGGCCGCTTGGTGCGCGGCAGCGTTTTCCTTGACCAAGTCGCGTTCGGCGTCGGCGAGGGCGGCTCTGGCCCGGGCACTTAGAGGACCAAGAGGATCAACCTTAAGGTAGGCATCCAGATCATCGATCTCCGACGAGAAATTGCCCTAGTCGAGATGAATCTGCGCGAGGAGGAGGTAGGGGGCCGGGAACGTCGGTTTGTAAAGTATCGCTTCGCGCGCGCTTTGCTCCGCCTCCGGGAGTCGACCCATCGTGTGCAGCACCCATGCCAGGGAAAAGTGGCCTCTGGCATCGGCGGGATCGAGTTGGATACCTTCGCGAATCATCGCCTCTGGCTCGGGAAACTGCTTCCGGTGGGAGAGAATCAGGCCCAGCCCAAAGTGCGCCGCAGCGAACGTCCCACCACTCAGTTCGATGCACTTGCGAAAGGACGCTTCCGCCTCGTTCCAACTCTGGAGGTAAACCTCCGCTACCCCCAGGCCGGAGTACGCTTCGTAGTACGCCGGGAAAGATTTGATTGCGCGCTGAAAGTTGGGGACGCTGCCGGCCCAATCGTCGGCATCCGCCTGCCGAATTCCCTTGTTGTAAGCCTCCCGGGCTTTATCCGGGATAGTCAGCTCGCGAACGGAAACGGCGCTTCCGTTCTCTCCGACATTGCCCTTCAGCAAGTCGGATGGAGGGGACGGGGCATGCGCAGCCGGACTGAAAACCGCGAAGTCGCTTTGCCGGTCGGAATTTGCCAAGCCGCGCCTGTCGTTGGACTGGGCGCGTGCGGTGCCAACGGAGAAAAGGCTCGCAAGCAAGGCCGCCAGCAACGGCGCCAGCAACGGCGTTATCTGTGTCACTATTCGATTTCGCAGCATTGTTTTTCTCCTTCCTGGTTCTCGATGCGAAAGTACTTTGGAGTCATGAGCGAGACTTTCCTTGTCTTTGGGCTCATCGTGTTACAGTCGAGCCTCTTGTATGCAACCGATTCAGGGCTGCCCACGGCGCTTAGGTTGAGCGTGAGCGAAGGAAGAAGGAAGTTTCGGCCTGTAAGTTACGTTCCTGTTGCTTTGGAGTGAGGGTGTTTGTGTACGGGGAACCCGCCATGGCCGCTTCTGTAACGCCTCAACCGCAGGAAGTCCGCGCAGAACTAGAGCGGATCCTTGCCTCTCCTCCCTTTGCCGGATCCCACCTCAGTCAGCGGTTCTTGCGTTTCGTGGTCGAGAACTCGCTTGGCGACGCACCTGAGTCCCTGAAGGAATACACCGTCGCTATCGAGGTCTTTGAGCGGGACTCCTCCTACGACCCTGTCGTCGATGCGACAGTCCGCGTAGAAGCCGGACGCCTGCGTAATCGCCTGCGTGACTATTACATCGACCAGGGCCGGGACGATCCGCTGATCATCGAGATGCCCAAAGGTGCATATCGCGCCACTTTTTCCGCGCGCTCGCGCATCGACCCCATCGCGCCTCCCGTACTGCCTGCCTCGCCGGCAGTGCCGGCGCCATCTGTTGCGGAAACGCCGAGGCCTGCATGGCGCCGAATGTTTCGCTGGAGTCTGGCGACAGTGTGCGTACTCGGGGCCGTCCTCGGCCGAGTGTTGCTCCGTCGCAACCAACACATGGAATCCGCCCCTTCGGCCAACGCGCCGCTAGCGCTTGCCGTGTTGCCCTTTGCGAACCAGACCGGCTCGCCTGCCAACAACTACATAACGGACGGTCTGACGGACAACCTGATCCGTAGAACGCCGTGCACAGGAATGGGCATCCCGCTCCTTCTCGAGAGGGAGTTTGAATTAATAATCATGGGTGCGCCGGGATAATCCGGCGTGGAATAGTGGATGAAAGAGCCATACGGTGAAGGCCTAGCGAGCCACACCGGCTCCGAGTCATGCGTCTGCGGCCGTAAGGCTGAATGCGAAGCGTTGACAGGAGCACAGGCAGGCGGGGTATTCAGCCGCGAAATGTTATTAAATCAGAGGGCCGACGCCGTCCATGATGGCGGAAGGCTATAACGGTGGGTGCGAAATCGCGAGCATCCATCGGACTCTGCGAGGTCAGAGACCCCCGCATGCAGGGAAACTCC
>DATFZY010000138.1:0-5809 GCA_035313865.1 Candidatus Acidiferrum sp.
AGCGCATAACCCGAAGCAGGATGCGCCTCCTGAAAAAATGCAAACACCTCCGGCGCGCCAGCCGGCGCAAGCAGACCCGCCGCAAGAAATCTCAACGCATCACGCCGTTGCATGGAACCTCCCCGATTCTCCAACATTCGAAGAAGATTGCTTCGCCCCCAAAGCGCCGTACTTCATAGCCATCTCGCGAGCCGCGCGCAGCGCCGCCACCGGTTCGCCCACCGGAATAAATTCCATCGCGATATAGCGGTCATAATCCAGCTCCGCCAGCTTGCGATAAATATTGGGATAGTGGATTTCGCCCGTCCCAGGCTCATGCCGCCCGGGCACGTCCGCCACATGCATCAGCGCGATCACATCGAGATTTTTCGCCAGCTTGGCGATCAAGTTTCCCTCGGCAATCTGCTCGTGGAAAAAATCGTAGAGAAACTTGACGTGCGGATTCCCGACCTCTCGCACAATCTCAAACCCCTCGGCGGAAGACGTCAGGAAATATTTCGGATTTTCCTCCGGATCGATGTTCTCCACCAAAAGTTCGATGTTGTTTTTCGCCGCAATCTCGCCGCCCCGCTTCAAAGTTTCGACGCAATTATCGCGCGCCGCCGCGTGAGACAATCCCGGAACATTGTTCCCGGTCTGCAGGATGAGCCGCGTGCACTCCAGCTCCTGCAGCGTCGCAACGAAATCGCTCACATTTTTCAGAAACGCCTCGCGGTCATTCGCATCGGGCAGCGTATGCCACACCCCCGCGGTGGCATCGAACTCGATCCCCAGTTCGCGCTTTTTCTTCCGCGCCGCAGCGAAATCTTCCTTCGTCCACTTCACGAACTCGTCCACCAGCTCCACGTTGTGATAACCGGCTTCCGCCACTTTTTCCAGCCGCTGCGCAAACGGCTGTCCCCGGAAAACGGTCCAAAGCATCACCGACAGCTTGAACGGAACCATGCCGCCCGCTTCCTTGCTTTGAGTTTCGGCGCCGCCCGCTATTGCCGAAGCAATACTCCCCGCCGCAGCTCCCGCGGCAACCCCGGCAACACTTCGAGCAAAATCGCGTCGATTCATTGGATTCCTCAATTCAGCCTTCCAGAATTTCTCTGCGCACATTTTTCAAAACATACGCCGCGCGCTCCACGCCCAGTTCGCCGGATAGAATCGGATCCTCATTCTCAATGCTCAAAATACCCTCGTACCCGACGTCCATATACGCCTGCACAACAGCCTTCCACAAACTCGCGCTGTGCCCATAACCCACAGCTCGAAAAGTCTCCGAAGCATTTCCCAGGTCGCTCGTCGCAAAAGCAAAATTAAGCACGCCGTACTTCGCCACATTCTCCGGAAACAGCACTGTATCCTTCATATGCGCGTGAAAAAGCATCCCCTGCTTGCCCAAAAAGTGAATCACTTCGACGGGATCGCATCCCTGCCAGAACAGATGGCTCAAATCGCAATTCGCGCCAATCTCTTCGCCAACCGCTTCGCGCAGCTTGATCAATGTCCGCGGGTTATACACCACAAAGTTGGGATGCATCTCCAACGCCAGCCGATGCACGCCATGCTCCCGCGCAAATTTCGCCGCTTCTTTCCAATACGGAATGACTTTCTCTTTCCACTGCCAGTCCTGCATCTGTGCGTACTCAGGCGGCCAGCGATACGTAATCCAGTTCGGCTGCGCATCCGTCGGAGTCCCGCCGGGGCACCCCGAAAACCCGACAATCACTTTCACGCCGAGCCGCTCCGCAAGCAGCACCGTCTTTCGAAAACTTTCAATGTCGCGCGCCGCATGTTTTGCGTCCGGGTGCACCGGATTGCCGTGGCAGCTGAGTGTCGCCACCTGAATCCCTTTGTCCTCAAACTTTTTCTGCCACGCTTTGGCTTTCGCCGGGTCGCCAAGCAATTCGTCGATCGGGCAGTGGCCCGTTCCCGGATAGCCGCCCGTCCCGATCTCCATCGCCTCGAGCCCCAGCGCGCTCACTTTGTCCAACATCTCATCAAGGGAAAGTTTGTCGTAGACCGGATCAAAAACGCCGATGGGAATTTTCCGCTTGGCAGAAGGCGAGCCAGCCGATTGTTTCGCCGGCGTCGGCGCGGACGCGTGCCCGGGAGCAGCACCGCCAACCGTTTCCGTCGCGGCAACTCCGGCGGGAACAGCCGCCGCCAGTAAACCTCCGCCTGTCGCAGCAAGAAATTGCCTGCGGTCAACCGATTTACTGCGTCTCGAGCTTTCCATCCCGAACCCCCAGAATTAGCGTCTTATGCGCGGCCAAATCCGGCCCGCGGCATTATACGCTTCCTGAGAGTCCGTGGAGGTCACAAAATCGTTTTGCTTCGAAGCAATGACGGCAGGCGCCAGCTCACACCGAAAGCGGCCTTGGCTCAATTGGAAATCGTTTTTGCCAGCTATCTCTTTTGCGGGTTCAGGACTTCTTGCGGCTCAGCGCGTCCAGCGCCGGAATGGACGTAGCGGTTGTCGTCACCCGTTCAGGCGGCATCTTGCGATTCTGGATCGCGTCAAACAGCATCTCGATAGCCTGCCCCGCGTTCGGCGGAACAAAGACCGTGGCCGCCAGTAATCCGCTGCGTACCCACGCCTGCCCTGTCTTGGGCAATCCATCACACCCGGTGAAGGGCAGTTTCAGCCAGCGTTCCCGCTCGTCCTCGTTGGTCAATTCCTTAAAAGCGTCGCGCGCGCCCATCGCCATCGAATCGTCTTGTGCGCTAATCAGGTCGATCGCTGCTCGCTGCGAAGTCGTCAGCTTCAGCCACGAACGTACAGACTTCTGCGCGCTTTCCTGCGTCCATTGGGCTTTGAGCATCGTAATCTGTACGCCCGCAGGCTTGGTTTCCTGCATGCCGAGCGTGCGTTCTTTGGCCGCGGAATTCTCCGTGGGGCCTTGAATGTAGAGAACCGATCCCCCGCCGCGCAGCAGCGCCGCCATCTGGCGCCCCTGAATGCGGCCAATCTCCGCGTGATCGGAACTGATGGCGAAAATCGGCGCCGTGCTCAGCTTCCGCAGCTCCTCGATATAATTTGCGTCGCGATTCAGGATCGCCCAGCCAAGCCCCGCGGTCGCCGCCGCCCGCGCCACTTGAGGCAGCGCCGTCCCGCCAACCGGTTCAAAAATAATAGCGTCAGGCCGCAGCTCTTTCGGCGACTGAACAGCCTTCAGGATTTGCGTGCTCTGATTGATGGCGTCGTTCTGCGCGTGAATGATCTGCACTTCCACGCCTGTTTTGCGCGCGGCCTGCTCCGCGGATTCCGACTGTTCGATCTGATAGTCGTTATCGTCGTTCGTCAGTGACACCACGAATCTCAGTTTCTTCATTCTTCTCTCGCAATGGATGTTCCTATTGCACCACAAAGACGCCCGCTCAGCCTTCCTCCGTTGCGGATGCCGTGCTCAGCAAGCTATCAGTTAAGCTTAAGCGACATTCGCGCCCGTTAAGGCGGACCCGCTTAACGTCCCGCGAATTCGTCTAGCGCCGCGCTCAGTCGCTCCAGGCCCGCGCCAAGCTCGGCGGTCTCGCCGCCGCCGCCGATGCGGAAATGCTGCGGCATTTCAAAGAAATGGCCCGGAACAACCGTAGTTTCGTATTTTTCCCGCAGCAGGCCGAAGAATTTCTCCGGATCTCCGTGCCTAAGCCGCGGAAAAACCACCGTCCCGGCAGGCGGCCGGAAGCATTCGAGGTCGCGCCGCGAATCGAGAAACGCATCGATTATGCCCCGATTCGTGGCTAGCAGCGTGCGTGCACGCTCTCGGAACTTGTCCAGATCATCGAACGCCATCACCGACATTCGCTCGGCAGGGTGCGCCGCCACGGCTCCGTATAAATCATTAAGCTGCCACATGCGTTTTGCCAGGGCTGGCGCCGCAAGGATCCAGCCGCACCGCAGGCCGCTTAATCCATACCCCTTCGTCAGGCTGCTGGTCACGATAAACGGATTCTCATCGGCGCCCGCGATGCTGCACCCAATCGGAAAGCAGAATGGCGCGGGCTTGTCGAAGAGCATTTCCAGATAAACTTCGTCCACGAGCACATGCGCACCCGCGCGGTGCGCCAGCTCACCAAGGCTCCGTACAGTTTCTGCTGGTATCAACGCTCCGCTGGGGTTATGGAAATTGCTCAGCACAATGAGCCGGGTCTCGCGCGTCAGTGCCTTTTCGATTTCCGCGAGGTCCAGCGCGAATCCATTTTCGAATCGCCGTGGGACCCGCTTCACGCGCGCTTGCAGATATTCGGCGACTTCGAGCAGCGGCCCGTAGACGGGCAGCTCAATCAGAACCTCGTCCCCAGCCTCGAGCACTGCCGCCATCGCCAGGTGATTCGCCATCGACGTTCCCGTCGCCGCGACCACGCACTCTTCCGCCACGCCCGCGTGCCGCGCCAGCCGTTGCTGGAGCGGCGCGTACCCATAGCCTCCCGGTGCTGTAACTTCAAACTCCTTCATCTCAAAAGGAAATTCCGCCAGCGGGACGCCCATCACACCGCTCGTCGCCAGATTGAACTTCGCATGCGAACAGTTCTTCGCCCACTCCATGTAAACCGAACGCTTCGTTTGCGCCGATCCGCTCATGCCGCAGATTCTCCCGTATTTCTGGAACTCCATAAATAATACGCAGGCAAACCCGCGATAGCGATGCCCAGCCCAATCGACGCGCGTTTTGGATCGTGCGCAAATGTGCTGACCACCACCATCCATTCCGCCGCAATAAAAAGCACCGTCGTCCACGGGTGCCCTGGAACGCGATACGCAACCGAAGCCACCGCAAGCTGCTTCGCACGGTGCCGCAGTACAAGCAGGCAAACCGCGGTTAGCCCAAAAAACAGAGAATCCATCGCCACGACATAATTCACGACCTGCGCGTAAGAACCCGTCATCGCGATGACGATCGCCCAGACTCCCTGCAACAGGATTGCGATGACTGGCACGTGCGTCCGCGGATTGATCCAAGCCACGCTGCGAAAAAAGATGCGGTCTTCGGCCATCGCAAAATACACGCGCGGAGCCGTCAGCATGGACTGCCCGAGAAATCCGAACGCCGAGAACGCAATCCCCGCGGCGATCAGCGAGCCTCCACGCGGCCCAAGCAACATGCGCATCACGCTGGACGCAGGCGTCATTGTGCCAGCCAGTCCCGCCGGTCCCAGCGCTCGCACATAAACGAAATTCACCGAAGTGTAGACCGCGATCACGCCAAGCACGCCCAAAACAAGGCCGCGCGGAAGCGTTTTTGCAGGGTCCCGCACCTCGCCGCCGAGAAAGCTCGACGTCTGCCATCCTCCATACGCGAACAACACCGGCGTCATTGCCGATCCAAACGCGATGATCAGATTCGCGGACATCGGCTGATCCAGAACAGGCCGCCACGAAATTTGCGATGCTCCGCCACGCAAAAAACTGAACACTTCAAGCACGCCAATCGCCGCGATCGCCGTCAGCGTCATCACCGATTGCACGCGGCTCCCCGCACGCACACCCAGACAGTTGATCGCCGTCAGCAAAGCCAGCGCCGCAGCCGCAATGAGCGATGCGCTGATCGGCCACCCCGTAAGCTCCACGAAATAACGCGCAAACGTAACCGCAACCGCTGCCATCCCGCCCGTTTGAATGACCAGCAGCAATACCCAGCCATACAGAAACGCCACGCCCGGATGAAGCGCCTCGCGCAGATACGCGTACTGCCCTCCAACAACCGGCAAACGCGCCGCCAGTTCCGCGTAGATAAATCCGCCGATCAAAGCGATGATGCCGCCGGCGATCCATGCGCCCAAAATCAACGCTGAAGTGTGCACCCGTTCCGCGACGAGG
>DATFZY010000139.1:0-14807 GCA_035313865.1 Candidatus Acidiferrum sp.
ATCCAGCCAAAGGACAAACCGGCCGCGGGTCTCGACGAAAAAGTCGAGCGGACGGCAGTGGAAGCGGCGCGCAGGAAGTTTTCGCCGGAGTTCATGAACCGGCTGGACAAGGTGGTCGTTTTCCACCCGTTGAAGCGGGAACAACTTCAAGAAGTGCTTGAGATTGAGCTGGGCCAGGTGCAGCAGCGCGTGCTGGAAACAGCCAAAGGCCAATTCCTCTTCCGCGTGACCCCGGACGGTAGAGATTTCTTGTTGCAGGAAGGAACAGACCAACGCTATGGGGCGCGCCACTTGAAGCGGGCCATTGAACGCTTCGTTGTGTATCCCTTGGCGAATCTGTTGGCTACGGAACAGGTGCATCTGGGCGACTTGGTCTGCATCGATTGGGACCACCAGCATCAGGGTTTGACGTTCGCCCGCGAGGGCGAGGGCGCGCTGGTCACCCCGGCGGCAAAGGAAGCGGCACAAACGGCTGCCGCGGCCGAAGTAAAAGACGGCAAAGTGGCCGATCCGCCGGCCGAAATCGTGGTTGCAGAAAAGAAAGTGCGCGCGGCCCAGCCCTCCATGGCGCCGATTGCGGCACCGCAAGGACGCAAAAAGCCGGATCGTTAGAAAATTCAACAGGTTTGGCCATTTTTCGGGCGCTCCGATTGAGTTGGGGCGCCCGTTTTTGTCGTCTGCCGCCTGACACAAACTGTTTCATCCTCTCACTTTGAACCTCGATGGAACACTGTCTCACGGCGTGAGACAGTTTCCAGAATGGCAACTCACGTATGTTATTGACTTTGTTCCACTTCTTGACTGTCCCAATGGGCATACCAATTGGCAGTTCTCATGCTCTAGTACTCCCTAGCGCATGGCTGAGACGCGTGGAGCGTCTTGGGCGATTGGAACGCGGAAGGGAACGATGCCATGAAAGCTGGCGCTCGACAGCAATTGGATCCAAGTATCCGAAGCACGGGTACCCGAGACTTTGAAGGGGCGCTTCGCTCGAAGATCGTCGGCCAGGCGGAAGGCGTCCAAGCGCTTGTTGACCTGTTTCAGGTCTTCTGTGCGGGCTTGAACTCCCCCGGGCGACCGGTGGGCAATCTCCTGTTTCTGGGTCCAACCGGGTCCGGCAAGACGAGGATCGTGGAAGCGGCCGCGGAGATTCTGTTCGGGGATGCGCGCGCTGTTATAAAGGTAGATTGCGCGGAGTTTCAGCACTCGCATGAGATCGCTAAATTGATTGGCTCGCCTCCTGGGTATTTGGGTCACCGCGAAACACATCCTCTGATCACACAAGAAGAGCTGGCGAAGTGCCATACGGAAAAGCTGAAGTTAAGCTTTTTGCTATTCGACGAGATTGAGAAGGCGTCCGACGCCCTCTGGCAACTCCTTCTAGGCATGCTGGATAAGGCGACTCTAACCCTGGGCGACAACCGCCGGGTGGATTTGTCGCAGACCGTCATCTTCCTCACCTCGAACCTGGGCGGGGGCGAGATCACGGAATTGATGCATGGCGGAATGGGTTTCGTCCACCCGAAAGACATTCCCGCTGCGGGTTTCGATCTGAAGGTAGAGCGTACGGCAGTGGAAGCGGCAAGGCGAAAGTTTTCGCCCGAATTCATGAACCGGCTGGACAAAGTGGTGGTGTTTCATCCCTTGCGCCGCGAACAGCTCGAGGAAGTGTTGGAGATCGAGCTCGGGCAGGTGCAGCAGCGAGTCCTCGAGACAGCCAAGGGACAGTTCCTGTTCCGCGTGACCGCGCAAGGAAGAGAGTTCTTGCTTCAGGAAGGCACCGACCAGCGCTACGGAGCACGGCATCTCAAGAGGGCCATCGAGCGCCATGTCGTTTATCCGCTGGCGAATCTGCTGGCTACCGAGCAGGTGCACCTCGGCGACCTCGTTTGCATCGACTGGAGCAAGGAACAGGAAGGTCTGAGCTTTATTCGCGAAGGCGAGAATCTGGCAATCCCTGTCCGCCGCGTGGAAGCCCCCGTGGCACCTCGAGCTACGCAAGCCCGGAGCGGGAAGAGCGTGGAAACACCATCAACTGCGATTGGCCCAGAGCCGACGCCTCGGATGGCGCGCTAAGCCGAAGAACACAAATAATTTTGGAATGAGCCCGGGAGAAATCCTCCCGGGCTTTTTCTTTTGCTGCCGCGGCGGTGTAGAGTAAATAAGAGCTGCAAAATATTGATTCGCGGCGGAGCGTAGCTATTGGCGTTGTGGTGTGAGGGTCAGGATGCAGGCTTGGGGCCAGCGGAGAAAGATGTGGCGTTTCAATAGCAGTCGCCCGCGTACAGCTCTCTTTTGTCCACGTTTGGCGGTAGCGCTGGTTTTTGCCTCGCTTGGGCTTCTCGCGGCGTCGTCTGCGCGGGCGCAGCGGACCCAATTCAAGCCGGCTTGGAACTTATTCTCGCCCCAGGACGATATCAAACTGGGAAAAGAGGTGGCTGCGGACGCGGAGCAACAGTTGCCGTCCTGCCATGCACCCAAGGTGGACGCCTATTTGAACGAATTGGGCAGAAAGTTGATCTCGAAATTGCCCACTGGCGGAGTGCAGTATCCCTTCGAGTTTCACTGCGTGAATGACAAGGAGATTAATGCGTTTGCCTTACCAGGTGGATTTGTATTTGTGAACCGGGGGCTGATCGAGGCTGCAAATAACGAATCGCAGCTTGCGGGAGTGCTGGCGCACGAGCTTTCGCATGTGGCGCTGCGGCATGGCACCAGCGAAGCGACCAAAGCGAAAGCGGCTCAGGTCGGTGTGGACGTGATTGAAACGCTACTCGGCGGAAACGCGAGCGGGGCTTTGATTACCGAATTGGGCAGATTCAGCGCCGGAGGCGTGCTGCTGCGCTATTCGCGTGCTTCGGAGACGCAAGCGGACGTGATGGGAACGCAGGTGCTTTACGACTCTGGCTACGACCCGCTGGCGCTCGCGCAGTTTTTCGAAAAGCTGGAGGCGGAAAGCAAGGAGCACAATCCGCCGGAGTTTTTTTCGGATCATCCCAGCCCGGAACATCGGGTGGAGCACGTGGAACAGGAAATCGGGAAGCTGGGCGGTCAGCCGAAAAAAGTAAAGAAGGACTCGCAAGAGTTCGAGGCGATCAAGCGGGAAGTGGCAGCGCTGCCGGTATTGAAAAAAGATTCTTTGACAGCCGGCGGCGGACCGGCTCGACCAGCGGGACCGCCGCCTGCGCCTTCGGCGAATTATGCGGAGTATCAGGCAAACGCGTACACCGTGAAGTACCCCAATAACTGGAAGAAATATGGAGAGAAGGACGACGTTTCGTTTGCGCCGGACGGCGGCGTGATGGAAATTGAGGGCGGGCACGCTGGACTGGCCTACGGAATCATAGTGGGCGTGACGAAAGTGCCCGGTGACGCCACCGCGGAGAAGGCCCTGGAAACTGCAACGCAGCAGTTTATTACGACCATGCGGGAGGACAATCCCAAGATGAAGGTTGCACGCCAGCCGGGGCGCATCCGTCTGAACGGCCAGCCCGGACTTTCGACTTATTTAAGCAACGAATCCCCCGCAGGCGGGGAAGAAACAGATTGGTTGATCACCGTGATTCGGCCGGAAGGCTTGGTGTCGTTTGTATGTGCCGCGCCGACAAAGGATTACGATCAGTACGACACGGTATTTGCCGCGGTCCTGGATAGCGTGAGGTTTGCGAAATAGATGGCTTAATTTGGCCAGCGAAGCACTTCTTCGAACCAATCTTAAATCAACAAACAACTAGTGCCTGAGAATTCGCGGCCGTCGTCGAAACGCGTACAAATTAGCTTAGGAAAGTGTTGTGGCTCAATCCGCCGCTTTGCTGCGGGGCGATTCGGGCTTCCAGCGCAGGATCGGCTTGCGCGCGGCTCCCACTTCGTCGAGACGCCGAACACGCGTGGTGTGAGGCGCGGTCTTCACTAGTTCCGGATTCGTTGCAGCCTCTTCCGCGATGGAGCGCATGGCGTCAATGAAAAGATCGCACTCTTCGCGCGATTCGGACTCGGTCGGCTCGATCATTAGGGCACCGGGAACGATCAGCGGAAACGCCGTAGTGTACGGGTGGAATCCGTAGTCAATCAGGCGTTTGGCGATGTCCATCGTATTGACGCCGTTCTTTTTCTGGATGGCGTCGCTGAAAACCACTTCGTGCATCGAGGGCAGGGAATAGGGCAGATCGAAAACGCCTTCGAGGTGTTTGCGAATATAGTTCGCGTTGAGGACGGCGTCTTCCGTGGCTTGGCGAACGCCAGGGCCGTAAGCGAGTATGTAGGCGAGCGCGCGAACCAGCACGCCAAAATTTCCGCTGAAAGCCTTTACTCGGCCAATGGAGTCTGGGCGCATTTGATCGAGCGCCAGACGGCCACCTTCTTTTTCCACGAGTATCGGCACGGGGCGGAACGGCTCCAGAATTTTCTTCATCGCCACCGGGCCTGCGCCCGGCCCCCCGCCGCCGTGCGGCGTCGAGAAAGTTTTGTGCAGGTTCAGGTGCATCACGTCCACGCCCAGATCGCCCGGGCGCGTAACGCCTGTCAGCGCATTCATGTTTGCGCCGTCCATGTAGAGCAAGGCGCCTTTGGCATGCAGAATTTCTGTGATTTCGGGGATGCGTTCTTCAAAGATGCCCAGCGTCGAAGGATTGGTGATCATCAGCGCGGCGACGTCTTCTGTGACGAGGTCGCGCAATTTCTCCACGTCGATCTGACCATGCGATTCGGACTTGATGTTTTCGACTTCGTAGCCGGCGATCACCGCCGTAGCGGGATTTGTGCCGTGCGCGGAGTCTGGGATCAAAACCTTTCTGCGTGGGTTGCCGTTTTTTTCGTGGTAAGCGCGGATTAGGAGCAAGCCTGTTAGTTCGCCTTGGGCTCCGGCGGCCGGTTGCAGCGTGACAGAGTCCATACCGGTGATTTCCAGCAGGCACTTTTCAAGGAGTTGCAAAATTTTCAGGCAGCCTTGCGAAAGTTCCTGCGGCTGGTAAGGATGCTCCGTCGCGATACCGTCGAGGCGCGCGACAAACTCGTTGACGCGCGGATTGTATTTCATGGTGCAGGAGCCGAGCGGATACATCCCAAGATCAATCGCATAGTTCCAGGTAGAAAGCCGCGTGAAGTGCCGCATCACCTCAATTTCGCTCACTTCGGGGAATCCTTCGACACCCTCGCTACGGTGGCTCGCGCCAAGGGCTTTCGCGGGATCAGCGGCCGGGACGTCCAGCGGCGGCAGTTCGAACGCGCGCTTGCCCGGCGACGATTTCTCAAAGATCAGCCCTTCGCTTTGATTCGTGTGCGTGCCAGCTTTTTTTATTTTGCTATTCATGTTTGATTGGTTGGCTGTAGGGGCGTCCCGCGCCTTGCGAGACTGCGCCCCTACAACGCGAATCTCTACCCTAGAGGGGTTGCTCCAAGGCGCGGCGCAACGCTGCCGCGAAACGTTCAATTTCTGCCCGAGAGGTTGTCTCCGTCACGCAAACCAAAGCGTGTTTGGTCAGCTCGGGATATGCCGTGCCCAGAACGAACGGCCCAATAATTTTCTCGCGCAGCATATATGCATTCACCAGTTTCACGGAGCGCGGCAGTTCAATCGTGAATTCGTTAAAGAACGGCGCGTCGAAGGCGCGCCGAACTCCGGGAATTTTCACCAGTTCGCTCAAAGCAAATTGAGCCTTGGAGAGATTCTGGTGCGCCATCTCGCGCAAACCTTCTTTTCCAAGCAGCGTCAGGTGCACCGTCGCAGCCAGCGCGCAGAGAGCCTGATTCGTGCAAATGTTGGAAGTAGCTTTCTCCCGGCGAATGTGTTGTTCGCGGGTAGCAAGCGTCAAGACGAAGCCGCGCTGCCCTTCGGAGTCCGTTGTCTGACCGGCAAGGCGTCCAGGCATCTGGCGGACAAATTTATCGCGCGAGGCAACCACGCCTGCGAACGGTCCGCCATAACTTGGCGCCAAGCCGAAGCTTTGCGCTTCCATCGCCACGATATCCGCTTCCGCGGGTGCCTTCACGATACCCAGTGAGACGCCCTCCGCGACAGCGACAACCAGCAAAGCACCGGTTGTGTGAGCAGTGTTGGAAAGACCCGCGACCGGCTCAATCACGCCAAAGAAATTCGGTGATTGCACAACAACTGCGGCCACATCGTCCTTAAGCGCCGCTTGCAGTGCCTTCTGATCGAGTGTCCCGTCCGCCGCGTACGGAATTTCCTCCACGTGCAAGCCGGAATTTTTCGCGTAAGTCTTCAGAACGTCGCGATATTCAGGATGCACCGACCGCGCGACCAGAACGCGTTGTCGTCCAGTAAGCCTCTCAGCCATGAGCACAGCTTCGGTCGTCGCGGTCGATCCGTCGTACATGGAAGCGTTGGCGACTTCCTGGCCGGTGAGCTGGCACATCAAAGTCTGAAACTCGAAAATAGCTTGCAGCGTGCCTTGGGTAATCTCCGCCTGATAGGGAGTGTAAGAAGTCAGGAACTCGCCGCGCTGGATGATCGCATCCGTAATCACGGAACGAAGATGGCTGTAGACCCCTGCACCCAGAAAACTGGTGTAACCGCCGGAATTTTCCGCAGCGCGCGCCTTAAAAAATTCGATGACTTCCGTTTCGGAGAGCGGCCCCGGCAACTTCAAGGCCTCGCGCAGACGATAGCGCTCCGGAATACTCTCGAACAATTCATCTATCGATTTTGCGCCAATCGCGGCGAGCATATCCTGCCGCTCGACAGGACTCTTCGGAAGATAGCGCATCAGGCGGAGGCTTCCTTGCTTTGCGAGGCGATGTACGCTTCATAGGCCGCCATATCCATGAGCCCGCTTATCTCCGCGGGATTGGCGAGCCGGATTTTGATGAGCCACCCCGCGCCGTGAGGATCGGTATTGATCGTCTCGGGCGTATTGTGCAACACCTCGTTGGCTTCGACGACTTCTCCCGAGGCGGGCGCATAAATATCGCTGACAGCCTTCACCGATTCGACGGTGCCAAAAGTCTTGCCGCTTTCGATTTTAGCGCCAACCTTCGGCAGTTCGGCGAAAACCACGTCGCCGAGCTCGTGCTGCGCGTAGTCCGTGATGCCAATGGTGGCCACATCGCCCTTCACATCAACCCATTCGTGCTCTTTGGTGTAGCGATAATTCGCGGGATATGCCATTGGACCACTCCTCATCGCCCCATCAGGCCGGGGCTGCCGTAGAAATCATTACTCTAGATGCTCGCTGCGGCTTACGGTGCTACCGCTTTCTTCGGCCGTTTGTAGAACGGGGTCGCGACGACCTGCGCTTTGCACCTTTGCGCGCGGATCTGTACGTAGATTGGCGTCCCAAGAGCCGTCATCGAGGGCGGAACGTACGCGAGCGCAATATTCTTGCAAAGCGTCGGCGAGGGCGAGCCGCTGGTAATCACGCCGATGGGGTCGCCATTTTCATTGCAGCAGCAATATTCGTCGCGCGCAATGCCGCGGTCGACCATCTCGAGCCCAACAAGCGCCCGCGTCACTCCCGCCGCTTTCGTGCGCTCCAACGCGGCGCGCCCGATGAAATCGCCCTTCTCCATTTTGCAATAACGATCCAAACCCGCTTCCCAAACGTTGATGTTCTCGCTGATTTCATGGCCATAAAGCGCCATTTTCGATTCCAGCCGCAGTGTGTTACGCGCTCCAAGGCCGCAGGGAATGATGCCGAACTCGCGCCCTGCTTCCATCACCTTGTTCCACACCATCTCGCTCGTCGCGATATCGGACGGAACGTAAATCTCAAACCCATCTTCGCCGGTGTAGCCGGTGCGCGCGATCAGCGTGTTCTTCAACCCGCACACGGTCCCATGCGTGAACCAATAATTCTTAATCGCGCCAATATTCGCGTCCGTCAGCTTTTGCAGCAATTCCTGCGCGCGCGGTCCCTGAATCGCGATCTGCGTATATGCGTCGCTGAGCTCCTCAACCACGCAATCAAACCCCTTCGTATTGTCGCGAACCCAGTTGATATCTTTTTCGCGCGTTCCGGCGTTGATCACAAAAAGATAGTCATCCTCGCCGAGCCGGTGAACAATCACATCGTCCACAAACGTGCCCTCGGGATAAAGCATCGCCGAATACTGCGCCTGCCCGATGGCCAGCTTCGACGCATCGTTCATGCTAAGGTGCTGCACGGCCGCCAACGCACCGCCAGCCACGCGCCCCGTACGTATCCGAATGTCGCCCATGTGGCTGACGTCGAAAACTCCGACGTTCGACCGCACCGCTTTGTGTTCCGCGACAAGTCCTCCGCCCGCGGGATACTCCACAGGCATATCCCACCCGCCAAAATTGACCATCTTGGCGCCCAAACGGCGGTGCACCGCGTTAAGCGCGGTCTTGCGAAGCTCGGTGATGGGAGGAGTGATGACGGATTCCATTCCGTATTCTCAAGCAGAAATTGATACTAACATGCGTCTTAAGAGCGCGTCAAAGAAGGGTACAACCGGCGCGCGAGTGCACCCGCGCAACAGAGACGAAGCATTCTGATGGAAGAATCGCCCCACTGCCCCAACGTCCGGCTTGCTGGCTTCTGCCAACGTCATGTAGAGTTTTCATGGAGGCGCATATGCAGGGCCCTATTCTTTGCGTGCAGTGCGACAAGACGGAAAACAATTGCAACTGTGACAGGTACTGCACCATCTGCAAGAGCCAGATTAACGTGAAGCTCTGCGCCGACGGTCTCTACTACTGCCCGGACTGCCGCGAAGCTTGCGACGTCGCCATCGCCAACGAGCACAGTGAGCGCTGAATCCAAAGGCATTGAGCTTCAGATCGACCCCGACCCTCGCCTTGCGGCTGCGGCCGGGGGTGCCGCACGCTTTCTGGGGGAGGCCGCTGGCCTTTCGAACGAGGAACTCGCGGAACTGCAAAAATCAATCGTCGCGGCATGCCAGGAAGCGTTTGAACACCTCACCGGCGATCATCCCCACTTGAACGTGACGCTCACCGGTTACCCGGATCGCATTGAGGTTGCCGTGTCTCACAAAGGCGAGGCATCCCCGGCAGTAGGTCTGGATCAGATTGCGGGATTTGCCGATCAACTGGGAAGCACGAGCGCGCTCGGCGGCGTCGACCGCGTCCAATTCGAAACTCGCGATGGAGTGGCTGTCACGCGCCTGACAAAGTACATAGCCCGCGGGTCTTCCTGGAGAGGCGCATCTTAAACAAACAAAAAGCCGGACACGCTTTCGTGCCCGGCTCTGTTCACTTCTGAAGAGTGATTTCTCCAGTCAAACTACATCTTAATCGCAAAAGTATTGTGCTTGATCAGCGAACTCATCTGATCATCGCTCAGCGACGTCCGCATCGACACGCGGTCGCCCGCCGGCGTGATGTGAACCTGGTCGAGCAACTGAGCGAGATCCGGGTTGTCTTTCTGTGCCTGATAGCGTTTATAGAGAAAACCCGCCTGCATCAATTGTCCGAGCACATTGGCATCATCCGTCGAGCCGCAAATCGCCTGGATTTTTATGTCCAGCCCGGTTCCGGCGTCCACATTGATCAGCGAATTTTGCATGCGCGTGACCAGCTTGGCCGCTTCCGGGAACTGTTGAATTTCCGGAGCCAACTGCTGCATAGCCAGCCGTGTATACGCAGGATTTGTGACCAGCCAAACCGTACTACCGGTATTGGCTTCGTTGATCAAGTTGAAAAACTTGTCGTTTCGCAGTAGCCCATCTTCATCGCCAAAGTGCACCGCAATCATCTTTTCCAGAACGCTCCGGTGCCCGTATGCGGCGGTGCCTGCGTCAACGAAAAAGAAAAACAGGTCGGTCGCCCCGGTTCCTGTCCCAAACGCGTAGAGCGTATAGCCGTGGACATTCGACGTGGGCAGCTTCTGCTTCTTGAAGTACGCCGCCGCCGAGTCCTGATTGAAGTTGCCGATGGCGATGCCCACCATCTCTTCACCGTTAGGCACCGCGTCCGAGCCCGCGCCTTCCGTCTTCGCGGTCATGCCCTCCGGCACAAGCGCCCACGCAATTTCATCCACCTGGCTGTTCGGATCGTTGCCGGTCGAAGCCAGAAATTTCTCGAACTGCCGGAAACGCTCGGGAAGCAACTGCTCCTGCAACTGCGGAAACCATGTCAGCGAGCGCGCTTTCTTCAGGTCCGCATAGCCAAATTCACCGATGTCTTTGGGAAACATCGCAATTTTGTCGGCGCCCAATGTGCCGGCCTTTGCCGGCTGCGGGATGGCCAACGCCATACCCAGCAGAAGGCCAACCGCTGCGAGCCTCTGTATCGTCACACCAATCGCACTTGCACCTAAGTTTGTTGCCAGTCTCATCTCATGCTCCTTTCAAAGGAGGGGGAACTCTTATTCTACGCTGTTGTCGTGCGCGGTGCATTCCCAAGCCGTTCGCGGAGAGCCGCGATTTTCGCGCGCATCTGCGCCACATAGGCGCCGTCGCTGATGCCATCGAGGTTGATCTCGACGTTGGCCAAAGCCCCCTGCGCCCCAGCCACAGCCATCCCTCGTGCCACTTCCAAGTCTGACTTCATGGATGCGGCGGCGATACCGTCCAGTTGTCCCAGACGTTCGAAAAGTGCAACTGTCCGCTCAGCCACCTCCAGTGGAACTTCCGACGCCCCGCGCGTTGCCGCTTGAATCGCCGCTTCGTGCTGTTGGATCTCTGCCGCGTCGCCCTGCGGCAGCTTAAACGCCGCCATCACGGCGTCGTAGCTTGCGGCGTCGCGGTCGATCGCCGCTGCCAATTCGTCGGAGTCGCGCCGCAAAGCGTCAAGCTCGCTCGATAGTCTGTCAGCGTACGCAGCCTGCGACTTCTTCTTGCGCGAAAGCCCCGCAACCATCTGCCCCAGTGCAGCAGCCATGGCCCCGGCAAATGCCGATACGCTCCCGCCACCAGGCGTCGCAGTCGGCGCCGCTACTGCATCCAGAAACGGCCGCGCCAGGCCAGCAAGTTTTCCATCTTTCCCGGCATCAAGCGGCGCTCCGCTGAGCGCAGCTTCCAGCTTGTTTTCAAACACCTGCGCAGGCGAGAAGTTCTCCAGTTGCAGAAAAAAATCCGCCGCCATTTCAATTGCTTTTTTCGGAATCAGTCCGACGATTTCGCTTCCGACCGGCACAGCCCCATGCCGTTCCGCTTCGCGCTTTACCATTTCGTACACGCGATGCATCGGCGTCTGCTCGAAATCGGTCAGGTTAATGGAAACTTGCGCAAGATTGCGCCCTTTCAGCTCCACTCCCATGGATTTGACGTAACGCAGCCCGCCTGACGAAAAACGAATCGCTTTGGCAATCTTGTTCGCAATCCCGATGTCCGAAGTATTTAGATTGACGTTGTAAGCGATCAGGAATTTCCGTGCTCCAACCACCGTAACCCCCGCCGTCGGGTGCAGCTTCGGCTCGCCCACATCGGGCTGCCGGTCGTGATTGTGCTTCATCTCTTCGCGCAAGCCCTCGAACTGCCCGCGCCTCACATTTTCCAGATTCACGCGGTCTGGCCGCTTCGCCGCCCTCTCGTAGAAAAACACGGGAATACGGTAACGTGCCCAAATTTCGTGCCCCACGCGGTGCGCGAGCGCGACGCAATCCTCGATCGTGACTCCTTCGATCGGAATGAACGGCACTACGTCCGTCGCCCCAACACGTGGGTGCGCCCCGGTATGCTTGGTCAGGTCCAGCAGCTCCATGGCTTTGCCGACGCCTCGCAAAGCCGCTTCCGCGACGGCATCCGGCTCTCCCGCTAGCGTAACCACGCTGCGATTGTGATCGGCGTCCATCTCGCGGTCGAGAACGTACACGCCGCTGATTCCGCTCATCGCCGACACGATGGCGTCAACTTTCGCGGCGTCACGTCCCTCGGAAAAATTCGGCACGCACTCAATCAGTCGTTTCATCGCAAACGTGTCCCTCGCGTCTCACATCAACATGATAGGAGATTTTGTGCCTCCAGAGCCAACTGCGTCGCGAGAGTTGTTATCTGACGCGGCTGGCCCGGCTGAAAAAGAATGCGGACTATTTGGGCGGCTTGATAAATGGGCTGGGCGGGGGATATCTCTTATCTCCAGCGGGCGGCATCGGCGAAAAATCTTTGCTCACCCGCGGCAGAGCCGGCGCAACGTATTTTTTCTCAATGGGCCCGGCCATTTCCTTTTTTGCTGCTTTTTGCGGAGCTGGCTCATTTTTGATGAAACGCACGACTTGCCGGATGAAAAAAATGATCGCGGCAACCCAAAGTCCCACGACAGCCGCTTCGTCAACGCGTAGGCCAAACGCTGTGGCAAAAAGCGTTACGATCGCGAAAAGAACCCCCAAAAGGAGATAAAAATGCTCCGACAGCAAAGACTTCTGCTCGCTCCTCTTGAGTTGCAGGATTTTAATCTTTTTGACGGGTTTCTTTTGCCGGTTAGGCGTTCGTTTTTTCGGCGGCATGGACTACGACACCCCGCTTCATCGTCATCCAGCAGGAGTTCATACCAAAATAATAGGGAATTTCGCGGTAATCGGCCACCTCGAATACGGCGAGGTCAGCGAATTTGCCAACCTCCAGCGAGCCGATCTGCTTTTCGCGCCGCAGGGCATAGGCCCCGTTAATCGTTGCAGCGGTGATGGCTTCCGCCGGAGTCATGCGCAGCTGCGTGCAGGCCAAAGACAAAATCATAGGCATGCTCATAGTTGGGCTGGTGCCGGGGTTGTAGTCCGTCGCCAGCGCCACAATAGCTCCCGCTTCGATCAACTTGCGCGCCGGCGCGTACTGCTTCAACCCAAGATGAAAGTCGCAGCCAGGCAGCAGCGTTGCAACAGTATTGGACTTCCCAAGCGCCGCGAGGTCGCTCGAGTTGATTTGCTCCAGATGATCGCAACTCGCCGCGCCAATCTTCACCGCCAATTGCGTGGCTCCCGTGCGCGTCAGCTGTTCGGCATGCAAACGCGGTGTAAGCCGGTGCCGCTTGCCTTCTTCCAGAATTTGCCTCGTCTGCTCAAGCGTAAAAGCCCCGCGGTCGCAAAACACGTCGCAAAATTCAGCCAGTTTGCTCGTACCAACTTCGCGCAGAAGCGGTTCAAGCACAACGGAGAGGTACCGCTCCGCGCCACGCGCCGTAAATTCCTCCGGAACCACGTGCGCTCCCAGAAAAGTGGAAACAATCTCGATCGGCTGTTTCGCCTGTAGTTCAGAGTGCAGGAGCAGAATTTTCAATTCTGCTTCAACGCTCAACCCGTAACCACTCTTTGCCTCGACAGTGGTCGTCCCATAAGCCGCAAACTGCTTAAGCGCCGCAAGCGCCCTCTTCTCCAACTCCTCGGAGGTCGCAGCCCGCAGCTTTTTCACCGAATTCAATATCCCGCCACCCTTGCGGGCAATCTCCTCGTAGCTCGCGCCAGCGATTTTCAGCTCATATTCTTCCGCCCGGCTCGCGGCGTGAATTAAATGTGTGTGCGAATCGACAAATCCAGGCAGAACCACACGCCCGCCCATCTCCATTTTTTCAGCGGTCTTTGCCTCAGGCAGCGCCTCGATCTTCGCGCGCGTCCCCACCGCCGCGATCAACCCATCGCGCACCAGCAGCGCCCCGTCTTTAATAACGCCGAGGTTCGCAAGCGCCTTCCCACGCCGCGGTCCACGTCCGCGCAGCGTCAAAAGTTGCGATGCACCTGTGATGAGTAGAGTGTCTGTCAAAGCGCAGGTATTATGCCGGAGCCGAGCCAATCCTGCACAGAAGTAGCACAGGCACTCCTGCCTGTGGCTTTTTGTTTGGTTTTTGGCGTCGAACTAAAACTTGGCAGACAAAAGCGTCGGCCCCATTAGGCGCTTCTAGCCTGTCCCTTAAAAGCCGGCACGAATACTTCCTTCACAAACTGCTCGTAGGAAGTCGGGGTCGTGTTGGCAGCCGAACGCGGCTCAAGCGCCCGCATGTGCCCGCCGTTCATGGCATCGGACATTTCGCAGAGCAACGTCGCGATGCTCTTCGACATTCCCATTTGGGTCATCGCTTGAATCACCTGTTCCATGGGCAACTGAATGTAAGTGAGATTCGGTATCCCGGCGGCTGTTCCGGCGACCTTTGCAACTTCCAGATAGTTGAGGTCTCGCTCGCCCAGCAACTCTTTTGTTTGCTGGCCGGTAAAATCCAATCTGAGAAGTGCGTCAGCGGCTGCGGCCCCGATGTCTCGCGTGGCTATCATCGGCACCAGCAAATCGGCGCTCACAGGTCCTGCCATCATCCCAAAGCCCTTGATCACCCCAACCTGCGCCAGCGTGTTTTCCATGAAGTAGCCGGCGCGCAATTTCAGAACATTCAGATGACGGAGTTGAGCGAGCCTTTGCTCCAGGAGGTGAAGTCCAACGACCGGCCCAGTCTTCTCCGCCTTGTCGGCCCCAAAGCTGCTCAGCGCTACTACGTGTGTCACGCTTGATGTTTCCAGCGCTTTCACAATGGCGTCCGTCGTCTCATCTTGGTGCGCTCGGTAATCCGGGCTGGTCATATCGGGCGGCAGCAGTGCATAGATTGCACTCGCCCCCGCAAATGCCTTGGACAGGGCATTGGGATCGGTCACATCTGCTTCGAACGCCTCCGCACCGCGCGCCACGAATCGCGCAAGTCGCTCTTTGTTGCGTCCTATGACGCGCACTTTCTTGCCGTTGGCCAGCAATGTTTCGGCCACGACGCTTCCCGTATTTCCAGTGGCTCCCAAAATGGTGTACATGGTTATCTCCTTGGGTCACTCCTATTGAGATGCCCGGCTGACGGTCGAGGGCACGGCCTAGAGCATCGGGATTTTTACGCCGCTTTTCTTCGCAAACTCAACCGCTTCGGGATAACCGGCATCCACATGCCGCACTACTCCCATTCC
>DATFZY010000140.1:0-3347 GCA_035313865.1 Candidatus Acidiferrum sp.
GTTGGCACGCCTTCGGCGCACGGCATTGGATTCGGCGAGGAGTGGGTGGTAATCGCCGGGCGTTCCGGACTCTATTACTTCGATGGCAGCGAGCCGATAAAGCTATCGCAGGAAATTCAGCCCACCTGGGACGCGATCAATTGGCAATACGGACAGCGCCTGTGGGTGCAAGTGGATATCCAGCGCAAGCGGATTCTGGTGGGCGTGCCGATGGGCGCCGCCACAGAGCCGAGCCAAGTGCTGGTGCTGGACTACACCGAGGGATTGCAAGATCCGCTGGTCGCGGTGCTCACCACCCCGGAACGCGGACGAAAATGGGCGACGTGGAGCATCGCGGCGAATTCCTGCGGATTGATCGAACGATCGACGGGCGTTGCGCAGATATTTCTCGGTTCGAATAATTCCACCGGGAAAATCTACTCGCCCGTCGAAGGTCAATATTCCGATGACGGCGCGGCCATCAATTCGTTCTACTCGACCGCGTTCCTGGCCGCGACCGGCCTGAGCGGCAGAAATTTGTTCGGTTATCTGACCGGATACGTGCAGGGAGCTGGCTCGCTCACGCTCTCGGCCGTTTTGCCCGGCAGCGTTGCGTCGGCAGCCCTGGGCGCGTGGACGCTCGGTGCGCCGGCTTCGCGCGACATGGAACAATTCACGAATGTGTTGGCCGAACGCGTCTCTTACCAGGTGGGCACGAACGCCGTCGGCGCCTGGTTCGCGATCACCAAGCTCGTGCCGTGGGCCAAGCCGGATCCATTCGCCGTCGTCCGCGGAACAAATTAGATTCATGAATTATCTGCGGCGGCGTCGGGATCGAATGAGCGGCGGATCGCAAGGCAGACTTCGCGCATGCGCCGCTCCGACAGCGGACGGTTCAGGCGTTCGATGAGCCGTGACTTCATAAGAGGCTGCATCAGATCGCCGCGCAGATATGAGGGGCCTGGCAGACCAGTCTCACCCGGCGCAAATTCGATGATCGTGGGCGCCACCGCAGGTTTGCTGCCGAAGGGAACAGCTAGAACCGAGTGCGCTCGAGGGCTTTGATTCCGCGCGTCGAGCGAAACAATCACCACCCAATGCCGCTGCGGAGGATCCCCGGTATTGGCTATCCAGATTTCGCCGCGTCGTGGGAACGGATTATTCGTCAACATTTATTTCACCGGCTGTAGCTGCAAACGCCGCCGCAAGACCGTTCTCTTCGTCAATCGCGCCTTGCGAGGCGTCTTCATAGTACTGAGCAGTAGCCTGCGCGAGTTTTCGACGGTTCTCGATGCGCCGAAACTCAGCGAGTACCAGGTCAACAGCCTGAGCGATATTTTCAGCCTTTCCAGCGCGGATCAAATTGCGGAGAGAAGCGTATCCTTCTGGTGAGATCGTCGTCGAGAGCTTCTTTCGCCTTGGCATCATTTAACTCCTAAACAGAAAGCGATTTAGTCTACCATGAAATGTGGTACAGAGTGGCGGAAAGTGACACATCGTAGGACATAGTGGAGCATGATTATATGACGTCATGGAGTATGGTTCGTCCCACGTACCGGACGTTGCGCAAGCGAAGAGAGGTTTCGATACTCCGAGGTTCGATATCATGCTGAACGTTCCACAGATTGAAGCGCTGCGGAAAGAGAACCCGCATCTCTACGAAGCGCTGACCAGCATCGCCCAGGCGTCGCTAGGGCCCAATCAGGGCTGGAGCCTGGACAATCAAATCACCGATGGCGTGAATTATTCACGCGTGAGCTCCGGCGCCACCACGGCAGGGAAGATCGATCCCACCAAGATCGGCGTGCTAATGAAAGGCTCAGTTCCGCCGACGTGGTCCGGCGCATTCACGTATGTTTCCGCGACCTCGACGATCACATGGAGCTGGTCCGCGCTGGCGATCGCGCGTGCGGATGGCACGACGACGGCGGTGGCGAACGGCTCGCTCGCGGTAACTGGCCTCACCCCCGGCACCACCTATTATTTTTATCCCTATTGGGACGATTCCGCGCTCGCGCTCGCCTGGGTGGGCGGCCTCGCAAGCAGCGCCGGCACGCCTGCCAACGCGTTCACAGCCAAAACGAACAGCGCAGCGCAGCACCAGTCGCTGCAAGGGCTGATTCCGCTTTCGCAAGGCGCGATGATCGCGGCCACGACAACTTCGGGTGCAGGCGGCGGTTCCGGCGGCGGCAGCGGAAGCTGTTTGCGCGCTGGAACGATCGTGCTCACTCAAGAGCGCGGCACCGTCGCGATCGAAAGCTGCAAACCCGGCGAACATCTGCGCTGCCCAGGAACGGCGGCAGGCGAGGGCTGGACGCGCCTGGCTAGGCTGGAAGTGCGCGAAGCGGACACGTTCATACGGCTGCATTTCTCGAACGAAGAATCGCTGGACGTGACGCCGCACCATATTTTCACGCTCGCCGATGGTTCACCGATGCGCGCGGAACGCCTATGCATGTCAGATATTCTGGTCGGCCGCTTCGGGCGGCTCACACTACGGAAAATCGAAGCCGTTTCCGAGGATTCGCAGAAAGTCACGGTGAGCTGCGAGCCAGTTCATCAATTTTATGCCGGTCGGCATGCCGCTTCTGTGCTGACCCACAACTACACATTCAGTTCGTAGTGTAGCTCCGGCGTCTCGCTGCGATTTCCTACGACACGCAAGCAAGATGGAGCCGGCGAGACGCCGGGGCTACGAACCGCTTGAGCGCGCTGGGCTCCGTGGCTGACCGCGAGGCGATCACAAAATTATTCCATGACCGGAAAAGCGTATTACCTCACAACGCTCGGAGCTCTGCAGCGCCACTCCGCGCGGCTGAATACCTCGCATTGGCTAGCTCTAGTGCCCAATGGCGAGCCAGTTCCGGCGATCGACGAACCCGATTCTGCTACCATGGCGCTACCCCAAACCGCGCAGATCCTCGCGTTGATCGAAGCCGACGAGGGCGCGCACCTGGCGCTCGAAGACGACGCAGACTTCCAGGCGCTGCCTCATCCGCTGGCACAGCGCCCGATTTCGCCGCAAGCCCAAGCAGCGCTCGCGGCCTACGGCGTCGCGCCAGGTGCGACGACATTCGACGCAACCGAAATGGTCGCTCGCGTGCATCCACTTCTCCGGCATCGCGTGTTTTAGGACGATGCGCATACGCGAATACACGGAAGCGGATATGGGGTCGCTGCGGCGAATCCACGGTCGTCAAGGATTTGATTACGCTTTCCCCGACCTTAGCGACCCGATTTTTGTGTCGAAACTAGTGTTGGAAGATGACGCCGGGCAAGTAGTCATGGCGTCGCTGGCGCGCTTGACGTGCGAGATGTATCTGCTGCTGGACCGCAATGCGAGCGAAAGTTCGTCGGCGGGAAGCCCG
>DATFZY010000141.1:0-24995 GCA_035313865.1 Candidatus Acidiferrum sp.
TGAATCCGCATGGTGGGCCGACGGGAGCTTCGCTGCTGAATTTCAACCCGACCGAACAAATCATGGCGGCGAACGGGTACATGGTGCTGGAGCCGAATTTCCGCGGGTCTTCCGGGCGCGGCGAGAAATTTGCCACGGCGAATCAGAACGATTGGGGAGGCGGCGACTACAAGGATGATATGAGCGGCTTGCAGGCGATCGTGGACAAGGGCTGGGCCGATCCGGAGAGGCTGGGCGCGTTTGGATGGTCCTACGGCGGTTACATGACGATGTGGATTGATACTCAGACTGATAAATTTAAGGCAATTTCGCCCGGGGCGGGGTTGCCCAATCTTATTTCCATGTATGCGCAGACCGATATTCACAAGTACTTGACGGAGTTTGAAGGAATGAAAACACCGTCCGAAAATTATCAGGAGTATTGGGATCATTCGCCGATGAAGTTCATCAACAACGTGAAGACGCCGACGATGATTCTGCACGGGCAGGCAGATACGCGTGTGCCGATTCCCCAGAGCGAGGAGTTCTACCGGGCGCTGACGGACAGGCATGTGCCGGTGGAGTATGTGACTTACCCGCGGGAGAACCATGGGTTTGTGGAGCCGCGGCATATTCAGGACCGGTGGCAGAGGTACCTGGTGTTTTTTGGAAAGTATTTGAACAATCCGCCGGTGACGGAACCGAAGGCGGTGGTGGAACGGTTGAGCAAGGACCTGCCGCAGTAGAACAGAGGAACGCTACGCGGGAGATTTGCGACGAAAGATTTGCGGGACGAATTCGAGCGCGCTGGCTTCGGCGGCGGCGATTTGAATTTGAAACTGCATGACTTCAGGGGCGATGGGATTCTGGTATTCCGTGAGACATTCGAGGAAAACGTCATCCAGTGATGTAGTGCTGGTGCGCACCTGGCGATAAACTTTCATCACCAACGCTTCGGCCGCGCCGGGAGTCAGCAGTGAGGGAATGCAAGATTGCAGGGAAGCGAACGAGTCTTCTTTGATGGCGAGACCGCGCTTGGCGCACAACATACGCAGCAAATCAAAACCTTCTCGAGGAGTGGTGGTTGGAAATAGGGGAATCTTCAGGTCCACGCGACCTGGGCGTTTTAGATCGACTTCGATCAGGTCCGGGCGGCTGGAGGCCAGGACCCAAATAACCTTGCCGCGGTTGGCGCTGTTGCCCATTTCTTCCGCAAGCATCGAGTAGATGCGGCCACCGACCCCAGAATCACCGCTCGAGCCATCGCGGCGCCCAAGGGCCTGGTCGGCTTCGTCAATGAAAACGTAGCAGCGGCCCAGCGCGTGAATCAGGCGGAAGATTTTTTCGAGATTGCCCTCGCTGCTGCCGACCCATTTATCGCGGAAATTTTTCATTTTGACGATGGGGACGTTGGCTTCTCCGGCGAGGCATTCGACGAGGAACGTTTTGCCAGTGCCCACCGGGCCGCAAAGCAAATAGCCCTTCGGAAGAGCCGCGGTGTCGTTCTTTTTCCAGAGATCGATGTCCTGGCGAAACCAGGCTTTGATTTTTTCGAGGCCGTAGAGATCGTTGAGTGTTCGCTGGGTCTCGATGAATTCGATCAGGCCGCTAGTATCTCTTTCCACCAAATCTTTTTTTAGCTTGGAGAGATCGCCGGCTACCAGGTGTTCTTTGCGATGCTCTTTGGTTTTGATGACGCTTTCGAGGGCGCCGAGAGTTGTGCCCGCCAACTGTTCCGCGACCGCCGGCAAGTCCGCGGCCATATCGGCGAGAGAAACTGGAAAAGAAGGCGCCATGACGCGGAAGCCATCGAGAAGCTGGCTGGAGGATGGAAGATCGATGCGAATCCTGGCGATGCGTGGATTATTTACGATGAGAGGATGAAGGTCATTCAAATTCTCGGAGAAGAAACGTTGCAAGCGCGTGGCCTGAGAGAAGGCTTTCATTGGACCAGTCGCGGATTAGCGACGCCAGGGCGTTGAGGTCGTAATCCAATCCGCCTTGCAAAGCGGGGACGAGGAGATCAGCGTTCTTGATGATGCAGCCGAGTTGCACAGCGGGCTGATTGAGGCGGGTGAGATTCGCGCAGTAGCGGAAATAGCGCGTGAGGGTTTCTACGGCGGGGCGAGGGGCTTTCCAATCCTTCTGGCTTTCCTGAAAATGCGGCCACTTGGAAAACATCTCGGGCCCTTTTTCGACGCGGATGCCGTTGCCAAGGTCGTAGCTGAGAACCACGTCGAAGCCCGAGAGCAATACGCCGAGGAGAAAATCGGAAAGACCGCCGAGGCGCGGACCGTACGCGCCGGGCAAAACCATGCGATCGCTGATGTTTCCGTAGATGACGAACTGGCTCGCGGCATTGCTTTCGTAAGATTCGGCGATGGCACGGGCCCAGGGAGGAAGCGCGGTAGATGGATCGCGAGGCGCGGCAGCTGGGGGACTTGGCATAGGAGAACTCATCAGGAGTGCTCCGCGGTTGGCGTTTTCGCGATGGCGCGAGTTTTGCCGTAGTCGCGGTCGAGATCGGCGACGGTGGATTCGGCGTCGCCGAACATTCCGCCGCTGACGAGATCGCTGGCCAGCTCAATATCAGTCGAGATAGTTTGCGGCTTTCCCTGCATTGCGGCGTTATCGAGAATGAGATCTACTTGCGATTCGACGCGCGTGAGATCGCTTTCGACTTCTTCGAGAGACTGTTCGCGGCGATGAATGTTGTCGAGACGCCGCTTCAAAATGTCGAGGGTCGCGGCTTTGGACTGGCGAAGCGCGGCCGATTCGCTCGTATCCTGAAGCTGGCCTTGAATGGACTTAATTTTTTGTCGAGACTTTCTGGAGTATCTTCCGTGCCGGCGGTCAGCAGGTGATAGCGCGCGATGAGCAGCTTGAGGTAGACCCACTTGAGATTTTCGAGTGCGTCGCGGCTGGTATCGATGAGGAATTCTTCGGCCTGGGCGTTGCGGTAGACTTCGAGAACTTTGTCGCAGCGGCGATCGAGGTTTGCCAGCCGCGATTGATATTCCGAAGGCAAAAGCTTCACGAGCGAGGAGCGTTTTGATTGGGAGTCGCCGGAGGAGAGCTGCTTGTCTTCCGCCTCGACCACGGGCTAATTCATTGTACCGATTTCCTCGCGATTGCAAAGCGCCAAACCCGGCAGGCAGTCCTCAATATGAATGTGGTGTGAACGCGTCACTTAGGGAGGAATTCCGCGGTCTCGTCAGAGCGAAGACCTTGAGTCGCGGCTTCATCGATAATTTGGCTCCCCGGGCTAGATTCGAACTAGCAACCCTTCGGTTAACAGCCGAATGCTCTACCATTGAGCTACCGGGGAACCGCGCAGGCAGGAACGGTCCGTGCGAAGCAGGAAACAGTCTAGCGAACCCTGCGCAAAAGTGTCAATGAACGCGCGAGGGACCGGCAAACTTCTGTGAACGAATCACGCCGCTTTTTATACTCTTCTGCGGAGCTCTTCACCGCAAAGAGAATTAGCTTCGACCGAGCGCGCCGCCGTGCTACTTGACACAAGTTTCCTGCCATTGTTTACTCCCCCGCAGCGAGGAGGTCCCCCGCATGAGTCTCAGCCGCTACGTGTCAGCTTTCGCCGCTGCAACTGTTCTTTTCTCGTTGCATCCAGTCGCTCTTCACTCCCAGGAATCGCCACACCGTCTTACCGTCATGGATGAGTTTCAAATCCAGATCCCCGGCGACCCACAAATCTCTCCCGACGGCAAGAAAATCGTCTACGTCCGCCGCTTCGCGGATCCCATGACCGACCGGCGCTACTCCAATCTTTGGATTATCAATTCCGACGGCACCGACCATCGACCGCTCACCACCGGCAACCGCACCGATGCCTCGCCCCGCTGGTCCTCGGATGGCGCGCGCCTCGCCTATCTCTCCGACGCCGACGGCAAGCAGCAAATCTACGTTCGCTGGATGGACTCCGGCCAAACCGCCCGCATCACCAATCTTGATCAGGCGCCCAATTCCATCGAGTGGTCCCCGGACGGAAAAATGATCTCCTTTTCCGCGCTCGTCCTCGGCAAAGGCCCGCACCTCGCCGATCTGCCCGCTCCCCCTGCGGGAGCCAAGTGGGCCGATCCGGCCACCGCCTATGACCGCCTCGTTTATCGTTTCAACGGCGCGGGCTATCTAAAGCCCGGATTCAATCAACTCTTTGTCGTTTCGGCGGAAGGCGGGGCGCCGCGTCAGGTCTCCAATGGCAATTTCCCCAATGGCGGCAACGAGTTCGCTCCGAATCACGCCGTCTGGACTCCCGACGGCAAGTTTCTCCTTGCTTCCGTCAATCGCCACCCGGAATCGGAGCACGAGTATCTGGACACTGAAGTTTACGAGTTCAGTGTCGCCGACGGTTCTCTCCGCGCCCTCACCAATCGCAAGGGTCCCGACAACTCTCCCGTCATTTCTCCCGACGGAAAGTGGATTGCCTACACCGGCTTTGACGACCGCTACCAGGGCCACCAAACCACCAAGCTCTATCTAATGAAGCGCGATGGCACCGGCTCCCATTCCATCTCCGACAAACTCGACCGCGACATCCAGAATCCCGAATGGGCTCCCGATAGCAGCGGCGTCTATTTTCAATACGACGATCAAGGCGACACAAAAATAGGCTTTCTCTCTCCGGACGGCGCCCTCAAAAAGATTGCCGATCATCTCGCCTCATCAGTTGGCGCTTCTGGCGGCGGCTCTTTCTCGGTCGCCCATTCCGGCGTCCTTGCCTTCACCTATGGCCGCACGGACATCCCCGGCGAAATCGCCGTCAGCAACCTCGGCGCCATGAAAGTGCTCACCGCTCTCAATCAGGACTTGCTCGATCAGGCCAAGCCCGGCCACGTCGAGGAATTTTGGTACGAATCCGCAAAGGACAACCGCAAAATCGAGGGCTGGATCGTTCATCCGCCGGATTTCGACCCAGCGAAAAAATATCCCCTCATTCTGGAAATTCACGGCGGGCCTTTTGGCGATTATGGCGACCGCTTCGACTTTGAAAAACAAGTCTGGGCCGCAATGGGCTATGTCGTCGTCTATACCAACCCGCGCGGCAGCACGAGCTACGGCGAGGAATTCTCCAACCTCATTCACCACGCCTATCCTGGCGACGATTTCGCCGATCTCAACAGCGGCGTCGACGCCGTCATCGCTAAAGGCTACATCGACACGAACAATCTTTTCGTCAGCGGCGGCAGCGGTGGCGGTGTCCTCACCGCTTGGACCATTGAACACACCGAGCGCTTCCGCGCTGCTGCCTGCCTCTATCCGGTCATCAATTGGTACAGCTTCGCTTTGACCTCCGACATTCCCTTCGTCACCAAATACTGGTTCCCCGGCAATCCCTGGGACAATACCGAGCAATACATGCAGCGCTCACTCACCAATCTCGTCAAAAATATCAAGACGCCTACGCTCGTGATGACCGGCGAAGCCGACTATCGCACTCCCATCTCCGAAGCTGAACAGTTCTATGCCGCCCTCAAGCTCCTCAACATTGATGCCGTTCTTGTCCGCGTCCCGGAAGAACCTCATGGCATCAGCCGCCGCCCCAGCCATCACATCGCCAAAATGCTCTACGTCGCCGGCTGGTTCCAGCAGCACAAAGCGAACAACTAATCCCTTTGCCGAAGTAGCTCTCTATCGCAATTCGCCGTGGGGGCGGGGCTTGCCCCGCCCGCCGTGGCTGGAAGCGCCACGCCCGAACACCCCTCAGATTTTTAGCTCGTTCGAGCGTTTATCCTGGGTTTAGGTCCGCCCCTGTATATCTATTCCGCCCCACTCTCACTCAAGGGTGATTCACTTCAGGAGAGCAAGAATTATGCGCAAAGGCTTTGCAGTTTCCGCAATTGTCGGTTCCCTCTCCGTCGCAATGGTTCTCACTGCCGGTTTATTGTCGCGCGCTGCTTCGCCAGCGCCGGGCGCTTCCGGCTACCACGTCATTAAAACCGTCTCCGTTCCGGGCGACACCGGATGGGATTATCTCTACGTCGACGCCGCCTCGCGCCGCGTCTACATTTCGCACGGTGACCACACCGTCGTTATGGACGCCGACACGTACGCCATCGTTGGCGATATCCCCGACACAAAAGGTGTCCACGGCATCGCCATCGCATCCGACCTCGGCCGCGGCTTCATCAGCGATGGCGCCAGCAACGATGTCACCATTTTTGACTTGAAAACTCTGAAGACCATCGGCACCGTGAAGACCGACGTCAACCCCGACGCCATTCTCTATGAGCCAGTGACCAAGCGCGTTTTCACTTTCAACGGCGGCCGCAGGAATGCTCCTGGCGGCAAAAACTCTACGGCTATCAACGCCTCCGATGGCACGGTCCTCGGCACGATCGATATGGGCGGCAAGCCCGAATTCTCCGCCGCCGATAGCAAGGGCGGAATCTACGTGAACAACGAGGACACCTCCGAACTTTATCACCTCGATGCGCAGAACCTCAAAGTGCTCGACCACTGGCCTCTCGCGCCGTGCAAATCCCCTTCCGGCCTGGCAATCGACGCGAAGAACCGCCGTCTCTTCTCCGTTTGCGATGAAAAGGTGATGGCCGTGACCGACGCCGACACCGGCACAGTCGTCGCCACTCCAACCATCTGCGACGGCCCCGACGCGGCCGGCTTCGATCCCGCCACAGGGTACGTCTTCGCTTCCTGCGGCGACGGCAATCTCACCGTCATCCACCAAGATTCGCCCGACAAGTACACCGTCGTGGAGAACGTACCCACTAAGCGCAGCGCCCGCACCATGGGTCTCGACCTGAAAACGCACACCATCTTTCTTCCCTCGGCTGAGTTCGATGCCCCGGCAGCCGGCGAACGCCGTGGCAAGATGAAGCAGGGATCCTTCGCTATCGTCGTGGTTGGCAAGTAGCGTGGAGTAGCATGGAGAAACTCGCGGGCCAGGTCCCGCGAGTCAAGAACAGCAAAAAAAGAGTCCCGATGGGCAATCTCACCGGGACTCTTTCGTTTCCTAGACTTTTCTCAGCCTGTTAGTGCGAAGGCACAACGCCAACGTTGTGTATGCCGGCGGACACTGACATGCCCGTACCCAGCGATTGCGGCAGCCACCACATACCCCGAACCACGCGGTTCTCGCTCGTCATCATTTTGTGGCCAATGAAATCCATCACTAGCGGGCTGACTTGCGTTGCTGCATATATAGCCTTCGAATGCGCAAACGGTGCCAGCATGGGATTCGATTCCGTGCCGTACCCGCCGGAAATTGCCCGCCGCGTGGACCACGCATCAAACGCCGCAGCTCCGGAAGACGCAATCGTTAGAGCCAACCATATCTTTTTTCGACTCTCCGGCTGATACTCGGGAGCAAACGTCTTACCTGCCCTAATGGCCGGGGTCGCATTTCCAGGAGTGACCGGATCGGCCGGAGAAGCCGGAGCCACCGCGCCAGCGTTCGAACCACTTGCAACCTCTGCATCGCTCTTGATCTTGGGTTCTGGCGTGGAAGGAAGCGTCTTCGAAGAGGAAGAATCTCTTGCTGCGTCGACAGAAACGGCTGCGGGCCGCTCTACCACTACCTTTACTGCATCCCCACTCTGCGGAAACGGGAAGAGCAAAAGGACGGTTGCCAACACCATTTGTCACCTCAGTAGTTGAAAGTCATGCATTTCGGTCCCCACTCTCAACTACGGAGAATATACTGTCCTAAAGGGCAGGTTGCACTGGCCCATTGGTCACATTCTTATTAGTACCCTCCTCTAGCACCTCCGTTTGCCCTTTTTCAGGACTCTCGTACCAGCCGCAACCATGAACAAATTTTCATCTTTGCGGCAACCCAGTGCCACATCTTCGATGAATTTCGGAGGCCGGCAGCCGAGCTCTACTTTTCCGAATGCTCTCGCTCGCCGGTCAATTGGCAGCAACCCGCACTCCGCGCTGAGTATGACTCTGCTATAATCCACCCGTTGACTCGCGCCCGCGCCGAGGTCACCGCAAAAAGATGTCGGCCCACGACTCCACCGCCGCGAAACGCGCTCCCATCCCAGAGCGTGGCCTGCAATCTCCCCGCTTCATCGTCATCGAGGGCCCTCTTCGCGTCGGCAAGACCACCCTCGCAAAAATCCTCGCTGAACGCCTTCACGCCCGCCGCATCTACGACTGCGAAGACAACCCGTTCCTCGCCGATTTCTACAAAGAAAAACCCGGCGCCGCCCTCCGCGCCCAAATGTATTTCCTGATGGAACGCCAAAAGCGTATCCGCGAAGCTCTCGAGGTGGAAACTCCCGGCCCCGTCCTCGCCGATTTCCTGCTCGAAAAAGACCGCATCTTCGCCAACCTCAATCTCGATGACGAAGAACTCAAACTCTATGAGCGCTACTTCGAAATTCTCACCGAAGACATCCCCGCTCCCGATCTCGTCATCTACCTGCAAGCCAAACCCGAAGTCCTCCGCGCCCGCATCGCCAAAAAAGCCTCGCGCGACGAAAACCACATCTCCCTCGAGTACATCGAAGAAGTAGCCCACGCCTACGAACACTTCTTCTTCCGCTACGCCGCCTCCGACCTCCTCGTCATCAACACCTCCGACATCGATTTCGTCGAGCGCAGCGAAGACCTACAGCAACTCCTCCGCCGCCTCCAGGAACCAGTAAAGGGTACGCAGTACTTCCTCCCCCTAGGCGCCTCCGAATAACTCTCCATCCCCTGCATTTGTCTGGTCCCTGTAGGGGCGGGCTTGCCCTGGCCGTTCTTCGATCTTTACCGTTGCCTCGCCAACTCGACGGCGCCGTAATTTGGGCGCAGCTGGCCAACGTTCCCTCTCTTTTTTCTGTTACTGCAAAAAAGTCGGCACGCGCAAAGGTTTCTCAGCACTATCTCTCACGCTTTTTGTGAGCGACAAAATCTCTCTTCTGATTGCCTAACTCAAGTCGCGGCCTCCCATCTTCGCGTTATTCCACGCACAAACCGCATGTGTACCGCAACGATACAGTACGACAACGGGTTCTTTTCTACCGCTTTTTTCCTGGGTCTGTTCAATATTGCACAGACGCTGCTGCAGAGGACTTGATATCAACACTGAAAGGCTGCCGTACTCCCTCCCGCATTAAACAGCCACTGAAATTTTGGGTTTCGTTTTTATATCCGTCTGAGGCGGCTGCTACCCCTGTCGCGTGCCTCGTAACTGGGTAAAGAGGAGAACCTAATGCGCAAATTCGCGTTTGAGAAAGTATTGTCGGTGGTATTCGTATCGTTAGCTCTTATGGCTGGCTGCGGCCGGGAACAGGCGTCCAGTCCGGCGTTTCCCGCGGTCGTAGTCACTTCCCCCGCGAATGGCGCTGTGGGCGTACTCCTCAACGCCACCGTGAGCGCTGGCTTCAGTTCGGTGATGGCCGCCGCCACAATCAACACAACAACGTTTACGCTGACCGGGCCTGGAGGAACTGCCGTCGCCGGCGCCGTGACCTATTCAGGCACCACCGCCACGTTCACGCCAACCGCCACGTTCGCCGCCAGCTCTGTCTATACCGCAACCATCACCACGGGCGCCACGGATCCTGGCGGCAACCCCTTGGCGGCAAATTTTGTGTGGAGCTTCACGACCGGCCTGCCCACTGTGATTTCCACGGTCCCGGCGGCCGGCGCCACGACCGTCCCGGTTAACACCGTCGTATCCGCCACGTTCACCGAACCCATGAATGCCGCCACGATCAATGGAGCCACCTTTATTTTGACCGGACCTGGCGCGACTCCTGTAGCGGGAGTGGTCACGTACGCCGGCTCTACCGCAACTTTCACGCCGACGCTTGTTCTCGCGGGCAGCACCTTATTCACCGCCACGATTACCACTGGTGCGAAAGATCCCGCGGGCGCGGGGTTGGCCGCCAATTTCGTGTGGACCTTCACAACCGCTCCGCCGCCGACCGTCGTTTCCACTGTTCCCGCAAATGCCGCTGCTGCGGTGGCCGTCAACACCCTGATCTCCGCTACCTTCAGCGAGGCCATGAACCCGGCAACCATCACTGGTGTTACTTTCACGGTAACCGGTCCGGGGGCCACTCCCGTGGCTGGCGCTGTCACGTATTCAGGCACAACCGCGACCTTTAGTCCCACCGCAATTCTGGCCAACAGCACCTTGTTTACCGCCACGATTACTACTGGCGCAAAAGATCCCACCGGCGCTCCACTCGCTGCCAATTTTGTGTGGACCTTCACTACCGCTCCGCCGCCCACAGTCGTTTCGACCGTTCCGGCAAATGGCGCCACCGCGGTTGCGGAAGGTTCCCCGGTCACCGCCACCTTCAGCGTCCCCATGGACGCCACCACGATTACGGCGACAACGTTTACCCTGATGGGGCCAGGCGCGACGCCCGTGGCCGGGTCCATTAGCTACGCCGGAAACACCGCGACATTCACGCCCACAGCTCTGCTTGCCGGCTCGACGCTGTACACCGCCACAGTCACCACCGGTGCGAAAGATCCTACCGGCGCTCCCCTGGCCGCCAATGTCGTGTGGACCTTCGCAACCGCGCCTACGCCCGCTGTGACTTCCACCGTTCCTTCCAATGGCGCTACCAACGTCCCGCTCAACCAGAAAGTTGCCGCGACCTTTAATACACCGATGACTGCTTCCACGATCACGGCGGCGGGAACCTTTACGCTGGCGACCACCACCGGCGCAACCGCCGTCCCTGGCACGGTCACGTACGATTCCTCCAGCAACACCGCCATCTTTACGCCGACGGCCGCACTCGCGGCCAGCACGCAATACACGGCCGCAATGACTACTGCCGCGAAGAGCGTCCCAGGCAATGCGCTGCTTGCTAATTATGTTTGGAGCTTCACGACCGGCACCGCGGCGAACGCTGTCGCCCCGACGGTAACTTCCACCGATCCTGCCACCGCGGCGATAGCTGTTCCGCTCAATCAGAAAGTCGCTGCGACCTTCAGCACAGTCATGGATCCTTCGACAATTTCCGCCGCCGGCACTTTCACTCTGGCCGCCACAGTCGGCGGAGCCGCAGTCCCCGGAACTGTTTCTTACGCGGGAAATACCGCGCTCTTTGCCCCAACGGCCAATCTGGCGGTCAGCACCCAGTACACCGCCACAATCACGACTGCCGCTAAGGACCTCACCGGCGTCGCCATGACCGCCAATTACGTTTGGAACTTTACGACCGGCGTAGCCACGAACCTCGTAGGTCCTACCATCACGTTGACCAATCCGGCGAGCGTAGCGACGAACGTCTTCATCGACACCACCGTAAGCGCCACCTTCAGCACCGCGATGGATCCCACGACCATCAACAACGGAACATTTACTCTCGCCGTGGCTGGCGTCGGTGGTGCTCCAGTCAGCGGCACCGTTACTTACGATTCCGCTAGCCAGATCGCAACCTTTGCGCCTTCCGCCAACCTTACCGCCGACACGCATTATACCGCCACGATTTCAAACATGGTCAAAGATCTGTCCGGCAACGCTTTGGCCAGTGGGCCGGCATCCACGCCGCCTGATCCGTGGAGTTTCACAACGGGCGCGGCGACCGGCGCAGCGGGTCCAGCAATGATCAACCTCGGTTCCGCCGGCAGCTTTGCAGTAATGGCCACGGCCTCGATCAGCAGCACCGGACCTGTCGTCATCAATGGCAACGTCGGTTTGGCTCCCGGTACTTCGCAAGGCATTCCGCCGGCCCAGGTCAACGGCACCATTCACATCAACGATCCGATCGTCACGCAAGCTCAGGCCGATCTGCTTGCCGCTTTCAATGACGCGACCAGTCGCTCCACCAACGCGCAAACCCTGCCAGGAAACATGGGAGGGCTGACGTTCACCCCCGGCCTCTACGTCAACTCCACCTCCGTCTTGATCTCCGGAGCGGGTCCCAACAACAACGTCACTCTCGATGCTCAGGGCGACCCCAACGCCGTCTTCATTTTCAAGATGGGCTCTACGCTGACTACTGGAGTTGGTTCTCAGGTCATCCTCGCGGGCGGGGCCAAGGCGAGTCACGTCTTCTGGCAGGTGGACACCTCGGCGACCATCGACGTCGGTTCCATCTTCCAGGGAAATGTGCTCGCCGCTACCAGCATCACGATCAATACCGGAGCGGCGGTCACGGGAAGCATGTTCAGCGGAGCGGCCGGGGGAACAGGCTCGGCCACCGTTAACGCCAGTACCGTCACCGTCCCTGCGCCGTAGGAGACGCATCCTTCGGGCGCACGCGCGATGAACACGATATACGGCCGCGAAGCGGGTTTCTTTCGCCCGCTTTGCAGCCAGCAGACACGATTCTGGAGGCGACAAATGAAATTGGGAACACGCATTCTTCCCACGATGACGATTGCTTTTTTTCTCGTGCCTGCGCTTTTTGCACACGATACGCCCAAGCCCGGTGACCAGCCCAAAAAGGATGATTCCCCGGCTTCCGCCGCGGCTCCCGCAGCCAAGCCCGCCGGGAAGACGCCGCTCCGATTGCCAGCGGCGCCCGCCACGCAAGCGCCTGTGGGTGAAGGCAATTCCAGCGGCTCCGCGAGACATTCGCACCGCGCGAGAGCCCAGAGCGACTCCACGCCAAAGCTAGAACTCTTTCTCGGCTACTCCTATTGGAGAGCCGTCCCCTACAGCACGGGAAACCGCATGGAATACCTGAACGGCGGTAGCACTTCGCTGGCCTACAACTTCAACCGGCACTGGGGCTTGGTCGGCGATTTTGCCGGATTCCGAGCCGATACCCTGCAGTTCTCCAACGCCGGCCCGGGAACGACACCTTCACGCGTCGTCAATGCGGAAAGCAATGCTTTCTCCTTCATGTTTGGTCCGCGTCTTTCTTTCCGAGACCACGGGAGGTTCACTCCATTTCTCCAGGTTCTCGGCGGAGCGGTCCATGCCGACGATGCCACGCTCGACAACTGCACCGCGCCGATTTACGCGTGCACGCCGCTGCTAAAACAAACGGTCTTTAGCATGACCGCGGGAGGCGGCCTCGACTACAGACTGAATCACCGTCTCGCTCTGCGCCTCTTTCAACTCGAATATTTGTTGACGCGCTTTCAGGATCCCACCTCCGTCACCGGCGCCAACGGATGGCAAAGCAACATGCGCCTTTCCGCAGGACTTGTGTTTCGCTTCGGCGGAAATCCTGCGCCCCTTCCGCTGCCTCCCAATCATCCCCCGTCAGCTTCCTGCTCCGCCGACAAAGCGATGGTCTATGCAGGTTCGGGCGACGTCGTCGTCGTGCGCGCTGACGCCAGCGATCCCGATAACGATCCTCTCACCTACTATTGGACCACCAGCGGCGGCACTATCGACGGCGCCGGCCAGGAAGTTCGCTGGATTTCCAGCGGCACAAGTCCGGGAGCTTACGTTGTAAAAGTGCGCGTGGACGATGGTCGCGGCGGCTCCGCCGATTGCTTCTCCTCAATCCGCGTCGAACCGCCTCCCAATCGGCCTCCCACAATGAGCTGCTCGGCCGACCGCAACACTGCCGTGATTGGCGACACCGTGCAAATCACCGCATCCGCGAGCGATCCCGACAACGATCCCTTGACCTACACCTGGAAGTCCAGCGGCGGGCGAATCCGCGGCCGTGACGCCTCCGTGCGCTTCGAAACTGCCGGTCTGACCGCCGGACGCTACACCGTGAATGGCCATGTCGACGACGGCCGTGGCGGCTCTGCGGATTGCGAATTGGGCATCGAACTGCAATCTCCACCCCCTCCGCCGGAACAAGTTGAATTGGAAGTTCGACTCTCGCTCCACAGCATCTATTTCGCGACCGCTCGCCCAACGGTGGCCAATCCCACCGCTGGCTTGCTCGGCAGCCAGGAACAGGTTCTCGTAAAGCTGGCAGCCGACTTCACCAGATACTTGACCTTCAAGCCCGACGCCCATTTAATCCTCGGCGGTCATGCCGACCCGCGCGGCACAGTCGAGTTCAACAAGGGCCTTACGGAACGTCGCGTCGAACGCACCAAAAAGTTCCTGGTCGAACACGGCGTTCCGGCTGACCACATCGATACGCGCTCCTACGGGGAAGAGGACCAATTGACTACCGAACAAACCAAGGAACAGATCGCGCAAAATCCCGACGTCACTCCGCAAGAACGCCAGCTAATGCTGGACAAACTGCCCCTCCTCGTCCTCGCCAACAATCGCCGCGTCGACGTCACCCTAAGCACCACTGGACAACAGTCCGTCCGTCGCTATCCCTTCAACGCCAGAGATTTCCTGGCCTTGATTAGCCTCAAAGGCGGAGAAAAAACGCCCCCGCCAAAGAAAAATCCCTAAATCCTGAATACATAGGGATCGTCCCCAGCCTTCAACTCCGTCGAAGGCTGGGACTCAGGTTTTTCGTTCACTCTCGATACAGATCCCCCGCCAAATACTTAAATCCCGTATCCACAGCCACCGTAGCAACAGTACTTCCGGGCCCCAACTCCCGCGCCAGTTGCAGCGCCGCCGCAACATTCAGCCCCGACGACGTCCCCGCGAATATCCCCTCCTCCTTCGCCAACCGTCGCGCCATCTCACGCGCTTCCGTTTCCTCCACTGTCCGCACTTCATCAAAATCTCCATCCTTTAAGTGCGGCGGCCGGAATCCCGCCGCGATCCCCTCGACGCGATGCGCCCCGCCTTTCCCGGTAGTCAGCACAGGCGACCCCGCCGGCTCCAGCGCCACAATCCGCGCCTTGCATCCCGCCTCCTTCAGCGCTCGCGACACACCCACAATCATTCCGCCCGTTCCCACTCCTCCGCAAAACGCCTTCAGTCCGTCCCCCGCTTGTTTCACAAGCTCCCTGCCAATTCCCATGTACGCGCGAATCGCATCCTGATTATTGAACTGGTTTGTGTAGAACGTCTCTGGCTCCTTCGCCAACTCTTCCGCCCTCTTCTTCATCGTCTGATAAAGCTCCGGCACCAGCTTCCCGCCCGGCGCCGGAAAAATCTCCAAATCCCCGCCAAACAACCGCATCGTCCGCAGCTTCTCTTCCGAAAATCCATCCGACGAAATCGGCGTAAACCGATACCCCTTAACCGCGCACACCATCGCCAGCGACGACCCCGTGCTCCCTCCCGTCCACTCGATCACACGCATCCCCGCCCGCAACTCCCCGCGCGCCTCAGCCCCCTCAATCATCGCTAACGCCATCCGATCCTTGTAAGATCCTGTCGGGTTGTAATACTCCAGCTTCACCACCACCTCCGCCATCCCCGCCGTAACAATCCTCTTCAACCGCACGACCGGCGTATCCCCAATCGCCTCAAGCACCGATCCTCTCACTCCATTTTTCGCCGTCATCATTCCTCCCGTCCTGACATTCGTAGGGGCACGATACATCGCCTTTCCCTCATCTCGCTCGGCTGCCACAACCCGCACGCTCAATCTCCCGCCTCAAACTCGCTCGTTCCCACATTGGATGGCCCACCGCCCCAATCGTCGCAAACGAAACCGCCAACCTATCCCTGCTCATTCTGCTGGCCGCCGTGCCCATCTCTCTATCCGCCCTCAACCTCCAAACTCATCGCATTGTCACTTGAGAAATCTAAACTCCCGGTTTAGGATTCTCATGCTATTCTTAATAACCAGTCAGACTAGTCAGGCATTAAGGGGAGAGCAATGGCGAAATCAACGAAAAAACGCACCACACATCCGTCGCTTTCGGAAAGACGTTCTCCCCGCCTTGCCGCATCCACCTGGCAGGTCCAAACTGCCAAAGCTCGCTTCAGCGAACTCTTTCGGCGCGCCCGAACCGAAGGCCCCCAACTCATCACCCGTCAGGGCAAAGAAGCCGTCGTCATGATTGCCGATGAGCACTACGAACGCCTCATCGGCACCGCGAACCAGCCCAAAAGCCTCCTGCAATTCTTCCGGGAATCTCCCCTCGTAGGCCTGGAGCTCGACTTCGAGCGCGAACGCGATGAAGGCCGCGACATAGAGCTATGAGCGGCTACTTGCTCGACACCAATTGCATCTCCGAAATTGTCCGCCTCCATCCACAGCCCCGCGTCATGGCCTGGATAGACGCTGCGGACGAGTCTCTGCTCTACCTCAGCGTTCTGACCCTCGGCGAAATTCGCAAGGGCCTCGCAGCGCTTCCCCAGGGTAAGCGTCGAACGCAACTCGAAACTTGGCTCGACGTCGCATTGCGCGCCCGCTTCTCCGGCAGAATTCTTTCCGTCGACTCCCACGTCGCCGATCGCTGGGGCTGGCTAGCCGCAAACGCAAAGCGCGCCGGAAAACCTCTAGCCGTGATCGACGGCCTCCTCGCCGCCACCGCCCTCCACCATAACCTCACCCTCGTCTCCCGCAACACTTCCGACTTCGCCCACCTCCACGTCCCCCTCCTCAACCCCTGGCAACCCTAAAACTCCTTCTGCGATGGGCGCCAACTGGTGAGTGATGTTTGATTGCCGCGTCAATCAAGACCGGCAAGGCCTTATTAACCTCTTGCTCGTCTGGGAAGTATTCAGCGACATCCGGCGACAGCGACACAAGATTCGTTCCCGCTCGATATCGTTCAACATATTTCCCGCGCACCCCGCCGTTCAATTTGGACAGGTCGTACTCTCGCCGTAGCTCGCCACGTCTTGCTCGTTTCTCAGCTTTCTTCCTCATAAAGTTTTCGCTCGCAGCTCAAAGTGTCTCACCAAACTACAAAACTCCCGCCAACTCCTTCCAACCACTCCACTTCCGCGCGTCTCATTCGAATCATACGACTCAGGCATTATGACTATCTGGTGCGAAAGTCAGCAACCAGCCTCGCGGGATTCCGCTCTCATCTATAAGTCCTTTAGTTGCCACTCCTGCAGGCCGTTCGCAACTTGCTGAAAACGCAGCCACTTTAAGTCTTGTGTTTGCCACTCTTACGAGCCGCGTCAACCATAACCCCTTTGTTTGCCACTCTTACAAAAAACATGGGGGGTGGGTATCTCGGGTCCTGTGGCCCGCAACTCTGCGCTCTCTTCTTCTGAATTCTGAGCACTCTGCGTTAAAATCCACCCGCCGCAAAACCCAGACCGATCCGCGAAGCTCCTGTGGATTTCCAGACGCGCAGACACGGTGGCGTTACACGTCCACTGCACCCGCTGAATCCTGGCATTCCACTAAACTTTGCATTTTCTATGATTTAACTGACGGCTGCACCTGCGCGACTCGCGGCAGCCAACCTGCCTTCTACCTCCTCGACTATGAGCTGTCGACGAAACAAACAGGGGCTGCGGTCATGTCAGCCAGAAAACTCACTAACCACCACCTCCACCCCGCTACGGCGGTTCTTCTCTCCGCGCTTACGTTGTCTGCATGGATTGTCTATCGCGTTTGGCCACGCCACATGCCTCTCCACACGCACCACCTGCGCCTTGGGCCCAAGCTCCAGGGCCGGCGTGTTGTTATCCCTTTTTCCAGCGAAGTCGCTTGCGCAGAAATCGCTTCCTTCGACGACCAGCTCGAAGCCTTTCTCCGCTTTGAATATCTCCGCGGCCGCGACCCTGACGAAGCGGGTCGCATCTTTTTGACGGCGAGCTCCGGCCACAACGCCCGCCACGCCTCCTACAAAATCTACCTGCTCGTCGAAAACGATCGTCTCAGCGCCGCCCAGCGCCTCAATCAGCTCCAGGCCCACGGCCTGATCACCCATTACGAACTCGCCGCCTGGTCTCAGCAGGATCTCGCGCAGGCCCAGCAGCAAAGCCGCATGATGGAAACTGCCTACAACGTTCCCACCGACCAGAAACTCGAAACTCTGCCCACGTTCCAACTCCTCCCCGCGCTCGCGGACTTCCTGGAGTTCAAATCGCAGACCGACTGGCGCGTCGTCGGCCACAGCTCTGCGGCTCCGCAACCGCTCACGCATCACCAGGCCATGCGCCTCGCTTCCGACATTCTCGACGTTGCCCATTTCTACGATCTCCCGCTCGACTATTTCCTCGGCGTGGGCGCAATGGAAAACAACTACATGAACGTGGACGGCGACCTCGCTCACACCGTCTGGAAAAAGCAGGCCGACCGCGGCGACATCGTTCTCGAGCGTGGCCGCAAGCGCGTTCTCGTCAGCGACTACTCCATCGGCACCTGGCAAATCTCCCGCGAAACGCTTCGCGCCGCCCATCAGCTCTACTTGAAAGACAAGCGTCACTACGACCAGCTACCGGCACGTCTCCGTCCGCCGCGTGATCTCGACGTCAACAACGTCAACAGCGAAGTCCTCACCACGTACGCAGGCCTGATTGTGCGCGATCTACTCGACCGCTTCGGGGGAGACGTGGACCAGGCCATCGGCGCCTACAACGGCGGCGCGCACAACCCGAATCCCGCGTACGCCGCGGGCGTAAAAAACGTCGCACTCTACGCTCGCAGAGTCCTCGAACACGCTCCGGCCCCAAGGCAAACCTCCGGCGGTAATCTGCCGCGCAGTGCGGTGCTCTGACCATGCAGCCCGCCCACGTAGATGCGCGACGCGTTGCTCACTATGGTCTCCTTCGCTCCTGCCCACAAGTTCAGGTTCTTGAACCGTGCGAGCCTGTACCTTTTCGTTCTTGCCTGCACTCGCGCCGCGCGCCTAAAGTAATCGCATCAGGGATTCAAACCGAAACCAGAAACATGAAATCCATTCTGGGTGCCAGCGCAAGCAAGCCAAAACCTTCGCCGCTCGAAGGCTCCGGCAAATTCCGCGTCCAGGCGACCGAGTTTACGCCGCACCAGATCTCGCGCCGCGAATGGTGGCTCTGGTTTTCCGCGCTCTGCGTCACGCTGCTCTCGGGCGTTGCCTTTCTGCTTTCTTCGTTCAATCGGTTCTTCCCTCATACTGATCATTTTTACGAGATTCGCCCCGAGCAAGCTCGTTGGGCGACTCTCTGTTTGCTGATGGTTTTCAACGCCTGGCTTATCTATCGCCAGTGGGCCTTCCGCAGCCTGCGAAAACGAACGGAAACGCAAATCGCCATCCCGCAGGCGAACCAACAAATGCTGGCCGAAGCCGCTGGCGTGGATCCTCTCACCGGACTCTGCAACCGCGCATCCCTTGAGCTGCAGCTTGGCAAAGAAGTAGCGCGCTCGCGCCGCCAAAACACGGCGCTCAGCCTGGCCACCATTCACATCGATGAACTCGCCCATCTCAATTCCCGTTACGGCAAGTCCGCCGTGGATTCAGCGCTCAAGGAACTCGCCCGCCGTCTGAAAAGGGCCAGCCGCGGCTCCGACATCGCCGCTCGCCTCAATGACGACGATTTCCTTCTCCTGCTTCCCGAATGCAATGTGAACGAAGTCAAGCAGGTCTTGAATCGCCTCGGCCCGGTCGAGGTGATTGCCTCCGGCCAAAAAGTTCCTCTGAACTACACGACGGGCTGGGTGGATTATCAACCCGGAGATCTCCCCGCCGACCTGCTCAAACGCGCCGCCGACCTTCTACATCTCTACGACACGGCCGCGCAAGACAGCTTCTCGACAACGCTCGCCCCGCACTGACCCGCCGCCCATGCTCCAACAACACCTCAAAATCACGGCTAACATCACACATCTGCTCGGCGTCATGCGCCCAAGCACACTCTCCAGCGTCCTTCCGGGCGTGATAGCATGGCCCGTCCCGGGAGCTGCCATATGAAGAGCGAATCGAAGCCAAAAGCTAAAGCCTCAAAAGTTCTGGTCATCGACGTGGGCGGCACCAACGTCAAGATGCTCGCGACCGGGCAAAAGGAGCCGCGAAAGCATCCCTCCGGGCCGACTATGACTCCCCGGAAGATGGTGCAACTCGTGAAGGAATCGACGCGCGATTGGGAGTATGACTGTGTGTCGCTTGGCTTTCCCGGGCCGATCATCAACGAGCATCCACTTCGCGAGCCGCACAATTTAGGCAGTGGCTGGGTGGGTTTTGATTTCCGCAAAGCGTTCGGGCGTCCTGTAAAAATCCTCAATGACGCCGCGATGCAGGCGCTCGGAAGTTACAAGGGCGGGCGCATGCTTTTTCTGGGGCTGGGCACGGGCTTGGGATCGGCGATGATTGTCGACGGGACGCTTCAGCCGATGGAGCTGGCGCACCTACTTTATAAGAATGAAAAAACTTATGAAGATTATCTCGGGTTGCGCGGAATCAAACGGTTTGGCAAGAAAAAATGGCGCAAGCACGTAGGTAAAATTACAGAAAAGCTGAAAGCGGCGCTGGATGCCGATTACGTGGTGCTCGGCGGGGGCAACAACAAACTGTTGAAAAAGCTGCCGCCCGGGGCACGACTCGGCAGCAACGAAAACGCCTTCCTTGGCGGGTTCCGCATGTGGGAGAAAGAGTAGTCCGAAGTCCCTAGATTCAGGCTTAGAAAAAACTGAGGCGATTTTCTTCAAAACAATGCTTGAGTCCAGCGCGCTCGACGGAGGCTTTCTATCTATGGTCCTGACGAAAGACGAACTCATCGCCGCGCTTCAGAATGAAGTGCACATTTTGCTCCACCTGATTTCGAAGGTGGACCCCGCGAAACTCGACTACCGCCCAACGCCCAAACAGCGCAGCCTGATGGAACTCCTTCAATACCTGGTGATCATGGGTCCGATCCACGCCAACGTTATTAAGTCAGGCGTATTCGATATGCCTTCGTGGCGGAGCACGTGGCGAACGCAGGAAGTTGCCGCGGCAGCTATGAGCCTCGAAGAGGTGAAGGAGGCAATCGGCAAACAGTCTTCGCTGTTTGCGGAGCTGGTGGGCTCCTGCTCCGATGTGGAGCTACGCGCAGAGTTTGAGATGTTCGGAAGCAAGGCCAGCCGCGGCTTGTGGTTCGTCAGGCTGGTGCTTTGTCACTATCCTGCCTATCGCATGCAGCTGTTCCTCTACCTGAAGGCCTGCGGCCGCGAGGAACTCAGCACCATGAACCTCTGGGCTGGAATGGATGCGCGGTAGCAGATTGAAGAGCAGAGGCTCGCGTGGATGAGTGGTAGCGATCGGAAGAGCACAGGCAGGAGTGCCGGCGCTGCTGCCGGCAACTTCCAATCTCTTCCTACCACCTGTATATTTCCCCCGCACGTTCAGGAGGCTTCTTCATGCAAGTTTGGTCACGGCGTAAATTCTTTCTGACATCTCTCGCCAGCAGTCTCATCGCCAGTGCCGGTAAACTCTTTGCCCGCCCGCTTCCGGCGGAGGCGGCGGGCGTTGCTCTTGCGCCGGCGCAAGGCATGCGACCGATGATCATTTCCAGCGCGAACGGTCTTCACGCGCTGGATAAGGGGATGGACATCCTCAAGAAGGGCGGCGACACGCTGGACGCAGTCATCGCTACCGTAACCGTCGTGGAGGATGATCCGAACGACGATTCCGTCGGATACGGCGGCTTGCCTAATGAAGAAGGCGAAGTGGAGCTGGACGCGAGCTGCATGCATGGCCCTACGCGGCGAGCAGGGGCTGTCGCGAGTGTGCGGCGGATCAAGAATGTCGCGCGGCTGGCGCAAACGGTCATGGAAAAGACCAATCACGTGATGATTGTTGGTGACGGGGCACGGCGGTTCGGCGTGGCGGAGGGTTTTGAGGAGATGAACCTGCTCACCGAACATTCGCGGAAGATCTGGCTGGGGTGGAAGGCTGCGTCGTCTGTCAACTGGCGGCCGGGAATTGACAGCCCGGAATGGAAACAACAAATGACGGCCATCTTCGGCGACGACCAGGAAAAGATCGCTTATGCCGAGCGCGCGATTGCGCATCCGCCGACGGGGACGATACCCTGCATGGCCGTGAACGAAAAAGGAGACATCTCCGCGACGACCACCACGAGTGGATTGTCTTGGAAGATTCCAGGACGCGTGGGCGATTCGCCCATTATTGGCGCGGGCTGCTTTGTGGACAACGAAGTGGGAGCCGCGGGCTCGACCGGAAAAGGCGAGGAGAACATCAAGATCGCGGGCGGGCACACGATTGTGGAAATGATGAGGCGCGGAAAGTCGCCCGAGGATGCATGCCTTGAGGCGCTCGCGCGCATCGCGCACAACTACAACGGCGACAAGAAGAAACTTTCTACCTTTCACATTTTCTTTTACGCGCTGAATAAAGACGGCCAGCATGGAGCTGCTTCTCTTTGGCAGAATCATTACGAAGAAAAAGGGCATTCGGTTTATGCGGTTCACGACGGGACGCAGGCGCGCCTTGTCGAATGCAAAGCCTACTTCGACGAAATTAATACGCATGGATAAAACTCGCGGATAAAATGGAATCATGGACCAGGCCAACATACTCATCATCGGCGGCGGCGTTGTAGGCTGCGCTATCGCACGGGCAGTTTCGGCGCGGTGGGGGGACGTTTTTCTCGTCGAGCAGAATCCCAAGCTGGGCATGGCGACCAGTTCGCGGAACAGCGGGGTCATTCACTCGGGCATCTACTATCCGAAGAACTCGCTGAAGATGCAGCACTGCATCGATGGTAACCGGCTGACTTACGAATTCTGCAAAAAACATAATGTGGCGTTTCGGCATACGGGGAAATTGGTCGTGGCGGCGAACGAGCACGAACGGGCAGACCTTGAGGCACTTTATCGGCACGGCACGGATAACGGAGTAGAGGGGCTGCGGCTCATCGGGCCGACGGAGATACGAAAACGCGAGCCACGCATCGTTGGCGTTGCGGCGATTGACGTGCCTTCGACTGGGATTGTTTCCGCCGAGGAACTTGTGCATGCGTATGCACGCATCGCGCAGAGCCAAGGGGCGGAGATTGTCACGCATGCGCGAGTTGTCTCGTTGGAACCAACCAGTAGCGGGGTGCGGGCTGATATTCGCATCGGGTACGAAGAGGACGTGCAGCAGGAGACCGTGGAAGCGCGCTGTGTGATTAATGCGGCTGGTCTTTATGCCGACGAGGTGGCGGCGCTGCTGGGGAATAACTCGTGGAAGATTTATCCGGTACGCGGGGAGTACTGCGAGATTCGCGGGCCGCGGGCGTCGCTGATCAATGATCTCGTTTATCCCTTGCCGCATGCGCACGGATTAAGCCTGGGCGTGCATTTTACGAAGACGCTTTGGGGAACGGTGCTGGTGGGGCCTACGGCAACGTACGTAGAAGGAAAAGATAATTACGAGAAGAACCGGCTGCCTATCGCGGACTTCGCGGAGAGTGCGAAGACGCTTTTACCAGAATTGGAGGAGAGCGATTTACAGCTTGGGTATTCCGGATTGCGGCCGAAGTTGGTGCCACCGGAGGGAAAGGGCGTCGTGGATTTTGTGATTACGCGGGATCCGGTGGTGCCGCAGGCTATTCAGCTCGTGGGGATCGAGTCGCCTGGATTGACTGGGGCGATTTCCATCGCCAATCATGTGACCGGACTAGCCGCCGAAGTCCTCGCTTAACGCAAACCAAAACGCCCGCATTCACGCGGCGCAACGATCCAGCTCGGCGGATCGTGTATGCCCGTGGAGGCGCAGCAAGCTGCGCCCCTACAAGCTAGTTCTGTGATTTCAGGGATTTACTCAACTACGATACGAAGGAACTTTTTCTTACCTAGTCTCACGACGTACGCACCCGGTTTGTTCCAGTCGATTCCAGAGGATGGGTCCTTTATTGTGACGCCATCGACTTCGAAACCACCCTGCTTAATGATTCGCTCGGCCTCTGAAGCTGATTCGACCTGCCCGAGAGCGAAGAGTATTTTCCCCCACCTTCGCAATTCGTGTGCGGAGACCTCGCGATGGACGGTCGAAGTAGTGATGTTTCCTTCAAACTCATAGACAAACAGAGAATTCTCCGTCGCGCGCACGATTTTAAATTCACACATTTGCTGCGGGGCCTGGCGGTCGCGGAAGACGCGCTGGAAATGTTCGGCGGCTTTTTGGGCGGCGTCTTCGCTGTGAAGCCCTGCAATGATTTCCTGCCCGAGACGCATTTTCACATCCATGGGATGCTTTGCGCCGCTCGAGACTTCTCTTTTGAGCGCGGCGATTTCTTGTAACGTGCGATCGGTGACGAGGTCGTAGTAGGTCCACATGAGGTCGTCGGGGATGGACATGATTTTGCCGAAGATTTCGTCGGGCGGTTCGTTGATGCCGATGTAGTTGCCGAGACTCTTGGACATTTTGCGCTGGCCGTCGAGGCCGACGAGGATGGGCATGGTGAGAGCGACTTCGCCTGGTAGGCCGTATGCACGCTGGATGTCGCGGTGGACGAGCAGATTGAATTTTTGTTCGGTGGCGCCGATTTCGACGTCGGATTTGAGCGCGACGGCGTCGTAGGCAGTGAGGAGCGGGTAGAGCAGCTCGTGGACGGAGATAGGCTGGCTGTTTTGCAGGCGCGAGCGAAAATCTTCGCGTTCGAGCATGCGAGCGAGGCTGTAGTGGCCGCAGATGCGGACGACTTCCTGGCTGGTTAATTTGTCGAGCCATTCGCTGTTATAGCGGACTTCGGTTTTGTCGCGGTCGAGGATTTTGAAAACTTGCGCGAGGTAGGTTTTGGCGTTGGCGTCCACTTCTTCGCGGGAGAGAGGCGGGCGCGTTTCGGAGCGGCCAGTGGGGTCACCGATCATCGCGGAGAAATCGCCGATCAGAAAAATCGCGGTGTGGCTGAGATCCTGGAAATGCTTGAGCTTGCGGAGAACTACCGTGTGGCCGAGATGGATGTCGGGAGCGGTGGGGTCCACGCCGAGATAAACGCGGAGGGGCGTGCCGGTCTTCAGAGAATTCTCGAGTTTTGCTTTGAACTCGGCTTCGGGAATGATTTCGGCGACGCCTTTTTTGAGGTAGGCGAGCTGCTCTTCGACGGGTTTGAATTTGGTTTGCATCATTTCACAATATCGTTTGGTGCCGCGATGCTCATCGCAAGTTGATTCGACGATTAAAATCCCTAGGGGCCAGGAGACCAAGCCCTGAAAGGTACTACAGAGCTACGTCGACCGACCATTTTCATTCAGTACGCGGCGGCCTGCGATTTTGTATCGGCCTTCGAGCACGATACGGACCGCTTCGGAATAGATGCGATGCTCCTCCTGCAGGATTTTCGTTGAAAGAGAGTCCTCGGTGTCGTCGTCTTTCACCGGCACTACGGCTTGCAGCACGATGGGGCCGGCGTCGAGATTTTCGTCGAC
>DATFZY010000142.1:0-3047 GCA_035313865.1 Candidatus Acidiferrum sp.
GGAAATTTCGTGCTGGAGAAAAAATCCGTAGCCGCAGGCAGCGGGGAATCCGCCGCTCGCGGCGCCAAGCGCGCGACCTAGCCGCCGTTCGCTCATGGATTCTTAAACGAATCGTGTCCGCCGGATGCTTCAGCCACGGCAAGAATGGCACCCTCGCAACCGGAGCTGACTGCCCCCCTCAAACGAATCCTGCGAAAGAAATTCGGGCGTTCTTTGCCCTAGACCGAGTATTACTCTGCAGGCGCCTGTCTTAGAGCAAAGATTGAATTCGCCAGAACACCATTGTAAGGCATTGATAATACACGCCTTCCTAGGACTTTAGAGCCCCAGGGCTCACGTCACAGTGGAACTTCTGAGCCATCCAACGTTTTGCCGCTACGACACGCATATATAGGGATGCGGAACACGGTCGGCGATGCCGTCCGCGCTCGGTCCCAATTTTCGACTCAAAGGAGATGTCTAATGGCATTCAAAACTTACCGTCGCAACGAGGAAATAAAGAAGTTGGTAATCGGCTATACCCTATGCTTTTTGGAATGGTATGGCAACCTCGGACTTTACTCGAAGACATTGCTTCCCTTCGATCTCAACGGAGCGTGGGAATTGTATCTACTCGACCCCAACCCGAGGCGTCTTGTTGAGAAGCTGCAGCAGTTCTTCGACGAGTTGGAAGAGTAACGTAAGTCGCCGTACCGGATTGGCCGCTACATCTCCAAGCATTTGAAGAATTAGCGACCATCCAAGACGAGCAATTCCAAACAGCTGCACAGGACGAGTCACCTCCTTGATTCTGGACATCAGCCCAGGACCAAGGAGGATCGCCTTGGACGGGAGAAGATGGCAGTCGCTTCCTTCAAGGACCATTTCTTTGCAAACTTGGCCGCGCGCCTCGCCAGTAGAGGAACCGCCTCGATCAAGAAACGCGGCTGGTTGTGGTGGGGATCGAACGTCACAAACAACAATCCTCGGATCAGCGCAGGCAGGACTTTCCCCAGGCGCCACTCTTCGCCCACCGCTGCGCCCGCCTAGCTCACCCCCAAAGTTCGCAAGTTAGAACTGTTTTTGAGCTACCGCCCCCTATCATTGTCAGCACCTTTTTCCAGCTCCCTCTGGAGCTAAAGGAACGGCGCGTTGGCAGCCGTCCCGGAACTGGGGAACGACAAATACTCAGCGTCTTCGCAGCTTGCCGCCAACCGATTCGGGCAGGAGCGAACCGCCATAGACAGAGAGACAAACATCATGTCCGACAACACAACAAACAGCCCCAATCAGGGCGCTGGCGACGACCTGCACCCGGCGCCCGGCAAGAAGTCCGTCTCGACCAAGAAGGTCGAGGCCAACCGCAAGAACGCCCAAAAGTCCACGGGACCACAGAGCGAGGCTGGTAAGGCGAAGTCCGCCGGCAACAGCTACCAGCACGGGTTTTATGCCAAGAACCTCTTCCTGACGCCCGAACAAGTGGCGAAGGACAAAGCCGATTACTTGACTGTAGCCAAGGGCTTTCATGCCCACTATCAGCCTGTGGGTTATGTCGAAAACCTTTGGGTGGAGAAAATCGCCACCCAAGTCCTACGCTCCGCTCGCCTGTTGGCACACGAGCAGAAGGTCCTTTCATGGACCTTTCCCTTCGAGGCACGGTCCGTGAGCAATCTTGTACGCTATCAGACCAGCGTCAACCGTGAGCTAGCTTGGGCCATTGAAGAGCTGGAACGACTTCAAGAACTCCGTAAGGGCGAGTCGAATCCATCCGAACCTTCCGATTCGAATGAGGGCGAGAGCTTGGACCCGGAACCACCAACTGGCGAACCCCCTGCACCCGACGGGGAGCCATCCGCAGTCCCGCGTACCCGTTCTGCTGCGGCGCCTGCCGAGAGCGACGGTGAGCGACTCGAGGCTGCCCATTCGGCTCCTGCAACACACGAAAGTTGCGGAACGAACCCAACGGCGTCCGAAACGAGTGCTCAGGCCGCAAGCACGGTTAAGGATAGCGACGGAGACCTTCCGCAGGGCTCCGCGCCGAGCGCCGAATCGCAGACGCCAGTCACGGGTAAAAACAGCGAAACGAACCCACGCAAGAGCCTTGCCGACCAAGTAACCGAGGTGCTCGCCGGTGACGACTTCTAATATAGGGCACCTCGTAGGCTTCGTCCGAAAACGGTCGGAAACTCTCACAGGCGCAAATCGATGCACGACGCCCTTGGTGTCCTCGGAAAGTTATGCGATGGAGGAGGACTCGAGTTCTTGTGGCAGAATCAAACTCTGAATCTCGTATGCACATCCTGCTGCTGAACGAATACTATCCGCCCGACACTTCGGCCACTGCGAAAATGGCTGCGCAAGTCGCCGAAGCTTTGGCGCAGCGCCACCAAGTCACCGTCGTCGCGGGCCGCCCCTCCTACGATCCCGACACGCGCTATCCCTACGCCCTGCTCCGCCGCGACACGCGCAACAAAGTCACCGTCGAATGCGTGGGCTCGACCGCATTCCCCCGCCACCGGATGCCACGGCGCGTTGCGAATTATCTTTCCTACCTCGCGCTTGCCGTGCCGCGGGCGCTCGCGCTTCGTCCGGATATTATTCTGGCGATGACGGATCCTCCGGTCGCGGGCATCGCCGGGGCGTTCGTCGCGCGGCTCGCCGGCCGGCCGTTGGTTTACAACATCCGCGACCTGTACCCGGACATGGCCGTGGGAGGCGACATCGTGAGCGCGGGCAAATGGGCCGCGCGGTGGGAAAGCCTGCATCGCTGGGCGCTGAAGCAAGCTGCGCGGGTGATCGTTCTCGGGGACGACATGCGCGAGCGCATCCTGGCGAAAGGCGTCGCGGCGGAACGCGTCGTCGTGGTGCGCGACGGGACAACGCCGACAACCGCGCCCGCGACTACGCCCGCATCCGGGGCTACACAAATGTCGGATCGCGGCGATCCTATCGTGCAGGAAATCCGGCACGGTTTTCCGTTTGTGGTGCTGCATGCGGGAAATCTGGGATTTTACGGGGCTTGGGACACTTTGCTGGCGGCTGCGAAACTTTTGAGCAACGAAAATACT
>DATFZY010000143.1:0-5192 GCA_035313865.1 Candidatus Acidiferrum sp.
TATGTTCGGCGCGATCGAAGTGGAAAAAGCCGACTACCAGCTCAAGCCCATGAACTGTCCTGGGCACATCCTCATCTACAAATCGAAACTGCGCAGTTATCGCGATCTGCCGGTGCGGTTGGCCGAGCTCGGCACCGTTTATCGCTACGAACGCAGCGGCGTGCTCCACGGCCTTCTGCGCGTCCGGGGCTTCACCCAGGACGACGCGCACATCTTTTGCACCCAGGATCAGATCGAAGCCGAAGTGGAAGCTTGCATCGACTTCGCCTACGCGGTCATGAAGAATTTCGGCTTCGACAATTTCGAAGTGGAACTTTCCGACTGGGACCCGAAACATTCCGAAAACTACACCGGCAAACCGGAAGACTGGCATCGCGCCACGGCGGCACTGGCCAGCACCATGTCCCGCCTGAAAATTCCCTACAAAAAGATGGAAGGGGAAGCCGCATTCTACGGCCCCAAGATTGACGTCAAGCTGATCGACGCCATCGGCCGTCCCTGGCAGCTCACAACCGTTCAATTTGACTTCAACCTGCCCGCGCGTTTCGGCTTGGAATACGTCGGCCAGGATGGCGCTCGCCACCAACCACTGATGGTCCATCGCGCGCTTCTCGGATCCGTTGAGCGCTTCTTCGGCATCCTGATCGAGCACTACGCCGGCGCGTTCCCCCTCTGGCTGGCGCCGACGCAAGTCGAAATCTGCCCGGTCAGCGAAAAAGCGGCGGACTATGCGAAGCACATCTACGAAACCCTGAAAAATCACGATATCCGCGTGCATCTTGACGATCGCAACGAAAAGCTGCCCGCAAAAATCCGGGACGCACAGCTTCAGAAAATTCCCTACATGCTGGTCGTCGGTCCGAAGGAAGCCGAAGCCGGCACCGTCAGCGTCCGCCACCGCAGCAAGGGCGACCTCGGCGCCCGACCCATTGCCGAACTGGTCGCCGCGCTAAAACAAGAAACCGATTCGCGCGCCATTCAATAGCTCTCGCCATTTGGGTTACTCTATCGACGCGACCTCGAGGCTCGTCAATGATCCATCGTCGCAACTTTCTGAGCGTTGTAAGCGGTGCGCTGGCTGCGTCGCTGCTGCCCAATAAATCTTCCCCGGGCGCACCGGCGCCCCCGGGAATACCCATGGACCTCGACCACATCATCGTCGGTTTTCCGAATCTGGAGGACGGAATCAACCGCCTTCAGCATCTATCCGGATATCGCGCTGCTATAGGCGGCTCGCATCCGAACCGCGGCACGCGCAACGCGCTGTTGAATCTGGGAAACAATTCTTATCTGGAGCTGCTTGCGCCGGACCCCGCGCAGCCCGCTTTGCTTTGGCACAAAGAAGTTGCCGCACTGACCGAGCTCACGATCATCGGTTGGGCCAAGCGTCATAACGATCTCGATCAATTGGCAAGGCTGCTCAAAGAACGCGGCGTGCCGTGCTCGGACCCCATGGCCGGCTCTCGCGTCCGGCCGGATGGCCAAACTCTGAACTGGCACACGCTGATTCTCACCGACGATCGCAAAGGGAATCTGCCGTTCTTCATCGATTGGGACTCTGCTTCTCGCCATCCTTCTTCGGATGCCCCGGGGGGCTGCCTCTTGCAGGGATTCGAACCCACTGGACCGCTTCCTGAAATTCCGCCGCCCGAAGCCGGCCTGAGAACCCATCTGGTCGCCGGCAAGCAATCCCAATATGTGGCAAAGATTGCCGGCCGGAACGGGGTTTTTCAGCTCGCATCCGTACTGGTGCCCGCGGAGCGCTGGGTCCACAAAGAATCCCCCATCCTCTAGTAGTGTGCGCCACTCTGCGGCCTTGCCCCATCCTCTTCACATGCTATACTTTGAAGTCTGCCTCCATGCTGCGGAAGCTGCAGGGGGGTTAGGGTTCAAAACGGGGTGTGATCCCGCACTGCGGGATGCCTTCCATTTTCTTAGGGGGATTTATCGCTGAGCGGAATTTCCGGCAGGCCGACCGTATCCGAATCAACGAAAGGATACGTGCTCGGGAAGTTCGAGTGATTGACGAAGAAGGCGGTCAGTTGGGTGTCATGCAGCCGTTTGAGGCCATGCGCCTGGCACGCGAGCGGGGGCTCGATTTGGTCGAAATTTCGCCCACGGCCGATCCGCCAGTTTGCAAGATCACGGACTACGGCAAATACCAGTATCAACTGAACAAAAAGGCCCACGAGCAGCGCAAGAGCAGCCGTGGCTCTCAGTTGAAAGAAGTGAAGTTTCGCCCCGCTACCGCGGAGCACGATTATCAGGTTCGCAAGAACCAGATCATTCGCTTCCTCGGGGAAGGCCACAAGGTACGCGCCATGATTTTTCATCGCGGCCGCGAAATGGCTCACCAGGAAGTGGGACGCGCCAAGATGACGCGACTTCTCGGCGAAATCGGCGAACATTGCCAGATCGAAACCATGCCCCGCATGGAGGGCAACGTTCTGGTGGCGCTGCTCGCTCCGAAAAAGGGCGCGGGCACTTCGCCCCGGCCGGTAAGCTCGGCACAGCCGAACGCGTAATTTACCGCGAAATTTAGGAACCGGCCCCGGCCGGCCGTCAGCAGAGAGGACTCAGAGTCATGCCACGCAATTCACTGAAGCCGAAGAAGAAGCTCAAAACCCACCGCGGCGCCAAGAAGCGCTTCAAGATCACCGCCAACGGCAAGATTCTCCGTATGCACTCCGGCAAGCGCCACCTGCTTGGCACCAAGGCCGCCAAGCGCATGCGCAGGCTCAAGAAGCTCACCAAGGTGAACGATCGCGACGTCGCCGCCGTGAGGCAGATGCTCCCCTACGGAGCCTAGAGTTTTGTAAGGGCTGGGTTCGCTCGGCTCGTGCAAGAAACGCGGAACAATTTTCAGCAACACAGAAACTGTTCCGCAAAACGTGCCAGGCAGCGCTTCACGGGTGCCTGCCGGCCGTTTCTCCCCGTTCGCGGGGATGTAGCGCCGGGCTTTCGCCTGGCGGTCGCTGGCTTCTAAAGGCCGCGATAAATCACACCGGAAACAAACCCGTTGCAGGTCGCGCTTTACTGCGTTTCCCTGCAACCCGTTTTGTTTCCCACACAAGAAGGAGAAACCCCATGCCACGCGTAAAACGCGGCACGAAGCGCCGGGCTCGGCGCAAGAAGTATCTCAAAAGGACCAAAGGCTTTTTCCTCACAAAGAGCAAGCTGTACCAATCCGCACAGGAAGCCGCCAATCGCGCGGATCGCTACGCTAAGCGCGATCGCCGCGTGAAGAAGCGCCAGTACCGCCGCTTGTGGATTCAGCGTGTCGGCGCGGCCGCTCGCCAGAATGGGTTGACCTACGGCCAACTCATCCACGGCTTGAAGTCCGCCGGCATTTCGGTGGACCGCAAAGTTCTCGCGGATATGGCCGTCAAGGACATGCCCGGGTTCGCCCAGCTTGCGGAAAAAGCCAAGGCCTTTGCCCCCAAGCCCGCCGCCAAGAAAGCGTAGTTCGGTAGCGCTGGCTTTCCGCCGGCGATTTTCTGCGCGGGGTGCGTGTCAGCGCGCCCCGTGTTGTACTCTTTTCCTTTCTCATGTCGACCTCTGATTCGAAGCACACTCAAACGCTCGCCACTCTCGGCGTTTCCTCCGCCGAACAGGTGCACTCGCTTTTCGCAGAATTGCGGTCGCAGTTTGATGCCGCGGCAAGAAGCGCCACAGACGAAAACTCCTGGAAAGCGTTACGCGATGCTTGGTTCGGTCGCAGATCCGGAGTGCTGACACTCGTCACCGACAACTGGCTGAAACCGTCTTCGCCCGAACTCAAGCGAGCAGTTGGCGCTTCCTTGAACGAACTGCGCACGCATGTCGATGGCCGCATCGAAACGCGCCGGATCGCCATCGAAGCCGGAGCCGAAGCGGCCACAAATGCCAGGGATCGCATCGATCTTTCCTTGCCCGGTGTAATTCGCCCCATCGGTACGCACCATCTGATCCGCCAGGTCTTCGAGGAAATCGAAGATATTTTCTTCTCCATCGGCTTCTCTGTCGTCGAAGGGCCCGAAATCGAAACGCCTTATTACAATTTTGAGGCGCTGAATATTCCAGAGCACCATCCTGTCCGTGACGACATGGACACGTTCTATCTGGAATTGCCCAAGGGCGTTCCCGGTCCGCTGCTGCTCCGCACGCACACTTCACCCGTGCAGATTCACACCATGGAGAAGCGCCAGCCGCCCGTGCGAGTCATTGTTCCCGGCAAGGTCTACCGCCGAGACAATCCAGATGCCACGCACTCGTTCATGTTTCACCAGATTGAAGGTCTAGCCGTCGATGCAGACATTACTTTCTGCGACTTCACCGGAACCATCGACTATTTTGTAAAGCAATTCTTCGGCGAAAGCGTAAAAACTCGCTTCCGCCCCAGCTATTTTCCGTTCACCGAACCATCCGTCGAGTTCGACGCCTCCTGCATTTTCTGCGGCGGCAGCGGCACCGCAAAAACGGGCGGCACCTGCGGCAAGTGCAAAGGAGCCGGCTGGATCGAACTCTTTGGGGCGGGCATGGTCGATCCCGCGGTCTACGGTTTCGTAAATTACGATCCGAAAAAAGTCAGCGGTTTTGCCTTCGGCATCGGCATCGACCGCCTCGCCATGCTGAAATACGGTATCGACGACATTCAGGTGTTTTTTCAGAACGACGTGCGTTTCCTGCGCCAATTCCCATAGCAGGAGCTTCCGGTCTAAGGAATCCGGAGAATTTGCAAACGACAATGACGTTTTCTGATGCCAAACAGCGCTTTTCCAATCGCGCGGAGGACTACGCCCGCTATCGCCCCGGCTATCCGAGCGAAGTTCTGCATCTGCTGCATAAATGGTCGAAGCTCGAGCGCCACCACGTCATCGCCGATGTCGGCTCCGGCACCGGGTTGCTCGCAAAACTGTTTCTCGACCATGGCAATCCCGTTATCGGCGTCGAACCGAATACAGAAATGCGTGCCGCAGGCGAAGAATTTCTGAAATACTACAAAAACTTCACGAGCGTAGCTGGTTCTGCGGAAGCAACTACCCTGGAATCGGACAGTGTCGATTTCGTCGCCTCAGGGCAGGCTTTCCACTGGTTTGACCCTGCGAACGCCCGCGACGAATTTCGCCGCATCCTGAAACCGGGAGGCCGCGTCATTGTTCTGTGGAACGAGCGTTTGCTCGATGAAACACCGTTTTTGCGCAAATACGAAG
>DATFZY010000144.1:0-34298 GCA_035313865.1 Candidatus Acidiferrum sp.
GAATGGTAGAGCGCTTTCGCGTCCGCTGGCGGCTGATCGCCATAGGGATTCTTCAGATCTTTGGCCCAGGCTGGCGCGTTGTGAAAATTCGGGTTCTGCGCGCTCAGAGCGGGGAAAAGCAGCAGGATACTGACGACGCACAGCGGAAGCGATGCCGCATAAATCCGAACCAGGACTCTCAAGATTTTCCTCCAGCGATTAAAAACGGTTGCGTTACGGAAATGCGCAGGCCAATTGTCCGCGCTGCGCCGCTTGGCGTCCGGTTCAGAGCGCCTGGAACAGTCGAAACTTTTGCACTGCTGAGTCTATTCTCGTTTGGCCAGGACAGTCCAGCACGGCTGTCGGATCACCCAGATGCCACAAGCCTTTTTAATCGAGCGTCGGAAAAGTGTCAAATTTGGCGATAGTGAACAATGCGTTTAACAGGACTCAACGCATGGCATCGCTGGCGATTCCATTTTTGGTGTTGCGATCGGAAGAGCCTGTTTTCGGCGGGATTTGAACTTCCAGGCCTTAGGTTGTGGATCCCGGGCCCACAGCAACCACGAAGTAAGATGCCGGCGTCGTTCCGGTGTTTTTTATTCCGTGCTCGTCGTTGGAGCGTACAAACCCCACGGAACCCGGTCCCAGGCGATAGCTCGTTCCATTCACGGTGATTTCCACGGTTCCTTCGCGGATGAGCCACATCTCTGAGTGTTCGTGATGATGGGCCGGATGCGGCGCGCCTTCCGGCCGCAGCGTCGTTTCGTGAACTTCCAGCGATTCGCCGGTGGCGAGCCTGCCTTTCAACACAGCCCGGATCTTCGCCCCGTTTGTCGTCCGCACTGGCAGATTTTCAAACGGATACATGGTGGACGGCAAAGGATCTTCTTGCGCGCCAGCGTTATCCGTTGCCACGAGCGCAGGGAAGAGCATCGCGGGAAGTATCGAACACAATTCGCGGCGTGTCACAGTCATAAGTTTCTCCTCGAAAACTTTCTTTCATTCCACAGAAAAAGATTTGTGCACCGAATTCAAACCGCGTTCAAAACGCGCTCGGAACCAAAGTCCCGCTCCCTGACTCGCGGAAAATCGAAATTCAAAAATCAATGATACGCCGCGACGAATTCCTTGTAAGCGGCCTCGGTGTGCTCGGGCGTCCAGATATCGGAAGAGATCAGGATGCGGTAGCGAAAGGTGACACTTTCGCCGGGGGCCAGCGTGAGATTCAGCTCCTCCTTGCCGTTGCTGAAGATTTTTTGGCCGAGAGGATTCGCGGCGAAGAGGCCGTAGCCACGCGCGTGCCAGTAGGTGGGAAAGCCGGGGTTTGCCGGGTGATCGAGAATCGTGATCGTGACAGGCTCATCGCCGACGTTGCCGCTTAGATTGCACCAGTGTCCGCGAGTGCCCCAGGCGGCGTCGCCCTTTTTGCCTTCGCTGGTCAGGTAGTTGCCATTCACTCCCGTGTTGTCGAGCTTTGCGACGGTGGTCGTGCGGCCGCTGGCGTCGGTATAGACCTCGGGTTTGTCTGAAGGTAATTCGAGCGCGCGGATGACGCGAAGCCCCAATGTTCCGTCCTTTGCGTCTGCGAAAACGACTTTTTCGTCCTGCGCTGTCAGAGTCGTGACGCGATCGACGCTGCGAAAATTTGGCCCTCCGCGGAAAACGAAGCGCGTGCGTTCCTTCAGCAGAACTTTCTTTTCGTAAGTCGTCCAGTCGGCTTCCACTTCCAACTCGCCTTGCTCTTCGCCGCTTTTTGCCGAAGTGATGGAGCGCTGGTAGATGGTGCCCATCTTCGGGGCATTGTCGGGTTTGATGGCTTCGGAATTGTTCCAGAAATCGAAGCCATTGACGCTCTCGTAGTTGAACCAAAGTCCGGCGTGATGCGGATGATCGATGCGTTCGCCGGGACGTTGCTCGAGGGGAAAGCCGCGCGTGATGATCGTGCCTTTGGCCGTGCGAAGTGGATAGAGCACAGGCTTGGCAAGCCGCTCGGGCCAGATGTAGGAAGTGAAGGGCTGGCCGTCAATCAGGATGTCGACGCGGCGAGCTTGTTCGTTGACGACAACCGAAACATGGTCGGGCGCTGCGGAAACCAGAGAAGCAAGAAAAGCTGCTACGGCAACGAAGAAAAAAAACAGACCATCAGTGTGAACGCGCATGGTTAGCCACAACCTCCTGCGAACGCCTGCATCCAGATAGTAAGCCAAGATTAAAATTTTAGCCGTTGAGAGTTGCTAGGGCAGGGGGCAGGAGCCTGGTCAATCCGTGAGATGATGGGGCGCCATGAGAACCACATCGGTCAAACGTGCAGACCTCAAGAGGAAGTCCTCAACTTCCGCTCCTCTGACCGTTAAGCAGATTCCATCCAACGTCGAGGATGTGCTATCTACCACCGCGTTCATAGACATTCACACGCACCTCTTTTCACCGGCGTTCGGCAAGATGGGGCTCTGGGGAATCGACGAACTCCTCACCTATCACTATCTCGAAGCGGAATTCTTCCGCTCGTCCGACATGGCTCCCGAGCGTTACTGGAAACTCTCGAAGAGAGAACAAGCGGAGGCCATCTGGAACGCGCTATTCGTGCGGAATAGCCCGATATCGGAATCGACTCGCGGGGTTATCGCCGTCCTGAATGCATTCGATCTGCCCACGGATGCTTCCGGCCTGAAAAATGCGCGGACGTTTTTCAAAGAGCAATCGATCGAGAAGCACATCCGAAATGTATTCCAGATAGCCGGCGTGGATACCGTCGTGATGACCAACGATCCGCTCGATCCCCAAGAACAGACGGTATGGATGAACGGCGGACACGGTCATGAACAGTTTCAACCGGTACTGCGACTCGACCGCATTTTGTGGGGCTGGCCTAACCACTGGCAGGAATTGGTGCGGCAGGGCTATGCCGTGGACGAGCGAGCCACTGGAAAATCCATTTCCGAGGTCCGTAGATTCCTGGCCGATTGGCACAAGCGTATGAGACCCATCTATATGGCGGTCTCGCTGACGGACCAATTCCAATATCCGGATGAGAGCGTCACCAGCAAAATTCTGGGCGAAGCGGTGCTCCCGTCGTGCCGCGAGTTTGGATTGCCGATGTCGCTCATGATTGGAGTGCGCCGCCAGGTGAATCCGGCCATTCGCCTGGCGGGGGACGCCGTTGGCAAAGCGGACCTTCGGGCCCTCGAGAATTTGTGCCGCGACTTTCCGGAAAACCGCCTTTTGGTCAGCGTGCTCAGCCGCGAAAATCAGCACGAGCTCTGCGTGTACGCCCGGAAGTTCAGCAACCTGATGCCGTTCGGGTGCTGGTGGTTCATGAACAATCCGTCCATCGTGGAGGAAATCACTCGCGAGCGGATTGAAATGCTGGGAACAAGCTTCATCCCGCAGCATTCCGATGCGCGCGTTCTGGAGCAGGTCATCTACAAGTGGAAGAACACGCGGCTGACTCTCGCTCCGATACTGACGAACACCTACAGCTTGCTTCATGGCGAGGGCGGCGCGGTCACACGCGAAATGATTCAGCGCGATGTGAACCGGCTGTTCCGAGCGAACTTCGAGAAATGGACGGGCCAGCAAAACACCGACTAAGCGCGGATATTTGCGACCTCAGGAAAGCGCAAGCCCATGGTACGCTTAAGTCCTCTAGATGCAACACTTAGCGAGCTATCAGGTATCTGTTGCATCCAAAGGACTTGCAGTAACGCTAAGTTCTTTATATGCAACACTTACAGAAATCGCAAGGGGCCGTGTTCTTCATTCGACTCCAAATTTGCAAATGCCTGCCAATATAGCTTAGCTGTTTCGCTTGTTGTTTCCAGCCCAGCCGCCATCGCTCTGCCCCAATGCTACTTCTCCACCCTTGCAGTGTCTTCAACTCAATTCGTCGTATCCGATTAAGCTGGGAATGCATCTAGTCACTCAGAAAAGGAATTGACAATGATTGCTGAAAAAGGGAGGCGCACAGCCAAAGCGCGCGGTACGAGCGGCCGAGGCAACGGAGACTTGCCTAAGAAAGGCCTTCAGCAGCCCAGGGCCGAGACGCGGTTGAGGGAACTTGGTATCCAGCTTCCGGCGCCGCCTGAGCCTTTCGGCACGTATGTGGAATCCGTGCAGACAGGCAATCTGCTTTTTCTGACCGGGATGCTTCCGACGGAAGGCCGCGCGGCGAAATTTGTTGGGCGTGTTGGAGCGGAGCTTGACGTGGAAGCTGCCCGCCAGGCGACACAATTGGCGGCGCTCAACGCACTCGCAGTTGCGCGGGAGCATTTGGGGTCGCTCGACAAAGTGACGCGTGTGGTGAGGCTGGGCGTCTCGGTGGCTACTTCGGGAGATGTCCGCGAGCTGCCGAAAATCGCTGACGCCGCTTCGGATTTGCTGCAATCCGTTTTCGGAAAAGACAAGAGCCCTTGCCGGCTTGTGTATGGTGTCGCAAGCCTTCCGCTTGGCACTCCGGTGGAGTTGGAAGTGATTTTTGAAGTAGCAGGGTAGAGGCGCGACGAGCGGCAACGTCTGATAGCCTTGTCGCAGCTTGTGGCAGGATGAAAGCATATTCTGGTTTCAGCTGAAAACTCATCAGGAGGACTCATGGCAACGACGAAAGTCGCAGTGAAACCAATGATGGTGGTGCAGGTTCCCAAGCCGGGAGCCGATTTCCAGATCGTCGAGCGGGAGATTCCTGATCCGGCTGCGAGCCAGGTGCGCATCAAGGTGCAGGCTTGCGGTGTTTGCCACAGCGACGTGGTCACAAAGGATGGCCTCTTCCCCGGAATTGAGTATCCCCGCGTTCCGGGACACGAAGTGGCGGGTGTCGTGGATGAAGTGGGCCCTGGCGTCACCGCGTGGAAGAAGGGCCAGCGCGTCGGTGTCGGCTGGCACGGCGGCCATGACGGCACGTGTCGCGAGTGCCGGCGCGGAGATTTTCGCAATTGCAGAAATGAGAAAATTGCGGGCATCAGCTATGACGGCGGATACCAGCAATACATGGTGGCTCCGCAAGAAGCATTGGTGCCTATACCGGACAGTCTGAGCGATGTCGAAGCGGCGCCGCTGCTCTGCGCCGGAATCACCACCTACAACGCGCTGCGGCACAGCGGTGCGCTCCCCGGCGACCTTGTAGCGGTGCAGGGAATTGGCGGTCTTGGGCATCTCGGAATTCAATTCGCCAGCAAGTTTGGCTATAAAGTCGCGGCTGTTGGGCGCGGGCCGGAAAACGGTGCGCTCGCCAAAAAACTCGGCGCGAACGTTTACATCGACAGCGCAGCGACGAACGCCGCCGAAGAATTGCAAAAACTGGGCGGCGCGCGGGTAGTCCTCGCAACGGCCCCAAGCTCCAAAGCCATGTCCGAGCTGATCAACGGCCTGGGGCCGAACGGGATGCTCCTGGTGATCGGTGCGGGTCCCGATGCGATTGAGGTGACGCCGATACAGCTGATTCTTGGAAGCAAAACAATTCAAGGATGGGCCTCGGGTACACCAGCCGACTCCGAAGACACGTTGAGCTTCGCCGAAATCAGCGGCGTGCGTGCCATGATTGAAACCTATCCTCTCGCAAAAGCGCCCGAGGCTTACGCGCGCATGATGAGCGGCAAGGCAGAGTTCCGCGTCGTTCTGACGATGTGAAGGTTGGCAGACAACCCCCGGCCGATTCGATTGCCTGCTCGACCGCTTGCGCCAGAGAGGACAAACCAAAATGCCTATTACACCGGGCAGCGTTCGTGAAATCTTCGGGGGACTTGAGAGCGGCGACGGCGCTGCGTTCTTCCAGCACGTTGCCGAGGACGTCGACTGGATTGTGATGGGAACCCATCCTCTGGCAGGTCACTACCTCAGCAAGAAGGCGTTCATTGAAGGCACCTTCGCCAAGCTGGGTCAGGTTCTTCCGCAGGGAGCGCAACTCCATGTGGAGAATGTGATCGTCCAGGAGGATCAAGCTGCGGTCGAGCTTCATTCCCTGGCGACCGCCAGGAACGGCATGCGTTTCGACAATCGCTACTGCTGGATAGTCTGTTTCCGTGGCGAATTGATTGTGCGCGTTCGCGCCTACCTCGACTCGGCGATGGTTGCCCGGCTGTTCGAGGAGAATCCGATTTCGCGATCGGCTCAACCGGATTTCTGACCCCGAACATAAGAGGAGCTAAACGATGTGTCTTTTCAGCTCGTCCCGTTGGACGCGGCTCTTGCGGGCTTGCTGCATGTCGTTGGCGCTTTCCGTGATGCTCGCGTCATTTCCATCGCTAGCCAAAGCCCAGGGAAAGGAACGTCCCGTGGAACATCCGATTTTCTATCGCACGATTCAGGTGGATGGGCTTTCCATCTTTTATAGAGAGGCTGGCCTGAAGGATGCGCCGACGCTTCTGCTGCTGCACGGGCTGCCGTCATCTTCGCGGATGTTCGAGCCTCTCCTCACGCGGCTCTCCGACCGCTATCACGTTGTCGCGCCCGATTATCCCGGGTTCGGACACAGCGACTGGCCGGACCCGAAAAAATTCGCATACACGTTCGATCACATCGCGGAGACCATGAATCACTTCGCCGAAGCGCTCGGGCTTTCGCACTACACGCTTTACATGCAGGACTACGGCGGGCCCGTGGGTTTCCGAATGATCCTGGCCCACGCGGAGCGCGCGGAAGCTCTTATCGTTCAAGACGCGGTCTCACACAACTCAGGGCTGGGGGCCAATTGGAAAGCGCGGCGGGCTTTTTGGGCGGATCGCGCCGCCAATGAAAGCGCGCTTCGCGCCAATCTGATTTCGCTGGCGGCGACTCGGACACGCCATCTTGGAAGCGATCCCAACTCCGAACGCTATAATCCCGATCTCTGGACCGATGAATTTGCCTTCCTCAGCCAGCCCGGCCAGGCCGACATTCAAAGCGATCTTTTTTATGACTACCGCACGAATGTGGAGAACTACCCCAAGTGGCAGGCTTGGATGCAAGAGAAGCAGCCACGCTTGCTGGTGATCTGGGGAAAGTATGAGGCCTCCTTCGACATTTCGGAGCCGGAAGCCTATCGCCGGGATGTGCCGAAGGCCGAAGTGCATGTCCTCGATGGAGGCCATTTCGCGCTCGATACCGCAGCGGATGAGATTGCCCAGCTCGTTCGGGGCTTCATGAAGTAGACGAGGCAAATCGGATGTCAGACAAGAAAACAGCGATCGTCACGGGAGCATCGGGGGGCATCGGCGCGGGTTTGGTCGAGGGGTTCCTGAAGGCGGGTTACAACGTCGTCGGAACATCCTTAAACGCCGGTCGATCGTTGACTGCCTCACCCAGCCTTGTTCTCGTCGATGGTGACATTGGGAAGCAGGAGACCGCCGCGCAAACTGTCGAAGCAGCGATCTCGCACTTCGGAACGGTCGATGTTCTAGTGAATAACGCGGGAATCTTTCTCGCGAAGCCGTTCACGGAATTCACCACCGAGAACCTCAATGCCCTGGTTTCGACCAACCTGCTGGGATTTCTCTACGTCACTCAGCTCTCCGTGAAACAGATGCTCAAACAGAAGTCAGGCAATGTTGTGACCATTACCGCGTCGCTTGCCGATAATCCGATCGCAGGCGTAAATGCCTCGGTTTCGATGATTACCAAGGGCGGCCTGAATACAGTTACGCGCAGCCTTGCGATCGAATACGCAAAGCAAGGCATTCGGTTCAACGCGGTTGCCCCGGGGGTCGTGGACACGCCGCTGCACGAGAAGGATCCCAAGGACCATCTCAGGACGTTGCAGCCCATGGGGAAAATGTCGGACGTGAAGGATATTGTCGACGCCGTGCTCTACCTTGCAGAGGCGGGCCAGGTAACCGGAGAAGTGCTCCACGTGGATGGCGGTGCTCACGTTGGCCGTTGGTAGTGGCCAGCGGGTTTGTTAAATTCATCGCAGGTCAAAAGAGCCCCGCGCTCGCCGAATTCGTCCTTGAATAACTTTTGTGGCAAAGTAATGCGCGATGGCCGCACCCGAAAACTCCCGAGCCGCGGGCCGCATCGCGTTCCAATATCCCAGCTTCCTGCTTTTTCAGACGGCGCGCTTCTGCATCGTCCTCGCAACCGAGATGCAGTCGGTCGCCGTGGGCTGGCAAGTCTACGAAATCACGAAACGGCCGCTCGACCTTGGCCTTGTCGGCTTGGCGCAATTTCTTCCTGGAATTCTCCTGTTTCTGGTTTCCGGCCATGTCGCCGATCGTTACGATCGGCGCAAACTCATCGTCTTCTGTTACATCGGCTTCGCGCTGTGCTGCGCATTACTGCTCGTCACTGCCGTGCGCAATGTTCGCTCCGTCTATTACATCTTCGCGGTTCTCATTCTTCTAGGCGTCGTCCGGTCATTCACTGGCCCAGTCAGCCGCGCGATGCTTCCTCAACTGGTTCCCGAACAGCATTTTGAAAACGCGGTGGCCTGGGCTTCCACAGTATTTCAAGGCGCGGCGATTCTTGGTCCCGCGTTGGGCGGCATCATCTACGCGTTTTTTCTGGGACCCGCGGCGGTTTACGTTTTGGCGGTGATCATGGCCATCGTGGCCGTCCTTTGCACGCTGCAAATCAGGACGGAGGAAAAGCCGCGTGCTCGAGAGCCGATCAACTTAACCACTGTCTCCGCTGGGATTCGCTACATCTGGCGCGAAAAGCTGATTCTCGGCTCCATCTCACTGGATCTCTTCGCGGTCTTTCTCGGGGGCGCGGTCGCGCTTCTGCCGGTTTACGCGCGCGAAATTCTGCTCACCGGACCCTGGGGCCTCGGATTGCTGCGGACTGCTCCGGGAGTGGGAGCGGCGGCGATGGCCATTTTCCTCGCGCACCGGCCGATGCGGCGCAAAGCGGGTCAAATCATGCTGTGGTGCGTGGCTGGGTTCGGCTTGTTCACGATTCTTTTCGGACTCTCGCACAACCTAGTGCTTTCTCTGATCGCGCTGTTTTTCGTCGGCGCAACGGACATGGTCAGCGTCATCGTTCGCGCCATTCTCATTCAGGTGGCTACGCCGGACGAGATGCGCGGGCGCGTCAACGCCGTTGATATGGTTTTTATTGGAGCTTCCAATGAATTTGGGGAGTTCGAGTCCGGCCTGACGGCGCAGTGGTTTGGCACCGTGCCCGCCGTCGTCATAGGCGGCATCGGAACTCTCGCAGTGACGGCGATTTGGGCCTGGCGTTTCCCGGAACTCAGGAAAGTCGAGCAGATCCATTCTGTGGAGAGCCGGGCGTCGTAAACTCGCAGAGACTTCTCTGGAATTACAGGTATTGCGGAAGATTCAGTCATACGACGAAGAGAAGAAAAGCGGCAGCAAGGCTGCCGCACTTCAAAGTGCCGGCGTTACGGTTTTGCCGGTGCCGCAGCGGCCGCAGGAGCAGAATTCTGCGGGGGCGGCGGGCTGACCAACGCAGCCTTTATCGAAGCTGGAATCTTGTCTGAATTCGCAAGGAGCACGCTGACTTCCCAAATCTGAGTTTCCGTCAAGCGCCCCTTGAATCCCGGCATCCCCGTCAAACGAATGCCATTCTCTGCCTTCCAGTAGGTCTCGGAAGCTGGATCATCGGACACACCAATTCCATGAAAAAGCTGCGGCGGGGGCGGGTACATTCCCTGCGCAATAGCGGACTTGGGCTGATCAGGCAGCCCGTGGCACATCGCGCAGTTTTCTTTATAGACTTCCGCGCCATTCAGATAGCTCTTCTCGTCGGCGGCGACCGGCGATTGCGGGGTGGCCTGTTTCTCAATGTGCGCATCCAGCGCCATGTGCGCGAATTTCTTTTCAAACGGCATCGGCGGATCGGTCACGGCAACTGGCGCCCGTCCCGTCGAGAAGTAGAAATACACGCCGCCCATCAGGATCAGCAGCGTGAGCACAATACCCAAAACGAGGCCTTTGAGCATTTTCTGTTCTTACCCGCCTTTGTGAATTTCGTGCCAGCTCTCACCAGGGATGGAGTCCCCGAGGCACGATAGTGTAAGCGTTCTCTCATCCGATTGCCCACTACAAAAATCCTCGCCGGGGCAACTTCCGGAGTCAAATAGGAGTCTTTGAGGCGTTTTGGCTCCAGCCCCCCCATGGACTAAAAGCTCCTTCGTAACCATTTTGCCCCAAAAGCCGTCATATATATGCGCAGGCCGTCTTTTCCGGTAGTCTCCCAAGGGTTGACGGGGTTAAAACGCTTGGAGTCTGCCCGTAACCGTAGTTCCCCGGCAGTTTTGCTCGTACAATACAATTAGGTTTACCGACAGGAGAGAACGGATGGGCCATCTCAACTCTATAGACCTTCCCGAACCGGGGACGAAGGGTTCCTCGACGGCGCAGCCCGCCAAGAGCCGCTGGTGGCTCTGGGTCATTATTCTGGTCGTGATCGCTGCTGGCATTTGGTATTACCGCGGCACGCACTCCACAAGTGAAGCGGACGGAGCACCTTCCGCTGGCGCTGGCGGCGCCGGCAAAGGAAAGGGCGGCGCCGGCGGGGCAGGCTTCGCTGTACCTGTCGTCGTAGCCACGGCACAGAAGGGCGATTTGCCCGTATACCTACTCGGCCTCGGCTCGGTCACAGCCTACAACACAGTAACCGTGCGCAGCCGCGTGGACGGCGCCATCGTCAAAGTGAACTTCACGGAAGGCCAATTCGTCAATCAGGGCGATGCGCTCGTTGAGATCGATCCGCGCCCCTACCAGGTGATGCTCGAACAGGCCGAGGGGCAGCTCGCTAAAGACCAGGCGCAACTCCACGACGTGCAGGTTGACTTCGAGCGCTACACCCTTCTTTTCAACGAAGGGGTTATCCCCAAGCAGCAGGTGGATACCCAGCAGGCGCAAGTCGGACAATACCTGGGGGCGATTAAGGCGGACCAGGCCACCATTGACAACGCAAAACTCCAGATCGTCTACTCTCACATCACCGCCCCCATCAGCGGCCGTGTAGGCCTGCGCCTGGTGGACATCGGCAACGTTGTCCACGCGGCGGATACCACCGGACTGCTGGTAATCACCCAACTGCAGCCCATTTCCGTGATATTCACGCTTCCCCAGGATCAGCTCCCCCAGGTCTTGCCCAAGCTCCGGGCCGGCGTCCCGCTACCCGTCGAAGCTTACGACCGGGATGACACCTCGAAGATAGCCGACGGCAAACTCGCCACCATCGACAATCAAATTGATCCCACTACGGGCACGTACAAGCTCAAGTCCGTCTTCAGCAATGCGGATAACAAGCTGTTTCCGAATCAGTTCGTCAACATGCACATGCTCGTGGACACAAAACACAACCTGATGATCGTTCCCGCCGCCGCGATTCAACGCGGGCCGCAGAGCGCCTATGTCTACGTCGTTACCGGCGGCAACAAGGTGAGGATCCAGAAGGTCACCATCGCACAGACTACCGGCAACAATATTGGTATCAGCGCGGGGTTGAATGACGGGGACGTGGTCGTCATCGACGGCCAGGACAAGCTCCAAGATGGCAGTGCGGTGATCACCAGCACGCCTCCTCCAGCCGGCGGAGCGAAGGACGAAACCTCTCAACCGGCCGCACGGAGCGGGGCAAACCCCGGCAAGCCAGCCGGTAGCCAGTCCGGAGGAAAAGCTCGATGAGTCCTTCCCGGCCGTTCATTTTGCGGCCTGTCGCTACGACTCTCTTAATGGTCGGGGTGCTGCTGGTCGGCTTTGTGGCCTACCGCCAGCTGCCTGTCTCCGCGCTTCCGCAGGTCGATTACCCGACGATTCAGATTCAGACTTTTTATCCGGGAGCCAGTCCGGACGTGATGGCTTCTTCCGTCACTGCTCCCCTCGAGCGACAGTTTGGCCAGATTCCTGGCCTGAGCCAGATGACTTCGAGCAGTTCTTTCGGCAGCTCCACAATCACCCTGCAATTCGACCTCGATCTCAACATTGACATTGCCGAACAGGAAGTCCAGGCCTCCATCAACGGCGCTTCCAATCTTCTTCCGCAGGGGCTTCCTAATCCTCCCATCTATAACAAAATCAATCCTGCGGACGCACCGATCCTCACCCTTTCGCTCAGTTCCAACTCGCTCGCGCTCTCCAAAGTGGAAGACCTGACGGACACTACACTCGCTCAAAAGCTTTCCCAGCTCAGCGGCGTGGGTCTGGTAAGCATAAGCGGCGGCCAGCGTCCTGCCGTGCGGGTCCAGGCAAATCCCACGCAGCTCGCTTCCTATGGACTTAGTTTGGAAGACCTGCGCACCGCTCTGGGCGCCGCTAACGTGGATCAGGCCAAAGGCACCTTCGATGGCGCCCATCAGGCTTACACCATTGGCGCGAACGACCAGCTCATCTCCAGCGACAGCTACAAGCCGATTATCATCGCTTACCGCAACGGTTCTCCCGTGCGCCTTTCGGACGTGGCCACGGTTCTCGACGGCGTCGAAAACACGAAACAGGCGGCTTGGGCCAACAACACGCCCGCGGTCATCCTGAACATTCAGCGCCAGCCCGGCGCAAACATCATCGCGGTCGTCGATCGCGTCAAAAAACTTCTTCCTCAGCTTCAGGCCGCGCTGCCCGCCTCTGTGAAGATCGACATTCTCACCGACCGTACGTCCACCATCCGGGCTTCCGTCGAGGACGTCGAATTTACACTCATACTGACCATCGGCCTGGTGGTCATGGTCATCTTTCTTTTTCTTCGCAATTTGCGCGCGACCGTCATTCCCGCTCTGGCTGTGCCGCTCTCCATTGTGGGCACCTTCGGCATAATGTATCTCCTTGGCTACAGCCTCAACAATCTCTCGCTCATGGCGCTTACCATCTCCACGGGTTTCGTCGTTGACGACGCCATCGTCATGATCGAAAACATCAGCCGCTACATCGAGGAAGGCGAAGCGCCGCTCGAGGCTGCCCTGAAGGGCGCCGACCAGATTGGCTTCACGATTATTTCCCTCACGGTTTCTCTTATCGCCGTGCTCATCCCTCTTCTTTTCATGGCGGATATCGTTGGCCGGCTCTTCCGCGAATTTGCCATCACCCTCGCCATCACGATTATTATTTCCGCTTTCGTCTCCCTGACGTTGACGCCCATGATGTGCGCCAAACTCCTTCGCCATCAGAAGGAAGAAGACCAAGGCTGGTTTTACAAGAAGTCCGAGGACGCTTTTAATGCCATCATCGCGTTCTATGGTCGGACTCTGAAGTTTGTCCTGCAATACCGCAAAATTACGCTGCTCGTCACCATCGCCACTCTCGTCGGCACCATCCTGCTCTACATTTACGTGCCCAAAGGCTTTTTCCCCGTCCAGGATACCGGCGTCATTCTGGGTGTATCCGAAGGCGCGCAGAACATTTCCTTCGCCGCCATGGCACAGCACCAGCAAGCCCTCGCCGAAGTCATCCTCAAGGATCCTGCCGTCGAAAGCCTCTCCTCCTTCATCGGCATTGACGGAACCAACACCACGCTCAACACCGGGCGCATTCAAATCAATCTCAAGCCCCTCGCACAGCGCAAGACCAACGCTTCCGACGTCATTCGCCGCCTCCAGCCGGAACTTGCCAAAGTCGATGGCATCTCCCTCTTCATGCAACCGGTGCAGGATTTGACGGTTGAGGACCGCGTCAGCCGCACCGAATTCCAGTACAGCCTCGAAGACGTTGACGCCAAAGAGCTAGCCCTCTGGACGCCTCGGTTCATGGAAAAGCTCAGCGCAATTCCGGCCGTGCGCGATGTTGCCAGCGATCAATTAAATCAAGGTCTCCTGGCCACCCTCACCATCGATCGCGATTCTGCCTCGCGTCTGGGTGTCCTTCCGGCGGACATTGATAACACCCTTTACGACGCTTTCGGCCAGCGCCAGGTCTCCACCATCTTCACGCAGCTCAATCAGTATCACGTCGTTTTGGAGGTCGATCCGCAGTTCCAGCAGAATCCCGACGCCCTCAAACACCTTTATGTGAAGTCTTCCGGTTCCGAACAAGTCTCTTCCGGGGCCACCGTGAATATTACTTCTTCAGCGTCGGCGAACATTACCTCGGCTCCCAGTCCACAGGTGCCGCTCAGTGCCTTCACGCGTTTTGAGCCCGGAGCTACCGCTCTGGCGGTCAACCACCAGGGCCAGTTTCCTGTCGTGACCATCTCTTTCAATCTTGCGCCCGGAGCAGCCCTCGGTGAGGCCGTGGACGCGATCAATAAAGCCAAGCAGGATCTGAACATGCCTGCCAGCATCCAGGCCACATTCCAGGGCACTGCGGCGGCATTCCTTAATTCGCTCGCCAACGAGCCGATTTTAATTTTGGCCGCGCTTATCACCGTCTACATCGTCCTCGGCGTCCTCTACGAGAGCTATATTCACCCGGTCACCATTCTGTCCACTCTTCCCTCCGCGGGCGTCGGAGCCATCCTGGCTCTTCTCCTTTTTCACATGGAGTTCAGCGTCATATCGCTCATCGGCGTTATTCTCCTCATCGGTATCGTCAAGAAAAACGCCATTATGATGATCGACTTCGCGCTCGAAGCAGAACGTCAGGAAAAGAAAGCCCCGCTCGACGCTATCTACGAAGCCTGCTTGCTTCGTTTCCGTCCCATCATGATGACGACTATGGCTGCCCTGCTGGGTGCTTTGCCGCTTGCCATCGGGAGCGGTGTCGGCTCAGAGTTGCGCCGCCCTCTTGGCATCACGATCGTTGGCGGACTCCTTCTCAGCCAGTTGCTCACGCTGTACACGACTCCAGTCGTCTATTTGGCATTCGACTGGCTCGCGCATCGCTTCGATACTCCCGTCACTGGAGCGATCGAAGAGCCTGCGCATGGTGATTAAACCATGACGTCCTCAACTAATTTTTCCGCTCTTTTCATCCGCAGGCCCGTCGCCACGACGCTCATCACCATTGCTATTTTTCTTTCGGGCGCCGTCGCCTTTCGTCTGCTGCCTGTAGCACCGTTGCCTCAAGTGGATTTCCCGACCATTTCGGTTGGCGCCAGTCTGCCCGGAGCAAGCCCGGAAACGATGGCCTCCTCGGTTGCCACGCCTCTCGAGCGCCAATTCGGCCGCATCGCCGGCGTCACCCAGATGACTTCGTCGAGCAGCCTGGGCTCCACCAACATCACGCTTCAATTCGATCTCAGCCGCGATATCAACGCCGCCGCCCGCGATGTGCAAGCCAGCATTAACGCCGCGCGCAGCCAGCTCCCCGCGGATCTCCCGGGCCAGCCGACGTATCGCAAAGTCAATCCGGCCGACGCGCCCATTCTCATCCTCGCCCTCAACTCCGACAACATTCCGCCGGCCCAAATTTACGACGCCGCCGATTCCATCCTCGCTCAGAAAATCGCGCAGGTGCAGGGCGTGGGTCAGGTTTTTACGTGGGGCAGCGCGAGCCCAGCTGTTCGCGTGGAAGCAAATCCCTATCAACTGAATAGTTACGGCATCGCTCTGGACACGATTCGCGCTTCGCTGCAATCCGCCAACTCCAATCTCGCCAAAGGCTCTCTGGCCAACGGCCAGAAAACCTGGGATGTCGGCGACAGCGACCAGCTCTTCAAAGCCTTCGAGTACCAGCCGCTCATCGTCGCCGGCCATACTGGCGCTCCGGTTCGTCTACAGGACATCAGTGAAGTCGACGATTCCGTCGCGGACATTCACAACCTGGGCCTCTCCGGCGGAAAGCGTGCTGTGCTCCTGGCCATCTTCCGCCAGCCAGCCGCCAATATGATCGAAACCGTCGATCGGATTGACGCCATCCTCCCGGTTCTCCGTGCTTCGATTTCTCCTTCGCTGCATCTCAGCGTCGCCGTCGATCGCAGCACCACGATTCGCGCTTCCGTTCACGATGTCGAAGTCACTCTGATCATTTCCATCATTCTCGTCATCCTCGTGGTCTTCGCTTTTCTCCGCAACACCTGGGCCACCATTATCCCGAGCGTAGCCGTTCCTCTCTCTCTCGTCGGCACCTTCGGCATCATGTATATCTGCAACTACAGCCTGGACAATCTCTCCCTGATGGCCTTGACCATCTGCACGGGCTTCGTCGTGGATGACGCCATCGTGGTCATCGAGAACATCACGCGCCACATCGAAAACGGCATGAAGCCTTATGAAGCCGCTCTAAAGGGTTCCAGCGAAATTGGATTTACCGTGCTCTCCATGAGCACTTCGCTGGTCGCCGTTTTCATCCCTATCCTGATGATGGCCGGTATCGTGGGCCGCCTGTTTCGCGAATTCGCCGTGGTTCTCAGCGTCGCCATCGCAGTCTCGCTTTTCGTTTCTCTTACCACCACGCCCATGATGTGCGCGCGCTTCCTGAAGCACGAATCCGGAAAGCACAACTGGATTTACAACTTCTTCGAGAATGCCTTTAACTGGATTGTTCACATCTACGATGAGGCGCTCAAGTGGGTCCTTCGCCGCCAGTTGCTGATCCTCGGCCTGACGTTTCTAACCGCGGTGCTCTGTGTCTACCTCTTTTTGCATGTGAACACGGGCTTCTTCCCGCAGCAGGATACCGGCCGTATCAACGGCATGATCCAGGGCGATCAGGATTTGTCCTTCTCGGACATGGCTGCGAAGACGCGCGAGTTCGAGAATATTGTGTTGAAGGATCCCGCTGTGGATACAGTTACGGCTTTTACCAGCGGCGGAAGTTCTGCCCGCATGTTTAGCCAGCTAAAGCCTCTGAACCAGCGCAAGTTGAGCGCCGACGAAGTGATCGCTCGCATCCGTAAATCCACAGCCAAAGTTCCTGGCGCCGTTCTGTATCTGCAGGCTGTGCAGGATCTCACCGTCGGCGGCCGCGGCAGCGCCTCTCAATATCAATACACTCTTCAAGCCGATAATCTCGACGACCTTACCCACTGGGAGCCGCTCCTCCAGGCGCGCATCGCCAAAATCCCCGAACTCCGCGACGTCAACTCCGATCAGCAGATGCATGGCCTGGAAAGTTCTCTCGTCGTGGACCGCGACACCGCCAGCCGCCTCGGCGTCTCCATGCAATCGATTGACAACACGCTGAACGACGCGTTCGGCCAGCGCCAGGTCTCGACCATCTATAAAGGCCTCAATCAATACCATGTCGTCCTGGAAGTCATGCCGTCGGCTCAACAGGATCCTGCCGCACTCAAGTCCATTTACGTTCCCGCGATTGCTGGCAACCTGGTGCCCCTCAGCGCCTTCTCTCATTACGAGCCTTCCAACACCGCTCTTTCCGTCAATCATCAAGGCATTTTTCCGGCCATCACCATCTCTTTCAATCTCGCTCCCGGAGCCTCTCTTGGCCCGGCCGTCCAACATATTGAAGCGGCCACTCGCGAAATCGGCGTGCCCTCCACGGTCCACGCCACCTTCCAGGGCACGGCCCAGGCTTTTAAGGACTCGCTCTCCTCGCAGCTCTTTCTTATCGTCACGGCCCTTCTAGCCGTTTACATCGTTCTCGGCATCCTCTACGAAAGTTTTATCCATCCCATCACCATTCTCTCCACCATTCCCTCCGCCGGTATTGGCGCCATTCTCGCTATTAGAGCCGCTGGCTCCGACTTGAACGTGATTGCCGTGATCGGCGTCATCCTTCTGATCGGCATCGTCAAGAAGAACGCCATTCTCATGATTGATTTTGCGGTACAGTTGGAGCGCGAGGAGAAACTCGCGCCTGTGGACGCCATCTACAAGGCCTGCCTGCTGCGCTTCCGCCCCATCTTGATGACCACCATGGCCGCACTCTTCGGCGCGCTGCCTCTCGCGCTAGGCCATGGTGTCGGCTCCGAACTCCGCCGCCCGCTCGGCATCACCATCATCGGCGGCCTCATCGTCAGCCAGATGCTGACGCTCTTCACCACACCCATCGTTTACATCTATATGGATCGCCTGCAATCCTGGCTGCAAGGCGCCCGCAAACACGGGCACGCTCCCGCGCCCGCTGCTGCTCAGGCGGATTAGTTCGGTCACGCACACACGAATTTTTGGAACTTTACGAAGGAAGAGCTGCGTTCTACGAGCTCCCGATTAAGTATCCAGTGAAGAACACCAGCACACCTCCCACAATCACCTGAAACGCCGCTTGCAGGAACGGCGTATCCATGTACTTGTGGCGGATGTAGCTGATCACGCCTAACTCGATTCCGACCACAATAATCGCGACAATCGTTGCAATATGAAAATTTCCAATCAAAAACGGCAACGTATGCCCGATTCCGCCAGCCGTGGTCATTGCCCCCGTTACCGAGCCGCGCAGCCACGGCGAACCACGCCCGGTCAGCGATCCATCGTCGGATAGCCCCTCGGAAAAGGCCATCGAGATACCAGCCCCGATCGAAGCCGCCAGCCCCACCAAAAACGCATCCCAACTCTTGTGCGTGGCGAACGCCGCCGCGAAGAGCGGCGCCAGCGTGGAAACCGATCCGTCCATCAATCCCGCCAGCCCCGGCTGGATGATTTGCAGCAGGACCAGCTTCCGGTGTGATTCGTCTTCCGTTTCGCGGGCCGGCTTCGTCAAATGCTTCTCTTCAAGTCCTTCTGCCGTTGCTTCATGTTTCCGCTCCTCATCCGCCAGTTTGTTCAACAACTCCCGCGTAGGAACGTCCGTAACTCGGCCCACAGCCCGCGTGTAAAAACGCGCCGCTTCCATCTCCATGATCTTGGCTTGCTTGCGCGCCACGTTTACGCCCAGCGGACGCACCAGCCAGGTCGGCCGCCGCTGCAAAAATCCTTTCACGTTCTCGCGACGGATCAAGGGGATGTGATCGCCAAAGCGCTCTCGAAACGTCGCCAGCAAGCGGTCGCGGTGCACCACTTCTTCGGCGCGCATCTCCTCAAACATCTGCGCGGTGGCGGGATAAGTCTCCCTCAGAGCATCCGCAAATTCGCCGAAAATGCGGCTGTCTTCTTCTTCCGATGCGATGGCCAGCGCCAGAATCTCTTTTTCCGATAATTCCTTGAATTTCTTGAGCATTGCCACTTCCTCGGGTTTTAGTGAGGAAGAGAATCGCACAAACCAAGGAAGGAAGTCACCTGAAGGCGGGAAAACTCAGCATATCCATGGAGCCCGCTTCTTGATAGAAAAGGGAAGTGTGTTCAGGCCACGTAAAACTCGGAAGACTCGGCAAGACTCGATCGGCTACACCAGAAACCCATGCGTCCGGCACGTGCGCACGATCCCGTACCTGTCTCCCGCGCCGATCTTGTGCTTCATCCGGTAGAGGTGGTTCTTGATCGTCTGCTCGGATAGGCAGAACTGATTAGCAATCTCCTTGTTCGTCAGTCCCTGCGCTACCAGAGGAACGATCTGCTGCTCCCGCCTGGTCAACCCGAGTTTAAGCAGCACCGTGGCCGACGGCAGCGAGCTCGCTTCTCGCTCAAAGAACCGGAATAGCAATGCGCACAGCGATCCGGGACATACCGCCTCCCCCGCTTGCACCGCCCTCATCGCTTTCAGGACGTCTTCCGCCGAAGCGTCCCGCGGCAGGTACCCATTGATTCCCGCGCGCACATACTGAAAAAACTCCGTTTCATCCTCCGTCATTCCCACCAGCAGCATCCGCACTCCGGGCGCCGTCAGCCGCACCTTACGGATCACCAAAATATCTTCCGCGAGGCTCCCGCTCGACGTCAGCAACAGGATATCCGCCTTCTCCTCAATCAATCCTTCGACTCGGAAGGGCCCCGTGGCGTTCAAGCCCACGACTTCTGTGTCTCCTCGCTTCATCAACATTCGGGAGAGTGCCTCCCTCAAAAGCCGGTTTTCCGCCGCAATATATACTCGTGGTCTTGGCTCGGCTCTTTTCTCCGCCACGACCGGTAATTTCTCTGCCCCTACAAAGTAACTGCCTTTGCGCTCGCGGAGGACCTCGCCGCGCGGACCATTCCCGGGTGTGGCAAGGTTTCGGCGTGCCGCGGTATTCATCGTAGGAGATCCTCTTGAAATCATTCCCGCGCGTCCGGCGATCCAACTCATCCCCGATCGCTCGCGTCGCGCAGACTCTCCACAACTGCAATTTCGTAGCCGCAGATTGCATTCCCAGCTCCGCTCCCATTTTCTTTTAACCCCTGAAGTACCTATACGTTGGGACTTGCATCCCCATTCCTGTGCCTTTCTCTTGGTCCCAGATTGGTACCAGTTCCCATTTCCCCACTTCACTTCGGAACTTCTCCATTAATTCCTTCTTATTCTTGCGCTTACCGCAAAAAAAACCTTCCACTCTCTTCCCTTGGTAGTACTTCCGTACTATCATCCCTTTGGAGCGTCCTACTCTTTCTCAGGTACGTCTCCGCTATAGGTTTAGTATTCCCCGTGCCCTACACTCTCTTTACCCGCACTTGTAAGGTAAGAGGCAAAGGCACCCATGGAGATCCAGCCCGGCATTATGGGAAAGACACCCAGCACTGGTACGTCTGCATCAGCGGCACCAAAAATTGCGGAACGTCGCGCCAGCCGCCGCTGCAAAATCACGCAACTCATGCGCATCCGTCCCTCCGATCCGGAGAAGGAGCACTTTGAGGACTTGCGCGGAACGCTCAGCGTCTCGCGCTCTGGCGTTTATTTCCAAACGAGCGAACCATCTTACGAAATCGGCATGCGCCTCTTCGTAACGCTTCCGTATTCGAACAATCCGATGTCCCTCAATCGGGAATATCTTGCGGAAGTTGTGCGCCGCGATCCTCTATCCACGGGAATGTTCGGCATCGGCCTGAAAATCCTGATGGCCATGGGCGTCCAACAGGCGCACACCCCCGACATCTGGTCCACCGGCAGATAAGCCAGCCCTCCGTTCTTCCGGCGGCTCAACAGATTCTAGAAACAAAAAAGGGCGTATGGCTTTTGGCCATACGCCCCTTCTTGCTTTTGGGGGGTGGAGAAAACTCGTTGTTAATCCTGGTTAATCCTGCCCGAACATCCGCAATGTCTTGTGCCGAATCATGCCCAACTGCCGGTTAATGGGGTTCTGCCGCGGCAGAAACGTAAGTACGGGAGAGCGTCTTTCCACCAGGCGGTTCATGGCAATCGTAAGCCGCACGTCTCGCCTCGCGAACTTCAACCCGGATTGCAAGGCTTCCACTGCTTCGTCGCGCCGCCCCGCCGTCGCGTAAACCTCCGCAAGGTTCAAATAGAGCTGAGCCTGGTTGCGCTTCATCCGCACCGCTGTATCGCACAACCGCTCTGCCTCGCCCCATTTCTGTTCCGAGCGCGCCAGCACTACTCCCAGGTACGACATGTAGTACGGATTGTTTTTATCGAGGTCCACCGCGCGCCGCATATGCGGCAGCGCTCTCACGGCGTAGTTATCTCGCAACAGCGTCAACCCGGTCTTGAATTCGCGGAAGGCTTCCGTGTCCATCATGAACTCACCTCGTCGACCCGGCCCATTCGGCTCGAGTAAGGATTAGGACTCCCCGGGAAGGAGGAAACTCCGCGCTTGCTGCAAAAAATTGAGGACACAGACCGCCCGGGAGCAATTGACCACTTCAAATTTGCCCAAGAATAAGCGGCATTCACCCAGGTGGTGTTAGCTTCAGCGACAGACAGTAGCGCGGTTACGGTTCCCATTCCGGTTCTTCATCAACGTACCCGTTCTTTATCTTAGAATCTACTGACCCGTGGGACAGTCTTGGTTCAGCCGCACTGTCGTAAGAGGAAACCGCGAAGGTACAGGACGCGAAACACCGTCAATCTCAGCTCTTTGGTGCGTCAGGAATTAAGCGTAGGCGAACACGAACACTTCCGGAAAACTAGCCGACTTGCTCATAAGGCCTCACTTCGTCAGCCTCTTCCAGCCTTTTTTCCAGTCTTCCCAGTCCGCCAGCGTGGCTTTGCACATCGCCTTGGCCGCTTTGTGCAGCCAGCGGCTCTTTCTCCCCGCCAGGTCTCGCTTGATCTGCGGCACCGCCTGCGCCGAGCCGAAGTGCATGTTGGCGGTCTCCCAACCCATCGAATAGAGCAGCCGCGCTTCGTCCCGCTCTGCCGTCAGCGAAGCCAATTCAATCCGCGAGCAGTCGGGTGCCAGCCGCCGCGCCAGCCACCGGTTGTGGAATTTCACGAAGGGGTCTTGCACCCGCAAACAGCACGCGGCCAGCTTCGCTCCGTACATCGTCCCGGAAGCCTCGTTCTTATTCCAGGCCGAGGCCGACGGCCGAATGGCCTTCGCTTCCCGCGCAATATACGCCCCTCCCGCAGAGGAAAGCGCCAGAATTCGAGGATGCCCCAGGCTCCCCAGCCCGGCGATTCGCTTTTTTAACTGATACAAACTCTTGGGGGGCAGCGATTCCTCCAGCAAATCACGCACTTCCTGCGGCGGTTTCGCCGTAAACGGCGGCAAGTGCGTCAGCTTGTCCCAGAAATGCACCGGGTCTCGCAGTTTGCTCAGCGCAATCAGCCGCAGCCACTGGTGATCCTCTGCCAGGATGAACGGCTTGCCTCCCGCGGCCAGCGCGTCGCGGTAGCCTTCCTCGATGGCATCGGATGCGTCACGCTTGGCCATGCCCAGGTGCTCTCCCATAATCGCCAGATACGCGCTCGCTGTGAGCCGCACCAGGTCAATCGCATACGAGGCAGGAGCCACTTCGTCGAGATCGTTCACTCCCCAGATGAGCCGCCCCTCGAGGTCCCGCCAAGTCCCAAAATTTTCAATGTGTAAGTCGCCGACGGCCAGCACCCTGGGTGCCTTGGCAAGCTCGCCGCAGACTTCCGGCCAGAGCTGCAGCCAGCGGTAAAAAGTCGCGCGAAAGAAAGGAAAGGCCGCCTGCGCCATGAATTCATGCTTGAGCCGCAGGTCCTGCCGGATAATCGGCAGTTGCGCCTCAAGCCATTTCTCAAACGCGAACGTTGCTTCGATGATTCCAGGAATCTCAGTTTTCATCAGCCGTCACACGCGAGCATGTTCCGCGCGCGACGTTCCACCCACGACGTTTCCGCGCACGCGCGATTCATAAATAGGGAAGCGCCCCGCGAGTTCAGCAACCTGTTTGCGCACCCTTTGTTCGGTCTCCGCATCCCCGAGCTTCGAGAGAATCTCTCCAATCCATCCGCCAATCTGCTCCATCTCCGCTTCGCGCATTCCCCGCGTCGTTACCGACGGACTTCCCAGGCGTATTCCTCCGCCTTTCATCGGTGGCAGCGGATCGAACGGAATGGAATTCTTATTCACGGTAATCCCTGCCCGATCCAGCGCCTTCTCCGCGTCGCTTCCGGTAATCCCGCGCGGGTGTACTTCAATCAAGAACACATGATTGTCCGTTCCGCCGGTCACAATCCGGAAGCCGCCTCTCGCAACGGCAGCCGCCAGCGCTTTCGCGTTGGCCACTACCTGCTTCTGATATTCCTTAAAGCTCGGCTCCATGGCTTCCTTCAAGCACACAGCCTTTGCCGCAATCGTATGCACCAAAGGCCCGCCCTGCGTCCCAGGAAACGTCAGCTTGTCCAATTCTTTTGCAAACGCCGCTTTGCAAAGTACCAATCCGCCCCGCGGCCCGCGCAATGTCTTGTGCGTCGTCGTCGAAACAATGTCCGCATGCGGCACCGGGCTCGGATGCACTCCCGCCGCCACCAACCCCGCGATATGCGCCATATCCACAAAAAACAGCGCACCCACCGACTTCGCCGCGCGCGCAATCCGTTCAAAATCAATAATCCGCGAATACGCGCTCGCCCCAGCCACAATCATCTTCGGCTTATGTTCCAGCGCCAGCTTCTCAATCTCCTCGTAATCAATCCGCTCATCCTCTTTCTTCACTCCATATGCAATAAATTTGTACATTCGCCCCGAAAAATTCAAAGGATGCCCATGCGTCAAATGCCCGCCATGCGAAAGATTCATCCCCAAAACCACGTCATCCTTCTGCAGCGTGGACATATACACAGCCACGTTCGCCGAAGTCCCCGAATGCGCCTGCACGTTAGCGTGTTCCGCTCCAAACAATTCCTTCGCCCGGTCAATCGCCAATTGTTCCACTTTGTCCGCGTATTCGCATCCGCCGTAATACCGCTTCCCCGGATAACCCTCCGCGTACTTGTTCGTAAAAATCGATCCCATGGCCTCCAGCACCGCCTCCGACACAAGGTTCTCCGAAGGAATCAATTCCAGTCCGGTAGCCTCCCGCACCGCCTCGTCGCGCAATATTTCCGCAATCGCTGGGTCCACCGCCTCAAGCGGCCTCTGCATTCGTTCGTTGGCTTCAGTAGTCATTAGCCTCGTCCTATCAATTCAGCAGCGGACCATCTTAACCCGCCAGCCACAATTCTGCGAGACGCCCAAAGCCGCTTTCTTATTTTGGAGTACGGGAGCCCTGCTCCCGCTTTAGAGAAGGATGACGCGGCAAAACCCGCGCCAATCAGCACACGCCCATCTATTTTGCTCTCTACTTCGGACTCCCGGGGCCAGTTTGTGTCGGAGTCTCAGTATCCGCAGGATAAATCACAATCTCGACAGTACCCCACCCGGTGTCAGGCTTCAAGTCCTTGTCTTTCCCGAGTCCCAGGGTCTTGAGTTGCTCATCATCAAAGGAAAAATTTCCGACCAGGTAGTCCCGAACGACCATCGCACGAGCTTGCGCCAGCACCATGTCCTTCTGCGTGTCGCCCGTCCCTCCGGTCGAAACAACGACCACGGCAACTCCAAACTCCGTGTCCTCCAGAAATTGGCCGGCCGCTCGCAAGGACTTCTGGTTCTTCGGTTTGGCCGTGTCCACCTTGTCGAAGAGCTGCTTGGACTCGAACGTGAATGTTTTCAGTGGCGCCGCGTCGGGGAGCTGCGGAATTTCGTTTTTCGCCAATTCTGTTGAGCTGTCATACCCACGTTTCTTGAAATACCCGCGCAACAGGAAATTCTGCTTGATCGCATCCATGTTTTCCTGAAAGCTGACGACGCCTGCCTGCGCGTGGGTGACCGTATCACGCAACCCGGCTGTCGTTTGATCCAGCTGCGCATAAATTTTCTTGTCGTTGACCAAGGATCCTATAGTTCCCTGACCGCTGTTAATCTTTCCAGTGATGGAACCCAGATTCGCGGAGGCCACTGTGACGTTGTTCAGGGCTTCCTGGCTGGTGTCCAGAATGCCGTCGGCTTTCTTGATGAGGTCAGCAATGACGAGAGGAGGCAAGCTGCCGATGGTATCGCCATCCTTCACATTCAGGGCCTGGGCGGTTCCGAAGGAGAGCGCGACATATTCGTTCCCGAGGAGCCCCTCGGTCTCAATGGACGCGACGGAGTCTTGCTTGATGATCTCGTGCGTCGATTGCTGGAGATCCATCAGCACGGTGATTTTGTCGCTGGGCTTGCTCGGCAGTTTGATCTCACGCACGCTGCCGCTGCGCACTCCACCGATGCGCACCTCTGCGCCCGGATCGAGGCCCACGACCGTGCCAAACTGCGCCTTCAAGCGATACGTCGAGGTGAAAAGATACTGCTTGCCTCCGATGATGAAGATTCCCGCCGCCAGAATCGCCAGCGTCGCAATAATAAAAGCTCCGAGCCTCGCCGCCCTTGACATATGCGCTCCCTAGGAATCCCGCTTCATGAATTCCTTCACAAACTCGTCTTCGCTCTTCTCCAGATCCTCGAAGCTGCCGTCGATCCTTACTTTCCCTTCATGCAGCAGCGCGATGCGATCCGCGATAGTCCTCGCGCTTTGCAAGTCATGCGTGACCACAATGGACGCCGTGTGGTGTTCCTCTTGCAACTTGAGAATCAACTCGTCGATCTCCCCGGAGGTAATGGGATCAAGTCCCGCCGTGGGTTCATCGAGCAACAGGATGCCCGGCTCCAGAGCCAGCGCTCTCGCCAGCCCCACTCGCTTCTGCATGCCGCCGGAAATATTGCTGGGCATTTTCTCTAGAGCCCTTTCCATGCCCACGCCGGCGAGCAGCTCCTTGACGCGATCTCCGATCTCCGCTTCCGTCATTCTTGTGTGGCGCCTCAATGGGAAGGCAACGTTTTGCGCCACCGTCAGGGAGTCGTACAGCGCCGCATTCTGGAATAGAAATCCCATCTTTTTCCTCACCTCATTCATGGCATCGAGGGAAAGCCTGGTGATCTCTTGCCCAAACACCTGGATCGAGCCGGCGTCCGGCTTTTGCAGGCCGATGATGAGCTTGAGCAGCACGCTCTTGCCTGTGCCGCTGCGTCCGAGCACAGCCACTGTCTCGCCGCTCGCCACGCTCAGATCGATTCCATCCAGCACAACCTGGCTGCCGAATGACTGATGCAATCCTCGCATCACCACCGCTGGCCCGTCGTTTCCCCCCCCGGAACTTTCTAACCCCCGAGCGGCGCTGCTCTCCTCGGCGCTAACCAGTACTCCTTGCTCAGGCTGCATCATGGAAAGAACACCAGGATGAATTTCACCAAAAACACGTCGGCCAGAATGACGAAGAGCGAAGATAGGACGACCGAACTCGTCGCCGAAAGCCCCACACCCGCGGTACCACCCTGCGTTCGCATTCCTTGGAAGCATCCGATCGTCCCAATAATCAAGCCGAACACCGCGGTTCTTAAGGTGGGGGCCAGAAAGTCGCTGAAAGTGGCGCCGGCAAAGCCGTGATTGATGAACCTGTGGAAGGGAACCGGCTGCACCAGAGTCTCAGCAATCCATCCGAATAGCACACCGCAGAAATCGGCCGCTAGCGTCAGCAGCGGCAGCATCAGGATGCAAGCCACAATCCTCGTGAACGCCAAATACTTGTAGGGGTTTACGCCGGAGGCTTCGATCGCATCAATCTGCTCGGTTACCTTCATGGATCCCAACTCGGCCCCGAGGCCCGCCCCCACTCTGCCGCAAACAACCAGCCCGGTCACAATCGGCCCCGTTTCGTGGATGATCGAGAACACCAGAGCGGCTGGCAGCATGGACTGCGCTCCGAACCGAACCAGGCTGCTTCGGCTTTCCAGGGCCAGTACGAAACCGATCGCGGCACCCGCCAGGGCCACCACTGGCAATGATTTGGATCCTATTTCGTCCAGTTGGCGCAGAAGTTCGCGGCCTTCAAACGGCCGTCGCACCGCCGATCGTGCCACCTGCCACGCAAAAAGACCAAAATCACCGAACCACTCGAGAAAGCGCGTGATCGGGCTCCAGACGGATGTGCGCGCAGGTCGCAGGAATGGCTCAGCCTGCTCTGCGTCCGGCCTGATCGTGCCGCGAAGAAGATTTGCGTCGTAACTCACAGTTTATGCCCAACGTTTCGGCGCGCGACAGCTCCATTGCCTGTCATTGCGCAAAGCAGAGCGACACACTCGAGCAGCTTCATGTGAATTTCTCTCCCTGCCTGGGGCTTCCATTTTGAGAGCGAGGGTGGCCGCGATGGTCCGGAAAGGGGCAAAAAAAATTACACCCACAAATACCACGTCGGCATTTCAGGTGTCTGTCCTAAACGGCACACAATCTGTCTGTCGCCCGCCGCGCTCAAGCACGAAGGTCCTCTCGATTCAACTACCACCATCATCGCTTCGCGGAACGCTTGCAATCGGTATTTCAGTGTATAATCCCCGGCAACTTAACGCTGACAGGTGGCTCGTGGATACAGATACAGCGAAAGTCGCGAACGTCTGGGTTCCAGTCTGTTGCGAGCGAGTCATGCGCTACAACGTCTTCCTCCAAAAAGACGGCACCGCTTACGGCTCCATGGTCTGCACCGTCTGCAACAAAAACGTCACCTTTGAACTCGAACATCTCGCCGACTTGAACGCCTACGGAGAAGGTGCCCGCGTCCTCAGCCTCTTGGGCTCCCCCAAGCCACCGAAAGAGTCGCGGCGAAAAGTGGATGGAGATGCCGCCCTCAGCGATCAGACGCTGTGAACTCGACCGCCTCCCTCTGAAGCGCGGGATCACTCATGATTGACCGCACCATTGCTCACTTCCGCGTCATCGAGAAACTCGGCGCCGGAGGAATGGGCGAGGTCTACAAAGCCACAGACACCCGTCTCGACCGCTCCGTCGCGCTGAAATTTTTACCCCAGAACATGGTTCAGGACTCCCAAGCCCTGGAACGCTTTCGCCGCGAAGCTCACGCCGCTTCCGCTCTCAACCACCCCGGCATCTGCACCATCTACGACATCGGCGAGCAGGATCATCAGCCCTTCATCGCTATGGAGTTCATCGACGGCCAGACGCTCCGTCAACATATTCACGGTCAACCTCTTCCACTCGAAGAACTCCTCGACCTCGGAATCCAAATTGCCGATGCTCTCGACGTAGCCCACGCTGAAGGCATCATCCATCGCGACATCAAGCCTTCCAACGTGTTCGTTACGAAACGCGGACAAGCCAAGGTTCTCGATTTCGGCCTCGCAAAACTTGTTCCGAAAGATGCGCTTCAGCAAAGCTCCGAGGGTTCTTCCTCAAAAGCCACCTCCGATCCCACCTCCGATCCCATCTCTGTTGTTGGTGTTATCAGCGGCACGCCCGCCTACATGTCCCCCGAGCAGGTTCGCGGCGATGACCTCGACTCTCGCGCAGACATCTTCGCTTTGGGCCTCTTGCTCTACGAGATGGCCACAGGCCGCCAGGCCTTCGGCGGCAAAACCACCGGCGCAATCATCGAAGCGATCCTCACGCGAAATCCTGCCCCGCCGCGGTCCCTCAATCCACAGATTCCACTGGCGCTCGAAGAAGTCATTAACAATTGCCTCGAAAAGGACCGAGATCAGCGCTATCGAACGGCGGCCGCCATCCGTTCCGATTTGCAGCAACTCAAACGCATCTCGGACTCCGGGCAGACAATATCCTTCGTCCCCGTTACTCCGCCTGTCGTTCCAACGATCGCTCAGCCAAGCTCTCGCCCCTTCCGTTGGCAGCCCTTCGCGGCCGCAGCAGCAACTCTCTTTGTCGTCTTGTCTAGCGTCGCTTGGTTCTACAGCACCCGCCGCGCCCACGCCCTCAGCGAAATGGACACCATCCTCCTCACCGACTTCGTCAACAAATCCGGCGATCCCATCTTCGACGACACGCTTCGCCAGGGCCTCGCCGCTCAATTGCAGCAATCACCCTTCTTAAGCCTGGTCTCTGAGCAGCGCATTCAGCAAACGCTGCGCCTCATGGGCAAGCCGCCGGACAGCAAAATCTCGCCGTCCCTCGCCGCCGATCTCTGCCAGCGTACCGGCAGCAAGGCCTATCTCAGCGGCTCTATCTCCAGCATGGGCAACCAGTACGTGATCGGCGTCAGCGCCGTGAACTGCCAGACCGGCGATTACCTCGCGCAGGAACAGGTCTCCGCCAACGGCAAGGAAAACGTCCTCAAAGCGCTCGGCGAAGCCTCCACCAACCTGCGCGAAAAACTAGGCGAGTCTCTCAAAACAGTGCAGAAACTCGACACCCCGATCGAACAAGCCACCACACCCTCTCTCGAAGCGCTCCAGGCCTACAGCCTCGGGCGAAAAGCCCTGCAAGTCCAGGCCGACTACACCGCCGCCGTACAGCTCTTTAAGCATGCCATCGAGATTGATCCGAAATTTGCCATGGCCTATAGCATCCTCGGCACCACCTATAGCAACCTCGGCGAAAAAAATCTCGCCGCGGAAAACACCAGAAGAGCCTACGAGCTTCGCGGCCGCGTCAGTGAATGGGAAAAGTTCTACATCGAATCCCACTACGATCACTTCGCTACCGGCGACCTCGAAAAAGCCCGCCAGGTTTATGATCTCTGGGCCCAGATCTATCCCCGCGAGGGAGTGGCCCATAACAATCTCGGCGAGCTATACAAAACTCTCGGCCACTACGACAAATCCCTCGCCGAAACGCGCGAGGCGGTCCGCATCAGTCCCCTGGACGGTCTCAGCCTCGCCAATCTGATGAGCGGCTACATCCATCTAAATCGTCTCGGCGAGGCACGCACCGCCGCCGACGATGCCGTACGAAAAACTCTCGATATCCCCCAGCTTCACTTCGATCTCTATCAGCTCGCTTTCCTGAAAAAGGACCTCCCGGGAATGGAGCAGCAGGCCACCTGGGCGATGGGAAAGCCCGGCAAAGAAAACATCATGCTCTATATCGAAGCCAGTTCTGCCGCCTTCGCCGGCAAGCTCGCAACGGCGCGCCATTTATCGCGGCAAGCCTCCGACTCCGCCGTAATTGCCAACGAAAAAGAACTGGCAGCAGGCTATGAATCCGGCGCCGCTCTCTGGGAAGCTCTCTTCGGAAACCGTGCCGAGGCGCAGAAGCGCCTCGCGGGGGCACTCGCTCATTCGGATGGACGCGATTCTCAGTTCGTCGCTGCCCTGGCCCACGCTTTGAGCGGCAATACCGCAAACGCCGCTACCCTCACCGCTGACTTGGAGAAGCGTTTTCCCGAGGACACGGTAGTTGGCCTGAACTATCTGCCGACGCTGCGAGCCCAGCTCGCCCTCAATGTTCCGAACAATGGCCTGAAAGCCGTCGAAACCCTCGCAGCCGCCTCCCCCTACGAACTCGGAGTCCCTGGCAGCGACACATTCTCCACCAATCTGTACCCCATTTACGTCCGCGGCCAGGCATTCATCGCCGTCCGTCTCGGCCCACAAGCCGCCGCTGAGTTTCAGAAAATTCTCGCGTGGCCCGGCGTCGTTTTCAACGAGCCTATCGGCGCACTCGCCCATCTTGGCCTCGCTCGCGCCTATGCCTTGCAGGGCGATACCGCCAAAGCAAAAGCCGCCTTCAAAGACTTCCTCACCCTCTGGAATGATGCCGATCCCGACATTCCCATTCTCCAGCAAGCCAAGTCGGAGTACAGCAAACTCCAGTAGTCCCCATCGCCGCTCGACTTAAACTTGGTCAGAATCCGGCGTACCGCGAGTAACCAGCTTCTGACCCCGCCGAACAAGACGGCATCCCTGGCAAACAATGTCTACCAAATTGAAATGTTTTTCCGGAGAGGAGAAGAGAGTTGACAAACCGCAAAACTACTTGCGCGTCATCCGCAGCTCGATAATCATTCGCTCATTCCCTTTGTCATCGATCAGGAAATGCCGATGAAGGAGAAGCCGTCCGTCTTGCTCGAGGTGCGCGCGCGCGACCGTTTTGCGCCCGGGATGTTCGGTATCCAACGGCGTCGTCCAAAGAACGATGTTCTTGCCATCGAACGTGCCGTCGCTCTGGCGAATCGACATGACCGTCCGGTCCGAGTCGTACCACACCGTTGTGAACTTATTGGTTTTCGAATCGAAGCCTGAGATTCCGGTGCCCGTGCTCTTCTTTCCATCAGAATTGATGAACGTGAAATCAGACTGTAGAAACTTGCCGTCCTGGATCATGTACTGCTTGCACGTCGCCTTTGTCACGATGGGCTCCCCATTCATCGGGAAGAACGTCTTCACGACATCCCACTCGCCGGCGAATTGCGCGAGCAGTTTCTGACCGTCTCCCGCCGCGTTCGGCGGCTCGTATTGATTGTGGGTTTGCTGGGCGGCCGCAACCGTGGTAATAAGCAAAATCGCTAGGATCCATTTCCTCATGGGCACGGGATGGTATACGAACATCGCGAGCACTGCACGCCTAATCTGGCGGCTGGCGCGGCGCGCTTGCATAAGGACTGACAGGGCCGCCGTTTTCTCCATTGACAAACGGTTGCTCGTATCGTATCATGCGTTTCAGGTAATACTACGAACTCCGCCCGTAGCGCCAGCATCCCTGCTGGCGTTTTTGCTTTTAAGTAGGACAGGCTTTCAGCCTGTCTGCTTTTATCCTTGTTGCGCCGGCCCTGCTGAGGCGCGCAAAAACCACAAAGAGTGACGCGACTCCGGCATCGACTAAATAGCCAGGAAGCGCAACTTCTCCGAAGCCTCTAAGTCCTCTGGAATCAACACTTAAAAGAGTCATCTCTAACTGTTGATTCTAAAAGACTTAATAAAATTCTAAGTCCTTTAGACGCAACACTTACAAAAAGCAAGCAGGGAGCGGAGCCTGAAAGGACTCCCGCGCCGTCGTCCACCAACGCCTCACCCGTGATACTCTCCACCGCTGACTGAAGGAAAACCAAAGGGGCTTGATCCATGACACCGTTCCGCCGCGCCGCCACGTTATTCCTGGTGACTCTCTCGATCCTCGCCGCTGTCCCCTGCTTCGCCCAGCAAGACGCCCCACGCGTCATCCAAACGGTCGACCAGGTTTTCGCCGCCTTCGACAAACCCGACTCCCCAGGCTGCGCCCTGGGCGTAGTCCGCGACGGCAATTTCATCTACAAGAAAGGCTACGGCACCGCCAGCCTCGAACTTAGTGTCCCTCTCACTCCGCAGTCCGTCTTTTACATGGGCAGCGTCTCCAAACAATTCACCGCCGCCAGTGTAGTGCTCGCCGCCGAACAAGGCTTCCTCTCCCTCGATGACGACATCCGCAAATACGTCCCCGAGCTCCCCTCCTACGGCAAGACCATCACTCTCCGCCAGATGCTGCACCACACCAGCGGCTTTCGCGACATCCTTGGCTTGCTCTTTCTTGCCGGCCGCAATTTCGAAGACATCCATCCCACTTCGGAACTCCTCGATCTCCTCTCGCGCCAGAAAGCCCTCAACTATCAGCCCGGCGAAGAATATCTCTACAGCAACACCAACTACTTCCTGATGAGCGTGGTCATCCCACGCGCCACCGGCAAACCTCTCTCCCAATTCGCCGAAGAAAATATCTTCAAGCCGCTCGGCATGACCCACACCCGCTTTTACGACGATCACTCCGTGGTGGTCCCAGGCCGCGTTCCCGCGTACGAGCCGCGCAACGACGGCGGCTTCCGCATCGATTGGTCCACTAATTTCGACAAAATCGGCGACGGCGGCCTCCTGAGCAGCGTCGAAGATCTGCTCCTATGGGATCGCAATTTCTACGACAACAAATTGGGGAAAGGCACTCTGTTGAAAGAGATGCAGACGCAGGGCGTCCTCAACAACGGCAAACAAATCGAATACGGCCTCGGCTTGGAGATCAGCACCTACCGCGGCCTTCCCATCGTTGAGCACGGCGGCGCCCTCTTCGGCTATCGCACCGAGCTGCTGCGCTTTCCTCAACAGAAATTTTCCGTCATCACCCTGTGCAACCTGGGCACCAGCAGTCCCGGCAATCTGGCCAACCAGGTCGCGGACATCTATCTGGACGGCCAATTTGCTGTGGAACCTGCCATTGCCGCTGCAGCACACGTCGACCCGCAGCCGTTCGCTGGCTGGTATCGAAATCTGGGTTCTCACTCCGTAGTTGAAATCTCCACGTTCGAGGGCGACGTCGTTGCCTTCGGCCAGCATTTTAAACCGCTGGCTCCGGCCCGCTTTGCGCTCCGTTCCGGGGCGGAGCTGAACTTTGAATCCCGCAGCGGCAGCGCCATGCGTATGACCCTCACAACCAAAGACTCCACTCCTCAAATATTTGACAGATACGATCCTCTGAAACGTTCCGAAGAAGACTTCGCGCCATACATCGGCGAATATTCGAGCACCGAACTCCAGGCGACCTACCGGTTCGCCGTAAAGGACGACAAACTCACTCTCTCCTCGAATTGGCAGGAACCTGCCGTCCTCGAGCCCACGATCCGCGACGAATTCCAGGGCCCCTTGGGCACCGCCATCGTTTTCCGCCGCGACCCCTCAGGCCACGTCACTGGCTGCGACCTCTTCGCAGGCCGCGTCCGCAACATCTCCTTCGCCAAAGTCATCGGCACAGCGGTAAAGTAAGAGGCCTTGGTCCACAAATGAAGAAGCCTCCTCCAAACGTTCTTCAATTGCCTCTAGCGGAGCGTGGCCTCTTGGCCATGAAAGCCGCGGTTGAGAGGGTAGTCGAAGAACACATCCGAGAGGGGTTGCCCCTCTATACTTGGCGCGATGGCAAAGTAGTAGCCGTTCCGCCTGAAGAACTCCGCGATCGTCCCTGACTACCCAATCTTCGCCGTCAATATTTCCAAGAGCCGGATGTCTTCTCAGGGATGGTATAGTGTCCGCACTTCAGCCAGAACCGCAGGAGGCCTGTGGTCATGCCCGCCCCGAACAATCCCGACAAGAATCGGGGTAGCATACAAACGCTCGCGACGAGCGCTTTCCTGTGTAACCTGCTGATACTCCTCACCGGTCTCGTCTGTGCCCTCAGCACTCCACGGCTCCACGCGCAGGATCAAAATCCCCTGGCCAGCGATCCCAAAGCCGCGCAACTCGGCGAATTCCAATTTCGCTCCAACTGTGCGTTTTGCCACGGCCTCGGCGCGCGCGGCGGAGGCCGCGGCCCTGACTTGACCCGAGCGCAGAAACGTCACGGCAGCGCCGACGCCGATCTTTTCCGCACGATCAACGAAGGCGTCCCTGGCACGGCCATGCCGCCAAATGGCGCCACGCAGCAAGGCGTCGGCATGACCGACGCGGAAATCTGGCAAGTGATTTCTTATATTCGCAGCGTGCAAGTCAAGGCTCCCGCGCAAGCTCTTGGTGACGCCGCGCGCGGCAAACAACTCTTCTACGGTGACGCTTCCTGTTAC
>DATFZY010000145.1:0-4581 GCA_035313865.1 Candidatus Acidiferrum sp.
CGAGCACGGCTACGTGGACGCCGAAGTAGCCCTCTCCGCCGCCGACGTAATCCGCGTCAAACGCCAAGCCGGCAAAACCCGCGAAATGATCGTAGCCGGCCCCTACCAAACCGTCTTCCACGCCCTGCAAACCATGCAGCAGCAGGATATTTCGCAGCTACCCATCTTCGAAGAAGGAAAATCCATCGGCACAGTCTTCGAGGATCAGATCCTGAATCTCGCCCTGCAAGGAAAAGATCTCCGCAAACTAGTAATCCGCGAAGTGATGGGCGCCCCCCTGCCGCAAGTCCCCTCGACCGCTCCCATCGAACGCGTCACCCACATCCTCAGCCACGACAGCCCCGCCGTCTTCGTAGAAATGCCCGGCGCCAAACTGGAAGTCCTCACGAAGTTCGACCTAATGGACACCATCGCCGGCCTAGTCGGCCAAAAACGTTAGGCGAGGGCGGCGTCGCGCGCTGGGTCGCGCTCATCCCGCTGCAACGGAGCCACCGAATTGCTCCAATTCGCCGAGGAGGGCGTCGAGTATTCGCAGCATCTCTCGTGATCCGCGAACACAAATGTCTTGCGCGCTGTTGATCTCTCGATTGAAGTGGACGACGTTGCGATATTCAATCACGCTGTCGGGCAGCGCCACTCCGGGCAGGACTTTGCCAAAATTTCCGTTAAAAGTGTTTATGAAGCCTTCCAGGCTAGACGTGGGTTTAAAGGTGAATGATCCCTTGCGGTCTGCAATGTTGCTTTCCTGACTCTGAATGAAGCTGTACAAAATTGCTTCCAAGATGCTTCCGGACAATATGACGACCGTCTTTTCCAATTCTAAGGACGCTGCCGTGACTAGTTCCTGCAAATCCCGCAGGATCGTTTCTTTGTTACGTGGAAACTTGTCGGGAATGAAGTCAAGCTGCGGATTGTTCAGATGCGGGCACTGCTCGCAGGTAGACTTCAGGGTATCGGTCATCGCGCGTCGTTCCCAAGACCCGTGCGGAGTATTCGGGCGCCGTCTTTACTTCGATCTTCTGAATTTGATAGACCGAACCACCCTCGAATGCAAAGTAGCCCACGCGCCGAGAAAGCCAATCGTTGTAAAAGGCATAGCTCTTGATGCTGTCAGGCGAGAGAGGCAGCCACTTTTGATTGTATTCCACGTTTAACAGGCCACGGCAATTTTCGAAATCCGACGATTCCTCTATTTTCACGAGTCCAATCTCGGGCTTGGCGTGGCTCCGGGAGACAAGAAAGCTTCGAACACCCTCTCGTTTCACGCTCTCGAATTCCAGAGGACTGATGTACCAGCCCTTCATTAGACCCGAAGGTTCCGTCACCACATTGAACGAATGCAGAATCTGCTCGTTCAATAACCTCTTGTCAGAATAAAGAACCTCATACCGTTTCAAGTAGCTTGCGACCGCTTCAGGGTTTGAACCCAACTCTCTCGTGAAATGATCGACGGAAGTTGCGAAGACAGTTACGAATGGCGGTCCAGGAGACGCCGATTTCCAATTAAGAGGATACCGTGCAGGCGAGGCAAACTGCCCCAGATTCGACGGGAATAATTCGAGTAGCGATATTTCCGTCGCGTCCGAGGACTTGTCAAACCAGACTGCCAAAGCCAACGGGAATTGGGGATCGGCTGCCTTGTGATACTGGACGAGCTCGTCCAGGAGATCCTCGATCAGTGCGCGAAGCCTGACCTCTTTGCCCCTCGCCAACAAATCGGACTGGGTCAAATTAGCCATATTGGAAAGTGTAATGCAGATTTACGACGAATTCTATCGTTTGATGTAATTGCTGGTCCGGTCTCCTTCAACCTGCGGTCTCATGCCACCCTCTCTTCGAAGACGAATCCACTCAGGCGGAACGACGCAAGACTTCCAACTCCCGTCTTTTCTTGAAGCTATCGACCTCCGTATTTCTACGAATATTTTATCCCGCGCGTATCTGTTAGCGTGAGTCGGGGCACTATTGAGCCCGCAACAAATTTAAAAGGACCGCACATGAACAAACTAACCCGCGCCCAAAAGGCCGCCATCACCAAATGCGCAGCCGAAATTCTCGAAACCCAGGAACAAGACCTCGCCCGCCACCAACGCCTCTGTGAAGTCTGCAAACATCCCGCATGCTCCCTGATCCAGGAAGCCTTCCTCCAGTGGACTAGCCCCGAAGTCATCATGAAGAAATACGGTCTGAAGTCTCGCGCCACCGTTTACAACCACGCTCACGCCTTCCGGCTCTTCGCGCGGCGCGACCGCACCCTCCGCTTCGCCCTGGGCCACATCATCGAACAAGCCGATCGCGTCAATGTAACCGCTCGCGACGTCATCCAGGCTGTCTACACCTACGCCCACGTCAACGACGATGGCATGTGGGTGCAACCAGCCTCACAGTCTGAAATCGTGGTTTCCAAGCACGAACCCGCCGCCTCTCCTCCGGAGCCATACTCAGGCTCGGCAGCCCCGATGGCGCGCTCCGCATCCAAACCTACCTCCCGTAGGCGCCGCCCTAAATACACTCCGCCCGCTCAGGATCCCGCTAAATCGCCGCAAGAGCTCGACGCGGAGGCTGAAGCGGCATATCTCCAGGTTGCGGCTCCGGACACGTTCGTACCCTCTCGCTCGGTTGCGGAAGCTGCCCAGCGATCGGTCGTTCTTGTACATAACGTTCCAAGACCAAACAGAAATCCCAGCGATCCCTACGGCCCAGTTCTAATCAGTACAAATGAAGCCCATGGACCAAATACGAAATGACGCAAATCATTGAAAACAAAGGAAAGTCTCAATTTCTATTCAATACTTTTGGGAGCTCGCGCACACTTTCCCTAACGCACCCGAGCAACCGCTCAATGTATGCCTCAGGGCGCCCGCCTGCGCTTTGCGGCCTCCGGCTCCGTGGATGGTATAATGATGAACTTTCTGCCCGCTGCCGAAACACGCCGAAGCGGCACTCGCGCACCGGCGGCTAACTCGCAGGCAAAAACCAAAAAACATGCGCATCGAAGATTTCAATGAACGACTAACCCAGGCCATCCTCGTCGGCGACGGCGCAATGGGTTCCCTGCTCTATGAATCCGTCGGCCCGCAGCGCTGCGTGGACGAGCTCAACGTCACCCACGGCGAAGCCGTCTTCCACGTCCATCAAACCTACATCGAAGCCGGCGCGCAAATCATCGAAACCAATACCTTCAGCGCCAATCGCCACAAGCTCGGCCAATTCGGCATGGCCGATCGCGTCGCCGAACTGAATCATCGCGCCGTGAAAATCGCCCGCGAAGCGCGCGAGGCCGCCAAACACGAAGTCCTGATCGCGGGCTCCATCGGGCCGCTCGGAATTCTGCAACATGTACGCGAACTGCCGCACCAGGACATCGTCGCGATCTTTAAAGAACAGGCCGGAGCTCTGGAAGAGCGCGGCGTGGACTTATTTCTGCTGGAAACCTTCAGCGACATTGACGAACTGCTCGGCGCCGTGGACGCCATCCGCTCGTTCTCGCGCCTGCCCATCATCGCGCAGCTCACCTACTCCGATGAAGGCACCACTTTCGGCGGCACGCGCCCGCAAGATGCCTGGGAAAAACTGAAAGACAAAAATATCCAAGCCATCGGCGCAAACTGCACCATCGGCCCGCAACTCCTGCTGCCGGTGCTGCGCGAACTCGCCGCCAGCTCCAAGCTGCCGCTTTCCGCCATGCCCAACGCGGGTTTTCCCAAACGAATCGGCGATCGCATCGTCTATCCCAAATCTTCGCCGGAATATTTCGCGCTGTTCGCGCAGGAAGCCGCCGAAATCGGCACGCGCATCATCGGCGGCTGCTGCGGCACCACGCCCGAACACATTCACGCCATCGCCGAAGCCGTAAAAAAACTCCGTTCGGCGAAACCGCGTGCCTCTCAATCCGGCGCGGGTAGCGCCGCCGTCGAAGTATTCGAACCTGCAGAACGTTTCCGCCGCATCGCTGCCCGCGAGCCGGAAAGCAAGCTTTGGAAAAAAATTCAGGCCGCGCAATTCGTCACGTCCGTCGAAATTGATCCGCCCAAGGGCGTCACCATTGACCGCATCCTGGAACAAGTCGGCCGCGTGATGGCCTCCCCGCACGTGGATTCGATTGACATCAACAGCGGCACGCTCGCGCGCGTCGGCATGGACGCGCTGGTTCTAGCCGGCGCGCTCGAAGCCCACGGCTACGAAACCGTGCCGCACGTAACCACCCGCGACGCCAATATTATCGGCCTGCAAGCCATGCTGCTAGGCGCATGGGCCGTCGGCGGCGTGCGCAACGTGCTGGCGATTACCGGCGACCCTCCTTCGCTCGGCGATCATCCGGAAACCAGCGGCGTCTATGAAGTGGACTCCATCGGCCTGGTGAAAGTTCTGTCGCGCTTGAATCAAGGCACGGACTGGGCTGGCAAAAGCCTGGGGGGCGCGACGAATTTTACAATTGGAGTCGCCGTGAATCCCGTAGCGGAAGATATTGACGAAGAGTTGCGGCGGTTCGAGGCGAAAATTGAAGCCGGCGCGCACTTCGGGATGACCCAACCGATGTTCGATCCGCAGCACTGGCAAGCTTTTCTGAAACGCCTCGGC
>DATFZY010000146.1:0-4482 GCA_035313865.1 Candidatus Acidiferrum sp.
GTGGAATTTACGGGGACGTCGGTTGCGCGCATTGAGAACGGGCAAGTCATTGAAGCCTGGCAAGATTGGGACAAAGCCCGAGTCGAGGCCCAGATTTCCGGGAAGTCCGCAGCATCGTTTATCTAGCGGATAGTTCTTCAAGGAAATTGGCGGCTAAGTCCTGAATACTTCCATCGGAGTCATGAGATGCGATTTCGGCGGCTTTTTTGGGGGTGTCGCCCGAGGCTTGCAGGAGGAGGGACAGAGCTCTGCTGCGGATTTCGGCATCGGGATGGGTTTTGAGGATGGAGAAGAGGGATTTGGTGAGTCCAGGTGTGAGCTTCGCGTATTGGAAGCCGATTACGGGTTCCACGATTTGTACAGCGGCCGCTTGAAGGATAGGGTCGGGTGCGTTGAGTGCAGCAGACAGGGCACGAACGATTCGCTGGTCCGCCGGCGGTGCGGAATTGAGAACGTAGCTGATGAGGCCCGCGCGCGCGACGTTGGATTGGCAGGCGTCGTGGCTGCGAAGCATTTGAAGCAGATCGTCAAGCCCGGCTGGGCTGATCGAGCCGAGGGTCCTTGCCACCCATTCCATAAATGCCTGAGAACGCCGAGTCTGGGGATCTTCGTCGCTCGCGGGACCATCGTCGGTCTGATTTTCGGGCGATAAGGGTTCCCAGATGACACATTCGTCGGCGATGGCTTTTAGGAGGGCCGTTCGTGCGGGCGCGCCGATGGTGGCGAGTTGCGTCTCGATGGTCGAGGGCACATGGACGTAGCGGCGGGCCAGGCGAATGAGTGGTTCGGGTCTTGCGAGATGGGAAAATGGGGCGAGAACGTCGAGGAGTTTCCAGGCATCTTGCGGGTCGACGGTATCGAGGGCAGCCAGGACGGGTGGGACGATGAGATTTGGGTCCTGGATTTGGTGGAGTTGGTCCATGATTTGACCGCGCTGAGCCTCGCCTGAGGCCACGAGTTTTTGGAGAAGGGCGGGAACGTCGGGCGGTGGAGCGGATTGGGCGGCGCTCGAGAGTCGTGGGCTGATTAGGATAGAGAAACCTAGAAAAGCGACGGTTAGATGGGTGGCCTTCATGGGTAGGGTGCCTCCGACTGGCTTTAGAATACTTTGCACCGATAGAGAGGCAAGAGGAGGGCCGAGAAGGGGATTGACGCGTAAATGTAATGGCCGGAAGGAGTTGCGCGCTGATGCGACGCTACTGTTGAGTTTTGGCGTGTGTCAGTCGGCGTACAGACTGTGGAGATTGAACCGGGGGGACGAGCTAAAGCCCGCCCCTACATCAGGCTACATTTTTTCGGGGTTTAGACTTGCGCTTGCGGCGTGTGGGCAGGGATGATTTGCGTTTGCGGACTTTTGCGGGGCGGATTTTGCGCATGGCGGCGTTGCCTGCGCGGTGGCAGGCGCGCCACATGTACCAGCTGGCTACGGTGCGGTAGGGACGCCAGCACTCGCCGAATTTCAGGAGTTCTTTGGGCTTGGGCATGCGCTTTTTGCCGTAGGTGAGGGACCAGCCTTTTTTTACGCCTAGGTCGTGGATGGGGAGGACGTCGGGGCGGCCGAGGCGGAAGATCAAAAACATTTCTACTGTCCAGGCGCCGATGCCGCGGACGCTGGTCAGCCGCTTCACTAATTCTTCGTCGGATAACTTCCGGGATTCTTCTAAAGTCGGGACCACCCCTTCGATTGTTTTTTTGGCGAGATCCTTCATGGCTATGGCTTTTGCGCCGGAGAGGCCTGCTTTGCGGAGAGCAGAGGTGCGGAGTTTTAGTATTTCTTGCGGCGTGGGGATGGCGCCGGTGGAACTGAGGGCTTTGATGCGGCCGAAAATGGTGGCTGCGGCTTTGCCGGAGATGGATTGGTGGGTGATGGCTTCGAGAAGGGAGTGATAGGGAGTGTGGATGCCGTCGGAGGCTAGTTCCATTTGGAAAGGTGGAGTTTCGTCGATCAGGAGTTTTAGGTTTTCGTGGGTGGAGGAGAGATGCTTCATTGCTTCTGCCAGGTCAAACGGCGGGGTTGGGCGTGCGGTGGTCACCTTGGGCTCCAGTCTGGAAACGGGGGGAATAGATTAGCAAGTTTGTTGGCTTCGGCAAATTGAGTGCAGCGGTGGGTTAGGCCCCTCGCGACTATCCCAAATCGGCCGTCGGATAGCTTTCGACGTACTCTTCGCCGTTCGCTCCGAAGTAGGTGCATGTGCGTGCCGCGAAATCCACATCATATCGGACGACTCCAGCCCGCCAGGACGCACTCAGAAATTCCGGAAACGTGCTCCGTCCGGCTTGGTCAGTCCGTAGAGCAGCGATCAAGGCTTCCCGGTCGAACATTGGAACATCGGTGGTCTCCGTCACCAACGGCGTGCCGAGGGACACAACTGGACCATGTTCTGTCAGGAAGAGACTCTGGCAAGCGGGGAGATACCAAAGATTTCGCGTCACACCAGCGCGCCGCAGAGTCTCGGCTAAATAAGGGAAACCTCCGACCTTTGGCCGGCCCGCCATGGCACGCTGCAACGCGGCTTGTAAAATCTCAATTGCTTTGCTCATCCGGATCTCCTTGGAACCGGATGAGTATCTCTCATTCTCAGGTCCTTATAAACGCGGCAGCCGGAAAATCACACACTGGTTCACGCCGGCATGGCGCCGATTTGTTGTAGAAGGCACAGCGGGCCTAAAGGTGCGCCAATACAAGTGCCTTGTTGCGGTTACGGTTCGAAGAGGAAGGGAACTGTGACTGTTACGTGGGCGGAGACTGGTTTGCCGTGCTGGCGGGCGGGTTCGTAGCGGTATTGCTTGATGGCGTCCATGGCAGCTTTGTGGAATGAGGGTGGGCCCGAGAGGACTATCATGGATTCGACGTGGCCGGATTTGTCGACGAGCACGTCGAGAGTGACGTTTCCTGTGACGAAGCTTTGAAGTGCATCTGACGGAGCGATGGGTTTGACGGACTTGAGGAGCCGGGGAGGAACTATGGCAGTGGTGTCATCAGCGGGAGTGGATTCTGTAGCCGGAGAAGGAGGAACTAGAGAACGCTTGGCTACGGATACTACTGGGGCGGAATCCTTTTTGGTGGCGTGTTTTGAGGTTGCGTCCACACGTTCGGCGGGCTGTTCCTGGGCATCGGAAGAAGGCGCTTCCGTGGAAGCGTTGGCTGACTGAGCTGCATCTGCGCCGGCGGCGTTGGGTTGAGAGGGCGAATTGTCGGTCGTTTGAGCGTGTGTGCTCGCATCAGGGTGCGCGTCGGGCTTTTGCGTTGTTGCTTGACGTGTCTGCGTGGATGGATTCGCGGTTGGGGAAGACGCGGTGCCGAAAGGAGCGGTTGGACCTGTGAGCCAGGGTAGCCAATGCATGTTCCAGGCGGCGACAGTGACTGCGAAAAGCGAGACTACGGCGAGGAGAGCGAGGCGCAGCAGGCCTGAGCGATCGTTGGAAGCTGCGATGGGCTGGTTTGGCGGCGGGGCTTGTTTTGGCGTTTTTGCTTTCTGGAAATCGAGAGCTGGCTTCGGGAGGAGCACTTCCTCTGGTTCGTGAGCGAGTTGCTTTTCTTCCGAGGGCTGGGCATCCACAGGGCGAGAGGACGCAGATGCGAGCGCGGAAGGAACGGCATGCTCAGAGGCTGGCGCGTTGCTCTGCGGGGCTATCGACTGGTTAAGAATTGCCGCAAGCATGGCGGGGAGCGGCGGAGCAGTGGCAGAAACGGGCGCATCCAGGGAAAGAAGTTCAGGCTTGGCAGGTGCAGTTTGAGTTTGCATGGAGCGGAGTTGCGCGCGGAGAGCTTCGACTTCGTCGACCAACGCCTGGACTTCGGCCGTGGTCGGAGCTGGGACGCTGGGGCTGAGATCGCCCGGGGCGGGCTCGTCGGAGTGTAGGAGTTCGTATTCGACGGCGGAGGGCTGCTGCGGGGTCGCTGGAGCGGCCACAGGATTCTCGGGGAATTCGATGCCCCAGAAACCGGGAGCGGGCTCCGTAAATTCCAACTCGATGTAAAAACCTGAAGATGGGTTGACGCGCTTTCGGGTGACTTGAGCGACGACTTCGCGCTTGGTTTGCTCGTTTGTGAGGAAGATTAGCTGGCCGGGGTCGACTGCCGCGGAGAGGCGAATTACACCGCCGTTGGGAAAAACCAGGGCAGTAGAAGTGGCTTCTTTAAAAAGTTCTCGCTTGTCGGAGTTTTCTGTCTGACGCGTGCCGGTGGCAATGACCTGAACTTCGTGCGCGATGGGGGTGCCACCAGACGCTGGGCGGGGACTGGTCGGAGGCTTGGCAGCCGTTGAAGTGCTATTTGCCGCGGAATCCAATGCTTAGTCCCTCGTGCGCCGGGGGAGTTGGGAGGCGCAGCCGGAATGGAGACGTCTGCGGACACGTGCGCACGCAACGGCTCAGGCAACTTTAGGGTGGCAGATAAAGTAGCCCGGTAGCCATAGTACAAACGTACTGCGATGCTTTGGAAAGCAACTGGCCTGTTTGGCTTAAGAGAAGACTAAGAAA
>DATFZY010000147.1:0-10593 GCA_035313865.1 Candidatus Acidiferrum sp.
CGGGATTTGCTGACGTGAGCATTGTGGCGCCCAGCCGCGAGCAGAGCGGGACGGCGCAAGCGTTGACTTTGCGGCAGCCGATTATTTGCAACCAGGCCGGCGAGCGCGAGTGGGCCATTGATGGGACGCCGGCGGATTGCGTGATTGTGGCGCTGCACAAGCTTCTGACGGAGAAGCCGGACATTGTGATTTCCGGGATCAACCACGGGGCGAACCTAGGCGAGAACGCTTATTACTCGGGGACCGTCGGGGCAGCGCGCGAGGCGGCGTTGCATCATATTCCGGCGGTAGCGATGTCGCTGTGCTCGAAAGCGCCGAAGGTGAGTTTTGAGCCGGCGGCTCGAGTGGCGCGCCAGGCCGCGGAATTAATTTTGAAAGAAGGCTTGCCGGACCAGGTGCTTTTGAACGTAAACGTGCCGGAGCCGTGGAGCGGCGGCGTGAAGTTTACGCGGCAGTCTAAGAAGATTACGCGGAACCAGCTGCATGAAGGCAAGGATCCGCGGGGGCGGATTTATTTCTGGTTGTACGAACAGAAGATTGACGGGGACGTCGAGCCGGATACGGATTATGCGGCGATTTTTGGCGGGGCGGTTTCGGTGACGCCGTTGCATCTCGATGCCACGGATACGAAATCGTTGAATCACCTCTCGCATTGGGCTGCGCCGATTGGGCGGGCGCTTGGCCGTTGATTTGTTCTGCAACGAAAATTTCAGCTGAGAAAAACGAGCAGCCTGACGGGTGAAATTGTGCTTGCAGGGGCGCAGCCCGCCGCGGCGGGCGCCCCTACAAAGGCAACGCGTACGATCGGTCAGCGAGCCGGAGAAGCAGCTGGCGCCACTAACGGCACGTTGTTTTTGCGCATGGCTTCGTTCAGCGCGACGAGGTCCTTCGAGAGGGCTTCGCGCCATTTTGCCAACTGGGCTTCGAGGCGCTGATCCAGGTCGGCGAAGACGGCGGCTTCCGCTGCGGTGGGGGCGGTATCGGCGCTGTCCACCAGGGTTTGCAGCAGGCCGAACTTGCTGTTGAGTTTCGTCGGATAGTTTGCCTGGTCTTCGCTGGCTTTGGAATTGACCTGAACGAGTTCTTCTTCGATGGCGCTGATTTTTTTGCGCAGGTCGGCGGACGTGGCGACGAGAGATTTTGACGCGTCGTCGGAGCCGATGCGCTTCTCCAGGGCTTGCAGTTGTGTGCGCAAATCGCGGATGGCCAGAACGGTTTTGTTCATTGTGTCTTGGCGGTCGCGCAGCTTCAGCATCAGATCGAACTGTTTGCGAAGGTCTTCGGCTGAGGTATGGACGCGGGGATCCATTTTCACTTCAAATGCGGCCGTCTGAGATTTCCCGGCGACGGTCAATCGGGCTTGGTACTTGCCGGGAAGCGCTAGCGGACCGATCGGCTCACCCGCGTCATAAATGAGGGCAGGAACTTTCTTCGGCAATTCGTAACGCAAATCCCATACGAAAAGATTCAGGCCGGCCTTGGCGGGAATTTGCTCGGTAGGCACGTCGCGCTCTCCTTCGTCGGGGACGTCGTCGGATTTCTTTTCTTCGCTGGTGAAGGAGCGGATGATTTTGCCGTCGGCATCCAGCAGTTCGAGTTTGGCGGGATCTTTCGGCGCGTCTTTCAGATAGAAATAGAGGATGGCCCCGGACTGGGGATTCTCGCCGATGGGATAGCGGCGCGGATTGGTATGGCCTTCGCGCGTGCGGAAGGCGGTGTTTGGCGTAAAAAGATGCGCGTCCTCGGCAGCCGTAGTCCCGGTGATCTGGCGCAGAGGGCTGAGGTCGTCGAGAATCCAGAACGAGCGTCCGTGCGTGGCGACGGCGAGATTGTCGTCGTGAATGATCAGGTCGTGGATGGGCGTCGGCGGAAGGTTGAGCTGGAGCGGCTGCCAGTTTGCGCCGTCGTTGAACGACACCCATATGCCCGTTTCCGTTCCGGCGTAGAGCAGGCCTTTGCGCTTGGGATCTTCGCGAACGGCGTGAACATAAATATTGTCGGGCAAGCCGGTGGTGATTTTTGTCCAGGATTTGCCGAAGTCGCTGGTTTTGAAAATGTACGGCTTGGAATTGTCGAGCTTGTGACCGTCCACGGCGATGTACGCTGTGGCCGCGTCGAAGGGCGAGGCTTCGATCAGGCTGATCATCGCCCATTCGGGGATGTCTTTTGGCGTAACGTTGGCCCAGCTCTTGCCTTCGTCGCGCGTCAGCTGAATTAAGCCGTCATCCGTGCCAGCCCAAAGCAGGCCTTGCTGCTTTGGCGATTCTGCCAGGCTGAAAATCACGTCGTAGTATTCGACGGTGTACTGATCTTTCGTAAGCGAGCCGCCGGAATCCTGTTGCTTGGATTTATCGTTGCGCGTGAGGTCGGGACTAATGGTGGCCCAGTTGCGTCCACCATCGTTCGAACGAAAAACGTATTGCGAAGTGTGGTAGATGACGTCGGGATTGTGCGCGGAAATGACGATCGGCATGGTCCAGGTGTAGCGATATTTTTGCGTGACCGCCGCGTAGCCATTCGGGTCTTCAGGCCATTCTTCAATGCTTTGGGCTTGATTGATGCGGCGGTCAAAGCGAGTGAAGACGGGCCCTTCGTCGTCGGCGTAAACGATATTCGAATCGCGCGGGTCGGGAACAATGTAGCCGCTTTCGCCGCCGCCGACGGCGTCCCAGTCGCCCGGCAGGATCGCGCCGTGGTCGCTGCGCGTCCGAATCCCGATGGAAGAGTTGTCCTGCTGCGAACCATAAACGCGAAACTGAAAATCGTTATCGGCGGCAACGTGATAGAACTGCGCGGTGGGCTGATTGTCTTGCGTGGTCCAGTTTTTGCCCCCGTCCACGCTAATGGTGGCGCCGCCGTCGTTGCCGTTGATCATGCGGTTGGTATTGTTGGGATCGATCCACAAGGCATGATGATCGCCGTGGGGCGCGTTGATGCGTTCGAACGTCTTGCCGCCATCCTTTGAGCCGTAAAGGCCGGTGTCGGCGATGTAGACGCCGTTTACGTTTTTCGGATCGGCCCAAAGGTGCGTGAAATACCAGGCGCGTTGCGTGAAGCGGTGGTCGTCGGTGATGAGCGACCAGTTCACGCCGCCGTCTTCGCTGCGATAGAGGCCGCCTTTCTTGGCTTCGATGAGCGCGTAGACGACGTTGGAATCCGCGCCGGAAACGGCAACGCTGATTCGCCCGAGTGTGCCTTCCGGCATGCCGTTGCCTTCCACGCGCTTCCAGGTTGTGCCGTCGTCGTTCGAACGGTAGAGGCCGTCCTTTGCGCCGCCGCTGTTGAGAGTCCACGGAGTGCGCCAGCCTTCCCACATCGCAGCAAAAAGAATATGCGGATTGTGGGGATCGAAGACGACTTCGATACCGCCGGTGCGATCGTCGAGATACAGGACTTTTTCCCAGGTCTTGCCCCCGTCGCGTGTGCGGAAGATGCCGCGCTCCGTGTTCGGACCGTAAGCGTGGCCGAGCGCGGCGACAAACACCACATCTGGATTCGTGGGGTGGATGATGACGTCGCCGATATGGCGCGTGTCTTTGAGTCCGACATTGGCCCAGGTTTTCCCGGCGTCGGTGGATTTATAAACTCCATCGCCGAAGGAAATATTGCCGCGAATGCACGCTTCGCCGGAGCCGACGTAAATCACGTTGGGATCGGAATCGGCGACGGCGATGGCGCCGATCGAGGAAATCGAGGTGCCCTGCTTGTCAAAGAGGGGATCCCAAGTGATGCCACCATCGGTCGTTTTCCAGACGCCGCCGCTGACCGCGCCAAAATAATAGGTGTACGGCTGGCTGGGAACGCCTGCCACGGTGATGACGCGGCCACCGCGGAAGGGGCCGATGAGGCGCCACTTCATGCCGCCGTAAGTTTTAGGGTCGATTTGCTGAGCATTGGCGGCGCGAGAAACGGCAAAGATTAGGGCGCAGGCGAAAAGCAAGTAATAGAGCGGCTGGCGAAACGATTTCACACGATCCTCCGGGGACAAGTGAAAGGAACGTTGCATCGTATCACTGGAGACGGAAGAAACTACAGACCCTAGTACTAAGATGGGACGCTCGAAGGAGCATCGAATCGAGCGACTGTGAAAACTCCAGAGGCAGGAGTGCCCCTCGCAGCTCAGGGCCAGCCTGTGCTACCAGGGACAAATACGATAGGATGCATCGCGATGACTACGACGAAAACGTACGACGTGGCGGTAATTGGCGCGGGGGTGTTTGGCGCGTGGACGGCGTGGCACCTGGCGCGGCGCGGCCAACGCGTCGTGCTGCTCGATGCGTATGGGCCGGGAAACGCACGCGCCAGCTCAGGCGGCGAGACGCGCATCATTCGCATGGGCTATGGAACGGACGAGATTTATACGCGGTCGTCGCAGCGGTCGCTGGCGCAGTGGAAGAGTCTTTTCGCGGAAACTGGGCAACGGCTCTTTCACGAGACGGGAGTTCTTTGGCTGGCGGGGGACGATGATTCGCGCGTGATGCAAAGTATGGCCACGCTGAAGCGCTGCGAGGTGCCGTTTGAAGAGATGGATAAAGCGGCGCTCGAGAGGCGCTATCCGCAGATTTCGTTTGAACGCGTGACGCGGGGATTTTTGGAGCCGAAGAGCGGAGCGCTGATGGCGCGGCGCGCGGTGGCTGCGGTTGTAGAAGATGCCGTGAAGCTGGGAGCGGACTTTCGGATTGCAAAAGTGGAGATGCCGCGTGGAAATGGAAATTTGAAGAGCGTGACTTGCAGCAATGGCGAAATCATCTCGGCGGGGCAGTTTGTTTTTGCTTGCGGGTCGTGGCTAGGCAAAGTTTTTCCGGAAATTCTTGGGCACAGAATTTTCCCCAGCCGGCAGGAAGTGTTCTTTTTTGGCGTGCCACCCGGCGACGAACGGTTCGCGCCTCCCGCATTGCCGACATGGCTTTTTCAGGAAGACGAGTATTACGGAATGCCGGATATCGAAGGCCGCGGATTGAAAATTGCGCTCGACCATCATGGAGAGCGCGTCGATCCCGACACGCAATCGCGCTTGCCCACGGCTGCGGAAGCGGAAGTCGTCCACGGATATGTGGCGAGCCGTTTCCCTGCATTGAAGGACGCGCCGGTGGTCGAGACACGCGTTTGCCAGTATGAAAACACTTCGAACGGAGATTTTTTGATCGACCGTCATCCGCAAATAGAGAATGTGTGGTTTGCTGGCGGCGGGTCGGGCCACGGCTTCAAGCATGGACCGGCAGTGGGTGAGTATCTTGCCGGGCAACTCCTCGACAAAGCGAAAGCCGAGCCGCGCTTTTCGCTGGATACTAAGGCGACGACTCAAAACCGCGCCGTTTACTAATCGCGCGCGGAGTGTGAGCGAGGCTCCTCATGCGCCGCCTCTTCTACATGTTCCTGCTTTCTGCGTGCATCTGCCAGACGCTTCCCGCCCAGGAAGATCAGAATGACATTTCCTGCCGTTCGGATCAGAAAAAAAACGCGGCATACAAAAAGAAACTTTGGGACGGCTACGAAATTTCGCTCGGACCGGTGAGAGATCAGGAAGAAACCGAGTTTCGCTGTACGGCAGCCATTTACAACAGCTCCGGGCGAGTGGTGTTCCGCACCAGCGGATTCAACGTGACGTTCGACGAAAACCTGACGGGCAAAGACTTTGATGGAGACGGCAAACCGGATGTGGTCTTCCGAACGGACAGGGGTGGTGGAAACCATTGCTGCTGGGGCTACATCATGTACTCCCTTTCGCCAAAGCCGCACAAGTTGTTTGAAATTTCCATGGAAGCCCGCGTGGATTTTGAAAAAGACAAGGACGGGAAAACGGTGATCTGGCAGCGGGTCAGCGCACCGGGCGCGTTCGGGACTTCCATGGCGGGCCGGCCGTTTGCGGAGAAGGTGTTCCGCGTACGCGAAGGCAAGCTGATGGACGCGACGCCGGAGTTCTGCGAGACGACCGACGTGCGATTCGAGCGGCATCAGATGACACCCGAAGAAATCGCACAATTGGCAAGCGCCGGGGAACCTGGAGCCGTGGACAAAGAGCATATTATCAGTGCGCTGGAGGCCCGGACCGCGCAGCATGTCTTCTGCCACGAGTATGACGAGGCAATGAAAGATATAAATCTTTGGCCAGCGGAGAAGCGGGAACTTGTCATCGAGAACCTGTTGGATGCGCTCGGAAAAGAGTATCCGGAGTTCACCGCAAAGCTGCGGCAGCCTCCCAAACACAACTGATTGCTTATCGCACTTGCCGCCGCGGAGGAAGCAAACCGTGGGGAGTCATCGCTGTACCTGAACGCAATGCCTACGCTTTCGGCGTGCGGCGGCGGTAGTGGAATGCGGCGATGCCGCGCTTTACGCGGCGCGCTTTTTCCGCGTAGAGATCCTGATCGGCATCCGCGAGAAGCTTTTCAATGCGTTCGCCTTCTCCGTGATAGATCGAAATGCCGATGCTCGCGGAGAGCTGCGGCGTTTCTTCATCCTCGGCCATGACCTGGCGAATACGATTCGCTACGTGTTGCGCTTCCCGGTCCTCTGATTCCGGCAAAACGAGAGCAAACTCATCGCCGCCGTATCGCGCGGCGGTGTCAATGGCGCGGCAGTGGACGCGGAGAACGGCGGCGACGCGGCAGAGCGCGCGGCTGCCGACCAGATGTCCGTGGCGGTCGTTGATTTTTTTCAGGCCGTCGAGATCGAGCAGAAGAATGGCGAAGGGCCTGCTCGTGCGGTTGGTGCGCTCGGTTTCGTTTTCGAGGACGTCGAGGAGACGGCGATAGTTGGCGAGGCCGGTGAGCGGATCGCTGACGGCGAGATGCCGGACTTGTTCAAAGAGACGCGCATTGTCGAGGAGCGCGCCGCCGAGCGCGAGAGCGTAACTGCTGACGGTGAGAATCTGGGCGAGGACAAAGGGCGCGTCAAGAAGACGCACGGACTGGCAAGCCGCCAGTTGCGCCGCGAAATTCATCCAGGCCGCGGCGTAGATGGTGCGGTCGAACGCAGAGTCTTCCAATTGGAGACGGCGGCGATACCAAATCACGGCCACGAGAAAAATTACGCCGGGCAAAAGCTGCTGCGGGCTGGGCACAAAAGCCAGCGGATGGCGGGAAACTTCCGGCGGAAGCCGGCGAAGCGCGGCGGCTATCAAATAGGTGAAAGCGATCACGGCCAGGAGGGCGCCGGTGATTTCCACTTTCGTGTGGCGCGAACGAGGAATGAAACGCTCAACCAGTAGAGCGACGAGAAGCAGGAGAGCCAGAACCATGCGGCTGAGCCACCAGGCAACCGGAGCCCACGTGACACTGACGGTCGGGTCCTGCTGAAACTGAAAGAAGAGCACGCTGGAAGCGGACAACACGGCGCCCGACAGAAGAAATCCGGCGCCGAGGATCAGCGAAACGCGGTCCTGCGTACCCTGGAACCGGACGAAAGTAAGCGCGGCGAAAACGAACGCCAGCAAGGCGCCGATGACCTGGAGATAGCCCTGGAGAACGGGATCGGGTTCGAGAGCAACGCTTCGCAGGGAGTAGGCGGCGAAGAATACGGAAACGAATCCGAGGACGTGCCACACAAAGAGGTTTGTGGGACTGCGACCGTTCATGACCGTGTTCTCGCCCATACAGATGGCCCTCGACCGGGACGAGGTGCTACTTAATTAGACTCCTTTGCCGAGAGGGGCGTTGCTGAAAAAGTGTGAGAACTTTAACCAATAGACACCGGGTGTGGAAATTCTACGTACTGTACGAAAGGACAGGTCCGAGGATTAGAAAACGTTTATTGTTGCGGGAAGCCAGGCGGACGCGAGAGACCGTTTGCGGAAAGTTTTGCCTTGCGCGTCGAATGCAATTGATAGAAAATGCCTGCATTCAAACGATTCAATGAGTGAGCAATTGGCGAGCGCTCGCCGTATTACTGCGCTCAACAAGGCCGTGCAACTTTCCACGAAGGCCGAGCAGCCGAAAGGGACCGGGCCCGAGTGAAAAAAGACAAACGAAAAGCTAAGCACAAAAAAGCGGCGGCTGGGCGCGGACGACGAACGGCTAAGGACGTTGCGGGCAAGCAGACGCTGCAGGAAATCCTTTCGCAGCCGGATACTTGGATAAAAACCGCGGCGCAGTTTGAGCAGAACGGCGAGCTTGCCAAAATCTCTCAACATTTTTCGCCAGAAGGACCGTGGTTGTTTGTGGCTTGTGGTTCGAGCTATTACGTCTCGCGGACCATTGCGGCGCAGTGGGCAAAACTTCCTGTAGTGGCTTGCACGGCAGTGCCTGCGTCGGAGCTGCTGTTCGCACCTGAAGAAACGTTGAAACGCACTGGTGCGCGGCAGGTGGTGCTGGTGTCGCGCTCCGGGAAAACTACCGAGGTTTTGCGCGCGGCGGAATGGCTTAAATCTGGCGGCGCGGTTCGGACGCTGGGCGTGACTTGCAGCGAGAGCAGCGTTCTCAACGAATTGTGCACGCTTACGCTGAAGCTGCCGTGGGCTGACGAGCAGAGCATGGTAATGACGCGGTCGTTTACGTCCATCTTGCTGCTGTTTCAAAAGCTTGGCGCGCAATACGCTGGCGATGCTGCGCTTGCCGCGGCACTAGATGGCCTGCCGCAAAAGACTTCCCGGTGGCTTGAGGGGAATGCTGATAAGATTCGCGCGTTTGCGGCAAAGCGGCGATTCGCGGATTACGTTTTTCTCGGGCAAGGCGCGCATTACTGGCTGGCGCAGGAGGCCGCGCTGAAACTCACGGAGATGTCGTCTTCTTACGCGCAGGCTTATCACACGCTGGAGTTTCGCCACGGACCCAAGTCCATTGCGGGACGCGACACGCTAATTACTTTTCTGCTTTCGGATGCCGCGGAGGCAGAAGAGAGCTTGCTGATTGGCGAACTGAAAAAGCTGAGGGCGGCGACGATGGTCGTTGTAAACCGTGCGACGCCTGAGCTTCGGCGTGAGAGCGATCTACTGGTCGAACTCGGAATGGATGAACCGGAATATGCGCGGATGGCGCTGACCTCGATTCCTGCGCAACTGCTTGGGCTGGAAATCGGTTTGCGCAAGGGACTCAATCCCGACGTTCCGAAAAATCTGACTCGCGCCGTTGTGCTGGACGCGAAGAGCGCTGCGCCCACTAAAAGGAGAAGCGCTTGAGCGAGGAAACGAGCAGCGGCGGCGGACTGCGGCGCGCGCTCACGTTAAGGGATTTGCTGCTGTACGGAATCATCGCGCTGCAGCCGGTCGCGCCAATGTCCGCGTTTGGAGCGCTCAGCGACCGCGGGCGTGGCCATGTTGTGACGGCGATATTGATCGCCATGGTTGCGATGATGTGCACCGCAGTGAGCTACGGAAAAATGGCGCGCGTTTATCCAAGCGCGGGTTCGGCGTTCACGTATGTGGCGCGAGAGATTCATCCTTCGATGGGGTACGTCACCGGGTGGAGCATGGTGATGGACTACATCGTGAATCCCTTGATCTGCACGATCTGGTGCGCGGGGCAGGCGCATGAATTTGCTCCGGGGCTGCCGGTGTGGGGATGGAAAATATTTTTCGCCGTGGTATTCACGCTGCTGAACATGCGGGGAGTCAAAACTTCGGCGCGCGTCAATGCGACATTGGCGGCGTTGATGAGCGGGGTCGTGGTCATCGTTTTTGTGACGACGATTCGATATATTTTCGGGCATCCGCATAGCGATCCTGGATTTTTTACGCGGCCCTTTTACGACCCGAAGACATTTACGTTCAGCGATCTCTTTGGATGTACTTCGCTGGCAGTACTCACGTATATAGGATTCGACGGGATCTCGACGCTTTCCGAGGAAGTGGAAAATCCGCGGCGCAATATCATGCTGGCCACGGTTTTGGCGTGCCTGGTCATAGGAATTCTTTCCGCAGCGGAAGTCTACGTGGCGCAACTGGTATGGCCGGCGTCGGAACCGTTTCCGAATCAGGATACGGCGTATGTTTATGCGGCGGCCAGAACCTGGGCGCCGCTTTTTTCGATACTTGGCGGGACATTGCTTGTGGCCAATTTCGGATCGGGAATGGCCGCACAGCTTGGAGCGGCGCGGCTCCTCTACGGAATGGGCAGGAGCAATGCGCTGCCGAAATCTTTTTTTGGAAAAGTAGACGCGAAGCACCATATTCCGCGAAACAATGTCGTCTTCGTCGGCCTGATTGTGCTGGTGGGATCTTTTTTCCTGACGTTTGAAAAAGGCATAGAGCTGCTGAACTACGGCGCGCTGATTGCGTTCATGGGCGTCAACGCATCCTCGTTTGTGCATTATTTTCTAAAGGGCGCCGGGAGAACGATCGGAAGTTTCATCGTGCCGATTATAGGATTTGTTGTTTGCGCGCTCTTGTGGTGGACACTGAGCAACCCAGCGAAAATTCTTGGAACCGTGTGGATGGCGGCGGGAATCGCGTTCGGCATCTGGAAAACAAAATGGTTCAGCGAGCCGCTTTCGTTTGATGTGCCCGCCGAGTAGGCGAACGCCCGCAGAGCAACATATTCCCAAGCAGAGGAGCGGACTCTGGCAGTATGATGACGCCCTCGGGAGGCACGCGGTGAAGCGCGCGAGCGGCAAGGATCAGACGGTGACGATGCGGGACGTCGCGGAAGACAGCGGCTT
>DATFZY010000148.1:0-30718 GCA_035313865.1 Candidatus Acidiferrum sp.
GGATTTTCCGACGGCGCTCCGTGCTGCATTACGCCAGGCTCCCGACGTGCTGGTCGTGGGGGAAATGCGCGATCCGGAAACGATGCGTATCGCCGTGGCGGCTGCGGAGACCGGGCATCTTGTGCTTTCTACGCTGCACACGATCGATGTTGCGACGACAATCTCGCGCATCTCGGACTCTTTTTCCGACGAGCGCCAAAATACCATCCGGCAAGAATTGGCGATGGCCCTATCCGCTGTTTTGACGCAAATCCTCCTGCCCAGCAAGAGCGGCGAGCGCTTTCCCGCCGCGGAGCTTCTGATGATCGGCTACGGGGCGCGGCAACACATTCGGCGCAATGCGCTACAGCATCTCCATCAGGAAATCACCATGACGAAGAAAAAAGGCTCATTCGCGCTGGAGGAATCGCTCGTGCAGTTGATCAGCAAAGGCCACATTGACCGTGAGGACGCGCTGCTTTGCGCTATTCATCCCGACGACCTGGATATCCTGCTAAGAACCGGAAGTCGCGGATAGAGTCGCAACAAACGTTTCCAATCGCCACGCAGTTCAGGCAAAATACCTGCTCCAAACGAGGGGGTCTTATGAACCGCAGTGGTCTGATTGCATTGGTTGTCTTTGCAGGGATTTCGCTTGCGCCTATTGGGGCACACGTGGTGGCCGACGAGCAGCCGCTCGCCGGATATTCCGTGGAATCATCGCGAGCGGAGCGGCAGTGGGAAGATAAATTTCGCGCCATTCCCGAGCCGGATAAAATCCGCGGCTACATGGAGCGGCTTGCGGCGCGACCGCACCACGTAGGTTCGCCTTATGACAAGGACAACGCTGAATGGCTGCTTGCGCGATTCAAGGAATTTGGCCTGGACGCCCACATTGAAAACTTCGATGTTCTGATGCCCACTCCGAAGGAGCGTGTCGTCGAGCTGGTGGGCGGCGGCCCAAAATTCACAGCGAAGCTGCAGGAGCCGGTTTTGAAAGTCGATCCCACCTCGGGCCAGACCGCCGAGCAACTCCCTACTTACAATTCGTATTCGATTGATGGGGACGTCACGGCTCCGCTCGTCTACGTCAATTTTGGCGTGCCCGATGATTACGAAAAGCTTGAGCGTATGGGGATCTCCGTGCAGGGCGCCATTGTCATCGCACGCTACTATGGCTCGTGGCGGGGTATTAAGCCAAAGGTCGCCGCGGAGCACGGGGCGATCGGCTGTCTGATCTTCTCCGATCCGCACGAAGACGGGTACACCCAAGGCGACGTTTACCCCGAGGGGCCGTATCGTCCCAGGGATGGAGTGCAGCGCGGCAGCGTCGCGGATATGCCTCTCTATGCAGGCGATCCGCTGACACCTGGTGTTGGAGCGACGAAAGACGCAAAGCGGCTCGATTTGAAAGATGCGCAGACCATCACCAAAATTCCCGTACTGCCAATCTCCTACGGCGACGCAGAGCCGCTTCTGGCTTCGCTGAAAGGTCCCATGGCTCCGCCGGCGTGGCGCGGCGGACTCCCTATCCCCTATCACATCGGTCCTGGCCCGGGAAAAGTTCATCTCAAGGTGAAATCGAATTGGACGCCGCTTGCAACTTTGTATGACGTCATCGCGAAAATTCCTGGCTCGGTTTATCCCGATGAATGGGTTATTCGAGGCAACCATCACGACGGCTGGGTGAACGGCGCGGAAGATCCGCTGTCCGGTCAGTCCGCGATGCTGGAAGAAGCTCGCGCGATGGGTGAGCTTCTGAAGCAAGGATGGAAACCCAAGCGCACGCTCATCTATTGCGCGTGGGACGGCGAAGAGGAAGGATTACTTGGCTCGACGGAGTGGGTCGAGACGCACGCCGAGGAACTCGATAAGCACGCCGTCATCTACATCAATTCTGACGGTAATGGCCGCGGCTATTTTGGCATCGGGGGTTCGCACACTCTCGAAAAGTTCATCAACGACGTCGCGCGCGATGTTCAGGACCCGGAAACAAAGCTTTCCGCTTGGAAGCGCGAGCAGCTTCGCGCCATCGAAGAAGCGCCCGGCGATAAGAAGCAAGAGGTTCGCCAGCGCGCCGACATGCACGTTGGAGCGCTGGGTTCCGGCTCGGACTTCACACCGTTCCTTCAGCACCTCGGCGTCGCTTCGCTTAATATCGGCTTTGGCGGCGAGGACGGCGGCGGAATCTATCACTCGATCTACGACGATTTCTACTGGTACACGCACTTCAGCGATACAACGTTCGTCTACGGCCGCGCGCTCTCTCAAGCCGGAGGCACGGCCATGATGCGCATGGCCGATGCGGATTTGCTGCCGTTCGATTTCGGCGACTTCGCGGAAACGATGCAGACCTACGTCAAGGAATTGAAGGACTTGTCGAAGAAAATGCAGGACGAAATTCGCGAGCGCAATCGCGAGCTCGACGAGGGCGTCTTCACTGCCACAGCGGACCCGAAGAAAACATACGTTCCGCCGAAAAAGGAGGAAATTCCGCCTTACCAGAACTTCGCACCTCTTGAAAACGCTGCCGACGCGGTCACACGTGCCGCGGCGGATTATCGGAAGGCGCTGGAACACGCGAATGCCAATGGCGGTGCGGCGCTGGCATCCAGCTCGCTCGCCGAAGTGAATCGTCTGCTCATTGAGAGCGAGCGCAAATTCCTCACGCCGGAAGGCTTGCCGAACCGCAAATGGTATCGCCATCAGCTCTATGCGCCGGGCTTCTACACCGGTTACGCAGCGAAGACGATGCCTTACATCCGCGAGTCGATCGAGCAAAAAGAATCGAAGCAAGCCGACGAAGGCGTCCTGGTTGTCGCGCATTGTTTGCAGGATGAGGCTGCGCTGATCTCTGACGCCGCCGCCAAACTAAACGCGGCGCACTGAAGTAAGGTGGGGCAGACATTCTGTCTGTCGCCTGGAGTTGCAGGTTTGCTGAGCCTTATTTCGCTGCATGTCCCCAGAGACAGGCAGGAGTGCTTGTCCTACCATCGCGGAGGTTTGACTCATGCCGTCTTACAATCTCGCGATCGTCGGCATGGGTAACGTCGGGCGCGCTCTTTTGCGCCTGCTCATTTCCAAAGAGACGGATTTGCGCCGGCGTTACGACATTCGCTGGCGGCTTACGGGAGTTGCTACGCGCCGCACCGGCTGGATCGCCGACCCCGACGGGCTCAATCCTCTTGCCGCTCTCCACGGGCACTCGCTGATTCAGCACGGAAACACAACGCAGCCGCGTAATCTGCGCGAGTGGCTCGAACGAGCGCGCGCTGACGTTCTTTTTGAAGCGACTTCTCTCAATGTCAAAACGGGCCAGCCCGCCACGGAGCATTTGCGCATGGCACTCGAATTGGGTGCGCACGCCATTACCGCCAACAAAGGGCCCATCGTTCATGCTTATCACGAACTCACGGCGCTCGCCAAGGAGAAGAACCGTCAATTTCTTTTTGAGTCCACAGTGATGGACGGCGTGCCGGTTTTTTCGATGTTTCCTTTCGGATTGCCGGCGACGGACATTAGAGGCTTCACGGGAGTTTTGAATTCCACTACGAATGTCGTGCTGACGGAAATCGAGAAAGGCCGCTCGATGGACGAAGCGGTGAAGCGCGCCCAGGCCATGGGCATTGCGGAAACGGACCCGACAGCGGACCTGGACGGTTGGGACTCGGCTGTGAAGATCGTCGCGCTGGCAATTGTCTTGATGGGCGTGAACGTGAGGCTCGATCAAGTGCAGCGCACTGGCATTCGGGAACTGAGCGAGGAGAAAATTCGCTCCGTGCGGGCTGCCGGCATGCGCTACAAGCTCGTGTGCCGGGCGGAGCGCCGCGGCGACGGCGTGGATTGCAGCGTGCAGCCGGAAATTCTGCTGGCTTCGGATCCGCTCGCCAATCTGGAAGGCAGCAGCTCGGCGATTCGGTTTGACCTCGATGTGTTTGGGTTGTCGTTCATCGAGCACAATCCCGGAGTCGAAGCCACGGGTTACGGCCTGCTCGCCGATTTTCTGCGCGCCGTGCGGCAGTAGGCTCACGCGGCTTTGAATTCACTCGCAATTCAGCGATGGTAGCGCGCCACATACGCTGGAAGCGGAATCCCGAGATCGCATCGTTCATCGCGAATCGGCGCGCCAGCCACGACGCGAAGCGGGATCACGCCGGCCCAGATTGGGAGAGCGTAGTCAGGAGCGTCGTCTTCCGGAGGGCCGACGCGCACCTTCGCGGAGACTTCCGTCAGCGGCAGGCGCAGAATGCTGGTGGCTTTCAGTTCTTTTTCATTGGGTTGTCGCGCGTCGTCCCACCGCTGGGGCAGAATCTTCTCTGTAAAGGCGCGAAGAGCATTAAGTTTTTCTTCCGGTGCATCCACAAGCACGGCTTTGCCGAGAGCAACGACCGAGCGATAGTTCATCGAATGATTGAAAACCGAGCGCGCGAGCACAATCCCGTCCGTGAGCGTGACCGTCAGACACACATTCGCGCCGGCGCTTATCCCACGAAGCATCCGGCTTGCAGCGGAGCCGTGAAAATAGACTGCGTCGCCGATGCGTGCGTATAGCGTGGGAATGACAAACGGCTGTTCGTTAGCGGAAAAGCCCACGTGGCACACAAGTCCCTCATCGAGAATCGCGTAAACCGTTTCGCGGTCGTGGGTGCCGCGCTGCGGCTCCCGAACGACACGCGTGCGCTCGGTTGGCGTAAAGGATTCAGACACGGAACACCTCATGGAGAAACGTGGCGCGGAGCCGGCCGATGCGTGACCGCTCATTTGATTTATAGCCGGCGCCAAAGCGGCATGAGTGAGGAACAACCGTTTAAATGCTAACACGACTATGCGCGGCTTCATCCTCGGCTCGCCCTGTGAGAAACTAGCGGACGGAGAAAACGATGAGCACGCCGGTGATGCACGGAACCGAAAGTAAGCGCCTGGATGTTGATTGGGTGCGGGCACAATTCCCCTCGCTGCAATTACAAGTGAACGGTTGCCAAGCTGCTTTTCTCGATGGGCCAGCAGGCACACAAGTGCCGAGGCAGGTGATGGATGCCGTCCAAAATTATTTTCTGAAGTCGAACGCGAATACTTGCGGGGCGTTTGCCACCAGCCGCAGCACCGACGCCGTCATTGCCTCCGCGCGAGAGGCGATGGCGGATTTTTTCCATTGTGACAAGGACGAGGTCGTCTTTGGGCAGAATATGACGACCATCACCTTCGCGCTGGCACGCGCGATTGGTCGTGAACTGAGTCCAGGTGACGAAATTGTAGTGACCACTCTGGATCATGACGCGAATGTTGCCCCGTGGCGCGCGCTGGAAGAAAAAGGCGTGGTGATTCGGCAGGTGCAGATTCACGAAGCGGACTGCACGCTTGACCTCGAAGACTTGAAGCGAAAATTAACCGCGAAGACGAAGCTCGTCGCTGTCGGCTACGCTTCGAACGCAGTGGGCACGATTAATCCAGTCGAGGAAATAACCAAGCTAGCGCACGCGGCCGGAGCGCTGATGTTTGTTGACGCGGTGCACTATGCTCCGCACGGTTCGATTGACGTGCGGGCCCTCGATTGTGATTTTCTCGTGTGCTCTCCTTACAAGTTTTTTGGACCGCACATGGGCGCGCTTTACGGAAAGCGCGAGCATCTGCTGCGCTTCCGGCCTTACAAGGTGCGTCCCGCCCCGGATTCGCTCCCAGATCGCTGGGAAACTGGAACGCAGGTTCACGAACTGATTGCGGGAATCGGCGCTGCGGTCGATTACCTCGCGGAAGTTGGCCGCCGCTGCGATCCCGCGGTGAAGGATCGTCGCAGCGCACTGCTGGCCGCCTACCGAGCGACGCGCCAGCACGAAATGGCGCTGCTCGCGCATCTGGTCGAAGGCCTACTTGCGATACCTGGCCTCCAATTTTTCGGCATCAGCGACCCGGCGCGCTTTATCGAGCGCTGCTCGACGGTTTCTTTACGTCTGGCGAATCACAAGCCCGCGGAAGTGGCAGCTTTTCTCGGTGACCGCGGCATCTTTACGTGGGATGGCAACTACTACGCGCTGAACTTGACCGAACGCCTCGGCGTCGAAGCCATCGGTGGGCTCCTGCGCATCGGCCTAGTTCACTACAACACGGCAGAAGAAGTGGGCCGCTTGCTGGGAGCCCTCGGGGAGATTGCGGCGAGATAGCTGTTACGCAAACACATGAGCAAACGACCGAAACCTATTGTACTGACCGTGCTGGACGGATGGGGCTACCGTGCAGAAACGAAAGGCAATGCCATCGCACTGGCCCGCAAGCCCGCATACGACGATTTGATGAAGAAATTTCCAAACACGCTGATTCATACGTCGGGCCCATACGTCGGGTTGCCCGAAGGACAGATGGGCAACAGCGAAGTGGGCCATATGAATATCGGCGCGGGGAGAATCGTCCACATGGACATCACGCGCATCGACTTGCTCATTGCGAACAAGCAATTGCAGAACGTGCCGCTCTTTCAACAGGCCATGGAGCGCGGGCGGCAAAAACAATTGCACTTGCTAGGCTTGTTGAGCGATGGCGGCGTGCACTCGCACATTCAGCATTTGTTTGCGTTGCTGGAAATGGCCAGGCAGCAGAAGGTCGAGCGGGTTTTTGTCCACTGCTTCATGGATGGCCGAGACACTGCGCCAAACAGCGGTCGCGATTATGTCCGGCGACTACAGCAGAAGATGCGCGAACTCGGGGTCGGGGAAATCGCCACACTTGTCGGACGCTACTATGCGATGGACCGCGACAACCGCTGGGAGCGCGTCGAACTCGCGTATCGCGCGGCTGTTCACGGAGAAGCGGAGACGCACTCCGAAGATGCATTGGCTGCGCTTCAAAAAAGCTACCAACAGGGTGTTACAGACGAGTTCGTAAAGCCCGTGGTCGTTACCAAGGGAAGCGGCGCAGCAGCCGTGCCCGTGGGAACGATCCATGATGACGACGCGGTCATTTTCTTCAATTTTCGAGCGGACCGCGCGCGGCAAATGACGCGCGCCCTCGTCGAACCCGGTTTCGACAAAATCGCCGACGCAAAGCGTCCCAAGAATCTCTTCTATGTGGCGATGACGCAGTACGACAAAAACTGGCCCTGGCTAAAGTATGTGATTTCTCCGGAAAAGCTAGAGCACATCCTGGCTCAGGTTTTCGAAGAATTGCAATACAAAAACCTGCGCTGCGCGGAAACTGAAAAATACGCCCACGTGACCTATTTCTTTAACGGCGGCGTCGAAAAGCCTTTCGGTGGCGAGGAGCGCATTCTCGTGCCCTCGCCCAAAGTCGCGACCTACGACTTAAAGCCGGAAATGTCTGCCGCAGGAATCACGGACACAGTCGTGAACGCCATCGAAAAAGGCGAATTCGACGCCATCATCATGAATTACGCGAACGCCGACATGGTCGGGCATTCAGGCAATCTCGAAGCGACGATTAAAGCGGTCGAAGCCGTGGATGCAGGTCTCGCCAGAATTTACCAAACGCTGAAGCCGCGTGGCGGCCTCTGGCTCATCACCGCCGATCACGGCAACGCCGAGACGATGGTTGATCCCGCCACTGGCGGGCCACACACCTATCACACGACCAACCCCGTGCCGCTCGTTCTCGTCAGCGATGACGATTCGCTGCAACTGAAACCCGGCGGTTCGCTGCGCGATCTCGCGCCCACCATGCTCGCCGCGCTCAGTCAGCCTGAGCCTGCGGACATGACCGGCGATGATTTGCGCATTCTCACAAGGCGGTAATATGAGCTTGACCTACGAGCCCGCTTCGCAAAAACCTCCAGAGCGAGGACAGAATCGCTCGCGGTCCTCTTTCGGGACTATCACGATTTCCGGCACACCGGTCGGCGCGATCGTTTCCGTCGGTCTCGTTGTCATTTGCTGGTTCGCGCTTCCGCTCTCGCGCCCGTTTATCCTCGGCACAGGCGGGCTCGGTCTTATCGTTGGTTTGCTCCTCTATTGGAAGCACCGCGGTAGCGGCGAATGAACCGCACCAAACCGGAAGAAACAAAACTGGTCATCTGCGTCTGGCATCCGTTCACGTACTGGCGCCCGCAGCCGGTCATGTCCGACACGATTCGCGCCCGTTGGCCGGAAATGTGCGTCATTCATTTGTCCGACTACGACCGCCTTCCCGCCGAATTACCGGACACGGATATTTTCGTGGGCTACTCGCTGCGCGCCGAACAGCTCACGCACGCGAAAAAGCTCAAGTGGATTCACTCCACCGCCGCTGGCGTCGCCCAATTGATGTATCCCGAACTGCGCGATTCCGGGATTGTGGTTACAAACCCCAGTGGGATCTTCTCCCCGCCAATGGCTGAGCACACCATGGGCCTTCTGATCGCTCTAGCGCGCAATTTTCCCGATTCTGTCCGCCACCAGGACCGCGCGCACTGGGGCCAGCAGGACATGTGGGACTTGCCTCAGCGCTTCACTGAGCTGAGCGGCAAAGTATTGCTAATCGTGGGATTTGGTTCGATCGGCCGCGAACTCGCGAAACGGGCCCGCGCTTTTGACATACGTGTCTGGGGCGTCACGCGCTCCGGCAAGAGCGAAAGTCCGCATGCAGAGAAGATCGCCCCAGCTTCGCAACTCGACGAAGTTCTGCCGCAAGCGGATTACGTGGTCATCGCAGCGCCGGAGACATCCGAAACGCGCCAACTGATGGGCGCCGCGCAAATCGCGCGCCTGAAGCAAGGCGCCCGCCTCATCAACGTCGGCCGCGGTTCTCTTCTCGATGAAGTCGCGCTAATCAGCGCCCTGGAAAGCGGCGCTCTTGGTGGCGCAGCGCTGGACGTGACCTCCGTCGAGCCGCTCCCTGCGGAAAGCCCGCTCTGGAAGGCGCCGAATCTCTTCATAACTCCGCACACCAGCGCCATCAGCGACCGCTTGTGGGATCGCGAAACAGCTCTCTTGATGGATCTGCTGGAACGCTGGTTCGACGGCCGCGAAATGTTCAACCAGGTCGATTTCACCCGCGGCTATTAACAGCACAAAGCGCACGTTCGCGCGGCTCCTGCGAACGAAATTAATCCCCGCCGGCACCGACTGCTTTTTGCGCTTCATATCCTTCCCGCGCATAAACCACCCACTTCTGTTTTTTGCCTTTTTGATCGAGCACTTCCAGCGGGCTGCCGTCGGGTTTCACCAATTCGATTTTCACCTTATGGAATTTGTTGTCTCTTCCGCCGCTCGTCGGCGTGTACGAAAGGCTGTACTGGTGCCGCAAGAAAGAAGTCACAGTTTGAAAGATGCCTGGCATTTCGCCTTCGAATTGAGGGAACCAGGCCTCGCCGCCGGTTTCATGGGCAAAGGTCTTCAGCTGATTCTCCGCTTGCAGATAATTCAACCGCTGGATGCTGCCTATCCCGCCAGGTCGGTTGACGTCCAGGAAATTTTGATAAAGCTGCCCCAAGCCCACACAAAAGAGGGTCACATCACTCTGGCGCAGCAGCTTCATGGTTTGATCGAGGTTGTGCTTCGAGAAGGTATCGACTCCACTGGCCAGCAGGACAATAGACTTCTTGCCCTTCACGTCCTTCAAGGAATCGTTGGTTTGCAGAACCGCGTCGAAAACAGCCGATTCGCTGAAGCCGGGAAAATGGAGACGGCTAAGCCCTTGCAAGACTTCGTCTTTGTTCTGCGTGAAATCCACCTCGAGATGAGTATTCAGGTCGAATGTTTCGAGCGCCACCCAATCCTGTTGTTTGAGGTTGGGGAAAACATAAGTGGACCAATATTTTGCGTAGTGGGCAAAGAACCCTCCCCATCTGTCGTTGCTGAATTCCAGCAGCATCACCATGGTTATCGGAGCCTCGGTCGGACCAAAGTTTGTAATGGTCTGCGCCACGCCGTCGTCCGTGATCTTGAAATTCTCCTTCTTCAAGCCTGTGAGCAAATCCCCGCGTTGCGTCGCGGCGATCACGTCCAAAGTGACGACCGGAACTTCCACTGTAATGCTGACACCAGCTTGGGGGGCCTGCTGCTGCGGCGTAGTGGGAGACTTCGGCGCTGCCTGCTGGGGTGGTGCTCCGCCTTGCTGACCGGCGGGCGCTTGGGCGCTCGCCTGCCGCTCTTGCAGCGGCAGGATGATCACCGCCGCTAGAAATGTCAGTAAACTCAGGGAAACGATAGTTTTCATGCCTTACCCCTCGATTCGTTTTCTAGATTCCATGCCGCCGGCGTGCCCGGTTTCTTGTGAATTGAGCTAGTCGCGCGCCGTTTGAGTTTACGCAACGCGCGTCCACCACTGCGGCCAGGCCCCCACACCTGCATGTTAGTATGAAGCACGTTAACTGCAAAACGTTAGCTGAGCCGGCCACTTTAAGCTTGGCTGCACCTGAGACGGAGGATGTTTTGTGAACCGGATCCGTAAAATGAATACTCTTGCGTCCGCAGCGGCTCAGTCCTCGGGTCTCGGAGCATCGTACATGCTCCTGTGGTTGCTCGTCGCAAGCCTCCCAATCGCAGCCCAGGTGCCGAACAAGTCCATGCCCACGGTTTCCGCTCCGCAAGCTCCCCCTTCTGTCGAAAACGCTGGGCTTACCAAAGAGGCCGAAGGCTGGCTCGCCGATCTCATCAAGATTGACACTACGAATCCTCCTGGCAATGAAGAAACAGCGGCAAAATACATTGCCGGAATTTTGACTAAAGAAGGACTTACGCCGGAATTATTGGAACTCGCTCCCGGCCGCAGCGCGCTGGTCGCACGTCTGCGAAGCGCGGCGATGCCGGACCCGGCTCATGCGCTCCTGCTGGTCGCGCACATGGATGTAGTTGGCGTGGACAAGTCCAAGTGGACAGTCGATCCATTCGGCGCGGTAATCAAAGATGGCTATCTGTACGGCCGCGGTTCCATCGACGACAAAGGAATGCTGGCGGCAAACCTCGCCGCTTTTATTGCCTTGAAGCGTTCCAACGCCCATCTTAATCGCGACGTCATCTTTTTGGCCACCGCCGATGAAGAGCAGGGCGGCGACGCCAGCATCAGGATGCTCATCTCAAAAAACTGGGACAAATTCGCCGCAGGCTACGCCATCAACGAAGGCGGCCGCGTCATCCTGAAAAACGGCAAAGTGCAATATGTCGCCGTGCAAGCCAGCGAAAAGGTTCCCGTGAACGTAGCGGTGATTGCAAGTGGGCCTTCGGGTCATGCTTCTGTGCCGACCAAGGAGAACGCCGTCGTTCATCTCGCAACGGCAGTCGCGAAGATCGGCGCTTACACCGCGCCCGTTCACTTTACAACCATTGTTCGGCGCTACTTCGAGCAGTTGGCCGCGATCGAAGACGACGAACTCGCCAAGTGGATTCGGTCGATCGACACGCCTGACCGCGGCGAGCACGCTCAGCGCTTCATTTCGGACGCGAACCCGCTCTGGAACTCCATGATGCGGGACACAATCGCTCCGACTATGCTCACAGCGGGCGTTCGCGCCAATGTGATTCCTTCGGAAGCCCGCGCCATGTTGAATATCCGGCTTCTGCCAGGCGACACTATCGACGTGCTGCTAGCCGACCTGACCAAACTGGTCAACGATCCCCAAATTCGCTTTGAAGTGCAGCCCGATGCCGGCCTGGCTGCTCCGCCCTCTTCGCTCGAATCCGATTTCTATGCCACAATCACAAAGACCGCTGCGCAGGAGTTTTCCGGCGCCCCGGTTCTCCCGTTCCTGTCCGCGGGCGCGACAGATTCGGCGCAGTTGCGGCTCCACAACGTGCAAGCCTACGGGGTCTCGCCGTTCCCTTTGGCCGACGAGGATTCCCGCCGCATGCACGCCGACGACGAGCGAATTCCGCTTGCCTCGTTCGACAAAGGCGTCGAATTTCTGACGCGGCTTGTCGCGGATTTCGCCGCCACAAAGTAAGCAGGCTTTAAACCGGCAAGCTTCCCGCTCCACCCGGCGGGATGGGCCGTCGATCCCCTTCACGAGAAAACATGGCATTTCGCCACTCAAAAATTGTCTGCACCATCGGGCCAGCCAGCAGCTCGCCGCGCATGATAGACCGCCTGCTGCAAGCTGGCATGGATGTGGCGCGCCTCAATTTTTCGCATGGCACGCACGCCGAACACGCACAGAGTATCGCCGTTCTGCGCGCCGCGGCCGTTGAGCACGAAAAGCCCATAGCCATTCTCGCCGATCTCCAGGGGCCAAAGATTCGCACCGGGCCACTCGCCGGCAGCAGAGCAGTGCAGTTGCGCGCCGGCCAACGCTTTATTATTACCACCGCGAAAGTGCTGGGCGATACCACGCGCGTCAGCACCACCTTCCGGCCACTGCCCCGGGAAGTCCACCGCGGAGATCGGATTCTCCTCTCCGACGGACTGATCGAATTGCACGTTTTGCAGGTGCGCGGCCACGAAGTGATTTGTGAGGTCGCTAATGGCGGCGCCCTCGGCGAGCATAAAGGCATCAATCTACCGGGGATCAAACTGCGCGTCCCCGCTCTTACGCCAAAGGACCGCGCCGACCTCGTATTCGCCTTAAGGCACGGCGCGAACTATATCGCGGTCAGCTTCGTCCGGCGGCCCGAAGATGTGCTTTTGGCGAAGTCCTTAATCCGCCGCGCGGGAAAAAACACACCCGTAATTGCCAAGCTGGAAAAACCGGAAGCCATCGAAAATCTGGACGCCATACTCCGCGCTTCTGACGGCGTGATGGTTGCACGCGGCGATCTGGGCGTGGAAATGAGCCCCGAACGCGTCCCCGTCGTGCAAAAAACAATTATCGCCCGCGCTCGTCACTTCCGGCGGCCCGTGATCACCGCCACGCAAATGCTCGAATCCATGACCGAAAACCCGCGCCCCACGCGCGCCGAAGCGTCCGACGTCGCGAACGCGATTTTTGACGGTTCCGATGCCGTCATGCTCTCCGCGGAAACCGCTTCCGGAAAGTATCCCGTCGAAGCCGTCAGCATGATGGCGCGCATCATTGAAGAAGCCGAAGCCAGCGATTGGATATCGCCACGGCGCATGCCTCAGGAAAAGCTGAAAGTGGCCGAAACAGTTGCGGAGTTGGTTTGCCACGCGTCCCGTGAATTACACATGAAGCTGATAGCCGTTTTCACACACAGCGGCTTCACTGCCCGTCTGGTTTCCTGCTACCGGCCTGCGGTGCCGATCATTGCGTTTTCCCCGGAAGCGGAAACGCGCCGCCGCATGGCGTTGATCTGGGGCGTAATGCCGCGGCATATTCCCGACGTCCGCAAAATTGACGGCCTCGCCGGCATCGCAGAAAAGCGGTTGCTGCAGGAACGCCTCGTTCGCAAAGGCGACGTCATCGGAATCGTCGCAGGCACACCCATGGGCATCCGCGGTACAACCAACTTCATGAAGTTTCACGTCATCGGTGGCCCCGCGTAAGAGGAACACCAGCCCTCGGATGGTCCAAGCAAGAAGTAGGAAATGATCCGAACGCTAGTTAATCCAGCGATCCGGACGCGAAGGCGGCTCGTTTTTATGTTTGTTGATGTATACGTCGAATCGTTTCCGGTTGCGCTTGTACTGCCAGTCTGAAACGCTGTTTCGAACGCTGTAAAGAAACGATCCACGCCGCAAATAAAGATATCCGACCAGCATTCCGCCCAGATGGCAAATATGGCTGACTTTGTCGTCGCCAAGTCCGAACGTGCCGAGAAACGTGAACGCGGCCATAATCGCTACGACCATCCGCATGCTCATCGCCACGGGAATTGGAAACAGATAAACGCGCCGGTCCGGAAACAAAATGGCGCAAGCAATCAATATCCCGAAAATCGCCCCGGAAGCTCCAATCGTAGGCACATAGGAAAAACCATGGCCCAAAAGGGCGGGCACGGTCTTGACCGCCACATTGAGAAGCCCCGCGCCCACGCCGGTAAGAAAGTAGTAGCGCAGGAATCGATTTCTTCCCCACACCATTTCCAGTTCCCGACCGAACATCCACAGCATCAACATATTCATTACGATGTGGAAGATATTGTTTACGTCATGGAGAAAAAGATACGTAAACGGCTGCCAGAGGTGAAAAAGAGGCACAACAGCGGCGGGGACGAGGCCGAACCACTTTAGAAGCCAACTGTACCCCGCGATCCCGGAAAAATGGTCGACGAACGCCTCGAGGATGAAAATTGCGAAATTCGCGATCAGCAGTATTTTCACGCCGGGCGTGATGTAAAAATCGAAGCTGACTCGATAGCTTTTGACGCCCGACCGGGAGGCCATGATTATCTCAGTTTACGGCCTCGGAGTCCGCGCGTCAAAGTGCCGTTTTGCACGGCTTTCCTGAGTTTGCGCCGCGTTTTGCGCGCATTTCCTGACGTCGGATTGCTCCCGCGAAAGTAGCCGAGTGCTCTGCGATGCCCGTCTCAGTTCAGCTTCTTGCGTGCGAAATAGAAGAGCGACGCTCCAAGCAGCGCAAACATGAAAATGCCGAACAGGTTGCTGGTCGCAAGCGGCCCCATAATTTTGGGGCCGAAAGAAAAGAGATCAGCCGGCCAGGGAAGATGCATCACGGCCGCCAGCCAGTGCAGCCAAGGCGGAAAACGATCGGAGATTTCAGGATCCTGCAAAAGCGCAATCCCAATGCCCAACAACCCGAACACACCTCCGGCCGCTATGAGCCCCGAAGAAAAGAGTGCCCCGGGGCTGGCTTCGCTTTCATCTTTCTTCTTCGTAGTGGCTTCGACGAGCAATCGGATGAGCCCGCCTATAAACATGGCCGCGGTGGTGCCCAGCGGAAGATAGGAACCGGTCGCAAATGCCAACGAGCGTACGCCAAGTATTTCCACCGCGATGACCAGCGCAACCCCCATCAGCACCAGCCGCCACGGCAATCGCTGATTCAATATTCCGCTAATGACTGTAGCCATAAGCCGCGCCTGAGGAGCCGGCGCTTTGTCGCTGCCAATTCCTTGCGCCCATTGGTATTCGATCTGTTGCGAACCCGGGTCGAACAGATATTCACCGTCCGGCACTTCATGCGACCCCAAAGAATTGATCAGCACATACGATTTCCCCTTGTAAGCAAACGTGTCCTGCTCGATCTTTACGCCCGCTGGCAAGGACTGAATGTTCACCGCAATTTGCGTCGGGATGTATTTCTGCAAACCCTGATTCATCAGATTCAGAGTGGTGCCGATCGCCAGCGTCGAAACAGTGACGCCGATCAAAAGACCCATCTGTTGCCAATAGGGAGTTGCTCCCACGAGGTATCCGGTCTTCAGATCCTGCGAAGTCGCGCCAGCAATCGCCGCAGCGATGCAAACGATCCCTCCAATCATTAACGCGAGAACCTGATAATTCGGCGCGGTCCACCCAGCCACGAAAAAAATCGCGCAAGTAGCCATCAAGGTTGCAATGCTCATGCCACTGATGGGATTCGAAGAGTTGCCAAGCAATCCGCTGATGCGTCCCGCGACAGTGACAAATAAAAACCCAAAAACGGTGACGAACACTCCCGCAAACAGGTTCTGATACCAGTGCGTTTCCGCTCCTGGGATGGGGTGAAAAGTAAGCAACACCCAGATCATCGCCACGATCACAAGCGAACCGATCACCACCGTGCGCATCGAGACTTCACGGTCAATGCGGCTGACAGATGTGGCTCCCCCGGCCTTTTCGGCGCGCACATCCTTCAATCCGGCACGCAGCGCGGCAATGATGGTAGGCAAAGTGCGCAGCAGCGTTATAAGCCCCGCCGCCGCGACCGCGCCGGCTCCCATCGGACGAATGTAACTCTTCCAGATATCATCCGGACTCATCAACGAAATGGGAATCGTCGATGGATAGATCGGCGTGTTCCCGCCGAGCTGCCCATAAAACTTGATCGCCGGCATGATCACGAGCCACGAAATAATGCCGCCCGCAAACAAAATCCCCGATACGCGCGAGCCGATGATGTACCCCACGCCCAGATATTCCGATGTAATCGCCGCGCGAAACGATGCTCCTGGAAACCAGCTGGGCCGCGCTTCAGGCTGCGAAGTCCATGCCTGCACGGTGTTCATCAGAAACGTGTATGCCCCACCGAGTCCCAGCCCCCAGAAAACGCGTCCCGCAAACGACCCGCCGCGCTCTCCAGCAACCAAAACGTCAGCACAAGCGGTGCCTTCCGGAAAAGAAAGATTCCCGTGTTCCTTAACGATGAGCTGCCGCCGCAGCGGCACCATGAACAGCACACCCAGCCAACCGCCAAGCAGCGCCAGCGGAAAAATCCGCCAAAACGTAAATTCCTTGCCGAATCCAAGAAAAATGAGCGCAGGAATCGTGAACATCACGCCGGCAGCCAGCGATTCCCCAGCCGACCCCGTCGTCTGCACGATATTGTTTTCGAGAATCGTCGAGCGCCCAAACGCCCGCAGAATACTGATCGACAGCACGGAGATAGGAATCGAAGCGGAAACCGTGAGCCCCGCCCGCAACCCCACATAAACGGTCACGGCTCCAAAAAGCAATCCAAACAAAGCCCCCAGAATCACCGCGCGAATCGTAAATTCCTTGGGGCTCTCCTCTGCGGAAATATAAGTCCTGAATTCTCCCGGAGGCGCCGTGGAACTCCATGGACGATCGCTCACTGAATCCTCCCCGTTTGCCGAATCGTACGCGAGCCCTACCCCTGTGCGGGCAGATTATGCCGCAAACTCACGTTAGATTGTTAGGGCTTAGATGTCGGATAGAGCTCACGGAATCTCCGTGCACTCCGCTTTCTCTGCGTACTCTGTGTAACTTCTTTTTCTTCCTCTGCTATATTCAATACACGAGGATACCGATGAGTCTCTCCGAAAAAATCCAAAAAGACCTGACCGACGCCATGCGCTCCAAAGACGAGCTTCGCCTCAGCGTCATCCGCGGCATCAAGTCCGCCATCAAGTACAAAGAAACCGAAAAAGTCCGCCAGCTCGACGAAGCCGAGTGCATTCAAATCCTGCAAACGCTGGTCAAGCAACGCAAGGAATCGATCGATCAATTCGGCAAAGGCAATCGCCAGGATCTGGTAGACAAGGAAACCAAAGAACTAGCCATCATCGAAGCTTATCTCCCGGCAGGCGCCAGCGAAGCCGAAATGGACGCCGCCATCTCCAAAGCCATCGCCGAAACCAACGCCAACTCCATCAAGCAAATGGGCGCAGTAGTCAAAGCCGCCAAATCCGCCCTCGAAGGCAAAGTGGTCGACGGCAAAGCCCTGAGCGACCGCGTCCGCGCCCGCCTTTCCTGATATTTCTTTGGCTGCTTTGTCCGAGAATCTCGTAGGGGTGGGGCTTGCCCCACCCTCCGTCCTGTCAACGCGGCGCCCTGTCAATAGCCCCGCGCACCTCCATGCGCGGTGCCTCCAATACACTCCACACACGTTGATTTGACACCTCGCGGCTCACTCGCTACCGTTGTTCTCTTACACTTGGCGGCTTTTCCCCGCCGGGTAAGCACAGCAACGCAAACCAAACCAGATGAGGCCCGATGAAAGTCATTGTTGCCGATAAAATTAGCGAACGCGGCGTGGAACTGCTTCGCCAGGCAGGCTGGAACATTGTCCTGACCACCAAAGACACACTCCACGCGGAGATCGCCGACGCCGACGCCCTGATCGTCCGCAGTGCCACCAAAGTTACCGCGGAGCTTCTGGACAAAGCCCCGCGCCTTCGCGCCGTTGGCCGCGCCGGCGTTGGCGTCGACAACATTGACCAGGATGCTGCCACTGCTCGTGGCGTCCTCGTGATGAGCACGCCCGGCGGAAACGCCATCAGCGTCGCGGAACATGCCTTCGCGCTCCTCCTGGCTCTGGCCCGCCAGGTCCCCCGCCTCGATAAGGCCATGCACGAAGGCCGCTGGGAAAAGTCCTCCGCGGCAGGAACCGAAGTCCGCGGCAAAACGCTGGGCCTGGTCGGCCTCGGCCGTATCGGCAGCGAGGTGGCCATCCGCGCCGACGCTTTCGACATGCGCGTGCTCGGCTTCGACCCCTACATCAGCGAAGCCGCCGCGCGCGAAGTGCAAGTCGAGCTGGTGCCGCTCGATAGGCTGTTCGCCGAGAGCGACTTCATTTCTCTGCACACCGCCCTTAGCCCGGCGACCCAAAACCTGATCAACGCGGCATCCATCGCGCAGATGAAAAAAGGCGCGCGGGTGATCAACACGGCCCGCGGCGAGCTGATCGACGAAGCCGCCCTCGCCGAAGCCCTGAAGAGCGGACACCTGGGTGGTGCCGCTCTCGACGTCTTCGTCCAGGAGCCGCCGCCGAAGGAGTCGCCGCTGCTGGCCATGCCTAATGTAATTGCCACTCCGCACGTCGCAGGCTCGACGGTCGAGGCGCAGGAAGAAGTCGGCACGCAGGTCGCCGTCCAGATCAAGGATTACCTTGCCGACGGCCTGATTCGCAACGCAGTGAATCTGCCGGCTCTCTCCGCCGACCAATACCGTCGCGTCAGGCCGTATCTAGCGCTTGCAGAACGGCTTGGCTCTCTCGTCTCGCAAGCGGTTTCCGCCCGCCCCGCCCGCATCCGCATCCGTTACGCCGGTGAAGTAGCCGAGGTAGGCACCCACCTCCTGCGTAGCGCGGTCCTCGCGGGCATGTTGAACGCCGTGCTCGACGAAAAAGTGAACGTGGTCAGCGCCCCCGCCGTAGCCGCAGCACGCGGTCTCTCCGTAGAGGAAGAAACCCGCCGCCGCGAGCGCGGCTTCCCGAACACCCTGGAAGTAGCCGCTCTACCCGAAAAATCCGGCGCAGTCCGCGGTTTTTCCGCCGAAGGCACCGTTTTGTACGACGGCTCTCCTCGAGTCCTCCAAATCGACGAAATCCCTCTGGAAGCCGAACTCGCCGGCACCATGTTGTATCTCCGCAATCGCGATGAGCCCGGCGTTATCGGCCAGGTCGGGTCTACCCTCGGCAATCTCGGAGTAAACATCGCGACCTTTGCGCTCGGACGCCGCGACAACTCCGCCGGCGCCGAAGCCGTCTCCCTCGTCCGCCTCGACGGCGAAGTTTCCGACGCCATCCTCAGCGCCATCCGTGGCATTCCCGCCATAACAGTGGCCAGGCTCCTCCGCCTCGCCTGATGCGCGGCCTAGGAGAAACAGCGTCTTTGCTGCTGCGTTCCAGCTGATTTCGGGCAAGGTTCCATTAGCCCGGAGGCTGCACTGGAGTTCCCGGCGGGCATTTTGCAACTATCTAAAATTTAGATAGATCGGAGTCGCTCTTCCAGTGGCTAACTTTTCTTGACACGAGCCGTCCATTTATCCTAAAAGCTAAGTCACAGTTAAACAGCAAGAGTGGTGGGAAAAGGTTGCCGAGCGCAATTCAAGCCGTTTTCCGCTGCGTGTTGGCAGCTAGGAAGACCTCCTCTCACCCACTCTCGCTAAAGAATTGCTTGGGTCGAAAGTCGATTGAGATTTGTCGAGGCGGAGTTCTGGGATGGCTGATTTTGTCGTTCTGGAGGCGTTGAAGAAGCGCGTCCAGACTGGCAGAACAAGCAGTCCGGGGCGACCATACTGAATTTATCTTTTGGGGGAAACGCCATGCGACATGTATCAACGATGTTTCGGTATTTTCTTTTCGCGCTCGTCCTGCTTTTTCTTGCTTCTCGCCCATCCTACGCGCAGGACGCCACCGGGCGCATCGTCGGCAATGTAACCGATCCGAGCGGCGCCTACATCTCCGGCGCCACCGTCACGGTGACCAACGAAGGCACCAAGATCTCGCAGGTCACCCACACTGACAAAGACGGCTTCTATCAGGTTCTTTCGCTTCCCATCGGAACTTACAGCACGGCTGTCGAAATCACCGGATTTCGCAAAAAGGTTTTCGAGCACCAGTCCCTGCAGATTAATCAATCCTTGCGCCTGGATGCCAAGATGGAAGTTGGCCAGCAGAGCGAAAGCATTGAGGTCACGGATCAGGCGCCCAACGTTGAGACCGTCAGCGCAACTCTCGGCCAGTCCGTCACCAGCCGCCCGCTGGTGAACCTGCCCTTGAATGGCCGTAACGTCCTCGATCTGGCGCTATTGCAACCTGGCGTGACGGAAAAGAACCCCGATGCCGGCGGCCAGGGAACATTCAGCATCGCTGGCGGACGCCCGGACTCCATCACCTATCTTCTCGATGGCGGGGTCAACAACGAAATCCAGGGCAATGGCGTCGTCTTGAATCCCAATCCCGATTCGGTCGCTGAATTCCGCATTCTAACAAGCAACTACACCGCTGAATATGGCCGCAATGGCGCCGGAGTTATCAGCGTAGTGACGAAGTCAGGAACGAACTCCATCCATGGAAGCGCGTTTGAGTTCCTCCGCAACGGCGACTTCAACGCCAACGCTTTCTTTAACAAAAATGATCCAAATAACCTGCTTCCTCGCGATGACCTGAAGCGCAATCAGTTCGGCGGCACGGTGGGCGGTCCTATCACCATCCCTCACGTCATAAGCGGCCGTGACCGCTTTTTCTTCTTCATCGCATACCAGGGCCAGCGTCTCACCCAATCGGTCGTGGAGAGTTCCGTCACCACCTTCACGCCCGCTGAACTGCAAGGAAATTTTTCCCAGGCCGTGGCGAATGGCGCGACAGTCACCGGCCCCCTAAATACTTCCGTCACGTGTACAACCGTTGGCGGGTGCCCGGATCCAAACGTAGTTGCTTTTCTTCAAGCCAATCCTTATTTTCAATCGAACACGAGTCAAGCGGCACTTGGCATAATTGACCCCACGAAGATTAATCCCGTTGCCACCAACTACATCAAAACGGGCCTCATTCCGACGGCGTCTTCGGGAATTCTTTCGACAGCGGAACCCAGCACGGACAACAACAACGAGATAACTGGGAAGCTCGATATCGTCGTCAGCCAAAAGGACAGACTCTCCTTCACTCTGGGAGGCTATCGAAATCCGCAGCTCGAGCCTTACGGCTTCAACGGCGCCGATGTTCCCGGCTTCCCCTCTCTCGACCAGACCAACAACTATTTTGGAAACGCCCTCTATTCGAGAACCTTTACACCCTCCGTATTAAATGAATTCCGCTTCACGGCGCAACGCAAGAATTTTCTCGGCGACAAACCGGCTTCGACGCTTCCCGCACCAAGCGCCCTAGGATTTGGTATCACCCCGGATCTGCCTAATGGGCCTCCCATCCTTAGTTTCGACAGCGGCCTGGACGTTGGTTACAGCCCCCAAGGACCGCGCTTTGAGATCAGCAACGCCTACAACTACACCGACACGGTTACCTGGGTGAAGGGCCGCAACACCTGGAAGTTTGGCGCCGGCCTCGGCTTCTATCAGAACAACACCAACTACGATTTTTATGGAGACGGCATTTTCTCGTTTCTGGGTCCATACGCCGAAGGCGGTATTGGCACCGGTAACAGCTTCGCGGACTTCCTGGTTGGGATTCCCAACAATTTGTTTGAGGCCGCAAACGCCGCCAATAACCTGCGAAGCAAAGCTTTCTACGGTTTCCTCCAGGATGAGTGGAGGTTGCGACACAACCTCACGCTCAGTCTCGGAGTTCGCTACGAGTACGACACCCCCAAGATGGACACCGATGGAAGGTCTTTCTCGGTGATTCCGGGCGACCAATCCACCCGATTCCCCAATGCTCCTCTGGGACTTGTATTCCCCGGAGACAAAGGCGCGCCGAGCGGCGCGAATTTCCCCGACAAAACCAACTTTGCTCCCCGCATCGGATTTGCCTGGGATCCCTGGGGCAATGGCAAGACCAGCGTCCGCGGAGGCTTCGGCATTTTCTACGACATCCTGAAGGGCGAGGACAATCTTCAATTCAACGGTGCGCCGCCGTTCTACAGTGAGACCGGTCCTTTCTATTCGTGCTTGCCCCCTAGCTACACCTTACAAACCGTAAATAACATGCAAGTCGCCGTGCCTTGTTCAAATCCTAACCAAACCACTACCGTGCCTATTTTCAGCCAGCCCTGGACCTCCGGCGGCTTCGCACAATCGCCATTTCCCTCCGCGCCACCGACTGCCAGCACGGATTTTGTGAATGCCGGGTTCCTTCCGCTGGATCTCTCCGGCGGCGTCTTTTTTGTGGATCCCCATCTGCATACGCCTTACAGCTACCAATACAATTTGAGCCTCGAGCGAGAGGTGGCCAAGGACACGATGTTAGAGCTCAATTACGTTGGCAGCAGCTCCAAGGGCCTGACCGCGCTCGTTGACATCAATCCAATGATTCTCGGAGCAGCGACGCCGACGCGAGTCCTGAACGTCAATCAGCCGAACGCAGAAATCAGCAGCTTCTGCGCTGCGCAATTCAGCGCTGCCGATTGCCCGTTCGCCAGCGAGCCGGAATTTACAAACGTCAGTTTTGCTAACTACAATAGTCTGGAAGCCTCTTTGACGAAAAAGGTCGGCTCGAGCAAGTTCTTCGGGACCACTTACTTCACGCTTGCTTACACCTACGGCCACAGCATCGACAACGCGTCCGGATTTCGCAACCGCAGTTCGCAGGTTCCGTCTTACGACCCCGGCGCATTCCGCGCCTCTTCAGATTTCGACATCCGGCACCGCGTCACCTTCAGCGGTGGATGGGATCTGCCTTTTGAAAACGCCTGGGAATCCGGACCGAAGCGCCTCCTCAGCGGATGGAGCCTCTACCCAATTCTCAGCTGGCGCACTGGCTTCCCGCTCACCGTCAACGCCGGTTATTCATCGGATCCATCTCTCCCGGGACCTGCCGGCGACGGCGACGGGTTCCTCGCGAATGCCGTGTTCAATCCTGGCGTCACCAGCCTGCCCATTCTGGACCCGAAGAAGGCTACGACCCTCGGCGGAAACACCGGCAATTTCTATTTCGACCCGACCGTATTCAGCCAGAATCCGCCGACCTCAGGCTACGGCCTTTCGCGAAATTTCTTCCGCGGCCCGGGGAGAACCAATCTTGATCTGGCTCTGGCCAAAACAACCACCATTAAAGAGAACCTGAAGCTGGAATTCCGCGTAGAAGCTTTCAACTTGCTTAACCACGCAGAATTCGCGAATCCGGACACCAATCTCTTCAGCTCTACGTTCGGGCAAATCACTTCCACAACTCTCGGCACCAACATAGCCGCCGTGGAAACGCAGCGCATCCTTCAGCTCGCTCTCCGCCTTACGTTCTAAACGACACCCGTTTTCCAATCCAGGCGCCGGGGATTTGTTCTCCCCGGCGTTTTTTCGGAACGCGGCGTTGCGGAAGCAAGCCCGGAACGGTCCGCTCGAAGGAAAATGGACGAGCGGCCCGTCTAGCCGAGCAGCTGCGGCTGTGCTAATCTGAAGGTCAAGCTTGGGATGGAAAAATTCCGCCCAGGTTTTTCGGTCGGGGCGTAGCGCAGCCTGGCTAGCGCGCCTGGTTCGGGACCAGGAGGTCGAAGGTTCAAATCCTTTCGCCCCGACCACTTTTCCCTTCCTTCTCATGCACTTACGCAATTGCTACGCAAACGTGTCCTACAGAATCTGCAGCGCACGTAGCGCAATTAACGTCTGCGAGCGGCTCAGACGTTTGCGACTTCGACGCCTGCGGAAGCTCGAAGCCGAGTCCTACCTTTTCTGCCCACTCCTTCCGGTACTTCACGTCCTCAAGAAGCTGGCGTCCGTATCGTGCGCTCATGTCGGGATTTTGAGCGTTGGAAAGTAGCCGTACAAAAATTGACGATTCGCGAAGGACGAACTCACGGCGGCAGTGAAGCGACATAAGCAGTGAGGTCAACGATGTCTTGGTCTGTAAGATTAGCGACAACCGGTTTCATAGCAGCGGCGTTACGGCCATCGCGAGTGCCGCTCTTGAAGTCGTAAAGTTGCCGCGCTGTAGCAGTAGCAGAACGCCCCGCCAACGGCGGGAACAGGTCTCCCTTTCCCTTCAAGCCGTCTCCGTGACAAAAAGCACAAGGAAGAGTCTTGCCAGCATCACCCGTCTTCGCCAGCAACTCGCCCCTCTTTACACTTCCGCTCGGCACGTATGCGATAAACCCAGACGTGGCATCGCGCAACAACGTCCGATTTACGTCCTCAGGCACCTCGATGATACGGAGCCCGATTGGCTCTGTAGCTCCGCTGGAATCCACCAGCTGTACGTTATGCGGGCCAGGATGTGTGACAGGAACAGTATCGGTCTCAACCACGCGCGCGCTTCTAACCGCCGTCACGGAGTGAAAGTACTCAGCTGCAAGCTTGGCGTCGGCGTCGTCCAGCGCTTTCGCAACAGGGATCATGTCGTTAACGGTTGCGCGGGGCACGGAACCATGCCGCTTATCGTCCTTCATGTCGGCGAGCTGCTGAAGAAAGTAGGCGACCGGCAGCCCCTGAAGATCGGCCGTATCGGGCTTTCCTCGTCCGTCTATGAGGTGACATTGCCCACACGCGCTGTAGGCGCCTTGCTTACCCGAAATTACCGCAGCAGGAGGCGCAGGGTGCCGCTCCGGAAACCAATCAACCGTGCTGGTGCTCCTATTAATCTGTGTGTCCGTGTAGCTCCTCGTGCTCCCGGGAATACGGAACAGCTGGCCATCGTCCGGTTTCGGCGACTCGTGCACACCCTTTGGGTAAGGCCAATCGGGATAGTCAGCGAGCTTTGCTGGCGGGTCGTTGGTCGCTTTCGTTGCTGTCTGGTGCGTATGAGCCAGAACGTTTATCGTGAGAAGGACGCAGCTTGCCGACATGGCGAACAAAGAAAACAACGATCTCTGATTCATGCCAACATTCTCACAGATATGCGCCCGGAATATCTATCCATCCTAAAGAGCAAATGCATGCCCGAGATTTCGTCAGTCGCGGTCACAGGTGTTCAAGGATGGTACGAGAAAGCGCGAATGGGGAGCAAGCCTATGGACCCGACCACATTATTCTGCCGGTATGAAAACTATCGGAGTAATCCATATGCCTGATAAACGCGGTATCTCTAACGACGCAGGCCGTGTCGAGAGTATTTTTATTTTCCTTATCACTGAATTCGAGCACACTTCTTCGTCAACACACGAGCTGCGTCTCTTTCTGCCGCTTCTGTTCATCGGTGTCACCCTAACTTGCCCAGCCCGTTACAGCTTGGTATGAGCTCCCAGGCGCCGGCTGAAATTTCGACGCGGACCCAGTATTTGCCTCCGGCGGCCATCGGCAAATGGAGACAGCCACGCACCCTCATTGTTTGGCAAAACATCTGTTGTATTGAAGGAATACTCCGCGATAGAAAAGCGCAGGTTGCCACGGTCCTGTGCTAGGTTACAAAGAAGCTGACGTAGAACTCCTCTCACTGCCGAATCAAGGCCGGTCGTTCTCTTGGGATGCCGTCAAGGATGCTAACTGCATCCGGCGAAACCTAGGAGAAGCCATTCATGCCGGCATCTGGACTTTTTCCAATTCTTCGGAAATTCGCGCCTTGTTTTGAGCGCGACTTAGTCGTCGCCGTCGCCATCATTGCGCTCAGCGGCGTTCTAGCCTGTCCCGTATTCGCGGCCAATAATCCGGTCCCCTTTGTTGATATCGTTTCGCCCGTCAGCGTAAATCCAGGCACAACCGGAGTTACGCTCACAGTCCGCGGAACCGGATTCGTCGCGACATCCACTGTCGTTTGGAATGGCACATCGCTCACGACGACATTTGTGAGCAACAAGGAACTCACCGCTTCGGTCCCGAATGCGTTCGTGGCCGCAGTCGGTCTAGGTTCGGTCGTCGTGGTCAGTCCAGCGCCCGGAGGCGGTAAGTCCGGCGCGACGTACGTTCCCGTGGCCGCGCATGAATCGGCAACCTCGTTTCCTGCAACGCCGACGTCCTCCGTGAGCGTGGGCAGCTTGCCCCAATGGATTGTCACGGCGGACTTCAATGGTGACGGCAAACTCGATTTGGCAACGGCCAACAACGGAGATAACACTGTCTCCGTCCTCTTGGGCAACGGCGATGGAACATTCACGACCAAATCCACGCCCGCGGCGGGCACCGGGGCAAACTGGATCGCCGTTGGCGATTTCAACGAGGACGGCAAACTCGATATGGCCGTGGCCAATTTAGGCACGGATGGAACCGGCGGCGTAAGCATCCTTCTCGGCAACGGTGATGGAACATTCACTCTGCACTCGTCACCAAATACCGGGAACGCTCCCTTCGCGCTGGTCGCGGGCGATTTCAACGGCGACGGCCATCTGGACCTCGCCGTCAGTAATAGCGCAGACGGGACCGTGACGATTTTGCTTGGCACCGGAACCGGCACATTTACGAACGGAGGCACGCTTACCGCCGGAAACTCTCCCAACCAGATCGTAGCCGGCGACTTCAATGAGGATGGCAACCTTGACTTGGCCGTCACCAATGACTCCGATGGGACAATTTCTGTTTTTCTGGGCAATGGCTCCGGCGGGTTTGGAACCCAGTCGGTGCACTCGACAGGCGGCAGCGCGGAGCCCCTCGGATTGATTGCCGCGGACTTCAATGGCGACGGACATTTGGATTTGGCTGCCGTCAATCTAAATGATGTGGCCGTCTTTCTAGGAAATGGCTCCGGCGGTTTCACTCTGCATGCCAATGTCAATCCCACTGGCACTTCCTCCACGGTGCTGATCGCCGGCGTGACCGGCGACTACAACGGCGACGGGATACTCGACCTCGTGGTTTCTGATATGCAGGATGGAGAGGCTTTCCTTTTGCCCGGGACCGGTGGCGGCAATTTCGGATCCGCCACGACGTATACGACGGCGGCGGGAGCGTTTGGCGTGGTCACCGCCGATTTCAACGGCGACGGCGGCCTGGATCTGGCGATCGCCAACGGCTCGGCAAACAACGTCACCATTTTCCTGCAATTGCTTCCCGTGGAGCTTACTCCGACGAGCCTGTCCTTCGGCACGCTGGCCGTCGGCACGCCAAGTACTTCGCAACCGGTCACCCTCAAAAACAACACGGGCGGCACGCTGACGTTTACAAGCATCAGCTTCACCGGCGCGGACAACGGCGACTTTTCGCAGACCAACACCTGCGGATCGTCGATAGCCAATGCCGGAACGTGCACTATTCATGTCACGTTCACGCCGCAAGCGGCGGGCGCAAGAGTCGCCACGCTCACGGTTGTTGATTCTGCTTCGAACAGCCCGCAAACCCTGGCTGTAAGCGGCGCCGGTTCTGGCCCGCCCTCTATCGCCATGAGTTTCAGCCCGGCGACCGTACCGGTGAACACACCGAGCACGGTTACCTTCAGCATCACCGACGGAAATCCCGGAACGATTGACGCGAGCTTCACGGATAGCTTGCCGGCGAATCTGGTTGTGGCTACGACGCCCGCCGTGACGAACACATGCGGCGGGACCGTCACGGCCGCGGCGGCAGGGAGCAGTATCAGCTTTACAAATGCGACCTTGGCGGAAGGCACTTGCGCGATCACTGTGAACGTGCAAAGCGCCATCGACGGAGTTTACAGCAACAGCGTCACGATCGATTCCACGGCAGCTGGCAACGGAAACACCTCTTCCGCAAATCTCACGGTTATTAACCCGCCGACGATTGCCAAGTCATTCGGCGCAGCGACCGTTCCGCTCAACGGCACGACCAGCCTCACGTTCGCTCTCAGCAGCAGCAACACGAGTCTGTTGGTGAACGGCATTTCGTTCACGGACACGCTGCCCTCTGGGCTCGTATCGGCAACGCCGACCAATTTGACTAGCACCTGCAGCGGAACGGCCACCTCCACAAACGGAAGTTCGGTGGTCGCGCTTGCAGGAAACAGTCTCGCGGCGGGTGGATCTTGCACGGTCTCCTTGAATGTCACGGGAAACACGGCGGGGGTGAAGAACAACAGCGTCCAGGTGAGCTCCATGAACGCGGGAACGGGCAATACGTCGAACGCGAATGTTACGGTAGCCTCTCCACCGGTAATCAGCAAAGCGTTCGGGGCGGCGACGATTCCGCTGAATGGAGCTACTTCGCTGACCTTCATCATTCAAAACAACAACACCACGCAGAGCCTTTCTGGCGTCGGCTTCACGGATACCTTGCCTGCCGGACTGGCGATTTCGACGCCGAACGGACTAACCGGCAGTTGTGGAGGCGGGACGATCACGGCGACCGCAGGAAGCAACTCTCTTGGTTTGACGGGGGCGACGCTTGCTGCAAGCAGCTCCTGCAACTTCTCGGTGAACGTCGCGGGAATCTCAGCGGGGCCGCAAAACAATACGACAAGTCTAGTGACCTCGACAGAAGGCGGCACCGGCGGAACGGCTTCGGCCAGTCTCGGTGTAGTTGCGCCACCCTCGCTCGCCAAATCTTTTAATCCAGCGACGATTGCGGTGAACGGAACCACAACGCTTACGTTCACTGTCGGCAATCCTGCGGCAAATACCGTTACTGAGACTGCCGTGGCGTTTTCCGACACGCTTCCCACAGGTTTAGTCGTAGCGACGCCCAACGGACTTACGAACAACTGCGGCGGTACAGCCACTGCGACGGCTGGTTCGACCAGCATCAGCCTGACTGGTGCGAGCGTCGCGTCGCCGAGCGGTGCCTGCACGGTTCATGTGAATGTGACCGGAACGGCTTCCGGCCAGTACACGAACGTCAGCGGCGCCGTGACCTCGGCGAACGGAGGGACGGGCAACACCGCGTCAGCCAACCTGACCGTGGCCAGCCCTCCGGCGATCACCAAGACGTTTGGAACAATCACCATTCCTTCGAACGGTACGACTTCGCTGAGCTTCAGCATCAGCAATCCCAACAGCGCCGTCGCACTAACGAATCTTGCCTTCACTGACAACCTGCCTTCCGGCTTGGCAGTGGCCACCCCGAACAATCTGGCGAGCACATGCGGGGGAACGGCGACGGCCGTGGCCGGTTCCAGCCAGGCAAGCCTTTCGGGGGGAACATTGGCGGCCAGCACATCGTGCACGGTGTCCTTAAACGTGCAAGGCACGACCGCGGGCGTGAAAAACAACAGCGTGCAAGTGACGTCGACCGAGGGCGGGACTGGAAATACTTCGAATGCCAGCCTTACGGTGACAACGCCGCCGGCGGTCATAAAAGTCTTCGGAGCAGGAAGCATTCCCCTGAACGGATCCACTTCGCTGAGTTTTACCATTCAGAACAACAACACGGCGCAGAGCCTTTCGGGGATCGGCTTAAGCGACACGCTGCCCGCAGGATTGGTGGTCTCGACCCCCAATGGCCTGACCGGGATTTGCGGCGGCGGAACGATCACGGCGACCGCGGGAAGCAATGCGATTGCCTTATCGGCAGCGACACTGGCCGCCAGCAGTTCGTGCAATTTTTCGGTGAACGTGACGGGCACTGCGGCAGGACAGCAGAATAACGTGACGAGCGCGGTCACTTCGACGGAAGGCGGCACGGGCGGAACGGCTTCGGCTGGTCTCAATGTGGTCGCACCGCCCTCGATCGCCAAAGCGTTTGGCGCGGCGGCGATTCCGCGGAATGGGACAACCTCTCTCACTTTCACGGTTACCGATCCGGCTGCCAACACCGTGGCGGAGACCGGTGTGGCGTTCACGGATACGCTGCCCATTGGCTTGGTGGTGACAACGCCGAATGGACTTTCCAATACGTGTGGCGGGACGGCGACGGCAGTGGCGGGAGGCACGAGCATTAGCGTGACGGGCGGGAGCATCGCAGCAGCGAACACTTCCTGCACCGTGCTCGTGAATGTGACGGGGACGGCATCGGGCCAGTACACAAACGTGAGCGGGGCCGTGAGCTCGACGAATGGCGGCACAGGAAATACGGCTTCTGCGAACCTGACCGTGGCCAGCCCGCCGGCGATCACCAAGGCGTTTGGTGCGGCGACGATTCCTCTTACTGGAACAACGTCGCTGACATTCAACATGAACAATCCAAATACGGGCGTTCCGCTCACCGGCTTGGGCTTTACCGACAATTTGCCCGCGGGACTGGCAGTGGCGACTCCGAACAATCTGACCAGCACTTGCGGCGGCACGACGACAGCGCTGGCCGGCTCAGGTACGGCAAGCTTGTCGGCCGGGACGCTGGCGGCGAGCGCGTCGTGCACGGTTTCCCTGAACGTGCAGAGCACGGCGGCGGGAGTGAAAAACAACAGCGTGCAGGTGACTTCGACCGAAGGCGGAACGGGAAACACATCTAGCGCAAATATTACCGTGACGGCGCCGCCGGTCATTATTAAAGCGTTTGGGGCGGCTAGTGTCTCGTTGAACGGATCGACTTCGCTGAGCTTCACCCTTCAAAACAATAACGCAGCGCAGAGCCTTTCTGGGGTTGGGTTCAGCGACACACTCCCTGCGGGACTAATGATCTCCACGCCAAGCGAGCTGACAGGGACTTGCGGCGGGGGAGCGATCACGGCTGCGCAGGGAACGAGCGCGGTCAGCCTGAGCGGAGCAACGCTGGCTGCGAACAGTTCGTGCAACTTCTCTGTGAACGTGACGGGGGTCACTGCGGGGCAGCAGAACAACGTGACGAGCGCGGTGACTTCGACGGAAGGCGGAACGGGTGGAACAGCTTCGGCCAATATCGCGGTGGTGGCGCCGCCATCGATCGCCAAAGCGTTCAATCCGGCGGCGATTGCATTGAACGGAAGCAGTTCGCTCACATTCACGATTGCAAATCCGCCAGCCAACACGGTCGCGCTGGCGGGCGTTGCGTTTACGGACACGTTGCCAAGCGGGCTGACGCTTGCGAATTCGTCAGGGACGGTTTGCGGCGGCACGCTGACGACCACCACGCCTCGAGGGATTGCTCTGACGGCCGCAGCGATTGCCACGGGCAGCCAGTGTCAGCTTAGCGTGACGGTGGCGGGAGCGGTTTCGGGGCAATACACGAACACGACCGGCGC
>DATFZY010000149.1:0-23396 GCA_035313865.1 Candidatus Acidiferrum sp.
TTTCGTGCATGATGGCGCGGACGGCGGCTTATACGGGACGCGAAGTTACTTGGGACGAGTTGACGAAGTCGAAAGAAGTTTGGGAGTCGAGGATTGATTTGAATAAGTTGGGATGAGCGCCAAATTAGAAATCGTGATTGAAGTTAACGGTGCCATCTACTGCGTCCAGCAAAATATTGAGTCATGGAGCCGAACGAAAAGCGGCGTCAAGCCGCCGCACTCCATAAAAGTCGGCATCACAATATCTCGCGAGATTCAATAAAACAGGGGACACAGAGGGCGCAGAGAAGAGGGAATCGATGGGGCGGACATCGCGGCGGGAGTTTTTGGGGGCTGGGGTTGCAGCGGCATGCGCGGTTGGGTTTGGGGGCGCGCTCGCTGAAGAACTGGCGGCCGCTGGATTGGTCGCTGCTGCTTCGCAGGCCAATGCTGTGCTGCCTGTCAAAAAAGGCCTGGTTTTTGACATGCTGCCGGGCAGCTTGAGCTACGGGGAGCGGTTTAAGCTGGCGCGGGATGTGGGGTTTGAGGTGGTGCAGGCGCCGACTACGCCGGATAAACATGAAGCGGATGAGATGAAGAAGGCGGCGGATGGCGCTAACATTCGCATCGACTCCGTGATGAACATGGACCACTGGAAGTACCCGCTTTCGTCGGGGAACAAAGAAGTTGTGGCGAAATGCATGGAGGGAATGCGGACGTCTTTGCACAACGCGAAATTGTGGGGATCGGATGCGGTGCTGCTCGTGCCTGCCGTGGTGAATCCGCAGACTTCTTATCGCGATGCGTGGATTCGGTCGCAGAAACAGATACGCGAGTTAATTCCGATGGCAGCGGATTTGAAAGTTGTGATCGCGATTGAAGAGGTCTGGAACAAGTTTTTGCTGAGCCCGCTGGAAATGAACAAATACATCGACGAGTTGCAGAGCCCGTGGATCAAGGCGTGGTTCGACGTGGGCAATGTGGTGCTTTACGGGTATCCGCAGGATTGGATCCGGACGCTGGGGAAGAGTATTTACAAAGTGCATCTGAAAGACTTTAAGCGCAAGGATGGCGGCTACTCCTGGGTGAACCTGGGAGACGGCGATGTGGACTGGGCAGCGGTGAAGCAGGCTTTTGCGGACGTGGGCTACTCCGGCAGCGTGATTGCCGAACTGGATGGGGGCGACGAGGCGTATCTGCGCGATGTGAGCAAGCGGATTGATCGGCTGGTCGTGGGAGTAGGTTAGAGCTGGCATGATGGAAGTCCGCTTGACAATAATGGAGGGGTGTTGTCAATACGTGGAAGAAGATTTTTACACGGAGGGCACTGAGGTCGCAGAGGGCACAGAGAAGCCAGCGCGAACAAGTCCTGTATCTTCCTGGGCGTGGCGGTGGGCATAGAAGTTAATGACGCCGGATGGAGGACGGTTTAGGAGAGAGGGATGGCTGGAACGGCGGGATTGATTGAGAAGCGGGCCTGGGCAGGGACGGATGTGGATTAGGCTGCTCCGGAGACTGAGACGCCGAGTTTCTTGAGTTCGCCTTCTGCGATGCGGTCTTCGTCGGTTTTTGGATAGCGGCGGATTACTTCGCGGAGTTCGCGGACGCCGGCGGTTTTCTGGCCGAGGGCGATCAGGGCCATGCCTTTTTTGAGGCGGGCTGGGGCCAGCTTGAAGCTTTTCGGGTAGCCAGTGAGGACCTTCTCGTATTCGGCGACGGCATCCTGATATTGCTTTTGGGCGTAGGCAATTTCGCCTAGATAGAATTGGGCGTTGGAAGCCAGGTCGGTGTCGCTGTAATACTTCAGGTAGTCCAAGAACTCCTGGCGGGCCAGGTCGTATTTGCCGCTGGTGATGTCACGCAGACCGTTGGAATAGAGCATATCGGCTGAGGGAGCCGGTGAGGCGGATGCGGTTCCGTCGGAGGGAGAGCCGTTACTCGACGGCTTGGCAGAGGAGCCTGCGGTCGGAGTCGATCCGGTTGCGGGGGAGGAGCCTGACACCTTCGAATCGATGCCTTGGACGGCGCTCTGGAGATCCACTAGCTGCTGATTGAGTTTGCCGAGGCGCGATTTGATTTCTTCGAGATTGTCGGAGAGCCCCTGGACTTGGGTGGACATGGTGTCGAGGCGAGCGCCGGAGTTGGCTTGGACGTCCTGGACAGATTTTTGGACGCTGCCCATGGTGGCGTTGAGCTTGCCGACGTTGTCGCTGGCCTGCTCGACTAGAGTTTTGAGGACGGTGTGATCTTTCAACATTTGATCGGACATGTCCTTTTGATTCTGGAGCAGCGTGGTGACGTCGCGCTGCAGGTCGAGGATTTCGCGGGCGACGGCCTCGGCGGGACGCGGGCCGATGATGCTGCCGCCAAGAGCACCAGCAAGAACGGCGGCGGCAAAGACTACGATGTTGCGGATTTTCATGAACAAAACCTCCTCAGATGGTTCTACTACATGCCTCAACTACTTAGACGCAAGCTCGGGCCAGGGAAGATGCGCGTGCTGGATTGCGGAACGGCGCGTCAGGGTGGCTGACGCGCGGCTCTTTACTCACTCTAATGGCAGAGCCGCGTGCGAGCAAGAGGTTGCTCGAACACGCGGCTCCGTAAGTCCTCGAACAGTTACGTGGTTGCTTGTCAGCTAGTTCGCTTTCACGAAATGGCCGACGCGGTTTTGTTGCCAGCAGGCTTCGGTACTATCCGAGCAGAACGGCTTTTCCTTGCCGTAGCTGACGGTGTTCAGACGGTCTGCGGAGATGCCGAGCTGAACGAGATAGTTCTTGACGGCGGTGGCGCGGCGATCGCCGAGGGTGATGTTGTATTCGGTCGAGCCGCGTTCGTCGCAATGGCCTTCGATGGTGGCCTTGATCTGCGGGTATTTGCGCAGGAAGTCGGCGGTCTGGGCCAGGGCGGTGCGAGCATCGGCGCGGATGTCGGCTTTGTTGAAGTCGAAGTAAGCGTCCTTGACTTCGCTAAGGAAGAGGGCGTTGTAGTCTATGTCCGGTTGCTTTGGAGGAGGCGGAGGAGGAACAGAGACGGTGACACGCACGCTGGAATCAGCGGAGCCGCCGGGACCGCTGGCGGTGATGGTGTAGGTGGTGGAATCGGAAGGAGAAACGCTGGTGGAACCTTGGGCGTTCACGGTGCCCACGCCGGGAGCGATGGTAAGCTGCGTGGCGTCGGTGGAGGTCCAGCTCAAAGTTGAGGAACCGCCCTGGTTGATGGAGGTTGGGCTAGCCTGGATCGAAACAGTCGGCTTCGCTGGTGGAGGTGCCACAGGTGGTGGCGGCGTCGGTGGAGGCACGACCTTTTTTGGGCCGCAGCCCGCGATAAAGGCGACAGCCAGAACGGCGGTGAAAATGGCCCCGCGGTACAAAGAGCTAGAAACCCGATTCATTCGAATCCTCCTGAACGTAAGAAATCCCCTTGTTGGTCCGCCTAGCGCCGACATCCTACCACTAGATGGCTGGGTTAGGGAAATACATCGTAACACGATATATTGTACATCGCACTGGCTCAAAAGCGAGTGAAAACTTATACGACAACAGCAACACCTCAAGAGAAATGTGGTGGCCCAGAGTTGTGATGCAGCGCACTAACGTAAAGTTTCGAAAAAATGTTTAGTGCGACGACCAGTTGGGCGACTCGTTGTGGCCGGTAAGGGTCAGCTGGCGGGGCTGCGAGCCGTCGGCCAGCATGGACCAGATCTGGCGGGTGCCCCCGCGGGTGGACTCGAAGACGATGTGGCGGCCGTCGGGAGCCCAGCTGGGGCGCTCGTTATGGCTGCCGGAATCGGGAGTGATGTTGATGATGCGCTGCGAAGTGGGTTCCATGACGTAGATATCGTAGTTTCCGTCGGGTCGGCGCCAACTGAAGGCGAGAACCTGGCCGTTGGGAGACCAGGCAGGGTCGATGAGGTAGCCTTTGTCAGGGACATCGAGGAGGTTCACGTTGGTGCCGTCGGCGTTCATGATGTAGAGCTTGGGGATGCCGCCGCGGTCGCTGACGAAGACTACGGTTTGGCCGGTTTTGGGGTTCCAGGTCGGTGAGGTGCTGCCGCCGGCGGAAAAGGTGATGCGCTTGGGTTTGCCGCCAGTGCTATCGGTAACGAAGAGCTCCGGATTTCCCAGCATGGAGGAGGAAAACATGAGCTGCGTGCCGTCGGGGGACCAAGCGGGAGCGCTGTTCGACCCTTTAAAGCGCGCAAACGAGATCACTTTGCCGGCGTCCATCGAGTACATGCAGATCTGGGCGTTCACGACGCCGTTGTAAGGTTGGTAGCAGGTGAAGGCGATGCGGGAAGCGTCGGGAGACCAGCGGGGCATCAGCGAGATTGTACGGAGATTCGTGAGCGGATGCTGGTTAGCGCCGTCGTAGTCCATGGCCCAAAGTTCTTTGGTGCCGGTGCGCGAGCTGATGAAGGCGATTTGCGTGGAGGCAATGCCTGAGGAGCCGCCGGAAAGCTTGCTGATGATTTCGTCGGCGAACATGTGGGCAAATTTGCGGACTTGATCGTCGGTTGGGACGCCACGATAGATTTTGCCGACGACGGATTGGGAGGAAGGATTGTTGACGTCATAGAGCCATGCTTGAATGGCGACTTCCGAGGATGTTTCGGTGAGATTACCGAAGGCAACGTAACCGGCTTTGACGCCGGGGTCAGACCAGGCGGGGTATTGGAGTTCGGAAGGCTGCGTGAGGGCTTGCGTGGGATAGAGGCTGGGGCTGACGAGATCAACGATGCCGCTGAAGGCGAGGTCGTCGCGGACGATTTGCGTGAACTGCTCGGAATGCGTTTTGGCGGCATCGGCGCGAGGGCCGAAGTCGGCGACCGCAACGCGAATTTTGTCCACGCCGATGCCCGTGGCGGCGTGGAACCATGGGTCCTTGGTATTTTGAGCGTGGGCGAATTTGGGCGTGAGGCTGAGAACGAGAGCTACGGCCAGCCAACTGAACTGTTTGAACTTCACGGGCACCTTTTCCTCCGGTTTTTCCATTCGCTAAAGAACGCGAAGTAAGAAACGGTCTTAGTGTGTCAAAGTCAGATCAAAATCAAAGATGACATCCACGCCGCTGCCGTTGAAATCATTGGGCAAGGGGCCGAAACGGATGCCGTCCAAGGCGCGGCGGGCTGAGTTGTCCATGGATAGATTACCGCTGGTTTGAGACATCTGCACGTTCGTTATGGAACCATCTCGCAAAATACGGAAGGTCATCACGCATTTGGCCTGGCGAGCGGCACGCACGCTCGGATCTATGGTGGATTGGAGCCAATTTTGGCTGATGTTGCGTTTCACCGATTCGATGTACCAGCCGTAGCGGGAGGCAAAGTCACCGCCACCCTGGCCTTTCACAGTGACTGGCCCGGAACCACCGCCGGGAGTCGCGGCGTAGCCGGTGGGAAGGTCCGGGGCGCCGCTTCTGCCTGCGCCGACGGCGTTGTCGGGAGGGGGCACTTTGGATTCGTCGATTTTCGATTTATGGGTGACGGGCTTGGGTTTTGTGTCTTTGAAGACGGGTATTTTTTCGGCTGGCGTTTTAGGTTCTGGAATGGGCTTGGGATCTTCTTTGTAGAGGCTTTTTGTAGGCTCGATGGTTTTGCTTTCCGTGACGGCCGGCGGGGTGGGCATGGGGATTCCGGCTGCCGGGCCCACGAGCTTTACGTTGACACTGCCGTCCGTGCCACCTACGTCGCCCCACTGCGGGCCCCTCAGGCCCTCGAAATAGATGAAGACGGCGATCCAGATCGCGAGGGAGAGGTGAAGAACCAGGGAAAAGATGAGGAATTTTTTGAGCTTGAGGTCTTCGTCGGTGATGGAGGCGAAGCGTTCAACCGGATTGGCGGCGGTGCTCATGTTCAGTGTGTGCGGGCGCGTTCCGTGAGAGGCTCCGTAACGATACTAATGTTATTGATGCCCGAGACGCGCAAAGTGTCGATAACCTTTGCGAAGATCCCAAAGGGGATGGTTTCATCGGCGCGAAGGTATACGGAGTCCTGGGGCTTTTTGAGCTGGGCTTTCACCTTGTCGCCAAGCTGATGAATGTTGACTGGGACGTCGGCGAGATAAATTCGCTGGGTTTTATCAATGGTGACGATGAGGCGCTGCTCGGTGATTTCCTTGACCGTGGTGGTTTTGGGGACGTCGACCTCGATGCCGGACTGGAGGATCGGGGCGGTGATCATGAAGATGATGAGAAGGACGAGAACAACGTCGATGAACGGGACCATGTTGATCTCGGAGAGCGTGCTTTGGGTTTGTTTGGAGAGTTGGGGCATTAAGAAGTCCACAGTCGACAGTTGAAAGTCGACAGTTCAGAAAAACCGCCCGGCGGGAAGGTCGCCGGGCAAGTTGCTAGTCGCGACTGCCTAACCCATTGGGCTTTGACTCGTGTTTGTCCCTGGCTCATAAGGCTCACCAAAGAATGCCTCAGGTAAAAGTTTTTTCGATCTGGGCTCCGACTTCAAGAGCAAAAGTGTCCAGGCGCTGGGCCAGGTCGCGAATGTTTTGCAGGAACTGGTTGTAGAAGATAACCGCCGGGATGGCGACGGCGAGACCTGCGGCAGTGGTGATGAGCGCTTCGGCGATGCCAGGGGCAACGGCGCGAAGACTGGCGGCACCGGCGTTTCCGAGGCCGGAGAAGGCGTCAATAATGCCCCACACCGTGCCGAACAGACCGATGAACGGGGTTGTGGAACCCGTGGTTGCCAGCCAGGACATGCCTTTTTCCACGCGGCGAACTTCTTCTGAGGAGGCTAGCTGCATGCTCACCGTGACGGCTTGCAAGCTCTTGAGTTTTTGGGTGGGTTGCGGATTGCCGGTGCCTACCTGGCTAAGGAGTTCGCGATAGCCTGCGGCGTAAACGGAGGAAAAAGGCGAGCCAGCGCTCGCAAGGGCCTGGGGATTGGCTACGCCCTTGGTGGCGCGGAAGATGCGGAGGAACTGGTCGCTTTGGCGGCGAACGCGGCCGAACATGCCAAGTTTTTGGAAGATCATGGCCCAGGAAACGATGGAGAAAATTGCGAGCAGGAGCAAAATGCCGCGGGCGACCCAACCCGTTTGCGCAAGGATGTTACCCAGATCGGCGATGAAAATCGTTGAGAACAGGAGAATGATCAAACCCCTCAGTCAAAGCGAAAATTTCGCGACTTCAGAAACGTAGCACAGGGGTACCGGAGTTTCAAATGAATGAGATGCGCAAAGGCAGGAGGGTGCTGCCTTTTTGGATACAAGGTGAATGCGGGTCTGGGGCTTGGTATGAGTCCCTGAATGCGGTGGCGAGACAGCGTTCAGCGCAGAACAGGTGTGTTAAACTGCGATTTGGACATGAGCGAAACGTTCGATATCGGTTTGGAGAGACTGACAGCGGGAACCGTTTTTGCAAACCGAACAAGGGTCGCGGCAATGCCGACCGGGCCGGCGGTGCGCGGGACGTTTTTTCTGGAGACGTTTGGCTGCCAGATGAACGATCACGACTCGGAAAAGGTCGCGGGCGTTCTGATGTCGCGCGGGTACCGGCAGGTGGAGTCGCCAGACACGGCTGCGCTCATCCTTTACAACACGTGCAGCATCCGGGAAAAGGCCGCGCAGAAAGTGTTTTCGCGGCTTGGAGAATATCGGACGAAGCAGGCCGCAGGGCAGGTTATCGGCGTGCTGGGTTGCGTGGCGCAGCAGGAGGGTGAAGATATTTTTGAGCGCGCCCCGTGGGTGAGCCTGGTGTGCGGGTCGGCGAGCTATAGCAAATTGCCGGAATTGCTGGAGCAGGTGGAAGCAGGGAACCAGCGCGTGACTGGTCTTGATACGGATACCGATGCGACGTTTGAGACGGAGATGACGCGGCGCGACAATCCCTGGCGCGCTTATCTGACGATTATCGAAGGTTGCGACAAAGCTTGCTCGTACTGCGTAGTGCCTTATACGCGTGGACCGGAGCGCAGCCGGGCCAGCGATTCGATTTTGCGGGAAGTGCGTCAACTTGCGGAGTTGGGTTACTCGGAAGTGCAGTTGCTGGGGCAGACGGTGAACTCCTACGCCGATCCGACGGCACGGAAGATGCGTTTTTCGGAGTTGCTGCTGGCCGTGGCCGATGAGCCAGGCATAAGGCGCGTGCGTTTTACGACTTCACATCCTCGGGACTTTACCCCGGACATTGTGGATGCAATCGAGTCGCAGCCCAAGCTTTGCAATCACGTGCACTTGCCGGCGCAGTCTGGGTCGACGCGGGTATTGGGGGCTATGCAGAGGACGTACACGCGGGAAGAGTATCTGGAAAAGATTGCGATGATTCGAGGGGCCAAAAGGCCTATCAGTATTACTACGGACATCATCGTGGGCTTCCCGGGCGAAACGGAAGCAGACCTTGCGGAAACGCTGAGTCTGCTGGATGAAGTGAAGTACGACGCAATTTTTTCGTTCAAGTATTCGCCGCGGCCGCACACGCCATCGCTTTCGATGAGCGACGCCATCCCAGAAGAAGAGAAGAGCCGCCGGCTGGCAATCCTGCAGGAAAGACAGCGGGAGATCCAGTTGCGGCGGCATGACGGTTTTATGGGAATGGTCTTTGAAGTGCTTGTTAGTGGTAAGTCGCGGAAGGAAAACCAGTGGTCCGGGCACACTTCTTGTCACCGGGTAATAAATTTTACTTCCCAAGAGGCCGCGCTTCTGGGAAAGTACGTGCAGGTTCGGGTGACGGGCACGACGCCGAACTGTTTGGTAGGCGAGCGGGATTTGTAGCGGGTTATGGATTTGCCGCGGTTTTGCGGCGATAGAAAAAAGAAAGAGCAGTGACTGAAGTTTACTACCGGGAGGTCAACATGGAAGTGGAGATGAAAATCCGCGGCCTGATGATGGATCCCGTTACGAACATGCCCATCGTGGTGCTGAAAGATGTGCAGGGGCAAGCGATTCTGCCGATTTGGGTTGGCGTCTATGAGGCCAACGCCATTGCGCTGGAAATTGAGAAAGTGCAGACGCCACGGCCGATGACGCACGACCTGCTGAAGAACGTACTGCTAGGGCTCGACGTGCAAGTTCACAAGATTGTGGTGAACGACCTTAAGGACGAGACGTTCTATGCGTTGATCTGGGTCGAACGCGACGGGCAGTTGATGACGATTGATTCGCGCCCGAGCGATGCGTTGGCGCTGGCGTTGCGCGTGGATTGCCCGATTTTTGTGGATGAGGAAGTATTAAAGAATTCCAAGGTTTCCAGCGCGATTACGGAACGCAGCACCAACGAGCAGTTGCGCAACTGGCTTGAGGGACTCTCGGACGAGGACCTGGGCCGCTACAAGATGTGATTCTTTCAAGTCCCCTTTATTCTGTCAGCCTCTTTAAACTGGATCTGCCTTTGGTCTTTGGCCTGAATCGAACGGCGTTCGGTGGGGCCAATGGTAGCCAGTTCATCTTTGCGGAATTAGTCTCCCCAAATCGCGGACCCTTTTTCGCCAAACCGCGAGCAGAACAATCCCGATAAGGATGAGCGCGAGGCTCAGGCCGGCCCAGAGGCCGAAGGCTCCCCAGCCGAGGCGGAAACAGAGCCAGGCTCCCAGTGGAAGACCAATAACCCAATAGGCTGTGAAGTGGCAGAGCATGGGCGTGCGGGTGTCTCCGAGGCCGCGGAGGGCGCCGGTGGCGACCGTTTGAATACCGTCAAAGAGCTGAAAGGCTGCCCCAGCGGCTAGAAGAATGATCGTGCTGTGGATGATGGCTTCATCCGGAGTAAAGGCTCGGGCGATCCAGCGCGGGAAGACCAGAAGGACAACGCTTGCGAGAGTCATGAAAGCCGCGCCAAGAAATATGGCCGTGCTTCCTGCATCGCCTGCGCCGGCCGGGTCCTTGCGTCCGATAGCCTGGCCAACTCGCACGGCAGCGGCGGAGGAGACGCCGAGCGGCACCATATAGGTGAGAGAGACGGTGTTCAGAGCGAGTTGATGGCTGGCCAGGGCGACTGCCCCAAGGCGGCCAATCAGCGCGGTGACCAGAGCGAAAACGCCGATTTCCAGAGTCATCTGCATGGCCGTCGGCAGGCCCAGCGCGAGGAGGCGGCGGATGCGCCGCAATTCGGGTTCGATGGGGGTGTGCAGCAGGCGAGTGCGGTGCTTGTGGTCGTACCAGAGGAGGTAGCCAAGAAGGACCGCTGCGAGGTAAATGCGCGACCACGCAGTGGACCACCCCGAGCCCACCGCGCCCATGGCTGGAGCGCCCAGCTTGCCGTAGATGAGAATCCAGTTTCCGGCGGCGTTAATCAAATTTGCGGAGATTAGGGCGAAGGCGATGGGCTTTACTATGTTCATGGCCTGCATGCAGCGGCGGACGGCGGAATAGAGAAGCAGCGGCAAGGTTCCCCAGGCCAGGGCTTTGGAGTAAGGAACCGCGAGAGCAATCACATCCGGCGCGATGTGCATCCCGCGCAGGAGTGGGCCGAAGAACCAAACCGGAGCCATCAGCAGCGGGGCGAGAGCGAAACTGATGTAAATGCCATGCAGAAGAGAGCGGTGACAGTCTTCGCGTTCGCCAGCGCCGAAGGATTGCGAGACGAGCGTGTCCAATCCCACGAGCAGGCCGCCGCCAAAAAGAGCAAGCAGGTGAACCAAAATACTGCCCAGACTAACCGCGCCAATGGCGACCGCACTGTTGGGGAGGCGCCCAACCATCATGGTGTCCACGATGGCCATGGACATCCAGCCGATTTCGGCGAAGACGAGGGGCAGGGCGAGGCGCAGGGTTGGGCGCAGTTCAGTGCGGAATGTGTTTAGCCTGCTCATTGTTAGGCGATCATGGATAGAAGATGAATCACAAGAGTGTAAGCGGAGCAATAGAAACGAGCAAACTGGGTGGAAGAATGAAGAGGATTGGAAGCGAAGTGAAACGGGGTGGAGTGCTCCGCAGACAGTTACTCTGAAGACGTTCTAGTCCCGAAGTCCCATTGACCGTGCCTGGGGGGAACCTTACGCTGCCTAAGGTGGTGAATATCCGGGCTTTTTTACGGCGCCTTGTCGCAAATTCAACTTTAGCAACCGATGGCGAACTGCCGCGGCAATGGTGGCCCGGCAACTCAGGAGAGAACCGTGGCCGTAGGGAACATTTCCAGGTTTGATTCACGAATGCAAAATGCCCGGGCGGGAATACGCGTTAATTCCCGTGTGCCTGTGGCCGTGGAATGGGCGGAGGGCGGGCAGGCAAGACGCGCCGAAGGCTATACGGTAGACGCCAGCACGAAGGGATGTCTCGCGGTGGTTCCCCAGTGTTTTCCGGTGGGAGAGCGACTGCTCCTGGTGAATCTCGTCAATAAGAATGCGTGCGAAGCCGTGCTGATCTGGCGAGGTCACGAATGCCGCGAAGGTTGGGAGTTGGGGCTGGAACTTCAGGACGCTGCAATGGATTTCTGGGGTCTGGATTTTTAATCCGCAAAATCCGCTGCACATTGCTAGTTCTCAATTCGCTGCACTTTCTGGCGTGTCCTCCACAAGGATTGCTTAACGACTCGGGCTATTCCTCGACACTTTTCCCAAAACAGAACCGCTGAGATTTCCACTGACCTTTCTGCGAATTTGAATTTTTCCCTTGCGTGAGAATGGCTTGCGAACGTAGAGTGAGCCTAGGCCTAGGGGGTTTTCTGCGGGCAGTACCCAGATATAGGGACCTGGTTGCCGGACCACGTCGGCGCAATGAAGCACGCGCATAGGCGGAGGCAGAAGTCTATGACTGCCATCATTACAGTAGCGAATCAAAAAGGCGGCGTTGGGAAAACAACGACCGCGATCAATCTATCCGCGGCGCTGGCGAACCGCGGCAAACGCACGCTCTTGATTGATCTGGATCCGCAAGCGAATTCCACGATCGCATTTTACAATTCCGGCGAAATCGCGACGTCGATGTTCGATGTGCTGAGCGAAAGCAAGACGACGATGGCGTCGATCATTAAGCCGACAAAAGACAAGATGCTGTTTCTCGGGCCGGGTCGCCTGGCGCTGGCCAAGCTGGAGCAAGTGCTTGCGGGGCAGTTCGATGCGCCCTATCGCTTGAAGGACGCGCTGGCGCCTGTTTTGAAGGATTACGATTACGTTGTGCTGGATACGCCTCCTTCGCTCGGCATTTTGACAGTGAATGCGCTGGTGGCTTCGACGCATTTGCTGGTGCCGATTCAGGCGGCGTACTTTGCGATCGAAGGAACGGACGACCTGCTGGAAACGTACGAGAGAATTCGTGCGCGCCCCAATCCTGGCCTGAAAGTGCTTGGCGTCGTCATTACGTTGTTTGACAAGCGCACCAATATTTCGCGCGATACCCATGGGCAAATTCGCTCGGTCTTCGGGGAAGTGCTGTTCAAGACCAAAATCAGCAAAAACGTGCGGCTCGAAGAGAGTCCAGCCTACAAAGAAACGATTCTAACGTTTGCGCCGAAGTCACCAGGCGCTATCGAGTACAAGAAACTGGCTACGGAGGTTATCCAACGTGTCGAAGAGGATCGGGTTACCCGTCACGCTGAAGATGCGGCATGACGCGCACTACGTCGAATCACTGACGAGCTATAGCGGGGCAGCGGTGGGGCGGATGATCCCCGTGGATCAAATTCGTCCCAATCCGGATCAGCCGCGCAAAGCGTTGGGAGATTTGCGCGAACTCTCGGAGTCCATCCGCGAAAAGGGCGTGCTTGAGCCGCTGCTGGTGCGGTTTGTGACGCGCGAGGATTGCTACTACATCATCTCCGGGGAGCGGCGCTATCACGCTTCGCGCGCGGCGGGTTTGCGCGAAGTTCCCTGTATCGAGAAGACGGCCGACGACGCGGAGACACTGGAAATCGCGCTGATTGAGAACATTCAGCGCAAGGATTTGACTCCGTTTGAGGAAGCCGATGGCCTGCATCGCCTGGCGACTCAATTTGAATACACTCACGAAGATGTAGCGCGCAAAATCGGGCGCGCTCGCTCTTCCGTGACGGAGACTTTGTCGCTTCGGAATATTCCGGAGTCCCTGCGGAAGAAGTGCGTGGAGCATGGAGTTATCTCGAAATCTCTTTTGCTGCAAATCGCGCGCCAGCCTACTGAGAAGAAAATGATGGAAATGTTGCACCGCATCCTTCAGGGCGGTCTTACGCGCGACGAGGCGCGGCGCGAACGGCGCGATGAGCAGGGAGGTCCGCAGAGGCCTCAGCCGTTCATTTTTCAGTTCGAGCCGGAAGACGAGAATTTCAAGTTTCGCATTCAATTCAAGAAGAGCCATGTTTCGCGGGACGAATTGATCGTGACGCTGCGCGAAATTCTTTCGCAGCTTGAGGGATCGCCGGCGCAAGCGGATTCCACCGCGGCTTGAGCGTTTCTTAAAGCAGCTTCACACGAGACAGACTAGAAAGTCTGTCCTACCTTCATGGTCGAACTGAGCCCACAGCAGATGCAAACGCTGGAGAGATTGTTTGCGGCTGGATTTCGGCCGATCGCCATTCCGCCTTATGAAAGCGCTCTGTGCGTTCGCCGCGGCGAGTGTGCCGCCGTCTTATCGCCCGTGCCGAGCGGCGGATTAAAGTTGCTTGCGTCTCCGTCGTACATGGTTGCGGGCAATTTCAGCGTTCGCCTCAAACGCGGCGCGGGCGAGGTTTTTGTCTGGAAGAAAACCGAGTTGCTCGCAACGCCGGAACGCCTCGCGGAATTGGAATCCTTCCGGCGTGAACTGGCGGCAATTCTGGAACTGCCGCAAACCCAATAAATTTTGCCCAATTTGCATTTCCCGCGTTCTCCCGGCAAACTAAAAAAATCATGGGAACCTACGACATCATCTGCATCGGCTCCGGACCCACTGGACTGGCCTGCGCCATGGAAGCCAAACGTGCGGGCATGAACCCGCTGGTCATCGACAAAGGCTGTTTGTGCAACTCGATTTACCACTACCCGGTCAACATGGTCTTTTTCACCACGCCGGAGCTTCTGGAGATTGGCGACTTGCCGCTGGTCAGTGCGGCGGAAAAACCGGTGCGCGTGGAGGCCTTGAAATATTACCGCAAGGCAGTTGAACACTATGCTCTGGAAGTGCGCTTGTTCGAGCGCGTGCAGCGTGTGGACGGGCACGACGGCCATTTTACAGTCGTCACGCAAACAGCCAAGGGCGGGGAAGTGCGGCATTCCTCGAAGAAGATCGCCGTGGCGACGGGCTATTACGACCTTCCAAATACGATGGGCATTCCGGGGGAGGATCTGCCGCACGTTTCGCACTACTACACCGAGCCGTATGAGTTCTGGAATGAAGACGTTGTGGTGATTGGGGGAAAAAACTCGGCCGCGGAGGCGGCGCTGGATCTCTACCGCAATGGTGCGCGGGTAACGCTGGTGCACCGTAAAGCGGAGATGGGTTCGACTATCAAGTATTGGGTGCGGCCGGACATTGAAAATCGAATCAAGGCCGGCCAGGTCAAAGCGCTATTCGAAACCAGCGTTAAACAAATTACGCCGGATGAGGTGGTGGTGCAAAACGGAGGGGCAGAGAAGCGTTTGCCTGCAAAACAGGTGTTTGCTCTGACCGGCTACCACCCAGATTTTACTTTCATCGAAAGTCTGGGAGTTCAACTAGATCCGGAAACACGAAAGCCGGCGTTAGATCCCAATTCGCTGGAGAGCAATGTCCCCGGGATTCATCTGGCGGGTGTAGTGATTGGCGGGCGCCACACCAGCGAAATTTTCATCGAAAATGGACGCTTCCACGGCAAACAGATTATTGAGTCGCTCAAAGCGTGAGCAGTTTTCATCAGCTCAAACACAGCCGCCGCATATTTCAATAAACATAGTCATTTGCCCGAGTACGAGCGGTTTGCTAGACTCCTAACTCATGGCATCCATCCTACGAGAAGTCGGCGAGACCTTCACCACGCTGGTGCAAGGGTTTAGCGTGACATTTCGCAACATGTTTCGCAAAACAGTCACGGAGAATTATCCCTACGAAAAGGTTCACTTTCAGCCGCGCTACCGCGGAATCCATGTCTTGCACCGCGATGAATCCGGTCTTGAGAAATGCGTGGGATGCTTTCTCTGTGCCGCGGCGTGTCCGGCAAACTGCATCTACATCGAGGCCGCTGAAAATACCGACGCCAATCGCATTTCCGCTGGCGAGCGCTATGCGAGCGTCTACAACATAGATTATTCGCGCTGCATTTTCTGCGGCTATTGCGTCGAAGCGTGCCCCACGGATGCGATTACGCACGGCCACGGGTTTGAGCTGGCTACTTACGACATCAATTCCTTGATCTACCGCAAGGAACAGCTTCTCGAAAAGCCTTCCGCGACTCCCGCTAAAGTTTCTTAACGCAAGTCTTCTCAAAAGCCAAGCCGTGATTTCTTCCGTCGGCTAACGATCGGTATTCGTCTTTGTGTGCGCGTTGGTGTGCTCGCAGCACCCGCCTGCTCTCTCTCCGGATTTCGCGTCCCCTAATTCATATACAGAAGCCAAGACAGAAGTCTTGGCTTGGAATCAGGTTGGGGAGGGCGCGATGTGGGATGGAACTTGCGGCGGGACGCAGTTCTGCGAGGCGCTGGCGGCCGATTGGACGGCGAACGCCGAGGGCGTGCTTGCGCATGGTTCGCTGGGCACACGCCTGGGCCACGTCGCGGGGCTGGGAAGCGGCGGCATTTTTGTTGCGCGAGCTGCGAGCGAGCACCAAAAATCACGGAAACGTCAGGATCGGGCGCCGTTTACGGGCTGCGCGACGGTTCGATCCGCAAGAAAATTATCGGACACGCCATGCGCGCCGTTGCCGCGCGATTCGTCCGCGGAAATGGCCTCCGGCAGGCGGGCGGCGCGTTCGCGCTGCTCCAGAAGCCAGCGCGCGAGCATGGCAGCGGCGGTTTCCTCCATCCATTGATCGACCAAGGCAACAATCTCCTTGCGGAGATTGGAGGCGTGCGCCAGGCGCGAGAGTTCGTAGCTTTGAAGCGAATTTTTGGAAGCGGAAAGAAGGAACTCCCAGGGTGGCTGGGGCGAGCGAGTGGTCATAAGGCCTCCGTGACGGAACGCTGCGCATAATAACAGTACAGTAAGACGCGTCAAGAATACTTATGCATTACGACATGTGGAAATCTGTGGAAAACCTTCGCGGCCCTGTCGGCCCAACGCCTGACAGCCGGGGGCGCGCGCTGCCGGCTGGCTTTGGCGAACCATTTGCCGCCGCGCTGGCTTGGCGCGCTTGCAGCGCTTGCGCAGGGGACTACGAAGACCCCGACCGGACGGCTTGGAGGCCAGATCCGGACGACGAACTGGCGATCGATGACGCGGAAGAGGATCGGCGCGAGAACGACGACGAGTTTCCTGACCTGTAAGCAAGAAGGGCGGGAGAGGAGGCAAAGGCGATGCGGAGGACGCAACGTAAAGAGGAAAGTCTGGGACCTGCACGAAAACAGCGGGAGGTGATTCGCGACGTGATGCTGAGCGCAGGGCAGTGCGCGACGTGGTTGACGCTCGACGAGCTGGCGAAACTGACGCACTACCCGCCGGCGAGCATCTCGGCGCAATTGCGGCATCTACGGAAGCCGCGATTCGGGGCGTTTGCGGTGGTCAAGCGGATCCGAAGCGTGAACAGAGCGATGCTCGCGGAGGGGTTCGGCGCGCTCTGGGAATACTCGGTGATGCCGGATCGGCGCGCGCCCGTGCGTAGGGAGCGAAATCGCCGGCGCAGGGCGGCCAACGTTCGGAGAGCGGTTCGCAAAGTGAGCCGTCGAGCTGAGGAGCATCTGCATTAAGTGAACTCGCATTGATCGGAGATCGTTCGGGACCATTCAATTGTGGAAGCGCAGTATGCAGGCGCTGCGGCGGAGGAGCCATGAGCGTAAAACCGGAGCTGGCGTTTGATGTGTGCTGGGAGGTTTACCGAGGGGCGCGCGAAGTAATGGAGAGCAAGCGCGGCATTTCGGCGCTGAATTGGAAAGACACGGGGAAATTTCTGTGGCGGCCGGACTTTCGTCCGCGGCTCAATGAATGGGTCGCGGACTTCGCGCTGGCAGGGCAGAAGGCGCTCGATGGACCGGATTGGGCGTCGCGTATGGTGCTGTTCCGTTTGTACTACCTCGGCCTCGCACGCTACGAAAATGCGCGGCATTTTCTCGGCTTGAGCGAACGCGGCTGGGTGAACTGGACGGAAGAGATTCGCCACCGCTGCGGTAAAGAGCTGCTGCGCCGCGGCATGTTCCCGCCACGAAAGTATTTTGTCGGCGGGAATTAGCCCGCGCGGCCGTGCAGCGTCGCCAATAAGCTGTCACGATAGCGTCACTCTTGATATCGCCGGGCGACATCATTTATGATATCGCCATGCGTACTCACAAACGGAAGCCATCGCCGATTCAAAATGAAAGCACGCGGACGGCACGGAAAATGCAGACCACGCTGCGGCTCCCTCGAAAACTCTACGAACAGGTCAAGGTTTTTGTAGAGCAACAGGAAACGGGTAGTGTGAATGATTTCATCGTGAATGCGCTGTCTGCGTACATGCGAGCGATGGAGCGAAAGGCTATTGACGATGCGTTTATTCAAATGGGTCAGGATGAGCAGTATCGACGAGAAGCATTGCAGATTGCCGAAGAGTTCGCCGCCAGTGACGCCGAAGCCCTTGAGCTGACTGAGCGAGATTTGGCTGGCTCCTAAATGCTTCGAGGCGAACTGTTCCAGGCAAACCTCGACCCTATCATCGGCTCGGAGCAGGGCGGCAAGCGGCCTGTTCTGATCGTTAGCCGAAACGCGCTAAACGCCAACTTGCCTATCGTGATTGTGGTTCCTCTGACCGGCCGCGAAAGCAAGACACGGCTGTATCCCACGCATGTCGAACTTCGCGCGGGGGAAGGGGGGCTCGCGAAAGACTCCATCGTGCTTTGTGAACAGGTTCGCGCGGTTTCCAAAAGTCGCCTGAAGAGAAAAATTGGACAGATTGGTCCACAGGCTTTATCGCTTGTCGAAGCGAAAATGAAGATCGCTTTCGACATGTCGCCGTAATTCAGAACGTGAGCGCGTCGCCGACACGGAGGAGCTTGCCCGCTTCGGTGCTGGGTACGCGGGTATTGGTGGATAGGCGATAGAAATGGCCGAAGCGTGCTTCGGGTGACCAAGGCGGCAGGTGTTTGCGGCGGAGCTCGGTGAAACGCATTTGAAAACCGATTGTCACTTCGCCGGAGCCGGATTCACGCGCCGGAACGGGGCAACGCGCGCAGGGGTTGCTGCCCTCGAAAGCGACATCGCCGATTTTGAAGCGGACCACGCTGGCTTCGCTTTCGGCGAAGAGTTGATCTTCCCAGAAGGCAGGCAGTTTTTCGTGAGTCTCGCCGTTCTGGCTGGGGGGCGCGTCGATTTCCAGCGTGGTGCGGAACCTCCGGCGGGCTTCTTCCAGCGTCATCCCGGGAAACCACTCGCAGACTGACTCGAGGGAAGCCGTCGAAATGATGGTGGGACCGGCGGCAAGTTCGTCGTCGGGAAAGCCTGCGCACGCGTAGCGCACCTGTATAGCCTGCTCAAAGTACATGCTGAACCATTCCGAGGCACTTTCTGCGTCGGCGGGGAAGGCAAACGTCATCGGCGGAATGTTTCGGCGATCGCCGGGAACGGTCAGCGTGACATGGCTGATGCCTGGAGTGTACGCCGCACGAATGAGGTGCATGGCCGCCGTGCGCTTGGCATTGACCCAGCGGCCGTCAGCGGAATAGAGCGCCCAGGCGCGGTCGAACTCGAGACCGCCATTGGGCCCGATGCGAGCTTCGCTGACGCAAACGGGGTCGAGCGACTTAATCGGATGCAGACGAATGTTCGCCAGGCGCGGTGTAACTTCTTGAGCGCTCACTTCTAGAGTTTAGCAGAGCGGTGTGGGAGCGAAGCAACGCGCGATCCAAACACTGCGCGGATGGCCGAACTGGCCTCAACGCGCCGGCCGCTGCGTTCGTGGCAACGCGGTTTGACTATTGACCTGCGGCGGCCGCGGCAGCCACTTCCGGCTCAGGTTCCTTAGCCGCTGGGCGTGGCTTCTTTCTGCGCGCCATCTGCTGCACAGTGAAGAACAGCAATTGGCGGTCCTGAGGTTCCATCTTGCTCAGCAGGTGCCGCAGCTTGCGCATGAAGCGCAAGTCCTTGCCGGAACTGCCCCAGGAGTTGGATCTGGATTCCGTCCACTCCGCGGGAACCTCGGCTACGGGCGGCTGCTCGCCGTCGTAGAGCAGTTGATAGAGCGGCATCTCCAGCGCGCGCGCCAGCTTTTCCAGTGTTTCAATGGCCGGAACGGTGTGGCCGTTCTCTACGCGCGAAAGATAGCAGCGCAGGAGCCCGGTCCGCTTCTCGATATCGCCTTGGGACATTTTCTTTTGCTCGCGCAGGACGCGCAGGCGTTCGCCGATGATCATGGTAGCACCTCGATGAACTTGTTCCGCAGACTGGCTGGGGGTCGCGGAATGACTGGAGCATAAACTATCAAATAGGGTTAAGTCGAGAAGATTACGTGACAAAAATTCACGGAAAATCCCGCTTTTAGCGAAGCCCGGTACTGGCGGCAGGGGGACACACTCCACCTCAGCGCGCCGGAGAGAATAGGGCTGGGCGAGCTCGAGCTTCTTCCACGACCAACTGGAGCCGTCTCGGATCGCTCAGGCGTGAGCGGCAGCAGCGGCATCCGAAACGAGGGACTTGTAGCCGCAAGTGCCTGCCTTCTTCATGGCTTCCACACCTTCGGCGATAGTCATGAGCGGTGTGGTGTGAATACTCTTGATGGCACCGCCTCCCGCAAAGGCCATGGCCAGGGCAGCCGCGCTGATGTTGTCCGGCATTTCGAGAATGGTCACCAGGTCGTATTCGCCAAAGGCAACGAACGAGGTGTGGATCTTCCCTCCGAGTTTTTCAATGGGGCCGCGAACTGCCTCGGCGCGATCCTCAGGATGGGCCAGAAGTTTGGCGACGGCTTCCTGAGTAAAACTGGCTTGCTGAAGGAAAAATGGCATGGTGGGTCTCCTTACGGTGAAAACCAACTGCGGGATGGGAGGACTATCCTCTTGAAAACAAAGGGAGTCAAGGAAAAGCAAAAAAAGTTGAAATTACCTCTTGACAAAAAACAGAAATGTGCTACAGTTTGTCTTGTAGAAAAGTGCGCCCCGACAAGTTCGGGGCGTTTTCATTTTAGGGTCGGGATTTCTGCTTCCTCCAGGCAGCCTCCTCTGAAACAAATTTAAGCACCTACACTTTGCGATTCAAAATTCGCGCCGCGAGCGACACTGGCGCCGAAGTGTCTTTGCACGAACGACTTTGGAAGGGATTGGCGCGCATCGCCGCGCACATAAAGGAGCCAAGATGCCGAACTATCAGAATACGTATCCACCGAGTTCCCTGATGCCCGGCGACGTGGGCTATAGCTTCAACAACGAGACGTTTCCCGGCAGCGCCCAGGCAGGCAGCCAATTTGCCCTACCCAGCTATGCGGGACAGCCGGATAGCGGCACGGCAGTTCGCTGGCAGACTCTTTTTGGGACTGCACCCAGCGCGGTGAACCTGATCCTGCAAGGCGCGATGGCCGACATCGACGCGGAATATCAGACGATCGACACTACGACGAACGCAGCAGGCGAAGCACGGACCGTAACCGGCGTGCAGGCAAAGTTTTTGCGGATTAAGTTCGTTTCCTCCACCGGCGGCAGCGGACTCACGGCTAAATTCCTGGTTTAGAGCTGGTGTAGACCGCGATTCCTTTCCATCCGGCAACGCTTCCACGCTACGCAAAGGCGGAAACATGAGCCCTGCAGGCAACGCAAGCAATGGAACCTCGATGTACATGCGCGAGGCCGTCCTCACTCCGGAACGAAGAATCTGGAGAGCGGTTCTGGGACAGGCTTATGCGGACGCCGAGCTGACGATCTGGCCCGACGGGTCAGAGCCGAACGCGAGGGTTTTTGCCCGCAGTTTTTTGCGCGCGGATTCGCTCGACGACAAGGCCGGACTCTGTCTGGTGTGCGAGCTTGCCGACGTTCCCGTCGATCGCGTGGTTCTCTGGGCGCGCCGGCAGTACTCCGTAGCTGCGTGCGTCGCCGCGTGAACCCGGCCCCATCGGTGAGCCGTGAGCAATCTTCGCAGGCGCTCTGCATGTAATTCAGCAATGACACGGAGATTTCACCCATGAAAGCCAACGGTTACGACAGAAGCGCAGGCCGCGTGAACGGCCACGCCACGATTTCACCTTCCGGTGCGGCGCAGGACACGCCGCAACTCCTGGGCAGGGCTGCGTCTGACGACGCACGCGAATTTCCCAATGCGGCCGCCGCGTCCTCCGCCGCGGCCGGAACGGAACGCGTTGCGTGCGCGGAGGTGGCTCGGCCCCCGGAAGGTGATAAAGAGCCAGGACCCAAGGAAAAAGAAAAGAAAAACGGAAAGAAAAACGGAGAGAAAGACGAGCCCCGCCGCGGCACCAGCAGGCGCACTACACGGAACGATGGCGAGCTGATGGATATTCCGCCCGGCTCAGCGCCGCTTGCTCCGGATGGCCCTTCCTTTGTGGACGATATGCACGCACACGTGGATCTCTACATCGCTTGCGCGCGGCTCGTGAAATCGAAGGACGAGAAAATCGCGCAGCGCATGGTCGAACGGCTTCTCGAAATGTCCTATGGCAAAAGCCCGGCACCTCCCGGCGACGAACCGCCGCAAATTATTTTTGACGCGCCGCGCCCGCTTCGAGATTGAACGGCTCGCGTTGAGTAACAGGTTGAGTAACAGGGTGTAGGGGCGCGCTTCAGCGTCCCCTCTCGGATTTTCCGAGGAAGACTTTTCAAGGGGAAAACAATGGCGACAACAAGCACGACAGGAAACGCGCATCTCGAATTCATTGGAATGATCGTGGAAATCGCGGGAGTGGCGTCGGCGGTGGCCGGCTTGGTGCTCAGCTTGCATCACTGGCCCGCCGCCGCCGCACTGATCGGTGGCGGCGTGGCTTACGCCATCGGCAAAAAGCTCCGCGCGTCGTAGGGATGGCAGCAGCGGGACTTCGGAAGAAATGAGCGTTTGAAAACGGATCACTATGCCAGAGCGCCTCGATCTCAGCCGGAATAGAAGCTCCAGTGAGACGCGGCCGCAGCGCATCAGCGATTTTTACGCTGCGTTTCCGAGGCAACGCGAGTTTCACGAATCGAAAGCCAAGTACCGGCTCTTCGGCGGCGCGGCCGGCCCGGGCAAAACCAAGGCGTTGCTTTGGGAATCGATTCTGCAAGCCAACGAAGTCGCAGGCAGCGATACGCTGCTCTTGCGGCGCACGTATCCGGAGCTGGAAAGTTCGCTGCTCGCGTACTTCCGCAGGGACGTGCCGCGTTATTTTTACCGGAAATTCAACGAATCGAAGCACGTCGTGACCTGGAACAATGGCTCGACCACGCGCTTCGGCTATTGCCGGAACGAAAGCGATGTCTATCGCTACCAGGGCGCGGAGTTTTTGTTCATCGGGCTCGATGAACTGACACACTTCACGCTGAAGCAATGGCAGTTTCTGACGTCGCGCAATCGTTGCCCGATTAAGTTTTATGTTGATAGCGCGAACCGAGTAAGGCCGGTCGTGCCAACAATGGCGGGCGCGACGAACCCCGGTAACATCGGCCACGCCTGGGTGAAGGCGCTGTGGGTGGACCAGCAGCCGCCGGCTGGTTTCGAGCAGGACGTTTACAACCGCGACGATTACGAATTCATTCGCGCGCGGCTTGAAGACAACCCGATTTACGCAAATGACGCCGACTACCGCCGCACTCTCGAAGTGCTGCCGGAGCATCTGCGCAAGGCATTCCTCGACGGCGACTGGAACGTTTTCGCCGGGCAGTACTTCGACATTTTCGATTACGGGCGGCACACGGCGCGGCCGGAGGAAATTCGCCTCGAAACGTGGTGGCCGCGCTGGATTTCGATCGACTGGGGCTTTCAGCATCCCAGCGCGGTGTATTGGCATTGCGCGGTGCCAGCGGCAGCTCACAGCCGACAGCTCACAGCTGACAGAAGGACGCCACAAAGCACTCCATCTTCCAGTGCTGTTAGCTGTGAGCTGTCGGCTGTCGGCTCGCAAATCGTCACCTACCGCGAGTTCCTGCAGAACGGCCTCTCGCCGCGCATGCTCGCCCAGGGCATTGCCGAGCGCAGCGGCCGCGAAAACATCGGCGAAGTATTTCTTTCGCCGGATGCGTTTGCGCATCGCACCGCGGAGGCTTCGATCGCGGAGCAGGTTGGCGACGTGCTGGCCGTCAACGGTTTGCCGCGGCCCGCCATTGCTGACGACGATCGCATCGGCGGCTGGCAGTACATGTACCAACTGCTGGAATCGAACGCCTGGATCGTCACGGAAAATTGCACGAAGCTGATTGAGTGCATTCCGACGTTGGTGCGCGACACGGCGCGCGTCGAAGACATTCGCAAAATGGACGGCGACGATCCCGCCGATTCCGCGCGCTATGG
>DATFZY010000150.1:0-5124 GCA_035313865.1 Candidatus Acidiferrum sp.
CGTTCTGTCCGCTCGGCGACGCCGCTGCGCTGCCAACCATTAGCATCGTGAAGAAATGGCGCAACGAATTCGAAGACCACTTGAACGGCCGCTGTGCGTACAAAAACACCGAAGAGCTGTTAGGCGCACGATAGGAATCCATGGCAGAAACCAAGCTGGTAAACCTGAAGATTAACGACCGCGAAGTGCAGGTGCCGCACGGGACTTCGGTGATTGAAGCGGCGCGGCGGATTGGCACGGAAGTGCCGTCGTTCTGCTACTTTCCGGGCCTGGCCGTGCAAGCCGCATGCCGCATGTGCCTGGTTGAAGTGGAGAAAATGCCGAAGCTGCAGACCGCGTGCACGATGGCTGTAAGCGAAGGCATGGTCGTTAAGACCGATACCGCCCAGGTGCACGGCGCGCGCAAGGCCATGCTGGAATTTCTGCTGACGAACCACCCGCTGGATTGCCCGGTTTGCGACAAAGGCGGCGAGTGCGAGCTGCAGGACATGGTTTTCCGCTACGGCGCGGACACCAGCCGCTTTGTCGAGGAAAAAATTCACCGGCCCGAAGAAAAGTGGTCGGAGCTGGTTTATTACGATTCTCCGCGATGCATTTTGTGCTTCCGCTGCGTGACCGTTTGCGACGCCGGCATGGACGTAAAGGCGCTCGGCGTGGGCATGCGCGGCGCAAACAGCATCATCATCCCGAACCGCGAAGATCATCTCGAGTGCGAAGAGTGCGGCATGTGCATTGATATTTGTCCCGTCGGCGCGCTCACCAGCGGCACCTACCGCTATAAAACGCGGCCGTGGGAGATGACTTACGTCTCGACGGTTTGCACCCACTGTTCGAACGGCTGCAAGACGACGCTGAGCGTCCGCAACCACGAGATCATGCGCGCGAATAACCGCGATCTCTCGGGTATCAACGAGGATTTTCTATGCATCAAGGGGCGCTTCGGCTTTGATTTCACCAGGCATCCCGAGCGCATCAAGCAACCCATGGTGCGCAAAGGCGACAAACTCTATCCCGTTTCCTGGGAAGAAGCCGCCCAGACCGCCGCAACGCGCCTTAAACAAATCTATGACGCGAGCGGAAAAGATTCGATTGGCTTCATAGGTTCGAACCGCACTTCGAATGAAGAGAATTTTCTGTTCCAGCGCCTGGCCCGCGCGACTTTCGGCACCAACAACATCGACCACCACCGCACTGCCGACTACACCGGCCTGCTCACCGCGCTGGGCGACCGCGCCGCCGATTCCGTGCTGACGATGAAACACCTGGGCGAATCGAAAGCCGTTTTGCTCGTCGGCAACGATCCCACAAATCAAAACCCGCTGGTAGCGTGGCAGATTCGCAAAGCCATCCGCCAGATCGGCGCCAAGCTTTTCATTTTGAACGCGCACGAAATCAAGCTGAAGCGCAAAGCCACGCAATTCGTGCAGGTCGCCGTAGGCCAGGAAGCAGCCGCGATTAACTGGATGGCGCACGAGCAGGGCCAACTGTCGAGCGATCTGGTGGCACAGCTTGCGCAACTGCAAGCCGCGCTCGACGCCGAGCCGGAAGTGGCGATCGTCTTTGGCGCAGAAATCACCGGGACCGCGATCGCACAACTCGTTGCCTTCGGCTCAAAGCTGCATGGCAAAGTCCGCTACATGGCGCTCGGCGATTACGCTAATTCGCGCGGAGCCGCCGATATGGGCCTTCTGCCCGACCGCCTGCCCGGTTACGCGCATGTGGATGATTCCTCCGCGCGCGAAGGATTCGAACGCCTCTGGGGCGGAGTGATTCCCTCGAAAGCCGGCATGACCGCGCCAGCCATGGTGGACGCCGCGCAAGAAGGAAAACTCAAAGCGCTCTACGTGATGGGCGCAAATCCGCTGGCGCATTTCGGCACGCTGGGATTTGGCCGCGGCAAGCTCGAACTGCTCATCGTCCACGAAATGTTTTTGACGGATACGGCCAAGCTGGCCGATGTCGTCTTCCCCGCCGCCTCGGCTTACGAAAAAGAAGGCACCGTAACCAACACTTCCGGCGAAATTCAGCTTCTCCACAAAGGCGCCGAAGTAATGGGCCCGCGCACCGACTTCGATCTCCTGCGCATCCTCTCTCATCAACTGGAAAAGCTAGGCCTCGGCAAAGCCTTCCACTACAAAACGCAGCAGGCCGTCTTTGAAGAAATTCGCAAAGCCGTCCCAGGCTATGACGTGCAGCCCGCGGGTTTGCTCACCGGCGGCGCCGAAGCCACCCACGTTCACGTCGCGAAAAACGGCCACGCGCCTTACGACGTTCCCGTCGGCCTCATCCGTTCAGCGCAGGACACGCTTTTCACCAGCGGCACTCTCGGCCGCTTCTGCACCATGATGGAATCCCTTCCGGAGGCAGAAGCGAAGCCGTGATCTCCTTCTTAACTTCCAACGCCTATTGGATCATCTGGCTCGTCAAAATTGGCCTGCTGCTTTTCATTGTTCTCACCGTCAACGCCTATCTGACGTGGTTCGAGCGCAAAGTCGTCGCCCACATGCAATCGCGCTGGGGACCACACCGCGTCGGCCCGCACGGTTTGCTCCAGCCTCTTGCCGACGGCGCAAAATTTCTACTCAAAGAAGATCCAACGCCCGCCGGCGTGGATAAGCTCACCTATTTCCTGGCCCCGCTCATGGCCCTGGCGCTAGCGCTCACCTCGATCGCCATCATTCCATTCGGGCCCGAGCCGCTGCATATCTTCGGCCAGACCATCGATCTGGGAATCGCCAATCTAAACATTGGCCTCCTGGCGCTCTTCGCCATCACCGCTCTTAGCGTTTACGGCGTTGCCCTGGCCGGCTGGTCTTCGAACAACAAGTATTCCCTGCTCGGCGGCCTGCGCAGCTCAGCGCAAATGGTCAGCTACGAACTCGCGCTCACCATGTCTGTCGTTGGCGTCCTCCTGCTCGCAGGCAGCTTCAACCTCCGCGACATCATCAACGCGCAAGCGCAGCATCCCGAGCGTGGCCTCTTCGGCTGGAACCTGTGGCCGCAAATTCTCGGCTTCTTCTGCTTTTTCGTAGCCGCGGTCGCGGAAACAAATCGCGTCCCTTTCGATCTTCCCGAAGCAGAATCCGAGCTCGTCGCCGGCTTCCACACCGAATACGCCAGCTTCAAATTCGCGATGTTCTTCATCGCCGAATACACCAGCATGATCACCGTCTCCTGCCTCTGCACGATCATGTTCTTCGGCGGATGGCTCTCTCCCTTCCCCGCTAGCTGGACCTTTACTCATTACTTGCCCTCGGTGATTCTGATTCCGTTTGGCCTGTGGGTGATTTGGGACGGCATCCGCTACGAAACAGTTTTCGGCAAACTCATGCTTCCTGGCGTAGGAACGGTCATGTTCGCCATGGGCGCCGCGCTCATCGCGTTTCCCGCGGTGAACGAGTTCATCCAAGGCCCGTTCTGGTTCCTCGGCAAGATTTTCGTCTTCCTCTTTGTCTACGTCTGGATGCGCGGCACGCTTCCGCGTTTCCGTTATGACCAGCTCATGTCCTTCGGCTGGAAATTGCTGCTGCCGGTTTCCATTGCCAACGTGGTGATCACTGCCTTCGTCATGCTGCTGTGGGGTGCCAAGTGACGCCGCAACTCGCGATTTTCTTTGTGCTCGCCGCGCTCGCGGTGTTCGGCGCGCTCAACCTCATCCTGCAAAAGCATCCCATTCACAGCGCGCTCTCCCTCATCGTGGTGATGATCGCTCTCGCAGGCCTTTATCTCCTCATGGGCGCGGAATTCGTCGCCGCCGTGCAGATCATCGTCTACGGCGGCGCCATCATGGTGCTGTTCATATTCGTCATCATGCTGCTGAACGCCGGCGTTGAAGAGCACACCAGCGTCTCCAAACTTGCGGGCACCGTTGGCGTTCCGCTCGCGGTTGTGCTGCTGGGATTCATCGCCGTGGCCATCTGGCATTCCAGCGAAAGCGCCCAAGCGGGTTTGCAATCCGGCACGCTGGCCAACACAAAAGACATCTCCACCATGCTCTTCAAGGATTTTGTCTATCCCTTTGAGCTGACCTCCTTCCTTATTCTTGTGGCGATTCTGGGCGCGATCGTCCTCGCGCAGCGGGAGAATTGACGATGGTCCCGACGAGCTACTACCTGATCTTGAGCGCCATCCTGTTCGGCCTCGGCGTCGTGGCGTTCATTTTCAAACGCAACGTCATCACCATTTTCATGTCCATTGAAGTGATGCTGAACGCCGTCAACCTGGCTTTCGTGGCCTTCAGCCAGGCCAAGCACCAATCCGATGGACAAGTATTTGTGCTCTTCGTCATCGTCGTGGCAGCGGCGGAAGCGGCGGTCGGCCTCGGCATCATCATTCTCATGGCTCGCGTCCGGCAATCGCTCAACGTCGAGCGTGTGGATTTGCTCAAACTCTAATGACAATGCTCGAACATTTGTGGATCATTCCTCTGCTGCCGCTGCTCGGCTCGGCAGTCAACGGCCTGTTTGGCGCCAAGTGGCCCAACAAGATCGTCAACGGCGTGGCACTCAACGCGACGGGCTTTTCGTTCCTGGCCGCTCTTGAGGCTGTCCGTGAGTTTTTCTCCGCGCCTAACAACCAGGCGCTCGTTCACAAGCATTTCTTCGATTGGATTTCCGCGGGCAAGTTCACCGCGGGCTTCGATCTTCAAATGGACCAGTTGACCGTGGTTATGGTCCTCGTCGTCACCGGCGTCGGCTTCCTCATCCACATCTATTCCACCGGCTACATGGCTCACGAAGGCGGCTACTACCGCTTCTTCTCCTACCTCAACCTCTTCATGTTTTTCATGCTGATCCTCGTCCTGGCGGCGAACTACTCGGTTCTCTTCGTCGGATGGGAAGGCGTCGGCCTCTGCAGCTACCTGCTCGTGGGCTTCTATTTCCTGAGAAAATCCGCAGCGGACGCCGGGAAAAAAGCCTTCATCGTCAATCGCATCGGCGACTTCGGCTTCATGCTCGGCATGTTCCTGCTCTTCCGCACCTTCGGCACGCTGGACTTCGTTCCGCTGTTCGCAAAAGCCGCGCCGATGGCCCCGGATGCCCTCGGTCAATACGGCACGCTCACTGTCGCCTGCTTGCTCATCTTTATGGGCGCTACCGGCAAGTCCGCGCAGCTTCCCCTATA
>DATFZY010000151.1:0-36802 GCA_035313865.1 Candidatus Acidiferrum sp.
GTTTTTGGGCAGGATGGGAATTTCAGTTATGACGCGCTGGTGCAGCGATATAACAGCGATTTGGCGAATGGGTTGGGGAATCTGGCTAGCCGCACGGCGGCGATGATCGAGAAGAATTGCGGAGGGAAAATTCCGCACGTCGGAGAATTAGCGCCGCAAGATAGGGCGCTAGCCAAGCAGGCTCAGGAAACCGTCGGCGAAGTTTTGCGACAATATGAGACTCTTGGTTTCTCAAAAGCACTCGAAGAAATCTGGTCGATGATCGCAGCGACCGACAAGTATCTAACTACCGAGCAACCTTGGGCACTCACTAATTCCGAAGCGGACCAGGAGCGTCGCGCCACAATTTTGCGGGTCACCGCTGAGGTCTTGCGTGTTGTCACGGTTCTTACTCATCCCGTTCTTCCGGAGAGCACGACGAAAGTTTGGGCACTACTCGGCCAACACGATCAAATTGGGTCAGTTGTGCTGGAAAGCCTGAGCTTTGGCGACCTAAAGCCCGGCGTTCAGATCGGCAAATCACAAACACTTTTCCCGAGGGTTGAAAAAGCAGAAGCGATTGAGAGGATGGAAGCCATGGAAAAAGAAGCTCAGAACGCACCGTCGCCGGTCACTACACCCGCGCCTGCGGCAGCCGCACCGGTTGCGGCGGGAACGGCCTCCGCAGCGACGGCGCCTGCCGCGGACGCGAAAATCGGCATTGAGGATTTTGCGAAAGTGGAGATGCGCGTTGGGCAGATCAAGACGGCGGAGCGGATTGTTGGCGCGGATAAATTGTTGAAGTTGACGGTGGATATTGGGACGGAGATTCGGCAGATTTGCGCGGGGATTGCACAGTTTTACGAACCGGAGAAATTGATTGGGCGCAAAGTCGCGGTCGTGGTGAACTTGGCGCCGCGAAAATTGCGCGGCGTGGAGTCGAACGGAATGATTGTAGCGGCGTCCGTTGGACCCGAGGGACGGCCGGTGTTGGCGGGATTTCCGGATGAGGACGTGGAAGTCGGCGCTCGTCTGAAATAATGGAGTCTTCTTAGACGTTAAGCAGCTAGCCGCGAGCCTGCGTCTGTCTCCTGTTTCTCGCTGAATTATTACAACACAAGCGCGTCAGGCCCTTTCGCTTTCATTCCTTGGTCAAATGTGACCAACTTCAATCCAGCAACTCCTGCGAAGGCCAGCAGGTAGGAATCGGCCCATACTTTTGGCGAAGAGGTTCGCAGCGCGGATAGGCGCCTGAATTCACGCTCCACAGATTCAGGCTCGGGAAGGAAGGCTATGCGCTCGTCATCGCAAACCTTGTCCCATATTTCCCAGGCTTCGCCCATTTTTCTCGTGTCACTTCCCATCACGCTGGAAGTCGTGAGCAGTCGAAGTACGGTGACCTGCGTGATGCGGCAGTAAAAGAATTTTTCCTCCGCCGACCGGGCGAACCATTCCTGGGCTTTTTTCGAGTGTGAGTGCCGGCTCCAGATCAGCGCGAGCCAAACATTCGCATCAAGGAAATTCAACGTGTTCATACATTTGTTCGTTGCTGAGTTCGACCTTGGGGCCCTTAGAAACGATGAGAGGGAACTTGACGCGGCGCGGACGAGAACGCTTACTCCGCAACAGGGTCGAGTGGACGCCCACCAGAATCAATTCTCGAACGGACCGCCCTTGCGCGGCAGCTTGCTCCTTGAGTCTGCGGTAAAGCGGAGCGGGAATATCTATCGTTGTTCTTACTGCTTCCTTCTTCATGGACTGAGTATCTCACGCGTGCCATAAATATGGAACACCCCGATTTCGATTCGACGCTTGCCGCAAAACCTGATAGCTTAAGAAGTCCGGACTCGATTTATGGAACTGATTGATTCGCATGCGCACATTGATGATTCGCGATTTGATGAGGATCGCGAGGCGATGCTTGCGCGCGCGCGGGACGCGGGCGTAACTACACTACTTGCGATTGGGACTGGGCCTGGCCCCCACAAACTTGACGCCGCGATGCCATTCGCCGAGGCTTACGACTGGATTTACACGACTGTTGGGATTCATCCGCATGAGGCGAAGGATGTAACGCAGGCGCATTTGGATGAGCTGGCGCGGCTTGCGAAACATCCCAAGGTGATCGCCTGGGGCGAGATTGGCCTCGACTATTTTTACGATCATTCGCCGCGCGATGTGCAGGAGCGCGTGTTCCGCGCGCAGATGGAGTTGGCCACGGCGGCGAAGTTGCCAATCATCATTCATTGCCGCGATGCGTGGACGGATTGTTTGCGCTTGATAGAGGAAGTGTGGCGCCCTACCGGTCTGGGCGGGATTTTGCATTGCTTCACGAGCACGCTTGAGGACGCGTTGCGCGGCGTGGACATGGGTTTCATGATTTCTTTTGCCGGGAATTCGACTTATCCGAAAACGCAGAACTTGCGGGACGTTGCGAAAGTTTTGCCGCTGGAGAACATTTTGATTGAGACGGACGCGCCGTACCTTGCGCCGCAGCCTTACCGCGGCAAGCGCAACGAACCTGCGTATGTGGCGGAAGTAGCGCGTATACTCGCGAGTGTGAGAGACTTACCCGCGGAAGAATTCGCCGCCAGGACCGCAGGGAATTTCCGGCGATTTTTCCGTCTTGCCGAGCCGCGAGTGTCCGCGGCGGCGGAGTCCCAAAGATGAATGTGGGGTTGGGGAGGAAGGCTATCGCGCTGCTTACTGCCAAAGAGATTTTTGATCTGGTGCGGGACGACCTGGTGCTTGTTGAGGAAGAGCTCGCACGGCAGAGTGCTGGTGCGTTCGAACCGGTCGCGGAGATTACCGGCTATTTGCTGGGCGGCGGCGGGAAACGGCTTCGGCCGGCTTTGCTGCTGCTTTGCAATTCGTATACCGGTCGGCGGAGTGCGGGTGCGATTCGTCTTGCGGCGGTTGTGGAGCTACTGCACAGCGCGACCTTGATTCATGACGACGTGATTGACAGCGCGGACACGCGGCGCGGTCGGCCTTCGGCGAATTCGCGTTGGGGAAATCATCGGAGCGTTTTGGCGGGGGATTGGCTTTACATGCAGTCGTTTCAGATGGCGCTTGAGGAACGGAATTTTCGGATTTTGGATATTTTGATTGATTTGACGCAGAAGATGGTTGAGGGAGAGTTGATTCAGTTGGCGAAGATTGGGCGCATTGATGTTACGGAAGAGGATGCACTGCGGCTGGCCACTTATAAGACAGCTTGTTTGTTTAGCGGGTGCGCGCGATTGGGAGCGGTGCTGGGCGGGCTTGAAGGAGTTGAGGAAGAAGCTTTGGCGGATTACGGGAAATATGCGGGGCTGGCGTTTCAGCTTGTGGATGATCTTTTGGATTTTACGGCTTCTGCGGAGCAGCTCGGCAAACCTGTGTTGAGCGATTTAAAAGAGGGGAAAGTTACGTTGCCTCTGATTTATGCGATGGACAATGGGCATCGCGAGGCGCGCGGGTTGGTGGCGCGGGTGCTCGAGGAAAAAGAGTTCAACACCGTTAGCGCGCAGACGATTGTTGCTTTGGTGCAGGATTCGGGGGCGCTGGTGAGGGCGCGGAATTTGGCGCATGAGTATGCGCGGCGGGCTAAGGCGTGCCTCAATGGGCATGGGGATTCGGAGTATGCGCGGGCGTTGATGACGTTGCCGGATTTTATTTTGGAGCGGGAGAATTAACGGGGAACGGAAGTAACGGACAGAACGGATCGATCTTGCCGAATGGGGCGCCCCCCGCGGCGGGCGCCCCTGCAACGGAAACAATAGGCGCGGGGTTGCGCGCGGTTTTGGTTCATGTTGCCCTTCAAACTGGTCTACCACAAAGGCTACGACTTAAATCTGGGCGAGCATGTTTTTCCATCGCAAAAATTTCATCTGATTGCTGAGACGCTTTTGTCTGAGGGCGTTGCCACCGGGGAGAATTTTTTGACTCCGACGGCTGCGGCGGACGAGGACGTGCTGCGCGTGCATACGGTGGATTGGGTGCACAAGCTGAAGACGGGGACTTTGACGGCAAGCGAAATTATGAAATTGGAGATTCCTTATTCGCGTGAGGCTGTGGAGGCTTGCTGGCTTGCGGCGGGTGGGTCGATTTTGGCCGCGCAGTCGGCGTTGCGCGATGGATTCGGATGCAATCTGGGTGGCGGGTTTCATCATGCGTATCCGGGGCATGGCGAGGGATTTTGCGCGATTCATGATGTGGCGGTGGCGATTCGACGCTTGCAGCATGACGGGGCGATTCGAACGGCGATGGTTGTTGATACCGACGTGCATCATGGAAATGGGACGGCTGCGATTTTTGCGGAAGACGAGAGCGTTTTTACGCTTTCGATCCACCAGGAAAATAATTATCCGGCGTATAAGCCGCCTTCGAATGTGGATCTCGATATGGCGGACCGCGTGGATGACGACGAATATCTTGGGGCGTTGATTCCGGCCGTGCAGTTGGCGCTGGATGAATTCAAGCCGGGGATTGTTTTTTACGTTGGCGGGGCGGACCCGTTTTGCGAGGACCAACTTGGCGGGCTGATGCTTACGAAAAAGGGTTTGAAGGAGCGCGACCGGCGCGTGTTTGAAGAGGCACGGCGCCGGGGGATTCCAGTTTCTACGGCTCTGGCCGGCGGATACGCGCGGCGCGTGGAAGATACCGTTCGAATTCATGTGAATACGATTCTTGCGGCGCGCGAAGTGGCGCTGAATTTTCCTTCGGCTTCGGCGGCTGGACGGCTGTAGACTCTTGCCTGCGATCTTTGACCTTTTCCTTTACAGAACTGTGAGGTTGTTCACGATGCGTTCTCGATTGCGAATTGCTCTTGGTTTATTTGTTTGTGCGGCGTTGTCGATCGGAATTGCCGCGGCGCGAAACATCAGCGCGCAGACGTCCTCGGACAAGACGCCGCCAAAGATGAAGGTGTATATTTCGGTGGATATGGAAGGCGTCGCGGGGACGGTGACGATCGACCAGTTGAGTCCAAACGGGTTCGAATACGGGCGATTTCGGAAGTTCATGACCGACGAAACGCTGGCTGCCATCCGGGCGGCGAAGGAAGCAGGCGCCGGCGAAATTGTTGTCAGCGATTCGCATGGCAATGGCGAGAATTTGCTGATTGAGGATTTTCCAGCGGACGTGCGCATCGTGCGGTCGTGGCCGCGGCATGGCGGGATGATGGCGGGGATCGATTCGACCTTCAACGCGGCGCTCTTTGTGGGATATCACGCTTCCACGACAAATCCGAAGGGCGTTCGGGCGCATACATTTTCGAGTGCCCATTATTCGCGCGTGGCGTTGAATGGCGTTGCTGTGACAGAGGGAGAATACAACGCTGCTTACGCGGGGGCGAAGGGCGTCCCCGTGATTTTCGTATCAGGGGATGACGTCGCCACGGAAGAGATCAAATCGCGGCTGGGCGACATCGAGACGGTGGTGACGAAGAAGGCGCTGGGATTTCATTCGGCGGAGACGCTGACGCCGGCGGCCTCCTGCGACAAAATCTACGCGGGCGCGAAAGCCGCATTCGCGCGGCTGCACGATTTCAAGCCGTATGTAATTAAGACCCCGGTCACGCTGGAGATCACCTTCAAGAACTACACGCCGGCAGAATTGCTGAGCTACCTGCGGTCTGTGCAGCGCGTGGATTCGCATACCATCCGCTTTGTGGGCAAGGACATGGACGAGATTGACGACTTCGAGGAATTTGTCGGGAATTACGGGGCCGATTTGACGCCCTGAGCAGCGCTCTCTGCGTTTGTCTTTTGCGCCGCGAGCGTGCGGCGGACGGCGTTGGTTAATTCCGACTCGACTTCATCGGGGTCGAAGCCTTCCGCGCGATACGCAATTTTTCCCGTGCGGTCCAGCACCACGACAGTGGGAAAACTTCTCACCACGAGAAACGAATCCAGCCCGTCCGCAAAAACCACCGTCAGGGTGGGCTTTGCTTCCGCCAGATAAGCAGGAACGAGCGTTTCGTCCTCATCGCAGTCCGCGGCAAGAAAAACGATGTCGGTGATTCCCTGGAACTGCGCGGCTACGCGCTCGAAATGGGGTTCCAGCGCCCGGCATGGACCGCACCACGTGGCCCAGAAATTCAGGACAATGATTTTGCCCTTCTGATCCGCAAGGGGGTAGGGAGAGCCGTCTGGGGCTTTGCGCAAGCTGAAATCGTAGGCTTCTTTGGCGGCCGCGTTTCGTTTTGGCTTGGGAGCGTCTGCGGATGCGGCGACATTGTCGTACGCGTGCAAGAGGTAGTCGCCAAGACCCTGGTCGGAGCCGTGCGCCAGGCGCCAGACATTGCCGAGCTTCTGGCGGATTTCGCGGCGATTCGGCTGTTTGGCTGAAGAATCCGCAAGGGCGAACGCTTCGGCGTATTCTCGAATGGCGCCCGGCAAATCTTTATTCAGTTCGGCAATTTCGCCGAGTTTTTCCGCTACGGAAGCGTTGGGCGAGGCCGCCATGCTCGTGCGAAACTCTTTGTCGGCTGCGTCGTAATCATGCAGTTTGAAGTAAAGCCTTCCGCGCATGGCGAAGATGGACATTTTGTCCTGCTTCTGGTCGGCTTCCCATTCTTCCACTGAAATTTTCGCTGGCTTTGTCTGGGTGGCGGAGCTGTTTACGTAGTCGAGCACACGCGCGGAGTAACTCACCGCGCGGCGCAGCGCGGCTTCGTCGCCGATGCGTTCGAGGAGTTGGATGGCGAGCAGCGTCATGGGCATGTCTTCCGGGTTGAGGGCGATGATGCGCTCGGCGTAGTCGGCGGCGTGAACGGAATCCTTCAACTGCATGTCCGCTTCGACCAGCGCGCGGTAGATTTGGGGACGCTGGCGGGATTCCGGGTAATCCTTGAGAAAGTTTTCGAGGTTGTGGACCAGGGCAGCGCGGTCGTTGCCGGAGCGATCGATGGCTTGCTGGAGTTCTTCGTTTTCAGAGAGAGGCTTCTGGGCGGGAGACTGCTTGGGAGCAGGCGGTTTTGTTTCTTGTATTGGCGCAGTTTGATTATTGCTTTGCAGCGCACCGCGGGGGCTGCCGGCTATACACCCGGGCTCTAACAATAAAAGCGCCAGCGCAAGCTTAAACATTTGCCGCGTGCAGGTCATAAACAACAATTCTAATCTGTTTGGGGAAGAATTGCCGAACAGGGCTTATTGCGCGCCCTGGACTTCGATCGAGCCCGAGACCGTATGAATTTCGACGCGGCCGCCGCCATCGCCGATGTGGGCCCGAAGCGAATGTTTGCCTTGTTCCTCGATCACGATGGGGATCTGAGCGCTGATCTGGCCGGAGACGGCGTTCGCGGAAAAATGAAATTTCGCGTCGGAAGGCACGGCGATCTCCACCGTTCCCGAGGAGGTCTTTAAATCCCAATAGCTATTTCCGCTTGGATTGCCCTGGACGGTGACGCTTCCTGAACTGGAGTGGCCCTTCACATCCCCATTTGCCGCGCGCACCCCCACCGAACCGCTGGAGGAGTTGGCATCGACGCGGCCACCCGGATTGTTGGTGTGGACATCACCGGAAACGGAATGAGCGAGTACGTCGCCTTTGGCGTTGGTCACGGTGACGCTGCCGGAGACGCTCGTGGCACGGACATCATCGCCGCAATTTTCGGCTTCGACGCTTCCACTTACCGAGGAGAGCCTGACCTCCCGGCCAATATCCTGCGCGCGCACTGAACCCGACACGGACTCCGCTTGCACGGGGCCACGCACGCTTCGGATGGACACCGCTCCAGACACACTCGAAGCACTAACCTCCGTTTCCTTCGGAACTTCCAGGGTGTAGGCGATGGAAGCGTTGTGGAGATGCGACATTTCTTTTCCGACGCGGAGTGTGCTTCCTTTTAGTTCGACAGGCGGGCTCGCGATGAGTTCATCGAGTCGTTTCTGAGTGTTTCCAAAACCCATTCCGGAGACACGCACGTCGCCGTGGACGTGAATTTTGCCGTCGGAACTGCCGGTAATGTTCACGTCTCCCGAAACATTCGATAGTTCCACGCGGATGGGGCCGGAAACATCGAGCGTGCGGTCGAAGCTGCCGGAAACAGAAGGGCCCATCTGGCAGCCCGTAAGCGCGACGACGAGCGCGATTAGCGCGAGAGGTGCGGCCAGTCTGAGATGTCGCGTCATACTGCCTCCAGCGCCCAAAGCAGCGCTCTTACGACCTTTCCCAATATGAGATACGCAAATACGCCTGAAAATGTTCCGCCTCCCGGGCCGTGGGCAGGCCGAAGGTGGCCCTATCGAGCCAGGGTCTCGTTCAGGGAACCCTGCCGGTAACCTTCCAGGTCCAAGGCAACGTAAGTGAAGCCGGCGGCTTTGAGGCGCGCCGAGATGGCGGCAGCCATTTCTGGCGACATGGCGCGCGGCATCTCTTCCGGGGCGATTTCTATGCGCGCGAGCTTGTCATGCAAGCGGACGCGGAATTGGCGGAAGCCGAGTTCGCGGAGGGCGGCTTCGCCGCGCTCGATTTGCGAGAGGCGTTCTGGCGTGACTTCTGTGCCATAAGGCAGGCGCGAGGCCAGGCACGCTGAGGCGGGACGGTCCCAGGTGGGAAGGCCGGCGCGTTGCGAAAGGAGGCGAATTTCTGACTTGTGCAGGCCTGCATCGAGAAGGGGAGCGATGACGCTATGTTCCGCGGCAGCGCGGTGGCCGGGGCGAAAATCGAGTGTGTCGTCTGCATTTACGCCGTAGGCTACCGCGGAGAAGCCACGTTCCTGGGCCATTACATCCAGCACGGTGAACAGCTCGTCTTTGCAGAAATAGCAGCGGTCTGCGGCGTTGGCGCGGTACTTGGGATTTTCCATTTCGTGCGTTTCGATGAATTCGTGGCGAACGCCGAGTTGGCGGACGAAGGATTCGACAACTTCGCGGTCGTGAGCGGAATAACTGGGGGAAAGGGCGGTCACGGATAGAGCGCGCTGGCCGAGCACTTGATGAGCTGCGTAGGCTAGATAGGCGGAATCGGCGCCGCCGGAGAGCGCGACGATTACGGAAGTGTAGTCGGACAAATGCTTTTGGAGCAGGAGTTCTTTTTCGTCGGTTGAGAGCTGCGATTGCTCCGCAACCTGGATGCGTACGAGTGTGCTCATTTCTATCGAGAGTATACCGCAGCGGGCGGCTTACTTTGCACCGGCAAATGCGAGTTGATGCTTGCCAGACTTTTATCCCGCAAGAAAAACACCGCCGGGAAGGCGGCGCTACAAAGAGAGCGTCATTTGAAATCGAGCAGGACGTCGACGGTGTGTTTTTCTGGGTCAGGGCGCAGCCAATGTCCCACGGTGTCGTAGTGCAGCGGCAGATCGCCGAAAATTTCTGCTGGATGCGATTGCAGCTTGATTAGAAATTGTTCGAAGAGAGCTTTGTCGAAGATGGCGCCTGTAGCGGTGGGCCACATTTGATGGAGCTTTCGCTCGGCGGTTAGAGAGAGACCCGTCAGAACCAGCGTATTGAAATGATACTGCGCGCCTTCGACGACGGTCACGTTGTAGGAGACGGTTGTTTCCTTGTCATCGTAGGAGGCGACGGGGTCGAGTTTTGCATCGAGGAAGCCCCGGTGCGCGTACTCTTCGCGCGCGCTATCCCAGCCAGCTTCGATTTTCATGCCGTCGGCAATATCGCCAGGCTTCAGGCCGATTTCAGTCGCGAGCGTGATGGTGGAGAGAAGAGAGTTGCCGGACCACTGCGCTCCTTGCCAGCGATAAACAGGGCCGGTGACCACGGGGACAAACACGGGGATTTGCTCGGGGAGCTTTTGATTTGGATTGCCGGCCAAGCGGACTTCTGGAGGGCCGAGCTTTGCTTTGAGAAAGCCCAGTTGGAGATAAAGGGGGCGGACCTGTTCGGAAAGAAAAAGGTCGATGGTCATGCGCGAATAGGGTTTTCCCACGACGTCCAAAAGCGCCTGCTGCACGGTGTGCGAAGCGGAAATGCTCTTGTCGCTGAACTCCACGCTGGCGATGGAGAAAGTGCCGCCTTCGGCGCGGATATTTTGGACGTTGCCTTCGCCCAGCGGATTGGGGATGAGTTCGTGTTCGACGGAGACGTTTAGTTGGCGCGAGTCCAGCAATTCTTTTACGGCATCGCTTGCCTGATCCACGACGGCGCCGCCTTCGGGAAGGGTGCCATCGAAGAAAGGGACTTTTTTGCGGATGACGTCCGCAAGCTCACTATCGGAAAACCACGGGAGATTGTCGAAGAAAATGGGAACGCGCGGAGCTTCTTCCAGTTGGAAGGTGACCGTGATGCCCTCGCTGACGGTTTTGAAGCTGTAATTCACTTTGGAGAAGAGGCCGGTTTGCAGCAGCCGATCGGCGGCGGCTTGCAGGTCGGATTTGCCTACTTGGGAGTTTATTGCAAGTTGAGAGAGGGATCTGACCTGGTCTTCCGGAAAAGCTTTCAGGCCTGCGGTTCGGATTTCGTGGAGGCTTGCGGTCGGCCCTGCTGGAGTTTGCGAGTGGGCAGGAACCACGAAGAGCAGCGAGGCACAAACGGAGAGACCCAAGAGCGTCCAGAAAATGCGAGGCATGTTTTTATCTTAACGGAAAAAGGCGCGGGGGACTATGCGCGGAGCATCCTGAACCAGGCTTCGAGGAAGAACCAGGAGATACAAGCTGTCCTTCGAGTCGTTCGCCCCTACTCGACAGTCACGGACTTTGCGAGATTGCGGGGCTGGTCGACGTCGCAGCCGAGGCGAACGGCGATGTGGTAGGCGAGGAGCTGCAGCGGAATTATTTCCAGCAAGGGAGCGAGAATTTCGGGAGCTGGAGGCAGCTCGATGATGTGGTCGGAGGCTTCGCGCGCGAGGTGGTCTTTTTCCGTGGCGATGGAGATGACGATGCCGTCACGGGCTTTCACTTCCTTGATGTTCGACACGCTTTTTTCGTAGCGCGTGACGGACTCGGGATCGGAGTCGTCGCGCGTGGCGAGGACCACAACCGGAAGATTCTCGTCGATGAGTGCATTGGGGCCGTGCTTCATCTCGCCGGCGGGATAGCCTTCGGCGTGGATGTAGGAGATTTCTTTTAGCTTGAGTGCGCCTTCAAGAGCGATCGGATAGTGAATACCGCGGCCGAGATAGAGAAAATCGGTGTAGCGGAAAAATTGCCGGGCGAGATTTTCGTAGAAGCCGGATTCTTCGGCTTGCAGGACGGTTTCCATTTTGTGCGGGATGCGGGTGAACTCCTGCATCAGCTTAACCGCCGCAGCCGGCGCCAGCTTTCCGCGTATCTGGCCGAGATAGGAAGCCAGTAGAAGAAGCGCGGTTAATTGCGCGGTGAAGGCTTTTGTGGAGGCTACTCCAATTTCCGGGCCTGCATGGGTGATGATCGTGCCCGCGGCTTCGCGCGTGATCATGGAGCCCATGACGTTGCAAATAGCCAGCGTTGGGGAACCTTTTAGTTTGGACTCGCGCTGGGCTGCCAGAGTGTCGGCGGTTTCGCCGGACTGGCTGATGCAGACGGTGAGCGTTTTGGAATCGAGAATGGGATCGCGATAGCGAAATTCGCTGCCATAGTCCACCTCGACCTGCATGCGGGCGAGGCGCTCGATCATGAATTTCCCGGCGAGGGCGGCGTGCCAGCTTGTTCCGCAAGCGACGATACGGACTTGCTGAAATTCGCGGAATTGCTGCTCGGAGATATGCATCTCGTCGAGGAAGACTTTTCCGGAATCCTGCGAGATGCGGCCGAGAAGAGTGTCGCGGACAGCGCGAGGCTGCTCGAAAATTTCTTTTTGCATGAAATGCTTGTAGCCGCCCTTTTCCGCCATGATAGGGTCCCAGGCGACGTGATGCGCGGGGCGATCGACGGGGCGGCCGTCGTGATCCATAACGCGGACGCCGGATTGCGTGAGGACGGCGATGTCGCCATCGACCAGGAAAAAGATTTGGCGGGTGTGTTCGAGGAGAGCGGGGATGTCGCTGGCTACGAAATATTCGCCGTCACCGAGGCCGATGACGGATGGCGGGCCGATGCGGGCGGCCACGATTTTGTGCGGATCGCGGGAGGAGAGGAACACCAGGGAGTAGATGCCGCGCAGCTCCTTCAGAGATTTGCGGACCGCTTCTTCAAGCGGCGCGCCGCCTTGCGAATTTTTCTCGACGAGATGCGCGACGACTTCGGTGTCTGTTTCGGTTACGAATTTGTGGCCTTCGCGCTGGAGCTGCTCTTTCAGCTCGAGATAATTTTCGATGATTCCGTTGTGAACGACCACGATTTGTCCGGTGCAGTCGCGGTGCGGGTGCGCGTTTTCTTCCGTGGGACGGCCGTGGGTGGCCCACCGGGTGTGGCCGATGCCGTACGTGCCTTCGATGGGCGACTGCCGGATGACTTCCTCGAGGTTGCGGAGCTTGCCGGGCGCGCGGCGAATCTCCAGCTTGCCGTCTTTCGTGACGACCGCGATGCCCGCGGAGTCATAACCGCGGTACTCCAGTTTTCGCAGCCCTTCGATAATGACGGGCACAACTTTCTTAGGCCCGATGTATCCGACAATTCCGCACATGCGCGGGGTCTCCTGGGAAGCTATTTGGCTAGACTAGCATGGAGTCGCTTGGTGCCGGCGCGTTCGTGAATGCGATGTGCGAAGCGCGTTACGGCTGAACCGGGGTGTCAGGGCCGGGCTGAAGATCGTAGGAAATCAGCTTGTCCGTTGAATCGAAGTGAAACGTGGCGCGTGCAGTGGCTGGCTGCAGCGTGTCCGTATCGATTTGGCGCACCAGGGCGACGATGGTGATCTTGTCGGGAAAGCGTTCGATCCTGAAGCCGCGTGAGTTCAGGAAATATACCACGCGGGGCTTCGGCGTGCCGGGTGGGAGCTGCTTGTCGAGCATCTCATCGATCTTTTGCAGGCTTGAATCGGAGGTGTGAGATCTGTGCTTGCAGCCTCCGGCGCCGCTGAGAAAGAGAAGAAATACGAATGCCAGCGGCAACCACGCGGGCGTCTTGGCAGAGTTGCGGGGTGGATGCATTTCGCTTGTTGCTTACTCCACGATTTCGAAGCGAGATTCTTCGATGACCGGATTGGTGAGAACTTCTTTCGAGATGCGCTCGATTTGCTGCGTGGCTTCGTCGCGCGTCAAACCTTCGACATTCAGGACGAAGAATTTGCCCTGGCGCACATCTTTGACGGAGGCGTAGCCCAGACCGGAGAGCGCGTGCTGAATGGTTTGTCCTTGAGGATCGAGTACCGTGCGTTTTGGCATCACCCAAACGTGTGCTTTCATGCGGTAAGTATAACATTTGCGGCGGAAGGTGAGAGCCTTCGAGAACGGGAGGCGAAAAGCTGAGTCCTCCCTCAGCAAGACATCGGCGTCAGGAACTGGGTGATTTTCTCAGGGCGAGCTTTTCGGCTTCGGTGAGGAAAGCGTGTGCGAAGCTCATTTCCGCAAGTTGAGCGAGTTCGATCTCGCTTAATCCCATTTTTGCGGCGTTTTCGTATTCGGCCAGCAGTGTTGTGTGGAACATGGCGGGATCGTCCGTCGAAAGGACGACTGGAATACCGTGACGCCAGAGTTGCGGCAAGGGATGCCGTTCGATTTTTGCGTCCGGGATGCTCAATTGTTTCGCCAGCGCGCCTGTGCGGATATTGCTTTGGGGGCAGATCTCCAGCGGGATGCGGCGATCGGCTAACAAATCCATTAGAGCTGGGTCTTGAGCTGCCGCGATGCCGTGTCCGATGCGTTCCGCGCCGAGTAATTCGATGGCTTCGCGGATTTTGTCTGGGCCTCCGACTTCTCCCGCGTGCATCAGAAGGTGCAGACCATTATTGGCGGCTTGCTCATAAACGGGGCGAAATTCTCTCGTGGCGACACTCATTTCGTCGCCGCCGATGCCAAACGCAACGATCGACTCGGAACCGCTGCACTCTGCTGCACGCACGACTTCCATGGCGGCGCCGGCTCCAAACTGGCGAGCTGCATCGAAAACCCAATTCAGGCGAAGACCGCGTTTCTCGAACGGCTCGACGGCACGCAGGATGGCTTCGAAATTGGCCTCCGGCTGCTGTTTGCGAAGCAGCATCACGCCAACCGAGAGCGTGACCTCCGCGTAGACCACGTTCTGGGTCAGAAGATGCTCGCACAAGTCGCGCGCGATGAGAGCGAAGTCTCGCGGCTCCCGTAAAAAGGATGAGACCCACTTGAACGCGTCAATGAAGCCAATGAAATCGCGATACGTGTAGCGTTGGCGGACTTCGTCCTCGGAAAGGAGGATGCCGTGCCGTGCCGTCAGCGCGCACACCGTGGCCGGCTGAATCGATCCTTCCAGATGCAAATGTAGCTCGGCTTTGGGAAGGGAAGCGATGCTTGCCGGTAGAGGTAACGGATTCATCCGAGGGGCGTTAGCGAGGCAACTGTGGCCGGCCGGCGTTGATCCAGGCGGTCAGCCAGTAGGAGCCGACATCCGTGGAGGCTTCGGATAGTTGCCGGATCAGCGTTGCAGCGGCCTGGTTGTAGAAGCGGTCGAAGTATTCATCGTTGTAGGAGTACGATTTTCCCGCGACGTAAGCGTTGCGATCCGCGAGCAGGATGGTTTCGAGCCAACTGTGCGAAGCCAGGCAAACGTCAAAGGCGTGATCGGTCGGATCATTGATAAACGCAGAGTCGTTGGGCCGCATGGGGAAGAAGGAAGAGTAGCGGTCTACCAAAGTGACGCCGAATCGTTCGTTGACGCCGGCCTGAGCGGTCAACTTTCCGTCAAAATTCTCTGTCGTGCTGAACGGATCGTGGGCTTCGGCGACATAATTCGCAAGAATCGCGGCGTCCAGCCTGGCATCTTCCCAGTGGCCCGTTCGCATATCTTCCGTCAGCTTCTGGCTGTAGACGCCAATTTCCCAGGGCAGCAAGCCGTTCGCCTGAAGCTTGGATTTTCCGTACTTGTCCAAAGCGGCTTTGTAGCTGCGCGGCAGGGAGTCGAACGGGAAGCGGCCGTACTTGTCGAGATAGAGATGGTCATTCCGTTTTTCGGCGGGCGTTTTGGCGACAGCATCCAAAGGATCATTCACGTGTTGGAGCAACACGCTTCGATAGGACTCGAAGAAGTAACGAATATCCTGCGGCAGAGTGTCAATGGCCTGATTAACAACCAGCTTGTGGGCGCTGCGCCCCCAGGCGGAGGCGTACCGAGGAAAGAACGCGAGAACGGCCGCGATGGCGAGAAGAACGGCTGCCCGATTTTTTAATTCTCTAAAAAGTTCCGGCCGCATCTTCAGTTCCTATGCTCTGCATTTGCCGCCCGGAGCGTGCTGTGCCTGCGGCCATAGAAATAGTAAATCACGAGTCCAATGGCGAGCCAACTTATGAACCGGATCCAATTCATGATCGGCAAGCCTGCCATCAGCAAAAGGCACGTGAGGATAGTAAGGACGGGTGCGATAGGTCCACCCGGCGCGCGGAATGCCCGCGGCCGATCTGGCTCGCGGTAACGGAGGATGAGCACGCCCGCCGCGACCAGCGCGAAGGCGAAAAGCGTTCCAATGTTGGCGAGATCACCCAGCGTGCCGATGTCGAGAAGCCCCGCAGGGACGCCTACGGCGAAGCCAGCGACCCAGGTGGAGAAGTCCGGCGTGAGATATTTGCGGTGCACACGGCTGAAAACTTTAGGAAACAGTCCGTCGCGCGACATGGCAAACCAGACGCGCGCTTGCCCGATTTGGAAAACAAGCAGCGAAGAGATCATTCCCATGAGCGCGCCAATCAGTACGACCAGGCGGAGACTTGAAATGTGCAGTTTCTTCAGCGTGTTGACCACAGGCGCGGCGTCGTCGACCAGCGTGTCCCAACGAACGAGGCCGGTGAGCACAACGACAACGCCGATGTAAAGCACCGTGCAGATGATGAGCGTGGCGATAATGCCGCGCGGAAGGTCACGCTGGGGATTTTTACATTCTTCGGCTGCGGTCGAGACAGAGTCAAAGCCAATGTAGGTAAAGAAGACGATGGAGCCCCCGGTAAGGATGCCGGGCCAGCCATTGGGAGCGAAAGGATGCCAATTCGAGGTGTGAATGAATCGCGACGCGAAAGAGATGAAGGCCAGGATGGCGATGATTTTGATGAGCACCATGATGTTGTTGGTTTCCGCGGATTCGCGGATGCCGCGTACCAGAATCACGGTGAGTAGCATGACGATGACGAAGGCGGGCCAGTTGAAACCAAAATGCCAGCCCGCGCCGTAGATGTCGTTCCCTTGAAGGTCCTGAAGCCCCGATGGCAAATACGCAGGAGAGATCCAGCGCGGATTGGGATGAAAGCCAAACCAATCGAAAAGGTCCACGAGATGCGCTGAGAAGCCCACGCTTACGGCCATGTTGCTGACCGCGTATTCGAGGATGAGATCCCAGCCAATGATCCAGGCAATGAGTTCGCCCATCGTGGCGTAGGTATACGTGTAGGCGCTCCCGGCGATGGGAATCATCGCGGCGAGTTCGGCGTAACAAACGGAGGCAAAGCCGCACGCGATAGCAACCAGAACGAAAGAGAGAGCGATTGCCGGGCCAGCACCCGGACGGCCGAACGACGATTGGTGCGTTATCAAATACTGCAGCAGCGGGGCGTTGAGAATCGAGGAGACCTGCATCTTCTGGCCGGCGATGGCCGTGCCGACGATGGTGAAAATCCCGGAGCCGATTACCGCTCCGATGCCCAGCGACGTGAGGCTCAGCCATCCCAGAGATTTTTTCAGCCGAACTTCCGCGTTCTCGCAATCGGAAATCAGTTGATCAATCTGCTTGCAACGGAAGAGGTCTGACGCCACTCAGGGTCTCCGATAGCGTTGCGGCAATGTGAGACCTGTTTGCCGGGCACGCAAATGAGGAATGAACGCGCCTCAATGTACCCCGAGACGCAAGCTTTCGCAAGAAAGCGCATGAGTGGAATTGTTTCAGCTTCGGGCGAATCGACCGCGCCAGGCATTGTCCGATTGCGGTCAACTCAGTCGGCTGACGCCCGCCCCTTGATATTCTGTAACTGTTGCATCTAAAGGGGTTAGCTGTCGTGTAAGTCGTTTAGAATCAACGTTTACAGGGCCGCCCTGTAAGTGTTGCATCTAAAAGACTTACGCGCTGGCACTCTCCAGGCGCCAGGAATATCCTGCAATCTGGTGGTGATAGGAAATGGCGACAAACTGAAACCTGCTAGCTATGGGCGCCTGCGCCACCACGAGCGCGCAGGCAGGAGGTCGGTTGCCGCCAGTAGAAACAAAAAAGCGCCAACTCAACGCTGGCGCTACGAAACTCTGAGAATTCTCTACTGGGGAATATAGCAGAAAGTAATCAGCCGTTCAAGAGGAACTTTCCTGACCTTGAGACGCCGGAGTCGAGAAGGTCAGACTTGTTCGAGCTGTGCGTAGCGTTCGATGAATTTTTTCGTTCCACGACCGGGAAAACTTACGGAGACACGGCGGTCTTCTTCGTCGCCTTCCACGCCGACGACGGTGCCCACGCCGTAGCTTGGATGGCGAACTTTGCGGCCGAGCATGGGATCGGCGTTGGCGCCACGCTTTATGGAAGGCCTGCCGAATGAGCTTGGCGTACGGGCTGGCTTGGGAGCCGCGACTGCGGGAGTGGGTTTGCCGCGTACGCGGCGCAAGAATTCGTCGGCGGAATAGGAATACTCGGGATCGGGCTCGTAGCGGCGCTTCTCGCCAATCTCGGCCATGGAGCCGCGGACGGTTTCCACCAACTCACCCGGGATTTCTGCAAGAAAACGCGACGGCAAGGACGCCTTCAACTGTTGCTCGTTGCCGAAGATTCGGCGATAGACGGCGCGCGTGAGGGTGAGCGAAGTGCGCGCGCGAGTCATGCCCACATAGACGAGGCGGCGCTCTTCTTCGATGCCTTTTTCTTCGTTCAAAGAGCGACCGTGCGGGCAAATGCCTTCTTCCATGCCGGTCAGGAAAACGTGGTCGAACTCGAGGCCCTTGGTGCTGTGCAGAGTGATCAGGGTTACGCCGGGCTTGCCCTCGAAAGAATCCGCGTCGCTGACGAGAGCGGCGGCATCGAGGAAGTCCGTGAACTCCTCGCCGGCTTCCATGCTGTCGGCTACGGCGCGCGTCAGTTCTTCGAGGTTTTCGAGACGCGCGACATCTTCGGGAGTGTTGCGGTCTTTGAGCATGTCTATGTAGCCGCTCTCTTCGAGAACCACATGTAGAAACTGTGAAGGCTCCTTCTGCGCCAGAGCTTCCTGCAAACTGCGGATTAAGTCCTGGAACGCTCGCAGGGGAGTGACGGCGCGGCCGGCTGCCGCTCCGGAAATGAATTTTTCTATCGCTGCCCAAAGCGGAGTCCCATCCACGCGCGCGGTCTCTCGCAGAGCGTCCACGGTGGTCTTGCCGATCCCGCGCGGAGGCACGTTCATCACGCGGAGAAGAGAAATGTCGTCTTCCGGATGCATGGCCAGCCGCACGTAAGCCAGCGCGTCTTTTACCTCGGCGCGGTTGTAAAAGCTGAATCCGCCGACCAGCTTGTAACGCAATCCGCGGCGGCGGAAAACCTCTTCAAAGGCGCGGGATTGAGAATTGGTGCGGTACTCGACGGCGCAGGTTTGCGCGGAATCGTCGTTCAAAATGCGCTCGAGTTCCCCGGCTGTAAATTCCGCTTCGCCGTGAGCGTCGCGGGCCTCGAAGTAGCGCAGGTTTGTGCCCGCGCCTTTGGCTGCGCTCAGAGATTTTCCGAGGCGCTCGGGGTTATTGGAGACGACCGCTCCCGCGGCATCCAGAATATTCTGGGTGGAGCGGTAGTTGCGCTCCAGCTTCACAACACGCGCGCCGGGGAAGTCCTTCGAAAAGCTAAGCAGGATCGAGACGTCCGCGCCGCGCCAGCGGTAGATAGACTGGTCTTCGTCGCCGACGACACAAACATTGTGTTTCGGCCCAACGAGGAGACGCAGCAGGTCGTACTGCACGCGGTTGGTGTCCTGATACTCGTCCACGTGGATGTACTGGAAGCGGGCCTGCCACTTTTCGCGTACAGCCGGAACATCCCTCAGCAGGCGCGCGGAGCGGAGCAGCAGATCGTCAAAGTCGAGGGCGTTGCTTTGGTGCAGGAGTTTTTCGTAGGCCGAGAAAACATCGGCAACGCGGCGGCCGTCCTGGCTGATGGCTTCGCCGCGCAGCATTTCCGGAGTCTTGGCGTGGTTTTTCGCGAAGCTGATGCTGCTGAGGATATTGCGCGGTGTGAGGCTGTCGTCGTCAATCGCCAGCTTGCTCATCACGAGCTTCACGGCGGCGATTTGGTCGTCGTCATCGTAGATCGCAAAATCGCGCGGCAGTCCAGCACTGGGCGCTTCGCGGCGCAGAAGCCGCGCGCAAAGTGAATGGAACGTGGAAAGCCAGGGTTGCGCGGGAGGCACTCCTGAGCGCAGCAGAAGATCGGAGACGCGCGTGCGCATCTCTTCAGCGGCTTTGTTCGTGAAGGTGACCGCGAGGATCGCTTCCGCGGGCACACCTTTGGAGATCAAGTTGGCCATGCGAAAGGTGATCGCGCGCGTTTTGCCGGTGCCGGCACCAGCCAAAATCAGCACGGGACCTTCCGTTGTTTCTGCTGCTAACCGTTGTTCGGGATTCAGTTCTTCGAGGAGATTCAACATTTACCCGCAGTGTTCGAAAATGTTATGCCTTGTGATGGTAGCCGAGTGAGCGGAGGCGCGCAAATTAACGAGTTTTTCTCCAGCAATCGGAGAGAAAGTTTTGACGAAGGCTGAGAAGCTTCAGTTGAAAATGTGTCTATCGGCTGAGGTCGATCTCAAAATAAAGCAGCGGATGATTCTTTTCGAGTGCGCGAATATCCGGGATATAGAGATGCGCAGTGCTCAGAAGGTCGAACTGTCCCTGCAAATCGAAGTAGAGCAGGCCCTGCACGGAATGGTGCGGGGCAACGATGCTGGATGAGAGTCCCGCATCAGCGGCGGCTTTTTGCGCTTCAGTCCAGTGTTTGTCGCGGCCTGCCTTGGGACCTTTCGGTATGGGGATGGGCGACCTGCGGCTTGCGGTGGGATCGTGCTTCCCCGTGTCCGTCATCACGTCGGCTACATCATCCGCCGTCAGGGAACGCAACGCTTGCCGGTTGTCTTCGGACACGGTTACGTTCAACCGAATTTGCTCCAGGTCTATCTTCATGCTGTCGTCTGAATCGTTGCGGATGATAGTGTCAATGGCCACGATTCCAGAGCCCAAAGGGGACTTCTTCGGAAATTTCGCTTTGTAGGTGGCGGCGTCGGTCCAAGGCTGCGCGGAAATCGTCACGCCTTCGTGCGATTCGAGCGCGGCAGACTTTAGCGTGGCTTGCGGCTGTTGGGCCGCGGGCCTCTCCAGAAAACCGTTAAGAAAAAGTGTGGCCGCAAGAAAGGGAACTATAATGGCTAGGTTTCGCATCGGGTTATAATAGTCCTTTCTCATCTCGACGCCTTCGATTCCTGGGGGAAGTGCAGGGTTGCCCGCGCTAAGGACCGCCTGTGCGCGGCGGCGCGCTAGAGAGACCGGAGCCACGATTAGTGTATTTCATCTATAGCCTGCTTATGGGGCTTGCCGCCCTGCTGCTCGCGCCGTACTGGCTGGTGCAGGGATGGCGCCACGGCAAATATTTTTCCAATCTCAGTGAGCGGCTTGGTTTTTCTTTTCCGGCGCTGGAGAAGCTGCCTGAAAAACGGGCTGGGGCTATCTGGATTCATGCCGTATCGGTTGGCGAGGCGCTCTCCGGAATTACACTGGCGCGGCGTTTGAAGCAGTTGTATCCCGACCGCCCTTTGGTTATATCCACGACTACTTTGACGGGGCAGGCGCTGGCGCGCGAGCGGATGCCTTTTGCCGACGCGATTTTCTATTTTCCATTGGATTGGGCGTTTTGCGTGCGCCGGGTTTTGCGTGAGGTGCGGCCATCGGTCGTGATTGTGCTGGAAACGGAGATTTGGCCCAATTTCCTGCTGGAAGCGAAGCGCAGTGGCGTTCCAGTCGTTTTTGTGAGTGGGCGGATTTCGGACCGTTCCTTTGCGCGTTTCCAAAAGTTTGCCGGAGTATTTGGTTTCTTTCTGCGGCCACTCTACCGCAGCGCGTTGGCTAGTGCGGATGCATTTCTCATGCAGGGCGAACAGGACGCGGAGCGCATCCGGGCAATGGGTGCGCCGGTGGACCGCGTGCGCGTCAGCGGCAATTTGAAGTATGACCAGGAACTTCCTGCCCCGACGCCGATTTCGAACTGGCTTGCAGCCGAGACGAAGCGAAGTGGACGTTCTCCCATTATTGTTGCCGGAAGTGTGGTTGCGACAGAAGAGCCTCTCGCGTTGATTGCGTTTGGCACATTGCAAGGCGAATATCGCAACGCGCTTCTCGTTTTGGCACCGCGCAAGCCGGAATGCTTTGATGCGGCGGCGCAGTCCATTGACGAATCGCACCGCAAATTTATTCGGCGCTCGCAGTTGCCACTCCCGGGGCCATCGCAGAATGGCGCGACGTCCTTTGAATTTGCGATTCCCGATGACGTGACCGTCATTTTGCTGGACAGCATCGGCGAACTCGCTTCGCTTTATCGTGTGGCGGATGGAGCTTTCGTTGGCGGTTCGCTGGTGGAAAGTGGCGGGCATAATATCCTTGAGCCTGCCGCGTTTGGCAAAGTTCCCGTATTTGGGCCGTCGATGGAAAATTTTGCAGAGATGGCTGCGCGTTTCACGGCCGCCGGGGCCGCCGTGCAAGTGGAAAGTCCCGAAGATGCAGGCGTCGCCTGGATTGAGTTCATGCGCTATCCGGAGCGCGCCGCGAAGATGGGGGAGACCGCTCGCAAACTTGTGGAAAGCAGCCGAGGCGCCACCGATCGGGCCGTCGCGGAGATTGCGCGGCATCTCGACGTTCCAGCGCGCGGGGAATGATGGACCTCCCGCCGCTGCTGCGAATTCTACTCTGGCCTCTCTCTTTTTTGTACGGCGCATACGTTCAGCTTCGCGCCTGGGTCTATGCGCAGGGCTGGCTGAAACAAAAGCGATTGAAGGGCAAAGTAATTAGCGTTGGCAACTTGACCGTGGGCGGGACAGGGAAAACGCCGATGGTTCTCTGGCTCGCGGAGAAATTTCTTGCGGAAGGGAAGCGCGTCGCGATTCTTAGTCGAGGTTATCGAGGTTCCGGCGGCACGAGTGACGAGATCGAGCTGATGAAGAATCGCCTGCAAAACCGGGCTGTTTTCGGCGTTGGCAAGAATCGCTTTGAAGAAGGGAAGCGTCTCGACGCCCAGCAGCCAGTTGATATTTTTCTGCTTGACGACGGCTTCCAGCATCTTCCGCTCGCGCGCGATCTCGATATATTGATGGTTGACGGTTCGCGCAAGCTGAAGGACCAATGGCTGCTTCCGTCTGGAACGCTGCGCGAGCCGATTGTCGCCTGTAACCGCGCCGATATCCTGGTGGTGACGCGTAAAACGGAACGGCCCGAAATCGAAGCGAGCGACTCGCACACGTTTTCCATCTTCTACGCCCAGACGCGATTGCTGGGTTTTCGCCGTTTTGGGGACGAAAATAACCTGCACTACTTGAGCGAAATTGGCCACGGCCCCTTCTTTGCCTTTTGTGGCATCGGCAACCCTCAGGCGTTTTTTGATGATCTTACTCGCTGGCACGTGCCCGTAGCCGGGCAAAAGATATTCCGCGACCATCACCACTACTCGGATGGCGACTTGGCAAACCTGATGAAAGAAGCGCAAAGCGCAGGCGCCATCGCCTTCGTCACGACCGAAAAGGACGCCTGCAATATCCGCGATGCGCAGAAAGTCATTCTTTCGATTTATGTTGCCGTGATCGATTTTGTTCTCACCCCGGAAAGTGAGTTCGCCGCCGCATTGGAAAGAAAGTTGGATACAGGTTGCGGTGCAACAGCATGAAAATTCTTGTCCGCGCGACGAACTGGGTCGGCGATGCCATCATGGCATTGCCTGCGCTGCGCGCGGTGCGGGCGCGCTTTCCAGAAGCAGAGATAACCATTCTTGCGCGGCCTTACGTTGCGTTTCTCTACAAAGGTCAAGGAGTCTGCAACAACATCATTGATCTGGACTACAAACGCGATATGGTAAGTGACCTGCGCGCACAGAAGTTTGACACCGCTCTCTTGCTTCAGAATGCCTTCGAAGCTGCGTGGTTTGCCTGGCGCGCGGGAATTCCAGAACGCATCGGCTATGCGCGCGATGGCCGCAGCCTTCTGCTCACAAAAGCCGTGCCAGTTCCGAAGCCTGGCGAAATTCCCGCCCATGAACAGTATTATTATCTCGAATTGCTTCGCCGCGTCGGCTGGCTGGACTCTTTGCCGAACGATTCCTTCATCGGCTTGGATGTTCCTGAGGAGAATCGTCAACGCGCCGCGGCTTTCCTTCTCTCCAATGGGGTCAGACCAGATAGCTTGCGCGTTGCCATAGGTGCAGGCGCGTCCTATGGCTCCGCAAAATGCTGGCCGCCCGATCGCTTTGCGGAACTCGCAAACCGTCTTCACGCTGAAGACCCGAAGGCAAAAGTGGACGTCATCTTATTCGGCACGCGCGCGGAAGCGCCGGTATCTTCCGCCATCGCAGCGGGCATGCGCCTCCCGCCTGTCAATCTCACCGGGAAAACTGCCATTAATGATTTGCCAGCGCTCCTCTCACAATGCCATCTCTTCGTCGGAAATGACTCCGGCGCGATGCACGTCGCAGCCGCCGTCGGACTTCCAGTCGTCGCCGTCTTCGGTCCAACGGACCCGTTTGGTACAGCTCCCGTCACCCCGCGCTGCAGCATTGTTCAGGAAAAGCCCTATTGCAGCCCATGCTTTCTGCGCCGCTGCCCAACGGATCACCGCTGCATGACGCGCATCACGTCAAGCGCAGTGGAAGCCGCCGCCAAAAAGTGGATTTCTACGATCGAGGTGCGCCCTGCCTGAAACAGTCCCCCTCCGCCCCGCCGTTTTTCTCGATCGCGACGGCACCATCTCCGAAGAAGTCGGCTACTTGAATCATGTCAGCCGATTTCGTATCTTGCCGCGAGTGGCCGATTCGATTCGCCGCCTGAATGAAGCCGGTTTGCCTGTGATAGTCGTCACGAATCAGTCCGGCGTAGGCCGCGGCTATTTTCCAGAAACGCTGGTGCATACGGTCCACGAACTCATGACCCAACAGCTCGAAGCCGCGGGTGCGCGCCTCGGCGCCATATACTATTGCCCGCACACTCTGGGGGATGGCTGCGATTGCCGCAAACCAAAAACCGGAATGCTGGAGCAGGCGGCTCGAGAGCATGCGCTCGACTTGCATCGTTCGTTCGTCGTCGGAGATCGCCACGCGGACATTGAGCTTGCCCGCCTCGCCGGCGCACGCGGTATTCTGGTGCGAACGGGATATGGCGAAGGCGAGTATCTTTGGAACGCCGCGAAGTGGCCGGCGCAACCGGATTTTGTCGCCGCCGATCTTGCGGACGCCGTTCACTGGATCCTGAGGCCAACCAAATGAAGCGCCCTGCAAAGAAGCCCGTCCCATCATCCTCGGTCGATCTGCTGGCTCTTGCGGAATGCGTGGAACAGTTTTCTTCAAAGAGCGTGGTCCTCTTCGGTGATTTTGTCGCCGACGAATTTCAATTCGGCGAGATCTCGCGTGTCTCGCGCGAGGCTCCGGTCCTCATCCTCCGTCACCGCGAAACGCACCTTCTTCCCGGCGGCGGCGCCAACGCCGCCAACAATCTTTCGGCTCTCGGTGCACGCGTCCATCCCATCACTGCGGTCGGTGACGACTCGGCTGGAAACGCCCTCATCGAGTATTTTCGAAACAAGCGCGTCGAAGTCTCCGGCATTCTCCGCGTCAAAGGCTGGACCACGCCCACAAAAACCCGCATTCTCGCGGGCTGGGCGCACACCGTCGGCCAGCAGGTCTTGCGCGTCGACCGCGAGCCGCATTCGCCCTTGCCGGAAGCCATTCACAAAAAGTTGCAAGCTAAGTTACAAGCAAAACTCCGTTTCGCGCATGCCCTGGCCGTCTCCGATTACGGTTTCGGCGTCTCCACACCAGCCCTCCTCAAGCAAACGATCACCGCACAAAAAAACGCCACACCGGTGACGCTCGACGCCCGGCACAACCTCCAGGCCTACGCGAAAGCTGGCATCACCTCGGCCACGCCCAACGAAGCGGAACTTGAGGCATCTCACCACGTGTCCATCGGTCAGGATCTGATCGAGCTCTCGCGTTGTGGTAACGCGACGCTTTCACAAATGAAACTGAACGCGCTCCTCGTCACGCGTGGCCGCCACGGCATGGCGCTCTTCGAGCCCGGCAACCGCGTCACGCATATCTCCGTACACGGCAGCGATCAAGCCGTCGACGTCACCGGCGCAGGTGACACCGTCCTCGCCGCCTACACGCTTGCACTCGCGTGCGGCGGTTCACCCCTCGAAGCCGCGCACATCGCCAACATCGCGGGCGGCCTCGTCGTCATGAAGCGCGGCACAGCCACGGTCACGCGCGATGAACTTCTCGGCGCCATTCGCCAGCAAGCCGGCGGAGCCGCTTCCTGAATCATGCGCCACGCCGAGTCCAAGATCATGACGCGCCAATCCCTTCGGGTAAAATTGGCCGAACACAAAAAGCGCAGCCAGCGCATCGTTTTCTCCAACGGATGCTTTGACACGCTTCACGTGGGCCACGTCCGCTATTTGGAAGGCGCACGCCGCGAAGGCGACATCCTCGTAGTCGGCGTCAATTCCGATTCGAGCGTGTGCGTCCTGAAAGGTCCGGGCCGCCCCATTCTTGATGAAAACGCCCGCGCGCGGCTCGTCGCCGCTCTTCGCGCCGTGGATTACGTCGTCCTCTTCAGCGAACCGAGCGTCGAGTCTCTCCTCGAGGATCTCCGGCCGGACGTTCACGCCAAAGGAACCGACTACACCACCGAAACCGTTCCCGAACGCGCCACCGCCGCGCGCCTCGGGATTCGCGTAGCCATCGTTGGCGACCCAAAAGATCACTCCACGCGAGATCTGCTCGAATCTGTCCGCAAGGCTCCGCATGCCTGAGCCGCGCTTTCTGGCCGTACGCCTCGGCGCTCTCGGCGACATCGTGCACACGTTTCCCGCCGTTGCGGGTTTGCGAGAAACTTTTCCCAACGCAGAAATCGTCTGGCTCACCAGCCCGCGATGGAAGCCTCTCGTCGAGAGCAGCCAACTCGCCTCACAGGTTTGGACCGCAGAAACCCGCTCTTTCAGCTCGCTGCGGAAGACCATCAGAACAATTCGCAGCTCTCGCTGGGACGCCGCGATCGACTACCAGGGTTTATGGAAGTCCGCCGCCTTGCCGTTTTTCGGCGGCATCCAACGCAGAATCGGTTTTTCCTCAGAAACAATCCGTGAATTCGGTGTTCCTGTTCTTTACACCGAACGCGTCCACACCTCCACCACGCACATCGCCGATCAAAACGGCGAATTGTCCCTCAGCGCGGGAGCGCGTAATCCCGTCGCTCCATTCAATTTGCGTGTTCCGCAGCAAGACGACTGCGGCATTCGCGATCATCTCAAGACGCTCGGCCTCGATCGCTACATCGTCCTGAGCCCCGGCGGCGGCTGGCGTTCGAAATGCTGGCCGCCGGAGCGCTTCGGCCACCTCTGCCGCGTGATTCGAGAATCTCTCGGCATTCGCTGCGTTGTGAACTATGGCCCCGGCGAAGACGATCTCGCCCTCGCCGTCCGCGAATGCAGCGGCGACGCAGACCCAGTGCCGTACAATGGTCCACTCGGTCCACTGATGGCTCTCTTGCGCAACGCGGCGTGCATCGTCGGCGGCGATACCGGCCCGCTGCACCTCGCGATTGCTCTCGGCGCTCCGGCCGTTGCCCTTTTCGGCCCCACAGATCCCGCCCGTAACGGCCCCTATCGCACTGACGACATCGTTCTGCGCGCGCCCGACATCATCACCACGCACAAGCGCAGCGATCAAGCGCATCCTTCCATGCTGCAAATCCAGGTAAAGGAAGTCTTCGAAGCGCTTCGCCGCCGTCTTGGAGTCACGGCATGAACTCCGCCGCCGCTCTTATTGCCCGCTGGCGCGTGCGACTGGGCTATCCTCTCGCCATTGTAGTTTTGTGGTTTGCGCGGCCAACTCCTCGCAGCATTCTTTGGGGACTGCCTCTCGGCTTGATCGGCCTCTACATTCGCGCGCGCGCCGCCGGCCATCTCCACAAACAGGAAGTGCTCACCGTGACCGGCCCTTACGCCTACACGCGCAATCCGCTGTATCTCGGCAGCGCCTTCCTCACACTGGCGGCTTCCGTTGCCACTCACTCCTGGATTTCCGCGGCTATTCTTTGCGCGTACTTCGCGTTGTTCTATTCCGTCGTCATGCGCCGCGAGGAAACTGAACTTCGCCATCATCACGGCGAAGCATTCGAAGCGTACGCCCGCGCTGTACCGTTGTTTTTTCCGCAGCTCACTCCAGCAAAACTTTCTTCTGGCGGTGCCCGTTCTTTTTCTTTCGCGCAGTACAAGAAAAACCACGAATACCAGGCGGCTATCGGTTTTTTGCTGTTGCTTGTGTTGCTCTTCTTGATGTGGCGTTTTGTGCCTGGGATTGAGGACTACCTGCGAACTTATCGAGACACGCCACGAAGCAGCTGATTTCCAGCTGCTTGCCGTCAGTCAAGACGTGCACTGCACCATCGCGGTCCGTCCGGAGAATCCTAATTCCCGCGCTTTCAAGCCGCTCTAATAGCTCCGGGTTAGGATGCCCGTAAGGATTGTCTTCCCCTGCGCTAATCACCGCGACGCGCGGGTGCACCGCCGCTAAGAATCCCGGCATAGTCGAATTCTTGCTGCCGTGGTGCCCAACTTTCAGCACATCGGCGTGCAGCGCCTCCACGTTGTTTTCACCCAGGATGGCTTTCTCCGCCTGCTTTTCCGCGTCTCCCGGCAGCATTAAGCTACGCTCTCCGTATTGCAACCGCAGAACCAGCGAATCGTTGTTCTTTGGCGCCGGTCCAATTTCTTCAGAGGCAATCTCTGGCCAGAGAAATTGCGCTTCCACCCCATCCCAGGAAATTGTCTTTCCGCGGATTTCGTGCACGATCGGAATCTTCTTTTCTCGCGCCACCTTTTCCAAATTCGCAAGCGCACTCGACGCAACCTCTCGCCCAATCCAAAGCGAGCCTACGTGAAAATTTTCGAGAATCGAGCCCAACCCACCGATGTGGTCCTGATGCGCATGCGTCAAAGCCACTACATCCAGCTTCTGGAACCCACGCGACCACAAATACGGCGACACTGCTTCTTCTCCCGGATCGATTCCGTTGTGCTCCTCATGCCCCGCGAATCCGCCAAACGCTCCGCCTCCATCGATGAGCAGCGTTCTTCCATGCGGCGAGACGACAAGCAGCGAATCTCCTTGCCCTACATCCAGCACAGTTAATTCGAGCTTTCCCGCCGACCGCTTCGGTGCAAAAGGAAAAATGGCGACGGTCAGCGCGCTCACCACAAGAACTACGGCTGCGCCCCCTGACACCCATTTTCTCCACGCGCTGGCTATTCTCGTGGCCACGGCCAGCAGCAAACCAGCAACGAGAAATAACGCGATCAACCAGCCAGGCGGTCCTGGAATGCGGTAACTCCATCGTGGAAAGCCCGCGAACCACCGGACGGTGTGCAGCAGCAGGAGAGTTGCCCACGCTAACGGGACAGCCAGAACTTTCGCCACCGCTGGGAAAATAATCCCGCATCCCAGCGTAAGAAATCCCAGCGGCACCACGAGGCCAGTGAGCGGCACCGCCGCAAGGTTAACGAACGGCGCATCCAGCGTGATGCGATGAAAATCCCGAGCCATGAGAGGCAGCATGCCGACCTGCAAAACGAACGTGATGACCAGCAATTCCCACACGCGCAGACAGAATGCAATGCCAAGTGCGAGCGACTCACCCGCCGGACTTCCGAGCCGCGCTGGCACATGGGATGAAATCCATCGCGCCATCGCGCGCAGGTCAATCCGAAATTGCGCCGCCTTGGGCTCATACGCCGCATCGCGCGTGACATCGCGCCATCCGCGCAGCGCTTTGACATAAGGCTGAACTCTTTTTTCCAGCCACGGCGCAGCCAGCCCCGCGATGCAACCAATCGCCAAAAATGTCAGCTGAAAACTCGAATCGCGCGCCGCCAGCGGTTTTGCGACCAGCAAAAGCAGCGCTGCAATCCCCGCGGAGTTCAGCAAATCCAGCCGCCGAAAGAACAATCCTCCAATCACAACGATCGCGGTCATCAAAGCCGCGCGCAGGACCGGGGGCCTCTGTTCCACCACTGCCACGTACGCAAACAACAGCAGCACCGTTGTGAGAGCGGTCCAGAACGGCGCAAGCTTCAGCTTCCGTCCGATCCAGAACAAAAACACCGCTAGCGCGCCGACGTGCAGACCCGCCACGACCAGCACGTGAAACACGCCCGTCTTCTGAAAATCGGCCGCTTCCGCGCGGTTTACGAAACTTCGGTCACCCAAGAGCATTGCGCGCAAAACACCCGCCGCTTCCGGCCTGCTCGCAAACAAAATATCGATCTCCTCGCGCAGCCTTCGCCGAATATGAGCCAGGATTGTCGAGGCGGTTGGAGACGAAGCGGAGATCCGCTGCATCAACTCCGGCGCCCGCAGCGTAGCGATCAAATCGATGTTTTGCTGCTCCAGATACGCGGGCTGGTCAAACGCCCCGTCATCTCGATAGACCCGCGGCCGCTTCGCTTGCGTCGCGACAACAATTTCTTCGCCCGCATGAACGTCCGGTGCCGCTATCGGATTCGGCGGCTCAGTAAAACCGATCCGCAGCCCGCCCCGTGTGGGAATCACCTCACCTTGATACTCCACTCCAGACAATTCAATCTCGTAGCCGTAGCCCCACGGCAATCGTGCCGGCTCGTCCCGCAGGTGCCCGTGCCACCGCAACGGTGTCTTCAATTCCAAACGGCCGGCATCAACTAGATTCAGCACGTAGTCCGCAGGCCGCGGCTGGTTTGCGATCCCTGCTCCCAACATACCAAGCACCAGCCAGCTCAACAGAGAAATGGCCGCAGCAGGGAAGAGCCGCCCGGTTCGCGCAAGCAAGATGCCGGTGCAAATGAGAAGGCCGGCCGAAACAAAGCCGGCCACAAGGTAGACGTGGGAAGAAGTTCGTTGCGCGATCCACTGCCACTGGCCAAGCACAGCGCCGCACGCAAATAACGCGGCGATGGCTAAGGCCGGCAGCCTCATGGCACTCTTCGCAACCTCACCAGCGTTTCGATGTGATAAGTCTGCGGAAACAAATCAAACAGGTGCACTTCGCTCATCTCGTATCGGACGCCGGGCGCGGCAATCTCTTTCGGTTTCCGCGGCGAACTAGTCAGCACCGCCAAATCCCGCGCCAAAGTGGACGGATCGCAAGACAGGTAAACGATCTCCGCAGCTCCAAGCTCCGCAAGCTTTGCCGCGGTCTCCGCTCCAAGTCCCGCCCGGGGCGGATCCAGAACGACGAATTCAGGCTTCTCTTTCGTCTTCTTCAAAAAGTCTTCCGCGTGCTCGTTGTGCGTGGTGACGGACACTTTCGCGCTCTCAGCATTCGCGTATAAATCACGCGTCGCCGCAAGATTCGCGTCCACGCAGACGACTTTTTCAAACGCTCGCGCCAGCGGCAAAGTAAAAAATCCCACTCCCGAGTACATATCGAGCGCAAGCCGTCCTTTCGCGCCCGCCGTTACGGTCTTCAACAAATCCTCAATCAAAAACCGGTTCACTTGGAAAAACGAAAGATGGCTCACCCGAAATTTGAAGCCGCCCGCTTCATGGATCAGATATCCCGGCCCGGTCAGCTCAAACTTGTCTTTCTTCTGGTCCAGCAGCAGCAAACTCTCAAGTTGCGGCATCGCGTTTCGCAGCACCGCAGCGAGCTCCGCCGCAGGCTTCGGAAACCGTTCGAACGCCACATTCAAAGCAATCTTCTCGTCCTGCGAGTCCGCGAACGCCTCAATCTCCAGAATCCCTTCGGGCAACGTGCCCGCTCGCGCCATCTCCTGCAAATGACTAAAGGTCTTTGCAAGTTGCGGCGACAAGACCGGGCATTCATCAATGGGCACAATGTTCGAACTCTCCGGCAAAAAATATCCCAACGCTCGAGGCATCCCGCTCCGCACCGCCCACTGAGCGCGATTCCTGTACCCGTAAGGCTGCGCCGTATGCTCCTGTATCGCGCCGTCCCACGAAATTCCTCCCAGCCGCGAAAGCGTCTCCCGCAATATCTCTTTCTTCAGCCGCACTTGCTCCGCAATCGTAATGTGCTGGTAGTGGCACCCGCCGCAAACCTGGAAATGAGGGCATGGCGCCGCAACGCGCTCTTTCGACGCCGAAGTTACCTCCAGCAGCTTCGCCCACACCACTTTTTTCTTTTTCGATTTCTCCGCCGCGCGCACCGCCTCCCCCGGCAGCACGAACGGCACAAAAACGGTGTTTCCATCGGCATGCGCCAGCCCGTCGCCGCCGTACACCAGCTTCTCGACCGATAATAGTAACTCTTCTGACATCTCTGTAACCCTCATTCTGCGATTTTTCGCGTGGAAAGAAAAGACAATTACTTCTGGAGAGCCTGTTTCAGGAAAAGTAGTACAAGCTCAGCCGCGGCAAACCAAATTCCTCGAGCAGCCGCTTCTGCAAATATTGCTTTTCGACCAGTGCAATCTGCTCCGCCTTCATTTTGCGCCGGTACGCCGCAAGCTGCCCGTCCATCTCGCGCCGAATCTTCAACATCGTTTCTTCGCTCGCTTGGCTCGTCAGCGCAGCGTGCAGCTTATCGTCTAAAATCGTCAGCCGCCTCTCCAAATCTTCCAGATCCAGCGAGCCTGGTGTATCCAGAAGCGTAGCCACACCACTCAACGATTGCGAAATCTCACGAAGACGCGCGGCAAGTTCCGCGCTCCCACCATCAGTCGCACGATTCGAAGCGGCGGCGATTTTTTCCCCGTTTTTCACGATGTAAACCCGCATTTCATCGCGTGAAAACGGCTCCTTCGCCGCAACTCCATTTTTGGGCGCTTTCCCGGCAGCCGATTCCAGTTGCTCCTCCGCCGCTTCCAGCACAGCGTCCGTGCAATAAGCCAAACTCTTCAACGCCTTGCCGGCCCCGCGCCGCGACCTCTGATAACTCTCAAACGCGCTGTCAATCCCCTTCAGCACCGCTTCCAGCGGCACGCCCGCCTTCTGCCACGTCTCCATGATGGCCCAGTCCAGCGGCGACACCAGCAAATGTGCCCCGCGTTTCTTCCAGAAATAATTTTCGATTTCCGTGAAGTAGTTGAAGTAATTCCAGCTGTCCATGTGATTTGCGATCGCCAATACGATCACCAAGCGAGCCGTGCCAGGCACCTCGTGGCGTATTAAAGCGCATTCGAGCGCTTATTTCTGAGCCTTCTTTGCCGGAGTCGCCTTTTGCCCAGCCGCATGCTCCCCACGATTCGCCGCCGCCACTGTTCCAGTTTCCGCAGGCTGGTTTTTCTCCCAAATCAGCCGTAACCCCGTCAGCGTCAAAAATTCATCCGTATCCTGAATCTGTTTCGACCCCTTCGCCACTAGCCTCGCCTGCCCGCCCGTCGCCACCACTTTCACGTCGCCCCCAAGCTCGGCCTTCATCCGCGTGAGCATTCCATCCACCATGTCCACCGCTCCGTAATAAAGCCCCGCCTGCATGTGCGTCACGGTATTCGTGCCAATCACTTTCCCCGGATCCTTAATCTCCACGCGCGGCAACCGCGCCGCCCGAGCAAACAAAGCCTCCGAAGCAATTCCCAACCCGGGCGCAATCACTCCGCCGAGATACTCGCCCCTCGACGAAATCGCATCAAACGTAATCGCGGTCCCAAAATCCACCACAATGCACGGCCCGCCAAACTTATGGAACGCCGCCACTCCATTCACGATCCTGTCCGCCCCAACCTCCAGCGGGTTATCCACCAGAACCGCCATCCCCGTCTTCACACCCGCTTCCACAAACAGTGCCTTCTGCCCAAAATAAATCCGCGACATCTCCGCCAAAGTCCAATTCACCGGCGGCACCACCGAACTGATAATCACGCCACCAATCGCGTCGCGGTCTAACCCCGCAATCGTAAACAAATTCCGCGTCAGCACGCCGTACTCGTCGATGGTCTGCTGCCGCGCCGTCGTCAATCGCCAGTTGGCAATCAACTCCTCGCCGCGAAAAACTCCCAGCACGGTATTCGTGTTCCCGACATCAATCGTCAACAACATCTACCGGGCCTCCGTTACGTCGCCAGAAATAACGGTCACCAGCTCCCCGTCGTCGCGCTTCACCTGCAACAATCCCTCCGGACCGAGCCCTGCGGTCGTCCCCGCAAAACTTCCGGTGCCGTTCGTTACCCGCACGCGTTTTCCTCGCGCGTAACTCGAGACCGCCTCAAATTTCTGTGTCACGCCAGCCGGCCCTTCGCGCAGAAAACGATTGTAGTCGTTCTCGAATTCGCGCAGCAACCGCACCAGCAATTCCAGCCGCGACTCGTGTTTCCCCGTCTCAATTCGCAGCGAAGTCGCGGTAGCTCCCAAATCCCCCGCGAATTTCTCCTGATTCACATTCAACCCAATCCCCACAATCACAAATCGCACCTGCGACGGCTCCGCATGCATCTCCGTCAAAATCCCGCCCACTTTTTTCCCGCGTAGAAGCAAATCGTTCGGCCACTTCAGGTCCGGCGTAATCCCAGTCTGCGCCTGAATCGCCGCGTACACCGAAAGCCCAGCCATCATCGTCAAAAGCGGCGCCTGCACCGGCGCAAGCCGCGGCCGCAAAAGCAAAGTCACATAAATTCCCGTCGCTCGATCCGATTGCCACGACCGCCCAGCCCGGCCTTTTCCCGCGGTCTGCTCTTCCGCCAAAATAACCGCGCCCTCCGCCTCCCCACCATGCCCCAACTCCAGCCCCACGCGATTCGTCGAATCCGTCTTAAAAAAATGATAAATCCGCTTCCCGAAAAGGCTCCCCTTCAATCGCTGCCGCAGCATATCCGGCGTCAAAATATCCGGCACTTTCTCCAAATAATATCCAGTCCGCGGCTGCCCCTTCACGCGCACACCAAGCTCGCGCAACCGCTCCACCCATCGCCACACGGTAGAGCGCGATACCCCAATCTCCCGCGCAATCCGCGCCCCGTTGTTCACAACGGTAGCGTTCTCCGCCAGCAAGGTAAGCAGCGCAGCCAACCGCTTGTCAGTTGTCCCCGGAAGTGTCTCTTGAGCCATCGATGTAGCACAGACTTCAGTCTGTGCGAGCCTCAACCTACCAACAACGCCCCCGTCCGCCGCCTAAGCTTACGTCTCTACAAGTTCGACCACAAGCTAACGGGATTTTGTGGCCGTTATGCCAGAAATCCACGCGACTAGTATCCGGAAGGAATGCCTTTTTCGAGTTGGGCCACGCGATCTGTCAACTTTCGCAGTTCCATTCGACGTTCTTCCAACGTGGCTTCCATCCCCTTGATAATTCTTTCCGGAGCTTTGCTGCGAAACGTGTCATTGCCTAGCTGCGCTTCCTTCGAAGCAATATCTTTTGTAAGTCCTTCAATATCTTTTTTCGATCGCGCCAACTCAACCCGAGGATCGACTATCTCGTCAAAGGGAATGCGAACGTCGAACCGTGGTGTCGAGCGTATCGCCCCACCAACGCCGAGCCTCTCGGTAACCATCTGAAGGTCCGACAAAAATGCCAGTCGTTTTATCGTCTCAAGGTTTTGTTCCACAAGTTCTTTGATCGCTGAGTCCCGAGGTAGCAGTTCGGCCGCAACCCTTTTCTTTGGATCGATCTTTTGTTCCGCACGAATGTTTCGCACTGAGGTGATCAGATACTGAAGCATCTCAAACTCTTCGAGCGCAGCAGAGTTCTGCCATTTCTGTTGCGCCTCCGGATACCGATCCAGCGCAATCGACTTCGCCCCGCTCGCTTGCGGCAACTGATGCCACAGCTCCTCCGTCAAAAACGGCATAAACGGATGCAACAGCCGCAGCGCCGCGTCGAATCCCGCAAACAGATTCTTCCACGCCACCACCGCGCGTTCGCGATTCGAGTTCTGCAGTTCCGGCTTGACCCACTCGATATACCAATCGCAAAAATCTCCCCAGAAAAACTGGTACACCCCCTGCGCTGCCTCATGAAACCGGTAATTCGCCAGCGCCTCGTTCACTTGCGTCGTGATGCTCGCCAGCCGCGAAAACAACCACGCATCCGCCAGTGGCACCGTCCCTTCGAACGCATACGGCGCCCCCGCCCTCACCTCCGGCGCTGCCAACTCCTCCATCGCCGTTCCACCCTGCTCAAACTTCTCCAAATTCACAAACAAAAACCGCGCCGCATTCCAGATCTTATTCGCAAAATTCCGCGCGCTGCCCAACCGGTCGTCCGACAGCACAATATCCGTCCCCGGTGCCGCCATGGACGCCAGGCAAAACCGCATTGCATCCGTCCCGTACTGCTGATTCAGCACCACCGGATCAAGGCCCGTCCCCTTGGACTTGGACATCTTCTCCCCGCTGCCAGTCCTCACCAGCGAGTGCAAATAAACCGCCCGAAACGGCACTTTCCCCGTGAAATGAATCCCCAGCATGGCCATCCGCGCCACCCAGAAAAACAAAATGTCATAACCGGTGATCAACAAGCTCGTCGGATAGTATTTCTCAAAATCCGCGGTCTTCTCCGGCCACCCCAAAGTCGAAAACGGCCAAAGCCCCGAACTAAACCACGTATCCAGGACATCCGGATCCTGCGTGAGCTTCTCCGATCCGCACTTCGCGCATTTCGTAGGCGGCTCTTCCGCCACGATCACGTGTTCGCAATCCCCGCAATACCACGCCGGAATCCGATGCCCCCACCACAACTGCCGCGAAATCGTCCAATCCCGAATATTGTCCAGCCAGTTCAAAAATTCCTGCCGCCGGTTATCAGGAACAATCTGAATCGTATTTTCTTTCCCCGGCTCGTACTCCCGCACCGCCTTAAGCGCCGGCTCCGCCAACCCTTTCATCGCGCAAAACCATTGCGTCGATATCCGCGGCTCGACAACGGTTTTGCTCCGCTCACAAATCCCAATCGAATTTTTATGCTCCGTCACCCTCTCCAGCAAACCGAGCGCCTTCAAATCCTCCACAGTCTTCTTCCGCGCCGCAAAGCGGTCCAATCCCGCATAAGGGCCCGCCGCCGCATTCATGCGCCCGTCATCGGTCATCACGTCAATTTCCGCCAGCTTATGCCGCTTGCCCACTTCAAAATCATTTTGGTCATGCGCAGGTGTAATCTTCACCGCCCCAGTCCCAAATTCCCGATCCACCATCGAATCCGCGATGATGGGAATCTCGCGATTCATCAACGGCAGCACCACGCTCTTGCCAACAAGCTGCGCGTACCGCTCATCCTCCGGATGCACCGCCACCGCCGTATCCCCCAACATCGTCTCCGGCCGTGTCGTCGCCACCACAATAAATTCCTTCGACCCCGCCACCGGATACCGGATATGCCACAAATTTCCCTGTCGCTCTTCATGTACTACTTCGAGATCGCTCAAAACCGTTAAACACACCGGACACCAGTTCACCAAACGCGTCTCGCGATAAATCAACCCTTCGTTGTAAAGCTGTACAAAAACTTTTCGCACCACCCGCGACATTTCCGGCGAAAGCGTGAATCTCTCCCGCGACCAGTCGCAACTCTCCCCGATCCCGCGCATTTGCTGAGTGATTTGGCCGCCGGCCTCGGCCTTCCACTCCCAAACCCGCTTCTCAAATTCCTCCCGCCCCAGCTTGTGATAGTCGATGCCCTCGTCCATCAACTGCTTCACCACCACGCGCTGCGTCGAAATTCCCGCATGGTCCGT
>DATFZY010000152.1:0-20631 GCA_035313865.1 Candidatus Acidiferrum sp.
ACTTTTCTCGACGCCGCTCGCAAACGGCCGGAAATCGCCAGTCTCAGCACGACGTTCCTTGGGAACGTTCCTCAGCAATTCGTCGACGTTGATCGTGACAAAGTTCTGAAACAAGGCGTCAACCTCAGCGATGTGTACAAGACCATTCAGACGTTCATGGGCGGCTATTTCATCAATTACTTCAACCGATTTGGCCGGCAGTGGCAGGTATATGTCGAAGCGGAAGGCGAAGACCGCGCCAAGGCGGAAAACGTCGGACAGTTTTATGTCCGAAACAATAAAGGCGAGAACGTTCCGCTAGCCACACTCACCACAGTGAAGCCGCGCCTCGGTCCCGAATTCACATTGCGGTTCAACGAATACCGTTCCGCGCAAATCAACGGTAGTGCCGGGCCCGGTTACAGCGCGGACCAAGCGACAGCCGCACTGGAAGACGTCTTCAAACGGACCATGCCCCGGGAAATGGGCTTCGACTATTCCGGAATATCCTTTCAGGAACAGAAGGCGCGCGAGGGAGTGCCGCCCGCCGCCATCTTTGGACTTTCCCTTTTGTTTGTTTTCCTAATTTTGGCGGCGCTGTATGAGAGCTGGACGCTGCCGTTCAGCGTACTGCTGAGCACCCCGGTGGCAATTTTCGGCGCGTTTGCCGTCCTGTGGTTGCGGCGCTACCTTGTCAGCGTTTTTTATCCGCCCTACCTGGTGCAGATCGAGGCGGACGTCTACTCGCAAATCGGACTCGTCATGCTCATCGGTCTGGCGGCCAAGAACGCCATTTTGATCGTCGAGTTTGCCAAGGATCAGTTCGAGCAGGGTAAGCCTCTGGCCGATGCCGCGTTGGAAGGGGCCAAGTTGCGTCTTCGCCCGATTCTGATGACCTCTTTTGCGTTTATTCTCGGATGCGTTCCGTTGTGGACTGCATCGGGGGCCGGATCCGTCGCCCGTCAAATCATGGGCACAACAGTGATCGGCGGAATGCTTGCCGCCAGCGCGCTTGGAATTTTCTTCATCCCAGGCATCTTCTATCTCGTTGAGAAATGGTCCGGCGCCGAAAAGGAACACGCGCCGGCAGGGTTGACCGCCACTCCCTCTCCAGTTGAGGCGGACTGACATGACTTCTACCGCTCGCGCCCTGAGGGAAGAACGATGAAGCCACGAATCACCGAACGACAGTCATTGCTCGCCGCTCTGTTGACCGCAGGTCTGCTCGCAGGCTGTATGGTCGGCCCCAATTATCATCGACCTGCCGTTCAACCTCCGACGGCCTTCCGCGATCTGAGCGACAACCCTCAGGCCCAAGCGCAAGTTGCTTCGTATGCCGATCTTCCCTGGTGGCAGGTATTTCAGGATCCGCAACTCCAGGAACTCATGCGCGTAGCGCTAAAGCAGAACTACGACTTGCTGATCGCCACCGAGCGTATTAACGCCAGCCGCGCTCAGCTTGCCATTACAAAGTCCAATCTCTTCCCGCAAGTGAGTGGCAATGGCAATTTCACCGGTGGCAAAGAGTATAACTTCCAGACCAAATACAACTTTCTGACCACCACCGCCGACGCCGCGTTCCAGCTCGATTTTTTCGGCAAACTCCGTCGCGCCGATGAAGCCGCGCGCGCCCAACTCCTCGGCACCGAAGACGCCAAGCAAACGGTCATTCTGACCCTCGTCAGCGACGTCGCCAGCGATTACTTCACACTGCTGCAACTCGACCTCGAGCTCCAGATCACAAAGGATACGGTTTCCACACAGCAGGATTCCGTCAAGCTCACCAACCTGCGCCTCGATCACGGTGTGGCCACAAAGCTGGATGTCCTGCAAGCCCAGCAAGTCCTCGACACCGCCAACGCGCAAATCCCCGATCTCGAACGCCAAATCGCCCAGGAAGAAAACGCCATCAATATTCTCCTCGGCAACTACCCGCAAGGCGTGACGCGAGGGCGCCCGCTCGTCGAGCAGAACCTTCCACCGGAAGTCCCTCCCGGCCTGCCATCGTCGCTCATCGAGCGCCGCCCCGACATCCGCGAAGCCGAACAAGACCTCATCGCCTCCAACGCCGAAATCGGAGTCGCCAAAGCGCAATTCTTCCCGCAAATCTCCCTCACCGGTTCCGGCGGCGGCGCGTTTGGACGCAGCAGCGCCTTCACCGGCCTGATGAGCTCGCAACTCGGCATCTGGTCCTACGGTGCGCAAGTTAGCCAGCCCATTTTTACCGGCGGAGCGCTCCGCGGGAATCTCAAGCTTGCCAAATCACAATTCGAACAGGCCTTGCTTGCCTATCGCCAAACCATCCAGAAGGCCTTCGGTGACGCCTCTGACGCGCTCATTGGTTACCAGAAATTCCATCAAGTCCGCCTTCGCCAAGAAGACAGCGTCGCGGACTTGCGCGAGTCCGTCCGCCTCTCCAACCTGCGCTACACGGGAGGCACAACGACGTATCTGGAAGTATTAGACGGCCAGCGATCGCTCTTCACCGCGGAACTCACACTTGCACAGGCGCGTGGCGATGAATACCAGAGTCTGGTGCAACTCTACAGAGCGCTCGGCGGCGGCTGGCAGCAATAGGGCCGATTTGTTAAAGCCTCGACAAAGTTCTTGTGCAGTCCCAGAGCGGAGCACAATTCCGCAAGGCTGCAATCGCTGGCAGAGTTGGCCAAAATCCTCAGGGCGGCAAGCGCGCGGTCCAAGACCTGCACCTTATACGGCGATTCCGTTGTCTTGCGATGTGGCACGTGTGCCATATTATGAAATTATTTCTGGACGTCAAGAAGAAAAATCGATGTATCGCATCCACGAACCTGTTGGCCAGCAAAACCAGGTGCTGCGCGTGCGTGCCACGGAACTCTAAAAATCCATCAAATCTTCCCCCAAAGGCATCCTACATCTGGTACGGTCGCCGCATACCTTCCATGGAGAAGTGATGATCACCCGAAAACGTGGGCTGAATCCAGACCATAAAAGCCCGCTGTATGCGAATGATGCGGATAGCTTGTTTCACGCTGAGACAAGGGATTCGTACGAGGATTTGGAGAAGGCATTGGACAAGTTGAATAAGCCGGACGGCAACCTCCAAAGGATTATCGATACGATCCCCGCCCTGGTCTGGTGCGGCTTGCCAGATGGATCGAAGGAGTTCCTCAACAAACGATGGCGTGACTATACCGGCTTGTCTTTTGAAGAATCGTACGGCTGGGGATGGCAAGTTGCCGTTCATCCTGAAGACTTGCCGTTGATAACGGATAAATGGCGCGAGTTAGCGGCCACAGGAAAACCGGGTGAGGTCGAGGCGCGTGTTCGACGCCGCGATGGAGCGTTTCTTTGGTTTCTCATTCGCATCGAGCCACTTCGGGACGATACGGGCAAAGTCATCCGATGGTACGGAACAAGCACTGAGATCGAACTCCTCAAGCAGACGGAGAAGAAGCTGCGAGAGGATGAACGCGAGCTTCGTCGAATTACCGACGCAATTCCGCAGAACATTGTTGTGCTGGATCCGAACGGAATCCCCCTCTACGCAAACCAGGCAACGCTCGACTATACGGGCCTTACGATCGAAGATGTAATTACCCCAGGCTTCCGTGAAAGAATTTTTCATCCAGACGACTTAGAGAGGTTACGGGACGTGCGAAAGGCCGCTCTGGCACGCGAGATCCCGTTTGAAACCGAGCAACGAGCGTTGGGAAAGGATGGGCAGTATCGCTGGTTTCTGAATCGTTTCAACCCTTTCCGCGATGAGCAGGGGCGGGTGATTCGCTGGTATGCGACGGGAACCGACATTGAAGATCGCAAGCAGAGCGAAGAGCGGATGCGAAACGAAAACCTGGCGCTTCGCGAGCAGATCGATCGTGACTCGATGTTCGAGGACATCGTCGGCTCCTCAGAAGCGTTGCGCAAAGTGCTCGTCCAAGTGGGCAAGGTAGCGCGTTCGGATTCCACGGTTCTGATTCTGGGCGAAACCGGTACTGGAAAGGAGTTGATTGCGCGCGGGATACACAAGCGATCCAACCGCGCTGACAGGGCATTCATTGCCGTGAATTGCGCCGCAATCCCCGCGTCGTTGATCGCTTCCGAACTCTTCGGTCACGAGAAGGGGGCTTTCACCGGTGCTACACAGCGGCGCCTCGGGCGTTTTGAATCGGCGAATGAAGGAACGATTTTCCTGGACGAAGTCGGCGACTTGCCTCCGGAAATTCAAATCGCATTGTTACGAGTGCTGCAAGAACGGGAGATCGAACGCGTCGGGAGTAACAAGCCATTTTCCATTGACGTGCGAGTACTGGCAGCCACCAATCGCGATTTGAACGAACTCGTGGCCGAAGGCAAGTTTCGCCGAGATCTCCTATACAGACTGAATGTCGTGCCCATAGAGATGCCTTCGTTGCGTGAGCGCGGAGCTGACATCCCCTTGCTGGTCGAGTACTTCATTGGCCGCTTTGGAAAAAAAGCCGGAAAGAAGTTTAGAACAATCGACAAAACAACTCTCAAAGCGTTCGAAGCGTACAGCTGGCCGGGGAACATTCGTGAGTTGCAAAATGTAATTGAGCGGGCTGTCATCCTGTCCGACAGCGACACTTTTTGTGTGGATGCGACCTGGCTCAAGCAGGAACCGCTCGAGGTCTCAAGTCCGACAGTGGCCCTGAATGGCGCGCTTCTGAGGCAAGAGAAGGGAATGATTGAAGCCGCACTGGCGAAAAGCCGCGGACGAATCTCGGGGCCAAGGGGCGCAGCAGCTAGACTAGGGCTTCCGACGCGAACCCTCGACTCAAAAATCAAGCGTCTCGGAATCAACAAGTATCGGTTCAAAATCCCCCAGGCCGTCTGATTCGATCACTGTAACCTGTCGATTCGATCGCATTTCCTCACCAAACAGGAATTCCTCAAAATTCAGGATGCGCGTCAATTCTAAGTCTCATCCTCTCAATGAATTGTGAATGGCCCAGGCGTTGCAATTACCGGAGTGCGCCTCGGAGTCAAAATCCATGACGCTGAAGATCGAGCGGATTTCCGGCAAGCGCGGAACGCAGATTCGGCTGAGCGGAGAGCTTCGGACGGAGCAACTTAGGCAGCTGAAGGCCGAGATCGAACGTGGCCGGCCACGAGTCGTTTTGGATTTGGAGGAACTGGATCTCGTGGATGTCGAAGCCGTTCGCTTTCTCAACGCGTGTGAGGCGGAGGGCATCTTGGCGCTTCACTCTCAGGCTTATATCCGGGAGTGGATGATCCAGGAACGCGTGGGCCAAAAAGCACGCACCCTTGAGCGCAGGAAACGGCAGGCTCCTTAACGATGGAACGGGAACATGATTCTGGCAGAGAGCAGGAAAAAAGAATGGCAAACGAACTCGAGAAGAAGAACAAGGAATTAGTCCTCAAAGGTTTCGACAAGCTTTTCAACAAGCGCGACTACGCCGAGGCCGAAAAGTTTTGGTCTTCCAACTACATTCAGCACAGCGCGCATATCACACTCGGCCGCGAGGGACTCTTCAACCTCGTCAAGAGCGCCCCGCCGACGCTGAAGTATGAACCCGGAGCAATTGTCGCCGACGGAGACTTTGTCATCATCCACGGCCGATTTTCGGGGCATGGGCTTGCCCCCGTGAACTGGATTGCGGCAGACATTCTACGCATCAAGGTTGGGCTGATGGCCGAGCACTGGGATGTGCTCCAGGATGAGGCGACAAAGGAGCAGTCACGGAGCGGCATGCCGATATTCGGTGACAGCTTTCCTAAATAAGCCGCTGGCTTTGCAAGAGAACGCCGAACATCACAAGGAGAAACTCGGATGCCCATGATTGATGTGTATGCAGCAAACGATCTCTTCCCTCCGGGTAGCGAACGTCAGTTGGGCGAAGAACTGACGTTTGCGCTGCTTCGTGCCGAGGGCGTGCCAAACCCTGGGCCCACCCACCTAAACAACACTGGCGCATACCTGCACCGAATGTCGCCGCAGGATGTGCAGACTGCGGCCAGCTCGGCGGCGCGGACCGTTCGTGTCCAGATTCTGACGCCCCCTTCAGTGCTTACTCGTGAAGGTCAAAGGCAGTTAGTGAGGGAAATTACCGAGATCGTCGCAAAGATATCTGGCGATCCGTCACAAGCAGGCCGGACTTGGGTACTGCTTGCGGAGGCTGCGGAAGGAGGTTGGGGAATTGCGGGGACAGCGTTTGGCCGCGAAGAATTCACTGCACTAGCGGCAAAAGCGCGCTCCTAGCAGCCACTCCATTGCACTTTGATCAAGGACGAGTGTTCGAGAACAGGAGAGTGAGTTCACAAATATAAGGAGACACAATCATGCCCATCTATCAATGCGCAGCGCCCGCGGGAATGCTCACGAACGAGATGAAGGCCCGGATCGCGGCAGCTATCACCGACGCGCACGTAGAGGCCACCGGGGCGCCAAGGGCCTTCGTGCACGTCTTTTTCAACCAACTGCCTCCCGGTGTTGTCTACAGCGCCGGTGAGAGCGACAACAAGCTCTCGGGAATCACAGGGGCGATCCGAGCCGGACGGCCGCTAGAGGTCAAGCAGAGATTGATCAAGCGCATCTCGGCATCCTGGTCTGAGATCACGGGCCAATCGCAGAAGCATCTTGTCGCCGGTCTGACCGAACTCGACCCCGACGTCGTGATGGAGTATGGCCTCATCCTTCCGCGTCCGGGAGGCGAGCAGGAATGGTTTGCTAAGAATGTAGCTGCCCTCGATGGATCCAGGGTACGGGACTCTGATTCTGACTGTGGCGCGCGGCTGTTGTCGCCATTGCATAAGGTCCTTCGTAAAGGCTGGCAACATTGGAAATTCGAAAAGCATAAATTCCGATCTCGAACAAAACCATTTGCGGCCACGAAAGGGGTATCCGATGGGAAACACATATAAGGCAGTCGAAGTATCCGCGCCTGGTACTTTTCGCTTAGTCGAAAGGGCTGTTGCAACACCGGGTCCCGGACAGGTGCGTATCCGCGTTGAGGCTTGCGGTGTGTGTCACTCCGACGCCGCCACCGTGGAAGGGCAATGGCCTGGCCTGACCTTCCCTCGCGTTCCCGGTCACGAGGTTGCCGGGCGCATTGAGGAGGTCGGAGCCGGAGTGAAGACTTGGAAGGTTGGACAGCGAGTGGGGACGGGGTTTTTCGGCGGCGAAGATGGAACCTGCGAGACTTGCCGCCGTGGTGAAACCGCTTATTGCGAGCACCCAATCGTTACGGGTATCTCCGCCGACGGCGGATATGCGGAGATGATGATCGCCGAGGCGCGCGCCTTGGCACTTGTACCGGACAATCTTAAATCAGAAGAGGCGGCGCCACTGCTGTGCGCAGGCATCACGACCTTCAATGCGCTTCGCAATGCAGGGCGAGCCGGCAATACGGTTGCCATCCAGGGGATCGGAGGTCTTGGTCACCTCGGCGTGCAGTTCGCACGCAAGATGGGCTTCCGGACGATTGCAATCGGCGGCGGACCGGATAAGGAACATCTCGCTGCAAAGCTGGGGGCGTACATCTACATCGACTCCAAGGCTGAGGATGCGGCGGCGGCACTACAAAAACTCGGAGGCGCGGATGTTATCTTGGCGACCGCACCCAGCGGGGCTGCGATTGCCAGTCTGCTGCCTGGGCTCAAACCCCTAGGCAAATTAGTGGTGGTTGGTGTTTCGTCAGACCCGCTTCCTATTAATGGGCTTCCACTCATCTTCGGAGGGCGCTCCGTCATCGGCAGCCTCACCGGCAGGGCCATTGAGACTCAGGACACGCTCGACTTCAGTGTGCTTACGGACGTTCGCCCCATGATCGAAACGCTCCCACTAGCGCAAGCGGAACAGGCTTACAAGCGAATGATGGAGGGTAAAGCACGGTTTCGTATTGTTCTTACGATGGCCTAGAGCATCCCCAAAGTTTATGCAGAGCTGACATCACACACTGAATACGTGGAGAAAAAGATGAACCCGCTTCAGGAAGTCTATGACAAACAGAAGGCTTACTTTGCTTCTGATGCGACAAAGAGCTACGAGTGGAGAATCGATCAACTCGATCGCCTTATCCGCATGCTCAAGGATAATTATCAACGTTTTGCGGACGCGTCGTGCAAGGACTTCAAGACTGCGTCCCAGGAGAACGTCTTCGAGGTGTCGGCGACCATTGCCACGAGTGAATACGCAGAGTCTCAGCTGAAGGAGTGGATGAAACCGGTCGAAGTTCCCCTCCCAAAGTTCCTCGCAGCATCGGGGCACAAAGGAATGGTCTACCGCGAGCCTTATGGCGTTACGTTGATCATCTGCCCTTTCAATGGACCGCTTCTTTTGTCCCTGCGGCCCGCCGTCGCTGCCCTTTCGGCGGGCAACCCCTGCATATTGAAGCTCTCCGAAGCGCTGCCGGCCACTGACGAGTTGCTAATGGAATTGATCCCAAAGTATTTCGAGCCGGAATCTCTGAGTGCTGTCGTTGGCGGCAAGGAAGTAGTTACGAAACTCCTGAGCTTTCCCTTTGATTTCATATTTCTCACCGGGAGCGTGGGTGTGGGAAAGGTAGTGATGCGAGCGGCAGCCGAAAATATTACTCCAGTGCTGCTCGAGCTCGGAGGACAGAATCCCGCGATCGTCGATGAAACGGCAAACATTCCAGATGCCGCCAAGAAAATCGTCTGGGGTGCGATGACATGGGGAGGACAGTGGTGCACTTCGCCGGGCTACGCCGTCGTTCATGAGTCCATCGCGAAAGAGTTCGTAGCCGAGTGTAAGAAGGTTGTCGTCGAACTCTACGGCGCTGATCCTAAGAGCAACCCGGACTACTCGCGCGTCATCAGCCCCGCCGCGGTCATGCGGCTTGCGTCATTGATTGACGCCAAGAAAGTCGTTTACGGCGGGAAGTCCGACGCTCCGGCCCGTTATCTCGACCCGACCATCCTCTATCCGATTTCCTGGTCCGACAAAATCATGGAAGACGAAATCTTCGGGCCGCTTTTGCCTATCCTCACTTATTCCGACCTCGGAACGCTGCTTGCAAAGATCAAGTCGCTGCCCAAACCGCTCGCAGGTTATGTGTTCAGCCGAAATCAGCAGGCGATCGACCGAGTGTTGCAGTCCCTCTCGTTCGGAGGGGGCGCCGTAAATCAAACCAACGTCTTCTTGTTCATTGAGTCCATGCCTTACGGAGGAGTTGGGACTGCGGGCATTGGGAACTACTACGGAAAATATGGCTACGAGTCTCTCACGCACGCCAAATCGGTGCTGATATCTCCGCCCGACGTAGCTATCGATCACTTGTTTCCCCCTTACACGGAGGAAAAAGTGCAAGCGCTAAACCAGTGGTTTGAGTACTAGAAGGCGACCAAGTGTGAAGTGCGCTGCAAGCATGTAGTTCAGAAAAGGACCAAAGATAGGAGATCGGAAGAGAGTATGATGACTTCAAGACGTGAATTTTTAGCGGATGCCTTCGGAACGGCTCTCGTAACGGCCTCGACTTGGCCAATCCGCGCCGACCAAGCCGGTTCGACCCAAGCAGAATCCGGCAGCAGTACGTCCAAATCCGGACGAACAACTCGAAAAACACCGCTGAGCTGGGACGTGTTCCTGGCGCCCAGCGTACCCGTCATCACGAGCGATTTGCCTCCGGGCCAGAAAGAGCGGCCTTGGCCACCGATTTCGTCAACCCTTATTTACGGGGAGCGGGATGCTGTCCTGGTCGACACGCCTATTACTGTCGAGCAGGCACGGGCGCTGGCGAATTGGGTTTCAGCGAAGGGCAAGAATCTTACGACGATCTATGCCACCCATGGCCACGGCGATCATTTCTTTGGCGCCAGTACAGTTCTGGAACAATTCCCAAGCGCCCGTTTCGTTGCGCGACCGGACGTAATTAAAATTATGCGCCAGCAGGCATCGCCAGAGTCACTCTCTACTTTTTGGAATCCGCGTTTTCCCGGCCAGATTTCCAGCCATCTTGCGATCGCGGAAGAACTGACTGGGAATGTCATTGACCTGGAGGGCCACGAGTTAGTCGGTGTGCCGCTCGGATTCACAGATTCCGCGAACACTACCTGCCTCTATGTTCCATCGATCGGCTTGATAGTGGCCGGCGATGCCGCTTACAACCGCGTTCACCTGCATCTCTCAGAGTCTCCCGATCTGCAGAAGCGCGAAGAGTGGATTGCTGCTCTCGATAAAATGGAGTCGCTTAAGCCGAGCGCCGTGATCGCCGGACACAAGGGCGTGGGCAACGAGGACAGTCCGAGGATCATTGGAGAGACGCGGAAATATATCCGCGATTTCGACCGCGTTGTTACGTCGACGACGACGGCGCGAGGACTATATGACGAGATGCTTACGCTCTACCCTGATTGGATCAACCCGGGAGCGCTCTGGAGTTCAGCGCAGGCCGCAAAACGTTAGTCCATGCTGTTGTCATTTTCGAGGCGACCCAAAACTGTGAGCAGGCGTCAACAATGGAGTTTTGCAGGGCGTGGCAGTAACGATGGTGCCGGGGGCCAGAATCGAACTGGCTACGCCCGCCTTTTCAGGGCGGCGCTCTACCAGTGAGCTACCCCGGCACGTGTAGTTAAGAAATTGTAGAGGGTGCAGAGCGATTGTGTCAATTCGACAGGGCAACTGCCGACGAATCATTTGCCTCACAAGTCTGATGGGACGAATACTGGGTGTGTGGGGTGCGCTCTAGGGACGTTGCAGCTTACCAATCGGTCGAGAAGAGGTGCATGGCGGCGGTGTCGCTGCACTTTTGGTATTTTGCGTAGGCTGCTGCGGCGCGCTTGCGGATTTGATCTTTGGATTCCTGGAGAATCCAGCCGTCTACTGCTGCTTTCAGGGTGTAGGCTTCGGGCGCCATTAGGTTTGTGGTCCAGAGAAGCGGGGTGGCGCCCGAGGCGCGCAGGAGATCGCGGAAGTAGGATTTGCTGGCGCAGGCGAGGACGATCGCGGAGCGGCTTGTACCGGAGCGACCGGCGAAGTCCATAGTGAGCTGGAAGTCCATCAATCCGTCGTGCCCGACGTAGACCACCAGATCCGCATCTGTCGGCGCATGAAAAACCCGATCTCCCATAATGGGTCCAATCTCCAGTTCCTTTTGTGGAAAGCCCGCGGCGGCGCGTAAGAAGTCCGTCAACGCACGCTTGATTTCGCTGCCGCGATACGCATCAGCAATAAGCATCACATTGGAGGTGCGGTTCTGAAAAACGCTCCTCTCCAGGATGTAGTCGCTGGGGTGGGATGAAAATATAACTTCCTTCCAGTCTGAAGATTTCCTGAAAAAGGTCCTAACGCCAAAGGCTGCGCCCCAGTACAGATTGCGGGCGGGATCGTCTCCGTTGCCGAGGGCGGCGGGGACGGGAACGATGCCTTGATGCGCATTGTCGGCGAGGGCTACGAAGACATGGATTACGCGTGGTGGCTTCGTTTGAGCATGGGCAGGGTCTTGAAGACGGGCGAGAGCGATTGCCAGAGAAAAAAGAATTACTAGGCGACGTCTCACGTGGCTCACTGGGCGGACTCGTCAAACTCCTTCATCCAGCTTTTGCCCTTTAGGACTTCGCGGGGGCGGGTGCCGTCTGGCGGGCCTACGATGCCGTCTTTCTCCATGATGTCGATTAGATGGGCTGCGCGGCCGTAGCCGATGCGCAGGCGGCGTTGTAGCGTGGAGGTCGAGGCGCGGCCCATTTCGCAGACTACCCGGACGGCGTCCTGGTAGAGGTCGTCGTCTACGCCCTCACCGCTGGCTTGCCCTCCATCACCGGCTTCGCCTTCTGCTTTGCCGTTTTCATCTTTGGGGGCTTCGAGGAGTTGCTCGTTGTATTTGGCTTGTGCTTGCTGGCGCCAGAAGTCGCAGACGGCTACGATTTCGTCCTCGCTGACGAGCGGGCCGTGAATGCGGTGCAGCCTGGCGGATCCCGCCGGGAGATAGAGCATGTCGCCTTTGCCGAGGAGAGATTCAGAGCCGTTCGAATCGAGAATCGTGCGGGAGTCGACTTTGCTGGCTACCCGGAACGAGATGCGGGCAGGGAAGTTGGCTTTGATTAAGCCGGTGATTACGTCGACCGAGGGGCGCTGCGTGGCGAGAATCAGGTGGATGCCTACGGCGCGGGCCATCTGGGCCAGGCGCGTGATGGATTCTTCGACGTTGTTGGTGTCCACCATCATTAGGTCGGCGAGTTCGTCGATGACGATAACCAGGTAGGGAAGGGGTTTGTGCTCGGTTTCTTCGACGTTTTCGAAGAGGGAGAGCGACTGGGCTTTCTGGAAGGTGCGGTTGTACTGCTCGATGTTGCGGACACCACGCTGGGCTAGAAGCTTCAGTCGCTTCTCCATTTCCTTGGTGGCGTTGCGGAGGACGTTGGAGGCAATTTTGGGGTCTGTGACCACCGGCGCGATCAAGTGCGGAATATTTTCGTAGAGATTTAGTTCGAGGCGCTTTGGATCCACCAGCACCAGCTTCACATCTTCGGGGCTGGCTTTATAGAGGATGGACATCATGAGCGAGTTGATGAAGACGCTCTTGCCGGTGCCTGTTGAACCTGCGATGAGCAGGTGAGGCATGGCGGCGAGGTCGGTGATGCGGATGCGGCCGTGAAGGTCGCGGCCCATGGCTAACGTTAGTTTGCTTGGGGAATTAATGAACTCCGGGGCTTCGATAATTTCGCGTAGGGCGATGGTTTGGCGGTTGAGATTCGGGACTTCGATGCCGATCGTAGATTTGCCCGGGATGCGCTCGATCAAGATCGATTCGGCTTGCAGGGCGAGGCAGAGGTCTTCGGTCAGGCCGATGATGCGGCTGTACTTGATGCCGGCTTCGGGCTTGAATTCGAAGGTGGTGACGACTGGGCCGGGATTGATTTGGGTTACGCGACCGTCGATGTCGAACTCCATGCACTTGGCTTCGATGGCGCGGGCGCGTTCTTTTAGCTCGTCTTCGTCGATTTTTTGGCTGCGTTCGCCTTCTCGCAGGAGCGACGGGGACGGTAGTTTGTAGCTAAGGGTACCTTTGGCGATTTTGGGTTCGCCGGATTTCCTGGCGGCTACTTTTTCGGTTTTTTCCGGGCCGACAAAGACGATTGGTTCTTTTCGGCGAGGCGCGGCAGGTTCCTTTTCTTCGTCCTCTTCTTTTTCTTCGTCGAAGACATCGCTTTCATCATCTAGTTCTATTGTCTTCGGGGCGTCGGCTGCCGCTGTTGCGTTGCCGAAGGACTGGGGCGCGACAGGTTTGCGGCCGGAAATGCGGGTTTCCTCGACGCGGCGGCGCATGCGTTGCTGCTCGCGCTCTTCCTGCCAGTCGTGCCAGCGCGCGGCTACCTTTTGCAGGACGCCGAGTTTTTCGACGGCGCCAATGGGGCCTTTTGCGCTCATGGCCCAGGCGTGCGTTCCGGCGAAAGAAAACCGCGTGGCCATGAAGAGGGCAGTGAAGAAAATAGCGACGGCAACCAGGAGTGCTCCCCAGAAGTTAAATCCGGCGAGCAGTCCGCCGGAGATCAGCGAGCCTGTGAAACCACCGGCGGGAATTGCGCCGCGCACCGATGGCACACGGCAGAGGGCTAAAAGGGAAGGGAGCGAGACAAGCAGGAGCCCGTAGCCAATGAGCGTCGCTACCTGCGAATCGATGGCACGGCTGCGGCACCAGCGCCAGCCCAGAGCGAGGAGTGCTGCCGGCAGCAGAAACGTGGCATAGCCGAACAGTTGGAACAGTCCATCCGCGCCATAAGCGCCCACCGGGCCGATCCAATTTCTTGTGGGAGCACCGTCAGGGGCGCTGACGTTCCAGGCCGCATCCTTCGGCGAATACGAAATTGCGGCGAGCGCCATTAGCACCGCCAGCGTGATACACAAAAAGCCTACCAGCTCGTTGAGCCGTTTATTACCGGTCGGAGTTAGCAAACGCACGAAGGTCTCCTCAGCTTTTGGGGAAGGCTGAGTGCGACGGGCACGTTGGCGCTAGCGCGCGCCCGCCTGGAGGAACTCTCAAACGAGACCGATGATAGCAGATGCGGGGTTCCGCACCTAGTTTCGATTTCCGATGTGCGTAGGGAAACAACATCCAAACAAGATCAGTGGAAGTTCTCAACCACGAAGAGGCCGCCCGAAATCAGTATCCGAAGTGATGCAATACCATGACGGCGCAAGCGGCAACAAGGCAGTAGATGCCGAACAAATACCAGCGGCCGGCTTCCAGCCAACGGCTCAGCCATTTCAGCGCCAATAGACCCGCCAAAAACGCGAACCCGGCACCGAGCAGGCTAGGGAGCACGGCCGACGTCAACGCCGCGCCCTGTTCGAGGTGTCGCATCTGCACCAGCCGCAATGCCTCACGCCCGATGGCCGCCGGTGTCAGGATGACCGCCAGCGCGAAGCTGAAATCCTCCGCCAGCGCCTTGCCTACCCCGGAAAGCATGCCCGTCGAGATCGTCGCTCCGGAGCGGGAGAATCCACGAAACGGCAGACACAAGCCCTGAACAGCGCCGATCAGCGCGGCCTGTCCCGTGGTCATTCCCGAACCCGCGCCGCTGTTTGCCGTCTGCGCGCGTTTCTCCAGCAGCCCGGCAATCAGAATCAGGATCCCAGCCGCCGCCAGCGCCGGGGCAATCAGCTCCAGGCGTCCGAACAGTTCCTCGATCCAGGCTTTCGACGCTCCATGAAATAGTAATTTCTCAGTACCTTTGATTAGCGCGCCGCCGATCAGTCCCGTCAGAATGGTCGCCAGAATCAGGAGGAACGCAAAGCTCTTGAAGCTTGCCGCGCTTTGGAAAAACCTCTGCCGCCAGCGCTGCCAAAAGTACACAATGACCGCGAACATCGTGCCGGTATGCAGCATGACCAGCAGCAGCGTCATTTCCGGCGCCGCGGGATCGAGGCCGAGCAGTTTTTCCGTCACCACTACGTGCGCGGAACTCGAGACCGGCAGCAATTCGGCAAGACCTTGGACAATTGCAAGGATGATTACATGCAGAAGGCTCATAAGTGCTGTCTCGTCTCCGATAGGATTTGAGGAGTATTAAGCTTCGGGCATAGCCCCGCGGAAAAAGGCGGCCGAAGATTTGCAATAGGCCCGATCAAAGCTACTGAGTTTGGGATGCTGACAATAATTTGCGCATCTCGTAGGCATCGAGCCGGCCAAGATAGTAGCGCTTCAATACCGCTTCGATACGATAGCCGTGCCTCTGCCAGAAGGCAATACCGGGTTCGTTCTCGATTGCTGTTTCGAGAAGGATGGTCCTGACGCCGCGGAGAGCGAGGTTGCGTTCGCATTCGGCGAGGAGTTGTGAGCCAAGGCCGCGGCGGCGCTGACTTTCGGCTACATCCAAAGTAATGATGTGGGCCAGCGGAGGGTTTTCTTCGCTCAGGATGAAACCTGCAATGCGCTTGTCGTCAGCGGCGACGATGCAATCCGCGGAGGGAAGCGTCAGGAAATAGCGAAGCATGATTTTGGAATAGGAAATTCCTGGAGGGAAGCAGGCCTGGTCGAGCCTGAACAGGGCAGTGAAGTCGCGGGGATCGTACGAGCGGAGGGCTACAGACATGCCCGGATTCTACGCCTGCGAGGCTATAAAAAGTGTAGGGGCACCCACCGCGGCGGGCGCCCCTACGGTTGAAGCCATGGCACTGTGTCAAAGCTTGACGGTGACTGTCTTTACTTCGGTGTAGTTTGCCAGGCCGTATTCGCCTAGTTCGCGGCCGATGCCGGATTGCTTGAAGCCGCCGAAGGGCGCGCCTGCGTCGAAGACGTCGTAGCAGTTCACCCAGACTGTGCCTGCGCGGACGCTGTCGGCAATCGCGTGGGCTTTGCTAATGTCCTTCGTCCAGACTGCCGCGGCCAAGCCGTAGGCGGTGTTGTTGGCTCGAGCCGCGACTTCCTCGATACTCTTGAACTTCAGGATGGTCATGACCGGGCCGAAGATCTCTTCCTTGGCGATGGTCATGTTGTCGGTGACGTCGGCAAAGACAGTGGGCTCGATGAAGTAGCCCTTGTCTCCGACGCGCCTGCCGCCCGCCAAAAGATTGCCGTTTTCTTTCTTCCCAGTCTCAATGTAACCCATCACTTTGTCGAACTGGTCCTGATCCACCTGAGGACCCTGCTCGGTCTTGGTGTCAAATGGATTTCCCACCGTGCGCTTTTTGGCCCGCGCAACACTCTTCTCTACAAACTCGTCGTAGGCACTCTCTTCGACGAACAAGCGGGAACCCGCACAGCAACACTGGCCCTGGTTAAAGAACAGCGCGAAGTGCGCCCCTTCGATGGCCTGTTCCATGTCCGCGTCCGCAAAGACGATGTTGGGGCTCTTGCCGCCCAGTTCCAGAGTCACCCTCTTCAAGTTGGTGTCCGCCGCCGCCCGCATGATCAGGTGGCCGACTTCCGTGGAGCCGGTGAAGGCTACTTTATCTACGTCCATGTGGCGGGCGATTGAAGCGCCTGCTGTGGGGCCATAGCCGGGAAGAATATTTACGACGCCCTCGGGGAAGCCGGCTTCCATGATGAGCTCGCCAACGCGGAGAGCGGTCAGGGGCGTTTGTTCAGCGGGCTTTAGCACTACCGTGCAGCCTGTGGCCAGGGCTGGACCGAGTTTCCACGCTTGCATCAGGAGCGGAAAATTCCACGGGATAATCTGGCCGACGACACCTACCGGCTCGTGCTTTGTGTAGCAAAAATAGTTTCCATTGACCGGGATGGTTTTGCCTTGAATTTTGTCCGCCCAGCCCGCGTAATAGCGGTAGCAGGCGATGGTTAGCGGCAGGTCGGCGGCGCGCGCGATGTGATAAGGCTTTCCGTTATCGAGCGATTCGAGTTGGGCTAGTTCGTCGGCGTGCTTTTCAATTAAGTCGGCAAGCCGGTTCAGCATGGCGCCGCGCTGCGAAGCCGTCATTTTCCTGCGCCAGGCGCCGGTCTCAAAGGCCGCGCGTGCTGCGATGACGGCGCGGTCCACGTCCACCGCGTCCGCTTCGGCAACCTGTGTGATTACTTCGCCGGTGGACGGATTGATAGTCGGAAACGTTTTGCCAGAAGCGCTGTTAACCCACTTACCGTTGATGAGCAGCTTGGTTGCACCGATTTTAACGCTTGGTTCGATTGCCGTCGTTGCTGTTGCCATGGAATCCTCCCTACCAGAATTGTCGCGGCGCGGCCAGTCACAACAAAATTGTGCGGGCCGTCGCGAATGGATTTATCTTGCGCACCGCCGGAGGGCGGCTTAGCAAACCCGTTCGCGCAAAAGAAAGGAAAGCAGGGCAGAACCCCTCCGGCCCTGTAGGTGCGCAAACGCGCTGCCAAGCAGAAAGCCTATACCCGCGCGTTGCTGGAAGCAACATCAGGGTGGCAAGCGGATTAAGTGCAGCATGGCGGGCCATGTATGCGAATTAGAGGGCGTTAATTTCTGAAAGATTTTCGAAGATTTTTAGCCCGAGGCTGCGGCCAACACGGACCATTTCATCGGCGCCGGTTGACGGGCCGCCGACGCGCAGGACTGCATCGCACTTTTCCAAGAGCCGGACCGCGATGGGGTGAAAAATCTCGTGGAACGGTTCGTCGCCCAGTTTTTTCGATCCGGCAAGAGAGACCAGGGGAAGAGCGAGCCATTCGCCGAGCATCGGTATGTGGCCGGCGCGGAAAATGGGTAACGCGAAAGATTCCATTTCCTCGACGTTTTTTCGGATAAGGGCGGGATCGTCGTTCGTGCCCGAGCGGTAGGGGCCGGCAATCAGGATCATCATCGGTTTGGTGGAAGTTAGTGGCACAGGTTCCTTTCTTCGCGCGTCAGTCGTGAACTCTATTCTCAGTGAAACGTTTGGGCGCATCAACCGACTAACGAATGGCACGGCGAGGAATAGCCAACGATCGCTTTAAATGCCTCCGTAACCTTTTCCGCCTCCCGGCAGTTACTATAGCCAGAGCCATGATGGCCGTCCGACGTCCGGCACAAAAGCCCACGCCGCAAGGGGCCGACGAGCGTCTTCTTGTCGAAGCCGCGCAGGACGACTTGTCTAAATTTGATGCTCTCTACGAGCTGCACTTCGAGCGCGTCTACTATTTTATTTTCAGCCGCGTCCAGGACCGGTCCGTCGCCGAAGACGTCACTTCCGAAGTGTTTCATAAAGCCATGGCCAATCTTGCGAGTTATGAATGGCGCGGCACGCCGTTCTCCGCATGGCTTTTCCGCATCGCCGCGAACGCCATCGCCGATCACTTCAAACGTGCAAACCGTGAGCCGCAGTCTACCGGAGACCCGGACGACGAGAACATCGACCCCAATCCATCGTCAAACGAATGGAAGGTCATTGAAAGCCATGTCCATTTCTTTCGCGTGGTCGCAAAGCTTCCTGAGGTGCAGCGACGCGTGATTTGCGAGCGATTCATCGAGGAGCGCAGCATCCGCGAAATCGCCGGCCGCCTGCGCAAGACCGAAGGGGCCATCAAGCAGCTTCAATTCCGCGCAATACAGACTCTTCGCGCGCAAATGGGGGACCGCCATGCCTAAGCGCTCTCCTGCCGAACAACTCGATCGCGCCATCAGCGAACTGCTGTCTTCCTTGAAGGCGCGCCGTGCGTCAAAGCCCAGCCCGAGCGCCGCCAAGCTCACGCAGTTCGTGCGCGCGCTTCACTGTCTGCCACGTCCGGAATTTAAAGCTGCTCTAAAGTCCGATCTGCAAAGGAGAACTACCATGAACGAGGCCACTGCACCGACTCCAGCACCTGCCCCAACACCCCAATTTCGCCGGCCGGGGTTCAATAACATCGCGCCTTACTTCTGCGTGAATGGCGCGCCGCAATTTATCGAGTTTCTCGTTGCGGCGTTCGGGTGCACCGAGCTTATGCGCATGCCTATGCCCGACGGCAGGCTCGGGCACGCCGAAGTGAGCCTCGGGGATTCCATCATGGAACTTGCGGACGCCAATGCTGCGCATCCCCCGCGGCCGATGACGATTCACCTGTACGTCGCCGATTCCGACGCGGCCTACGCGAGCGCTTTGCAGGCCGGGGCCTCCTCCGTTTACCCTGTGGCCGACCAGCACTGGGGCGATCGCCAAGGCTGCGTCAAAGATCCCTTCGGCAACGTCTGGTACGTGGCCACGCCGAAAGGCTGGGTTCCCAGCGAAGCTGGAATCCGCGCCGTGCAGCCATTCCTCCATCTGCATGAAGCCCACAAAATCATTCCGTTCCTGGAAGCTGCGTTTGGGGCGGAGGCGCTCGGCGTCGCCAAATCGCCGGAGGGCCTGATTCTTCACGCCACCATCAGCATCGCCAACGCTACCTTCGAGATTGACGAAGCGCATGGCGAATTTCAGCCGACGCCGTTTTATTTGCACGCCTACGTGCCCGACACCGACGCTCTCTATGCGCAGGCGCTGCGCGCTGGCGCCACGTCAGTTACGGCCCCGTATGACGCGCCTTACGGGGACCGCTCCGCGGCGGTCATAGATCCGTTTGGCAATACCTGGTACCTCGCCACGTTCCTCGGTGCAGGCCAGCCGTAATAGTTGCCGATTGTTGCCTTGATCCAGAACACTGGCACGCGCGAGTGGGAACATTCGCCGGGGATTTGTCGGCGACTTGCGATTACACTTACGGAATGGGAATGTACTTTTCCGCGGTAAGCCTTTTTTTATTCTGCTTGGCGATTCTGACTTTCCTTTTGGTTGTCCGTGATGTCCTTCCATCTCTGAACCAAGAGGACCAAAGTTCGCTTCGTGGTGCTGGGTCTGAGTCAGATTTTCGTTCGATGCGCAGAAGGGACCGCGCCATGGGCCTGGCCTGGAAAGAACATGTCCGGCTATTTCCGAAAGGCCGGAAGCGCTGTTGTTCGCCTGCTTTCTAATCGCGGCCGCGCTCTCTCTCTTAGGTTACCCGCTTTGGTCCGCTTATGGTCCGCGGCGAAAGTGGAAGAAGTTTTTTTTGGGGGGGGGCATCGTCCAGCACGGACGGTTTCGTAATGGCGTCGATCAGGGTTGACTCGATGGCGCTTCTCGTCCAAAATTTGCCGCGGACAACAAATGGTCGTCACTACCGAATACACGGACATTTTGCAGCCGGGTTACACAATGCGGACCTTCGTCGCTGCGCCCAAAGCCGAAGGCCGATATCCCGGCATCTGGTGCTACTCCGATATTTTTCAGCTTACGCCGCCGTTGCTGCGAACTTGTGTCCGTCTGGCTGGATATGGATTCGTTGCCGCGGCGCCGGAGATTTATTGCCGCATCGAACCGCCCGGGACAGTTATTGCTTTCGATGACGCTGGACGCACGCGCGGGCAGCAAGATGCGGCGAAGACTCCGGTCGCGCATTTCGACGCGGATTGCCGCGCAGGTCTGGATTGGCTTTCCAAGCATCCTAAAGTCGCGCCAGGGAAAATCGGTGCGACAGGTTTCTGCATCGGCGGACATCTCGCGTTCCGTGCGGCGTTTCAGCCGGACGTTCGCACGACGGCGTGCTACTACGGAACGGGAATTCATGACGGGAAACTCGGTCAGGACGCCGATGCCGGCTCGTTGGCTCGCGCAAAAGAAATACGCGGCGAACTCCTGATGATTTTCGGGACGAAAGACCCGCACGTTCCGGACGCAGGACGCGAAACGATTGACCGGGCGCTGCGGAGCTCCGGTATCCGCTATAAAACGCTGCTCTACCCGGCTGAGCACGCTTTCACGCGCGATGAAGGCCCGCGCTTCGATCC
>DATFZY010000153.1:0-3710 GCA_035313865.1 Candidatus Acidiferrum sp.
TCCCGTGGATTACGCGCCGCAAGCGGAAGCCATCGCAAAGTACGAAACGGAACTCGAGAAATTATTGAAAGACAAACAGGACGAAATCACCGAGCGCAATCTGGAATTGCAGGAAGGCGTTTTTGCCGCGTCGGCCGATCCGCGCAAGACATACGTGCCGCCGCCGGCGGAAGCGGTGCCGCCATACATGAATTTTACACCGATGAAAAACTCCATTGAGGCGCTGAAGAAGAGCGCGGAACGCTATTCCAAGGCGCTTGCGGCGTGGCGGGCTGCGGGTTCACCGGCTTTGCCGCCGCAGTCCTTGGAAACGCTGAATGCGGACTTGTTGCGCATTTCGCGATTGTTTCTGAATGAGAAGGGATTGCCGGAACGTCCGTGGTTCAAGAATCAGATTTATGCGCCGGGCGCATACACCGGATACGGAGCGAAGACGGTGGCAGCGGTGCACGAATACATGGACGAGAAAAAATGGAAAGAAGCGGAGGCGCAGATTCCGCAAGTGGCACAGATCATCGAGAACGTATCCGCGGGAATCGACAAAGCGGCTGGTGATTTTGAGGCGGCTCTGGCGGAGAGGCACTGAGAGGACTTTGTAGCGGCGGTCTTCGTCGGAGGGCCATCGCTGATCAGCGAGCCACGATTGGCGCAGCGAAATGCGCCGCTGCAAGAGCCGAGCTAATCGAAGGCCGCCCGGTTCGACAAGGCCGAACCGGCCGCCACCAAGCCAGTGACAAATTCAAAGGCGGAAACCTGCGACAAGAGCAGAAAACTTTTCGCGAAGTCGGCGTCACCTCCGCGGCCCTTTCTGCGAGGAACGCAGCAACGAACGCGAAGGCCAGGAATCTTGTGCACGCCAGATTCAGGCGGACGTTTACGGCATGCCTGTGGGCGCGTTGGAAGTGGAGGAAGGTCCGGCGTGTGGCGAGGCGTTGCTCGCTCGAGTGGGCGTCGGGAACTGGACGAGCGTCGAGAACGCAGCGGATGAGACCGTGCGCGTTTCGCAACGAATTGAGCCTGACGCAAAACACATTGCGCTGATGAATCGGCGATACGATGCGTATCGCAAGCTGTATCCGGCGCCGCGGGACGTGTGGCGCGACGCGCCGTGAGTGAATTTCAGGACTACGTTTTGAAGCGATCGATGCGTGCTTGCTTGAGCTGCTTGCCTCGCGCGAATTAACTGTTGCGCGCGGCAAGGCACTCTAGGGCATCGCGAGCGAAGACCAGGGTTGCGCTGCGTCCGCTGCGAATACCTCAATTCCGAAATGTCGCCGGTAATTCCTTCTGCGCTACGAACACCGGTAATTCCGGCCAGAGAATCTTGAGCACGACGCCGGATTCTTCCTGGTACGCCATCGTAAAAATGTGCGCGCAGCGTTCGCAGAGCCAGAAATGCTTTACGTGGTGTAGGTTGTTCGCGCGTTTCGCCGCGGCGGCATCTGAGTCTTCCTGCGTCGGCGTATCTTGAAAGCGGAAGAACTTGCCGCCGCCAAGCCAGTGAAATGCGGCAGAGCAAGCCGGATTCGCGCATTTGGGATGCTGCTGGTGAAACAGCGGCGTGCATTGCATCGCTGCGCCATTGGGCGCAGGCGGCGTGTGGACATCGGACTGCACCACACGCCGCGCGGCTTCTAGATTCGCGATGGTTGCGCGCAACCAGTTGCCCACGCTTTCCTCGATCTCCTGCTGCTCGTCATAGCGATACAACGAATCCAGGTTCTCACCGAGCGCATTCATGGGAATGTGGCGGCAGGGGATTTTCTCGTTGCGTAGCTCGGGCGGAACAAGTTGCGTCAGGACGCAGTGGCTGCAGGGCTCCGGGTTGTCCTTGCAATCGTAGTTCATGCAGGTGGGAGAATCCTCGAAGATGTAGCGCGGTCTCCACGCTTCGCGCGGCGAACGCCCGTATCCGCCTTTTTCCAGGAATTCGAGCTCAAACTTCAGGACATCCAGCAAGTCTCGTTCATCTTTGTACATGGCGGCCTCCATTACAGTGCCAGTATTGGCTTCTGGGACGAGCATTGCGGTGACGGGCGTCACGCGAAGACGTGACCTCCGTCACTGGTGCTTTTCTTCAATCGGGTAGAATGGCGCGGGGAGTGGGTCGGCGTAGGCCAGCAGTGATTGGGCGATGCAACGCGCCAGCAGGCGAGGATTGATGATTAGCAGCTTCAAGATGGTTCCGGGCAGAATCGGGCGTACAATGTCGGCAGGTGTTTCTATGCGCGCCCCATACGGATTGGAAATAATCGAGAATTGCCTGACCTGCCCGCATCGTGAGGACCGCCTGTTCTGCCATCTCTCGGAGCCGGCGGTGCAGCGGCTTGCGGAAATCACTTCGGCGTCGTCCTATCCAAAAGGGGCAACGCTTTTTGTGGAGGAGCAGGCGGCGCGCGGCGTTTTCATTTTGTGCAACGGCAGGGTGAAGCTTTCGACGTCGTCGGTGGATGGCCGCACGTTGATTGTGAGGATTGCCGAGCCAGGAGAAGTACTGGGATTGCCGGCGACCGTTACCGGCAAGCCGTATGAATTGACGGCGGAAGTGATTGAGCCAGCGCAGGCGAATTTTATCCCGCGCGCGGACTTTCTAGAGTTTCTGCGCGAGCATGGAGAAGTGTCTTTGCGGGTGGCGCAGCAATTGGGTGAAACCTACCACGCTGCCGTGGCGGAGATGCGATCCATTGGCTTGTCGCATTCGGCCGCGGAAAAACTGGCGCGCTTTCTGCTGGATTGGTGCGGGAGCCACGGAAGCCAAACTCCCGAGATCCACGCCACGTTGACGTTAACCCACGAAGAAATCGGGCAGATGATTGGCGCGTCGAGGGAGACGGTGACGCGGCTTTTCGCGAACTTCAAGAAGAAGCAGCTGCTGCAAATCAACGGATCCACGCTGATCGTTCGCGATAAGGCTGGACTGGAAGCTCTTTCTGGGGCTTAGCCGGTCCGAGAAGCGCGAACGTTATTTTGCCTGCATGGACTTGATGTAGTTGGTCAGGTTCAAGATGCGGATGCTGACTAGCGCGGAATCCGTGCCGGGAATCGAGGCGAAGAGCGGTCCCCATATCGGCATCTCCGTATTTCCATGCGCGGGTTTCTTCACACCGTTTCGCAGCACATCCTGGACGAATTCGTCTGGAAATTTTCCTTCGTGACGTTGCGCGAGCGTGGTGAGGTCTGACGGCGGGTTCTTGAACTCGGGCGAAATAGGGCCGTTGCCCTTTAAATCGTTGCCGTGGCAAACGGCGCAGTAGCGCTTATAGAGTTGCAAGCCGGAAACCGGATTGGAGCCCTCGAGGTGCGCGGCTTTCTTGTCCTGGGCTTGTGCTTGGGCGGTTGCGGAAAGGCTTGCCAGTGAAAATAGCAGCGCGCACGACAAGAACGCGTTGCGAATATGCCGGCGGACCATGAGAAGCCTCCACGCGAAAATTTGAGCGAACGGCTTTGCTGACGGGAACGCGTCCCTCTTGAGCCGAGACCTTCGCGTTCCCGTCAGCGCCTATGGCTACGGTCGTTAAGCCATATTTCCGACACTTCGTCCGGTAGTCCGTCGGCTAATCCGCACGGACGCGCGGTGCGGTGCGGATTAGCTTGCGAGCCGGCCCATCACCACTTTGCTGAACGCTTCTTCCTTAAGGCCGAGCACGACCCGGCCGTTCACTTGCCCCTTCTTGAGGCGGCTGAATACGTCATTGATGGATTCCAGCGGC
>DATFZY010000154.1:0-31066 GCA_035313865.1 Candidatus Acidiferrum sp.
AATGGCGGCCTGACGCGCGCCAACGGCGACCGCTTCCGCCAAATGGTTCTCTCGCGCGGCAACACCGAGGACCTGGAGAAAATGTACGAATCCTGGCGCGGCAAAGCCCCAAGCGTCGAGCCCCTGCTGAAGTACCGCGGCTTAAAGGATTCCGCGCACTAGAGTCGCATGGCTGCGTCTTCCGTTGGTCCAAGTCTCATCGCGGAGTGCGCCGGTTGAGTCACGGGATAGTGGCTGTTACAAGCAGCTCTCTCTACTCACTACCCGCTATTCACAACTCACTTCTCATCCTGCCCGGAAAAGGTTAATTTAGATACGCTCAAAATCGTTCATCCAGCCTCGCAGGGCAGGAGACCAAGGAATGTCACTTCTCGAACCACCTGCCGATATCTCGAAAAAATCACGCGCCATGGCTTTTACCATCGCGGCGATCGCTATCATCGTCGTCGTGGGACTCTGGTATACGTTCCGTTTTTATCCGGAGAAGAAAACCGCGGAGCAATTCTTCAACCTTGTCGTCGCCGGCGACATGACCGGCGCCTACAAACTCTGGCAAGCCGGCCCAAGCTACAAGATGCAGGACTTCGTCGCCGACTGGGGCCCCGCCGGCTACTACGGCCCGGTCAAAAGCTACGAAATCATGAAATGCCGCTCCCCGCACGGTTCCAGCACCAGCGTCGAGGTCCGCGTAGCCATCAGCCCGTTCACGCCGATGCCCGGCTCCAACGACCCCGAAAAAAGCCAAAAAACAAAAGTAGTCAGCGTCTGGATCGACGCAAAAGACAAATCCTTCAGCTTCCCGCCATAGACTCCGCGAGCGCCACCAGCGGTTGCGCCTTTGGAGGGGCACGATACGTCGTGACCTTCCTGCTTTTCGCTCACTATCTCGGACTGCCGAGTCGTCAACTACGAGCCCCTGACTTTGTAGGGGCGCAGCACGCTGCGCCCCATCCGAGCAAACTTAAACACTCTGTCATTCTGAGCGAAGCGAAGAATCTCTCTTCTCTGCGCACTCTGTGTCTCGGCGTTTAATCCGTCTTTCTTTCCTTCAATCCCGAATATCTTCCAAGGCGTGCTCCAATTCCTCCGGGCTAACGCTGGCCGTCCCCAACTTCCCCACAACCACCCCAGCCGCCGTATTAGCCAACACAGCCGCATCCGGCAAAGAAGCCCCCGCCGCCACCGCCAGCGAAACCACGCTCAAAACCGTATCCCCAGCTCCTGTCAGATCAAACACTTGCCGGCCTGACGCCAAGTCGTCCACCGCTTTCTGCCCCACCCTCGCGTAAGTCACCTCGTACCCTGTCGCCGGGATCTGCAGATACCGCGGCGAAGTCTCCTCAAAAAGACTCATCCCCTTCTCGCCTTGCGTAATTAACACCGCACTGCACCCAAAATGGCCTAGCAACGCCCTCCCCGCCTCTTCGACCGATTTTTGATCTCCCACCGATCTCGTAACAAAGAACTCCGCCTCTTTCGTATTGCAAACGATCGCTCGCGCCCCGCGGTACGCGTACAATTTCGACGTTTTTGGTTTCACGAACACAGGCACTTTCAATTGATGCGCTGCGCTCAGTACTCGGTCGGCGATGTCATCCGTGATGAGCCCTTTGTCATAATCGGAAAGCACCAGTGCATCAAGATTTTTCAATGCGTTGAACAGAACGCCCAGCAATCTCTTCTGAGTTTCGGGACGTAAAGTCTCGCGCTTCTCATGGTCCACGCGCACAACATGGTGATGCTTTGCAATGATGCGCGTTTTCACGGTGGTCATTCGTTTCGGATCGGGGATGACTCCCTTTTCGATAATGTTCAGCCCTCGCAGGCATTTCTGCAAAGCTCGCCCCGGCTCATCGCTGCCAATCGCCCCGAAAGCCTCCACATGCGCCCCAAGCGCCGCCAAATTAGCCGCCACATTCCCCGCCCCGCCCAGACACTCGCTCTGCGAAACAAAATCCACCACAGGCACAGCAGCCTCCGGCGAAAGCCGCGTCGCCGTCCCCCACAAATACCGGTCCAGCATCAAATCGCCAAGCACCCCGACGCGCTTCCCGCGCATCCGTGGTATCAATCTCTTCAATCGTGAAATCAAATCTGCAGTATTTGCCGCCATTCGCAACCTCTGGTTTCCTTTTTTTCTGTCGGCTCTGGAGCTACCGTGCGGCTCACGCAAACATTCCGGCGTAGATTCTTCGTAACCGCCCACTACTCACTTCCCACTACTCACTCGCTTCCACCTTCGCTTCTTCCGGCAGCATCACAGGAATATCGTCGCGCACCGGATAAACGCGATGGCAAGTCGAGCATTTCAACCCAGAGCCATCCGGCTGCAGCTTGACAGCCGTCTTGCAGATAGGACAAACCAAAATCTCTAGCAACTCCTGAGGAATCGCCATCAGTCTCTCCGTTCGAGATCAATCCATCATTCCAAAGTGAATCGTCACTGTATCAAAGCGCGTTTCATATCAGCAACCACTCGGCCAAAGAAGCTGATTGCGATAGGCTTCAGCCTGTCTCACCGCTCCAGGCTCGCACTCTTCACTGCGCTCTCTGTGTCTCTGCGTTTCATTCTCCTCTTCGCTTCAACGTGCAGCGCCGCCTCGCCGTGTAGGGTCATCCTTCTGAGGATGACCGCTATGCATAGTAGCCCCAGTCCGGCCTTTGCCGGCTCCTTGGTTCCACTTAGCCCCAAAGAGTTCCAATGCCGCTGCAACAGCCATAGCCGTCAACAAGCAAACCACCGGATCAATCGGCTGCCGATACCGCAAATCCGCGTGCGTCACATAATACAGACAAGGAAAAATCACCGGGAAAACCGCCAGCGGAAAAACCCAGCCCCCTCTCTCGAGTTCTCTCGCCCCATCCTCGTCACTCTCTGCGTTGCCCCCGCGTTCTCTGCGTCTCTGCGTTATCTTTTTCTCTCTCATCCCCAAAGCAACAATCCCGCCCACCGCCCCAATCCCAGTCAAAAAGCTGACAAGCAAAATCCCCCGTATCAACCAGGAATCCGTCTCCCGAAAATTCTTCACAGGCGCTTCCGTCCCCAACCAGAAATCGACAAATTTTCTACCCATCAGCCGCAATTCCAAACCAGGATGCGTCTCCATAAAGGAACTAGCGAGCAACCATTTCTCCCGCATATAAGCGGTCTCGCCGACCTGCGCATACCTCCTCGCCTCTTCGGTGCGAGTAATCACCCTCCTCCCATTCCGCGCATGCTCATCAAAAATATCGTTGTTCCCCAGCCACAGCTCAAACGGCAAGTTCGACCGCAAGGGAATGAAACGATGAAACGCAGAATAGTTTCGTATGCTCCACGGCACACAACACAGCACTGCAACTCCCGCAGCCAGCGCCGCACGTTTCCATCGCGCCCGGCTCCCACCGCGGCCGCGAAAAGCCGCCCATCCCAATAGAAACGGCAAGAGCGCCCCTAGCGCAGGATTCGTCATCAAAGCAAATCCCCACAAGAGCCCGTACGCGCACCAATCGCCCAACTGCTCCGATTCCGCCAGCTCCAGCGTCGCCCACAGAAGCGCCGCCCCTAAAAATGCCGCCAGCGATGTATCCCAAATCCATTCAAACGGCATCAGTATCGCGTTTGGGAAAAGCGCCCAAAGCCAAGCCGCCCCGCTGGCGACTCCCAATCCCCAGATCCGCTTCCCCGCAAAATAAATCGGCACGCAAGCCGCCGAGGAAAAAAGTATGTTCAGCCCCACGCAAGCAAAAAAAGCTCGCGCCGTGAAAATCCCGAAAATCCGGAACATCGCCCCGACCATCAACGGATAAACCGGCGCAAGCCAGGCCGTGGGCCCGGTCTCCGTTCGAAACACATTGCTGAATCCCTTCCCCTCCGCCAGCGCATACGCAATATTCCCCGTTTCATTCTGAAACGGTACAACCGCTAGCACGTCAGCCTGAATCTTCCGCGCCTGATCCCACGCAAACGCAATCCGCGCCCCCATCGCCACTATCACGATCAGCACCAGCGATGTCGCTGCCTTTACCATGGTCCGTTTCATGACCCTCGATCCACTTTTCGCGCCGCCCGAATCACGATTTTCCATCGTTAACAATCTACCGGCTGCAACAAAGAGCAGCAAGCAAGAGTAACAATTTCACGCTACAATAGGAGGGTTATGCTCACGGTCAACAATATCTCCATGCGCTTCGGACCACGCGTCCTCTTCGAGGACGTCACCTGCACCTTCATGGCCGGGCGCCGCTACGCCGTCACCGGCCCCAATGGCGCCGGCAAATCCACCTTCATGAAAATCCTGACCGGCGAACTCGAGCCGACCAAAGGCTCCATCACCCGCCCGAAAAAGATGGGCGTCCTGCGCCAGGACCAGTTTGCCTTCGACCAGTTTCGTGTCATCGACACGGTCATCATGGGCAACGCCTCGCTCTGGAAAGCCCTCGAAGAGCGCGACGCGCTCTACGCCAAGCCCCACGAAGAACTGACCGATGCCGACGGCATGCGCCTCGGCGAACTCGAAGGCATCGTCGGCGAAGAAGGCGGCTACACCGCCGAAGCTGACGCCGCAACTCTCCTCGACGGCCTCGGTATTGAGAGCGCGGTGCACGAACGCAAAATGAGCGAACTGCAGGGCGGACAAAAAGTTCGCGTGCTGCTCGCGCAAGCGCTGTTCGGTGCTCCCACAGCCCTGCTGCTCGACGAGCCTACCAACAACCTCGACCTCGATTCTGTGCACTGGCTGCAGCGCTATCTGAACGAGTACGAAGGCGTGCTGATTGTGATTTCCCACGACCGCCATTTTCTCAACAGCGTCTGCACCTACACCGCGGACATCGACTACGAAACCATCATCATGTACGTCGGCGGCTACGACGACATGGTGGTGGCGAAAACGCACATTCGCTCGCGAATCGAATCGGAAAACGCGAACCGTGAAAAGAAAATCGCGCAACTCAACGAATTCATCGCACGCTTTTCCGCCGGCACCCGTTCCGCGCAGGCCACCTCGCGCAAAAAAGAAGTCGAGCGGCTGCAAACCACCGAACTGGCGCGCTCTAACATACAGCGGCCGTATATGAAATTCGACATGAAGCGAAATTCCGGCAAGCATCCGCTGGAAATTCGCAGCGTCGAAAAATCCTACGACGACCTGAAAGTGATTCCCCGATTTTCGGCTTCGGTGGTGCGCGGCGAAAAGATCGCGCTCATGGGCCGCAACGGAACCGGAAAAACCACGCTGCTCAAATCGCTGGTCCTCAATGCGCCCGGTTTCATCGAAGACGAAGACCGCCTGTTCAAAATTAACGGCGGCGAAACCAAATGGGGCCACGAAGTGGCCGTCGGCTATTTCGCCCAGGACCACGGCGAGTCCATCACCAAGGGAATGACCGCCATCGAATGGCTCTGGCAGTTCGATCCGTCCGCCAACCAGCAGGAATTGCGCGGCCTGATGGGGCAGATGCTCTTCAGCGGCGAAGACGCGTTGAAGCCGACGCGTGCGCTTTCCGGAGGCGAATCGGCGCGGCTGATTTTCTGCCGCTTGATGCTCCAGAAACCGAATTTCCTCGTGCTCGACGAGCCGACCAACCATCTTGATCTGGAATCCATCAACGCCCTGAACATCGCGTTGCAGAAGTACGATGGAACCGTGCTGCTCGTCACGCACGATCACGATGTCATTGATGAAGTCGCCACGCGCATCTGGCATTTCCACGACGGCAAAATCGAAGACTTCAAGGGCCCGTACGAAGAGTTCATCGCCTACGCGGAAGCCAAAGCTTCCTAAGCCCCGGTCTTAAACCGCTTGTTCTTTCGTTAAATACCGCCTCCCTCTGCCAATCTTGCTTTGCTCCGTTTGCCGTGTTTGTCGAGCGCGGGAGCCCTGCTTCCGCTTTTGTGGATTAAGAATCCACTGCATCAGTCAACCTGCCATCTCAAGATGGCAGATTCGCGCTGACACGGTCGAGGATGGGCTGAAGCTGCACTTGGGCCGGTAAAGTTCCAAACGTATAGCCGTGTTCGCCTGCCATGCGGCTGGCACAGAATGCGTTCGCAACGGCTGAATTTCCGTGACGCACCAAAAGAGAAGCTTGCAGAGCAATGGCTGCTTTTTCGACCAGCCTGCGTGCTTCCTTTTCCGATTCGGCGCCGCGGCCTTGGCGGACTTGCTCGGCGTGCTTCCGCAAACTCGATTCGACATCGGCAGCAAATACGCCCAGGCGCTTGTCTGAACCTGATCCCTTCCGAATTTCTTCGATAAGAGCTTCGAGTGAGGCAGGCTCTTTAGTGAGCGTGCGCAAAACATCCAGACAGATGACGTTGCCTGATCCCTCCCAGATGGAATAAAGCGGCGCTTCGCGATAGAGCCTCGGCATGATCGATTCTTCCACGTAGCCGTTGCCGCCGTGGCATTCGAGCGCTTCGCCCACCTGGGATGTGGCTCGCTTGCAGAGCCAATACTTGGAAACAGCGGTGGCGATGCGCGCGAAGCTTCGTTCTTTCTCGTCGGAATACTTCGCGTCAAATGCGCTCGCCAAGCGGGCCATCAGCAGCGTTGCCGCTTCCGATTCAACAATCAAGTCGGCGAGAACATTTTGCATTAGTGGCTGCTCAATCAGTTTCTTCCCAAACGCTGAGCGGTGCTTTGCATGATGCACTGCTTGCACGGCCGCCGCGCGCATCAGTCCGGCCGCGGCGACAGCGCAGTCAAGCCGCGTGCAGTTCACCATTTCGATGATGGTCTGGACGCCGCGCCCCTCTTCCCCGGCAAGCTGCGCCCACGCGCCTGCAAATTCCACTTCGCTCGAAGCGTTCGAACGATTTCCCATTTTTCGCTTCAGCCGCTGGATGTGGAACGCATTTCGTTCGCCGGCGGGATTCCAGCGCGGAAGCAGAAAACACGACAACCCTTTTGACGCCTGCGCCAGTATCAAAAATGCATCGCACATCGGCGCGGAGCAAAACCATTTGTGCCCGGTGATCAGATACTCTCTCGAATTTCCGATTCGCTCGGCACGCGTGGTGTTAGCGCGCACATCCGATCCTCCCTGCTTTTCCGTCATGCCCATCCCAACCAGCACCCCCGTTTTTTCCGTGGCCAGCTGAAATCTCGGATCGTAAGTCGCCGACAGAATTCGCGGTTCCCACTCCGCGGCAAGTTCGGGATCGGCGCGAAGCGCGGCAACCGCCGAGAACGTCATTGAGATGGGACAGGTATGTCCCATCTCATTCTGCGCGGTGAGCATCAACATCGCCGCGCGCGCGAGATTCGCGCCTTTTCGCGGCTCGACCCACGGCAGGCTATGAATGCGGCTCTCGATCGAGAGCCTCATCAGGTTATGCCAGAAAGGATGAAACTCCACTTCGTCGCGGCGATTGCCGAAGCGGTCGTGCGTGTACAGCACTGGCTCGTTTTCGTTGGCCTCGAAACCCCAGCGCTGCACTTCTTCGGTTCCCAGAACGCGGCCCAGTTCGCGCACGTTTTCTTCGGCCCACGCCGCTCCCTCGCGCTGAATGGATTCCTTCAGCGTTGCGTCGCTCAGATAGAGGTTGTACCCCGTTAGCGGCGGGGACTGGTTCAGTACGTCATGCGTTTTGGCATCGCCGGATGTTTGGAGGGGATTCAATTCGTCCTCCGCATTTGTTGAACTTCCTCATTTGGTGCCGCGGTCGATGAAGCTGGCGATTTGGTTGTGCAAGCTCACGCGGTCTTCGTCGTGAAGGTACATCATGTGGCCGGCGTTGTAGTAGTCCAGCTTGATATTTTTCTGTAGCTCCGCGGGAAGGCCGAGATGCTCCATCGTGAATTCGGTGGCGAAGAATGGCGTCGCCATGTCGTAGTAGCCGTTCTCCACTTGGACCTGCAATTTGGGATTGGTGATCATGGCCTGAGCAAGATCACCTTGCACGTTTGGACCGCTGGGAAAGAAGCCGCCGCGGCCTCGCGAGCCGCGCGTCCAGTTCCACCCGCCACCACCGCCGGTGGTGTTGTGATACACCTTGTCTTTGCCGAATTTTAGTTCGTCGTGATTGTATTCGTTGATGAGCGCCGTGAAGGCGCCGCCCACGGCTGGGCCTTCGGGATCGCCCTGCGCGTTTTCTTCGAGCAGGTCGGCCGTGTAGCCGGTGAAGCGGGCGTCAATCCGTCCTGTAGTTAGGCCGCGGCTGCGTTGGAGTTCGGCCATGAATTGGCCGAGGTTGACGCGCAGATCGGCTTTGAGAAGGTAGTCTTCGCTAAGGCCAGTGAAATAGGAGAGCTTTTTGGCAACCGCGGCCTTTTCAGCCGCCGGTAGCTGGGCGCCCTTGAAAAGCGCGTCGTCATATTCGCCTTGCGCATATTTGCGGGCTTCTTCGACGAAGCCGGGCAGGTCGGCCGGACGATCCTTCAAGACTTTGTGGTACCACGCTACGGCCGCGTAGCTCGGAAGATAATAAACGAAGGAGCGGTCATCGCCTGGCGGAAACGTGATGGTGGAAAGATCGAGGACCGAAGAGATCAGGCAGATGCCGTTGAGGTGTACGGTGTCGTGCTGTTGCAAATAATTGCCGAGTGCGGCCGAACGGAACGTTCCGTAGCTTTCGCCGATGAGGAATTTCGGAGAGTTCCAGCGGTCGTTTCGGCTGAGATAGGTGACGATGAACTGCGCGAAGGCTTCGACGTCTTCATCAACGCCCCAGAAATCCTTTTCTTGCGCTTTGCACACCGCGTGGCTGTACCCGCTGCCCATCATGTCGATGAAGACGAGATCGGTTTTGTCGAGCAGGCTCTCATTATTATCCACGAGCTTGTACGGGGCCGGCGGAGTGAAGGAACCGTCCACGGTCCAGGCGCGGCGCGGGCCGAAGGCGCCCATGTGCAGCCACATCGTCGCGGAGCCGGGGCCGCCGTTGTAGAGGAAAGAGACGGGGCGCGTGGTGAGATCTTTTACGTCGCTGCGCGTGTAGGCGACGGAGTAGAGCAGGCCGGTGGCGTCCCCTTTGTCGTTCTTGAGCAGCGTGGTGCTGGCGGTGGCTTTGTAAGGAATGGTTTGGCTCCCGATTCTGATGGTGTGGTCGGTTACCGAGGATTCTTCCTTCGTGGCTTTCTCGTCGCACTTGTCCGGGGCTTTCGCTTCCGGAGCTCTGCCCTCCGGCGCTTGCGCTGCGAGGCGCCCCGGCTGACCGCATACCAAAAGACCTGCTATGCCAAGAATACTGAAAATCTTTTTCATCTAACGTCCCCCTGCCGATTTGGTTTCACGCTCAAATTGAAATGCGGAGGGATTCTATGTCGCTGCTGCGGAAGAGTCAAAGAGCGCCTGAGCCAGCGCTAAGAGGCTGCCGGCGGACAACCCACCCGTTAACAAGGAATCCTTCCATCATTTATTGCCGATTTTTCAAGGGGGTTCGCCGTAAGCCTCCTCGTAAATCATTGATTTTATGATACTTATAAATTAATGCTTGACAATCAATACCAATCTGCTATAATCCAATAGAATTAGGCGGAGGACCTAATAAAAGGAGTCCTCCGTTGTTCGCGCACTTCAACCTCGCTAGTTCCCTTCGTCTCTGCGCTCTCTGCGAACTCTCTGTTAAAAAAGGCACTCTACCGGTACTCCACCTCGCCCCGCCCAGCAACCACACTATCCCTAACTCCTTTAGAATCACATCTTTTGCAGACCACCACCCTCTAACCCTCATAGAATCACATCTTTACACAAAACAGGGGAGGGGGGATATCCAGTCCAGGTTTTCCCGTCTTTTCTCTGCATCACGTCATAACTTCCTCATTTTGAAAGGAATACAACATGTCGAAACATCATGATCCGGAATTGCATTGCCACCACATCAGTCCCCGCGGCCAGCGCTGCCGCATGCTTCGCGCCCCGCATCACGATTCTTTTTGCGCGAATCACCTGAAGCAATCCGCTGCCACACGGCCCGATCCGGAAATCCTCGCCGCCCATCTTCTCGGTCAAACTGGCGGCCTCTCCACGGCCGGCGAAGTCAACGCACTTCTTGCCAACGTCGCCAAACAATTCGCCCACCAGCGCATCGACCGCAAGGACGCCATTGCCTTCGCTTATCTTTCCCAGTTGTTGCTTTGCACTCTCCCGGGCATGGAGAAAGTGTTGGAAGCCGAGCGCGAGGCTCATGCCATCGAAGCCACGAACAAAGACGTGGCCGAAATGCGCGCCCGTTTCCTCGCCCATCGTATCGCCGCAAACGCCCGGGAAGCCGCCCGCAACTCGCAGAACAACCCGTCAGCAGAAACAAGAAGCTCGTCCGGCCCGAGCTCTCATTCCGCGAAAGAGTTTGTCTCCAGGGTCCAGTCCTTGATAAGGGGTGAGGACAGGGCAGGCAAAGGGACCACCGAGCCGCCTACTGCAACGGCGCGCTGACTCTCATGCCCGGCTATTCGCGTTGCGCTTTCAATTACAAAGCGAGTGGTGTGCCCACTGCGTCAAGCCGTTTTTCGATAACCGGCCTTCGCCATCACCAAACCGGCGAAGATCCATGTCAACGCGTTATCCGCAAGATTGACCGCCGTGAACGTCCCCGAAAATCCCCACCAGTTCCAGTTGGGCAGATCGACAATCACGCTCGCGGCAAGCCCGATGGCGCCCAGAAAAATCACGCGCCTCCAATAACTCAATCCGCTTGTCTGCAACAGCAGCCAGCTAAGGAGAAACGCAGCAGCCAGCAAAGACAGCAGTTGCATCAGGAAAAACTGCGTGGACGATTTCACTCCATTACGCTGAATCGCCGCAAACACGATGGGCCCACTCTGCATCTTCTTCATCAGCTCGTCCCGCGCCGTTTTCGATTGCTCGCCCGTCATGCTCGTCTGCCACGGGCTGCCCGGAAGAAGGTAGACGCCGGATTCCGCGGCATGCGATTCGATAACCCGCGCGACCTCATCTTCGTTCTGGAAGCTGTGAACGGGCTTTTCGTGCCAACCAAAAAGCTCCCACGAGACGCTGCTCCAAAGGAACGCCATCAAGCCGCCCAGTATCGTTCCCCGCAGAAGCGGTTTCAGCATTCGCCCTCCCACGCCGGCTCTCGTTTTCAGTACCAGAGCCTTTGTCGTTCTATTCACCCCACGGCCGCTGCGAAATCGCCGCGACACTCTTCACACGTGCTGCGAAACACTCAGAACATTTCCGTCCGGATCCTTGAACCATGCCACCTTGTCTCCGCTCGGCGCCGTCCAGATTCCGCGCTCGTCCTTCACGAACGGATACTTGTCGAAGACCACTCCGCGCCCCGCCAGCCAAGTCACGATCGCTTCCACGTCGCCCACTTCCCAGCCCAGCACCGTGCTCCGAAGCGCCGTGGAATCCGGGACTTTTACGATCCGAATCATGTTCGCTTCCGTTTTCATCACCAGCGCAAACTGGTCCAGGCTCACGAACGCGAATCCCAGTTTGCTTTCATAAAACTCTCTCGACTTGTCGTAATCCTTCGTCAGGATAAATCCGACCATATCCTTGGATGCCAGCATGTTCCCTCCTCAAACGTTTCTCCATGGATGAATAGCACTTGCTGCCGCGGATTTCTTTCGCTATTGTGACAACAAATGTCGGAAAAGTGCCACAGCATCCTTTTGGACCGCAAAGGCCGCCCGCTTGGCCAAATCGCCAGCGTCTCCGCCGATTTGGCGGATGGTTTTGTCATCCCCGAACATTTTCATCCCGAGGACCAACTCATCTTCGCCTCGCGAGGGGTCATGACCCTCCGCACCGGCCAGGGCATCTGGGTCGTGCCGCCGATGCGCGCCGTCTGGATTCCCGCCGGGACCCCGCACTCCGTCACCATGTCCGGGCCCGTCTCCATGCGCACTCTTTACTTTCTTCCGCGTTTCGTCCGCGGGCTGCCCCAGAAGTGTTTCGTCATGAATGTCACGTCGCTCCTCAAAGAACTGATTCTCCACGCCTGTACGTTCCCAAAATTGAACGAGAAATCGCGCGCGCACAAACGCATCATCGAAATCATCGTCGATCAACTGCAAGCGGTCGATTCCGCGCCGCTCCAGTTGCCCCATCCCGCCGACCTGCGCGCATTGCGAATCGTAAAAACGCTCCTCGCCAATCCTGGCGAACCAGGCTCGCTGGTGAAGCTCTGCAAGGATTGCGGCGCAAGCAAGCGAACCATCGAGCGCGTTTTCCTCGCCGAAACGAAAATGACCTTTGGCAAATGGCGCCAGCAACTCCGCCTGCTGCACGCCATGCAACTCCTGGCCTCCGGCGAAAAAGTCACCGGAGCCGCGCTGGACGCGGGCTATTGCAGCCCAAGCGCCTTCATCTCCATGTTCAAAAAGCAGCTAGGCGCGACGCCCACCCGCTATTTCAAATCGTGGAGCGAAGACGGAAATGGATCGAAGGTCAAACGATGACTACTGTTGTCGTAGAGTCGGGGCTTGCCCCGTCCATGTGGGCTAGGCAGAATCGAGTTGCGAAGGAGAGTCGGATGTCTTTGTTTGGTGAACTAGGAACGCGCAAGGAGCTGGAAAACAAGGCCAAGGCCGAAGGCCGACTGCCACCAGGGCAATCGCTCACTTTGAAGTGGCCTGTGTTGCACTACGGCAGCATTCCGCACTTCAATCCCGAGACGTGGGACTTCCAAATTTCAGGCGAAGTCGAAGAAGCGAAGCGGCTGAAGTGGAACGATTTCCTCGCGCTGCCACAAACGGAAACGATGTCGGACTTTCACTGCGTCACACGCTGGAGCCGCCTGGACAATCGTTGGAAGGGCGTCCTCTTCACCGAGGTAATGAAGCTGATCATGCCCAAGCCCAGCACTCATTTTGCGTCCATCCTCGCCGAGGAAGGCTACACCGCCAATGTGCCGCTCGAAGATTTGATGAAGCCAGATGTTCTCTTCGCCTTCGAGCACGATGGCGAACCGCTCACCGGAGAGCACGGCGGCCCGCTGCGCCTCATCGTTCCGCATCTCTACGCCTGGAAAAGCGTCAAGTGGGTCCGCGGCTTCCTGCTCCTCGACTACGATCGCCTCGGCTTCTGGGAACGCAACGGCTATCACGCTTATGGCGACCCATGGAAAGAGCAGCGCTACTCCGGCCGCTGATCATGGCCTCGTAGGGGCGGGGCTTGCCCCGCCCTCTATGCCGATGAGAACTGCACCTAGCTTTTGGAGCGGGAAACCAGAATGCAGTTAAGCATGAAAAATTTCGATTGCTGCGATGAGCCGAGTGCGGCCTCGTCTTTTGTTCTCGAATTGACATGCCGCGCGCCACTCTGGAATTATCCTCAAGCACCGTTTCCATGCTTTCCGCGAAGGTCGACCGGCCTCCGAAATATCGGACCGCTACGGCGTAATCTTTGCGGACGCACCTTCGTAAGGTAAAGAGGAGAGGAACTGAGTAATGGCGGCCGGCATCCGCACCAGCGAACTACGCAAAGTCTATAACTCCGCTCCGCCGCTCGCGGCCGGTTCGGGCGGAGCTTTTTCTTTTGCCGCGGGGCGACGCAAAGGGAAAGGAAAACAGCCCAAGCCGGAAGTTGTTGCACTGAATGGCATGTCCCTGGAGGTTCGCTCGGGCGAGATTTTCTGTCTGCTTGGCCCTAATGGCGCCGGAAAATCCACCACCGTTGGAATCCTCACTACGCGCGTACGGCCGACCTCCGGGCAGGCCTGGATTGGCGACCTCGAAGTGTGGAAGGAACAAAAAGCCGTCAAGCGCCTGATCGGCGTCGTCGCGCAGCGGCCCAATCTCGATTTTTCCCTGACCGCTCGCGAAATTCTGATTTTTCACGGCGCCTATTTTGGTTTGAGTTCCCAGGAACGGTCCGCTCGCGCCGCATCACTACTTGAACGTTTCAAACTCACCGACCGTGCCGATCAACTCGTCCGCGGATTTTCCGGCGGCATGATGCAGCGCCTTTCCATCGCTCGCGCCATGATGCATGACCCGCAAGTTCTGTTTCTAGATGAGCCCAGCTCCGGGCTCGATCCACAAACGCGCCTGCTTTTGTGGGAAATTATTCGCGAATACAACCAGAGCGGCAAAACTGTTTTGCTCACAACGCACAATATGGAAGAAGCCGACGCGCTCTGCCAGCGGCTCGCTATCGTCGATCACGGAAAGATTATCGCGCTGGGCACGCCTGCGGAATTGAAGTCCTCCGTGCCCGGCGGCTACTTGCTGCGCCTGCGCTTCGGCGTACATTCGCCCGAATTGTTGCAGCGGCTTCAGGCTCTAGCCGGCGTTCGCGAAGTGCGCGGCACGGAAAATAACGGCGCCGATGTTTACGCCGACCGCGGCGGCTCGCTGATTGGCGAAATCGCGAATCTTGCGCTCGCGGCCAGCGTCGAGCTGTGCGACGTGCACATCTCCGAGCCAAGCCTCGAAAATCTTTTCTTGCACCACACAGGCAGGAGTTTGCGCGAATGAACCTCAAGGCATTTCTGGCTATGCTCGCCCGCGATGCGCGCGTGGCGCGCCGCAACATCGTGGCGATTCTGTTCCAGACGTTTCTTCAGCCGCTGATGTTCGTGATTATTTTCGGCCGCGTGATGGTTGGCAGCGGCTACATGCCCGCCAACTACAAGAGCCTGCTGCTTCCCGGCATCATGGCGCTGTGCATGGTCGGCACGGGAATCTGGGCGGTGGCCATGCCGCTGATCGGCGAGTTTCAGTTCACGCGCGAAATTGAAGACCGCCTGCTCGCGCCGATGGACATTTCGTGGGTCGCGATTGAAAAAGTTGTTGCCGGCACGCTGCAAGCTCTTGCTGCCGGATTGATGGTGATTCCCGCCGCGTGGCTGCTGCTGCGGCCGGGCGTGGATTTGACGCTGCATCGGCCGCTGCTTTTCGCAGCGGTGGCCCTGCTGGTGGCGCTCTTTTCGGCGTGTGGCGGGCTCGCGCTTGGTTGCAGCGTCGAGCAGACGCACATCGGTTTGATGTTTTCGCTCGTCGTCGCGCCGATGATTTTTTTCGGCTGCACGTACTATCCGTGGAGCGCGCTGGATAAGTTTCCCATCATGCAGAAGGCCGTGCTCGTGAATCCGCTGGTCTATGCCAGCGAAGGATTGCGGGCCACGCTCGTGCCGCAATTTCCGCACCTCTCGCTGCTGGCGGTGTTTGTCGCCTTGGTGGGCTTCAATGCGCTGTTTCTGCTCTTCGGCCTGCGCCAGTTCCAGAAAAAATCCGTCAGTTAGTTGCGTGTCTCCAAAGATTGCTTGTGGGCTCGGAAGAAATGAATGTCACGCGCAGGGAAAAGGTCACAGGTTGAAGGAGATTTAACGCCAGCGAAACAGCTTCAGCGCGAGCACGAAGCTAACAATCATCCAAGCGGCAAGCACGCCCATCTGCGGCGCAAGCTGCGCAAGGTTTGCACCCTGTAGCATGTTCGCGCGCAACGCATCGATCGCCGCCGTCAACGGAAGCGCTTTGATAAATGGCTGCACGACATCGGGAAAACGCTGCGCCGAAAAAAACACACCGGAAGCGATCCACATTGGGAGCATCACGGCATTCATCAAGCCGGAAGCTGCTTCAATTGTTTTTGCGCGTGACGCCAGCAGCAATCCCAGCGCGCTGAACGCCAGCGAGCCCAGCAGGCACACAACGGCAAGACTGAGCAGGGACCCCCGCACCGGCACGTGAAAAATCCACGCGCCGAATCCCAGCACGATGCCGACTTCCAGAACGAGCATCAGGATGCGCGAAAGCAAATAGGCCAGCAGGAAATATTGTTTCGGCATGGGCGTCGCGACGAGCCGTTTCAGGAGTTTCTTGCGCCGCGCATCCACGACCGTGAAGCCCATGCCCCAGATCGCGCTGCCCATGAGGTTCATGCCGATCAGGCCGGGGATGAGGAAATCGATGTAGCGAGAGCCGGGCTCGCGCATGAATTGGTCGCTTGCGCGGACGGGATCGACGCGGCCGGCGGCTTGCTGCACGGCGCGATCGGCGAGCATGCGCGCGGTGCGCCCCTCGGGGTTGGTGTCGTCGTAGCGATAGACGACGGTGCCGTTTTCGCCGGGGACGGCGAGCAGCGCGATTTTTCCGGTACGCAGCGCTTCTTCCGCGTCATGCGGATCCATTTGTTGGACTGCGAGAAGTTTTTCCTGCTGGAGAGATTGTGTGAGTGCTGGAGACGTTGTCGCGATTTTCAGGACTTCCGCGGGCTTGTTGCGGAAGGCGAGGCCCAGACCCGCGGCGAGAAGAATGGGAAAGGCAAAGATCCAGAAGAGCGCTTCGGGCTCGCGAAGGGTTTCGAGGAAACGCACGATCGTCAGTTGCACGAGGGCGTGCTCGGCGAAAGTTTTTCCGCGCGGAGATTTCTTCTCCGCTTCGCGAGCACGAATTTCCGGGATGGCAGTGGTTTCACTCATTTGGATCGCTTTCGGACCTTGCAAAATGTTGAGCCATATAAAGACGAAGAAAAGCGGGAGCAAGGCTCTCGCACTCCATAGATTGGTTACTCATCGCGCAGATGGCGTCCAGTCAGGGAGACGAAGACGTCCTCCAGAGTTGCGGAATGCGTGCTTAGCTCGGTGAGCGGGATGTTTTGGCGCGTCAGTTCGGCGAGCAGAGAGGGCACGGCCAGGTGCAATTCGGTGACCTGCATTTCTACCGTGCCGTTTTCGGAGCGGACGTCGCGGACGCCGCTGATTTTGCGGAGCGCGGGAAGATCGAGAGATTGCGATTTCGCGCCAGCGGAAAACGCGACCAGATGCTCGGCGCAAATGGAGTTGATTAATTCGCGCGGGGTGCCGAAGGCGATCTGTTTGCCGTTGTCCATGATGGCGACGCGCTCGCATAGGCGTTCGGCTTCGTCCATGTAATGGGTGGTGAGAAGAATGGTGCGGCCGGAGGATTTGAATTGCTCGATGAGTTCCCAAAGCTGGCGGCGGGCTTGCGGATCGAGGCCGGTGGTTGGTTCATCGAGAAAAAGAAAATCGGGATCCCCGACGAGCGCGCACGCGAGGGCGAGGCGCTGCTTCTGGCCGCCGGAAAGATTGCCGACGCGGGAATTCTTTTTTTCTTCGAGCTGGACGAGGGCGATGGCTTCGTCGGCGCCGGGGCCCTGCTCGAAAAAGCTGCGGAAGAGACGAAGCGTTTCGTGGACGGTGAGCTTTTCGGAGAGCTGCGTGTCCTGCAACTGAATGCCGAGGCGCTGGCGAAGCTCTTTGGCGTCGGAACTCCAGTGCATGCCGAGAAGTTCGACTTCGCCGGAGTCCGGAGCGGTGAGGCCTTCGCAAATTTCGACGGTGGTGGTTTTCCCCGCGCCGTTGGGTCCGAGAAGGCCGAAGCATTCGCCGGCGCGCACTTCGAGATCGAGGCCATTGACAGCGACGACGTCCTGATAGGACTTGCGAAGACCAGTGACGCGAAGGGCCGGAGTGGGGGAAGCGGCGGGCACGGAAACAGTATCGCGTCAGCAGGAGGGACATGCAAGATTCGAATTGATGCCGAGCAGGAAGCGACGGGAGGGCGCCTGTAGGCGCCCCCAATTCGCTGCGAAGAAAGAACAACATAAGGAGAAAGCGATGCTGTTGGCGCGATTTGCATTAAGGAGAGTTCTTAGTCCCCGCCGTACGAGTCCGCGGTGGAATCGGCAGCGCCGATCACCGGGCACGAAGCAAATTCTCGAAAGGACACGCGGCCTTTCAACAGCGATTCCGAGTCCTTCCTTTTTAAGAGGACGACACTTTGCGTTTTTGTTTCCCCGCTTTGGCCGGGAAGAGCGATGCAGACGTAAATGCCGGCGGGTCCATGGCCGAGAATTGTGAGCGACAACTTAGCCGCTCCATCCGGAGCTTCGACGATGGCTTCCTGTTCCTCGACTTTTTGCGCGGTATAACCGTAATCGGCGAGGGTTTTCTTTCCTTTTTCTTTCTTTGGCCGGATCGCGGAGGGCAGCGAAGTTACGTCGAGTCTTTCGACGACGAATGCGGCAACTTTCTCACTAGGGTAAGCAGCTTTTGCGCCCGCAAACGCGAGCGGCGCACAGGCCAAAATAAAAGCTGCTGAGATTGCTTTGGTTTTCATTTTTGTTTTCCTCTTTGTTTTCCTTTTTTCTTGCGCTTTCTCCGCTGATTGTTGCAGGCGGACTGGAACTTCTTTTTATTTTGCCGAACCACGGCGAGGATTTTATTCACTCGCCGCTTCTTTCATGCAGACCGAGGCGATGGTTGATTTATTCCGAGAGTATGTGCATAAAGTGCATTCGTATATTTTTCCTTATGAGCGATCGGCACGGCAGAATAAATTCGATGCTCAAGCGGTCCTTACTATTGAGCGGTATTGAGTGGAGACGACGTTTGTGCGAGCGGGGAATTTCGTGCTCGGACCCCAGCGTTGAAGATCCCCGAAATCATTTCGCGGAGTGCCATTCAGGAATTCCTCCTCACCGCGGGTCTGCGACTCGAACTTGACAAAGACTGCTAACTAATTGAGAGTGGCATAGTCTAACTATGGCAGAGGCCGAATTGGGCGCGCGTAGCCAGGTTAGGCAGGGGTGATGGTGTGCATCGCGACGAGATTCCACCGGGAACGTTGTATTTGCTGATTTTGAAGACGCTGGCGCGAACTGGCGAGATGCATGGGTACGAGATTGCGAATTCGATTCAGCGGATATCGGAAGACGTGCTGCAAGTTGAAGAAGGTTCGCTGTATCCGGCGTTGCAGCGGATGCTGATCAAAGGGTGGGTGACGGCGAAGTGGGGCACGACGACTGGGAACCGGCGGGCGCGCTACTACCAACTGACGGCGGCGGGACGGAAACAGTTGAGTGTGGAAATGTCGCAGTTCGAACGGGTTATCGGAGCGATCACGCGGGTGATCGAGGCGGCGTGAAAGGAGGTCCGTAATGGAGTGGCTGCGCGAACTTGCGAGACGGTTCAGGATGCTGGTTCATCGGCGGGAGTTTGACGCGGATCTCGAGGAGGAGATGAGGCTGCATTTGGAACTGCGGCAGGAGGAACAGCTTCAGTCCGGGATGGCGGCGGATGAGGCGCGGGCCGCTGCGCGGCGGCGTTTTGGGAATACGACCTACCTGAAGGAAGAAAGTCATTTCGCGTGGGGCTGGGAGTGGTTCGAGAATTTTTTGATGGATGTGCGCTATGGATTGCGGATGTTGAGGAAGGCTCCGGGCTTTAGCGCCGTGGCGGTTTTGACGATTGCCTTGGGGATTGGAGCGACGACAGCGATTTTCAGCGTGGTGGATGGCACACTCCTGCATGCACTGCCGTACCCGGAGCCGGAGCAGCTCGTAAGCATCGAGGACGAGCTTCCGGGCGTTGGCGCGCGGGATGTGGGAATGAACGAACCGGAGTGGCAGGACCTTGAGCGTTCGGGAATTTTTGAATACGTTTCGCCGGCGTGGTTCGATGAGAACAATCTCACAGGCGCGCCTCAGCCAACGCGCGTGCGGTTGCTGATCGTGGCGCCGAATTATTTTGCGCTGCTGGGAGTGCAGCCGCAGCTGGGGCGGGCGTTTAATCGCGAGGATCACTCGCCGGGACTACTTACGGAAGTTCTCATCAGCGATGGGTTGTGGAAGCGTTCGTTTGGAGGCGATCCGCACGTTCTGGAAAAAAGTGTGCGGATAGACACCGATTTGTATCGGATTGTCGGAGTCATGCGGCCTGGTTTTGACGCGCCGGGGCGCACAGCGGAAGAAAGAAATGTTGAAATTTGGGCGGCGACCAGTTTTTACGGGGCGCCGATGGTGGATCACCCGCCGCGCTACCGGCGGAATCTCCCGACAGCCATCGCGCGACTTAAACCCGGACTGACGATTGCGGAGGCGCAGAGCCGGGTGGACGCGCTGGTGGCTGCTTTGCAGAAGGAGTTTCCCGTTGACTATCCAGCGAGAAATGCATGGACTGTGCGGCTGGTGCCGCTCAAAGAAAGATTGGTCGGGAATGTTCGCCAATCGCTAGTGCTGCTGCTTGGAGCGGTGGGATCAGTGCTGCTGATCGGGTGCGTGAATGTTGCGAACCTGCTGCTGGCGCGGGCCAGCGCGCGAGGGCGCGAGATGGCCATCCGACAGGCGCTTGGCGCGGCGCGGTCGCGGCTAACGCGGCAGTTGCTGACCGAGAGCGTGGTTCTTTCGGTGCTCGGGGGAATTGCCGGCTTGGCGGTTCTATTCTCGTTGAAGGGATTTTTGCTGCGAATTCTGCCGGGGAATTTGCCGCGGCTCAATGAGGTTTCGATCAGCTGGAGCGTTTTGCTTTTCGCACTGGGTGCGTCCTTCGTGGCCGGGGCGATTTTCGGGCTCGCTCCGGCTTTGCATGCCGGGCGGCTGGACATAACTCATGCGCTCAAGCAGGAGGGGCGCGGGTCGACGGGTTCGGGGCAGCGGGCGCGCACGCGGCGCGCGCTGGTGGTAACGGAGTTTGCGCTTTCTTTGGTACTGATGATTGCCGCGAGCCTGCTGCTGCAAAGTTTCCGGGATTTGCTGAATGCGCGGCTGGGATTCAATCCAGAGAATGTGATGTCCGTGCGGACGCGGCTGCCTGAGCCGAATGACACCGCCATCGACAAGTACAAAACGGCGCCTCAGGAAGCGCCTTTTCTGCGGGAAGTGCTTCGGCGCGGGGCAACTCTGCCGGGTGTCGAGGAGGCGGCTATTGGAGATAGCGCGTCGATTCCCCTGGACCAAAGCCAGAGGGAATTAAATTTAATCGCCGACGGGCAATTCTTTTTTACGCTCGAGGGACGGGACATTCAAAGCGACCAGCCTCCTGTGGCGGAGCGGTCGAGGGTTACGCCTGGATACTTTCATTTGCTCGAAATCCCGTTGCAGCGCGGCCGTTTGTTCAACGAGTTGGACAACGAAGAGACGCCGGCTGTAGCGGTGATTAACGAGGCGTTCGCGCGAACGTACTGGCCAAAAGAAGATCCGCTGGGCAGGCGCTTCAAGTCAACTCGAACGGGCTCTCCGTGGATTGCGGTTGTGGGCGTGATCGCGAACGCGAGGACAGAATCTTTGGCGGAAGGGGAAGTTCCGCAAGTCTATCTGGATTTGTATCAAACCGGCGCAAAACGACTGGCGATATTTCTGCGCGGGCATCTAGACGCGGGGGCGATTCCGGGAGAGGTGCGCCAGGAAGTGGAGTCGGTCGATCCGACACTTCCAGTTTTCGACGCGCAGACGCTGAAGGAAACGGTAGCGGCGTCTCTGGCGGCGCGGCGCTTTTCGATGGAAATGATTACAGTGTTCGCGCTGACGGCGTTGCTTCTTGCGAGCCTGGGAATTTATGGCGTGATTTCGTACATCGTCAGCGAGCGCACGCACGAGATCGGCATTCGCATCGCGCTGGGAGCCACGAGGGGGAATATTTTGGGCACGGTTCTGCTTCAGGGATTGCAGTTGGCCATTGCCGGTGCCGTGGTTGGGCTTGTTGGTGCGCTGATTGTTTCGCACTTGATGGCGGGACTGCTTTACGGAGTAAGGCCGACGGATCCTTTGACGTTCGTTGGTGTGGCCATTTTACTGATGGGCGTGGCGCTGCTGGCGAGCTGCCTTCCGGCGCGGCGCGCGATGAGAGTCGACCCGATGTGTGCCCTTCGCGACGCATGAGGCAGGAGCCAAAGAAAGAGAGTCAAGCGAATGAAACCGATGCGAGTTTTGTTTCTGTTGGTGTTGGTCAACTTTATTGGCATCGGTGGTGGCCGGGAACGGACAGGGCCGCGGCCGCGAGCGCGGCCCGAACGCAAGAGGCGCAACCGGTTGCGCCGACGATCGCTTCGGCCGTGGATAAGGAGATCAGCGGCGTCGAAAAACAAGTCGTGGATGCTGCGGAAGCTATGCCGGAAGAAAAGTTCAACTTCTCTCCGGAGAACTTGAATATTGCCGGGAGCGACTACAAAGGGGTGCTTACTTTTGCCTTGCAGGTAAGGCACAACGCGGCTTCTAACTATGCGATTGCCGCTCACAACATGGCACTGAATACTGACATGCGCGCGTACCATACCTACAGTTTCGAGACGGTCGCAGAATCCGATTCCGGGCGGTTGCTGGAAGAATTCCTCAACTTGCCTGTACCGCGTCTCTTCCTTTTTGGAGAAGAGAACAGATCCCTTTCGTACTTGCCCAGGCTGCGCGCGAGCAACGTCGAGGTTCGCGAGATCGCCGCGAGCGCGCATTTTTTGTTTTATGACAACCCCGAAATGACTTACGAAGAGATTGGCAGGTTTGTGGAGGAGCACCATCCAGCGGGGAGAGATAGTGCTGCCAAGGGGTAAACCCAAGCAAATGACATAGAGTTCATCCCGTTTCTCAAGGCCCTGTATTGTGAAGCCGCTGGTTATCGCCAACTTGAAGGAGAAATTTAAGATGAGACAGTCTTCGCTTCGGCTATTTTCGCTTGGGTTTGTTGCGGTCATTCTGCTGGGCCTGGCCGAAACGAGTGTTTACAGTCAGAGCCAAACACAGAGTCAAGCGCCGAGTCCCGCGCGTTCTCGTTCCGAGGAGATGTTGGACAGGTGGAACGGCATCGGGAACAAACTCATCGCCATGGCGCAGGATTTTCCAGAAGACAAGTACGATTACAAGCTGCAGAAAGACCAGCGCACCTTTGCCCTGAATCTTCTCCACGCCGCCGCACTGGATTTCGTCCTGATACGGAGGATTTCCGGATCAAACCTCGGGCCCGACTTTGGCGAGGGCGACAATCCTACGCGTGACGTTTTCAAGACCAAGGCCGAGGTCGTCAAGTTCGTGCAGGAGGCCGTCGCCGACGGAGTGAAAGTGATTCAACAGCAGGGCGACGCAGGGCTGGACAATACAACGAAGTTTTTCGGCAAGCGGATGGCCCACAACTCCACCATCTGGACGTTCGCCATCGAGCACAGTGGCGAGCACTACGGCCAACTGGTGGTCTACTATCGCGCGAACAACCTGGTGCCGCCGGATTCGCGGCAATAGGGGCTGGCATCACTCCACCACTGTTTTGCTGATTGCGATGGACTTGAGGAACCGCAGGGATCCTGAATGCGGGGAGCGTGACTCGCGCGGTCTTTCGTCGGCTTACTATTTGGTTGTTCGGTTTAGCGAGGCTTGGGCAGGCAAGCGAAACACAACAATTCGGAACCGAGGTGTTCGAACCGGCCCTGAGGCGTGGTGACCCAGTGGCGGTGGGTCCAAGGAGGATTGTGCCGCACATGCTGGTGATGGCCGCATTCCAGCTCAGCGACCCAGTCCTGGCGTTCATCCAAATGAAAATCAATAATTCTGCGGGGAGTGCCGACCAAGCGCTCTTGTGTGGAGTTCATGAGGAAGGTTTGCTCTGGCGTTTTTCTTTCACGATTTGTTCGGTGCAGTCGGCGATTTTGTCGTCGATGGCCTTGATTTGCAGAGCGAGGCGCAGGTCCTGCGGGTTTTTGTCGAATGCTTTCGCTAGCGGAGCCCGTTCGATTCTTAAGTCTTCGCGTTTTCGCTTCCAAACACTGGCAGTCAGTAACACAGGATAGCCTCAATACCAGTATGCGCTTGTGGACGGCTGGTGGATAGGGAATACGATGAAGACTTCTGTAAGAGAGTTTGCAGGCTTCCCGGTCGTAGCGGCATAGGGCATAATCGCGCTGCCTTTTTTGGAGGGTGGTGCGCATATGAAGAAATCAATTGGTTGGAAAGTGTTGGCGGTTGGATTTGCGTGCGGGCTTGCAATTGTGGCTGCGCGGGGGCAGCAGGCGCCGCTTACGCAGGAGCAGAAGGATCTGAGGGTGAAGACGGAGAAGGAGCTGGAATCGGTGGCCATCATCGAGAGGAAAGTGATGATGCCGATGCGCGATGGCGTGCGATTGGCAACCGATATTTATCGGCCGAAGAACGCTGACGTGAGAGTGCCGATTATCTGGGTGCGGACTCCTTACAATTTTAATTTTTGGGACGTGCGAAATGGCGTGCCGGCGGACATGACCACGATTTTGACGGCGGTGAAGCGCGGGTATGCATATGTGGTTCAGAACGAGCGGGGGCATTTTTTCTCGGAAGGGAATTACGACATTTTGGGAGCGCCGCGGACGGATGGTTACGACGCGATTGCGTGGCTTTCAGCGCAGCCGTGGACGAATGGGAAAGTTGGCACGACGGGTTGCTCTTCGACGGCGGAATACCAGATGGGGATTGCGGCGATGGGGCAGTCCGCTTATGCGGCGATGAATGTGCAGAGCTTCGGGGCGGGGGTGGGACGCGTCGCGCCTTATTACGAGCAGGGGAATTGGTATCGCGGCGGGGCGGTGCAGATGTTGTTTATCACGTGGATTTATGGGGAACAGAACCAGGTGCGGCCTATGTTTCCGCCGAATACTTCGCAAGAGGATTTGATCCGGGCGTCGAAGGAGTTTGATCTGGCGCAACAGTTGCCGCCGGTGGATTGGGCGAAGGCGCTGTGGCATTTGCCGACGCAGGATATTTTGAAGGCGGTGGACGGGCCGCGCGGAATTTATGCGGACGCGATGCCGGTGGATACGGGCGGGCGGATGATTCAGCGGGCTCCGAATGATCCGGCGTGGTACAAGGGCGGGCTCTATCACGATGACATGCCGCTGAATTTGCCTGGCTTGTGGTACATGACTTGGTACGACGTGTCAGTTGGGCCGAACCTGGCGCTTTACAATCACGTGCGAAAGACGGCGAAACCGGAGATTGCCGACGAGCAGTGGGCGATTATTGCTCCGGTTACGCATTGTGCTTACACGAGGGCTACGGAGGATACGGTTGTCGGCGAACGGAGCATGGGCGATGCGCGGTTCGATTATCAGGAGGTTATGTATGGATTTTTTGACCGATTTTTGAAGGGCGAGAAGAGCGCGCGACTGGATTCGCTGCCGAAGGTGACGTACTTCACGATGGGGATGAATAAGTGGCAGACGTCGGAGACGTGGCCACCTGCTGGGGCGCAGCCGATGACATTGTATCTGTCGAGCGCTGGGCGTGCTAATTCGTTGACTGGGGATGGGGTGCTTACGACCGCTCCGCCGTCTGCGGATAAGGTGGATTCGTTTACTTACGATCCGATGAATCCAGTGCCTTCGTATGGCGGGAATGTGTGTTGTACGGGAACGGCAGTGCAGGCCGGAGCTTTCGATCAGCGGAAGATGGAGGCGCGGAACGATATTCTTGTTTACACGTCGGAGCCGTTTAAAGAGGGGACGGAGTTGAGCGGGCCAATTACGCCGACGCTCTATGTTTCATCGGACGCTAAGGACACGGATTTCACGGTGAAGGTGGTGGATGTTTATCCGGATGGGCGGGCCTACAACCTGGACGAATCGATCCAGCGTTTGCGGTATCGAGATGGGTACGATAAACCGCTGGCTTGGATGGAGGCGGGGAAAGTTTGCAAAGTTACTTTGCAGCCGCTGAATACCAGCAACTACTTCGAGGCGGGGCACCAGTTGCGGATTGAAATTTCGAGCAGCAATTTTCCACGGTTTGACCGCAACTTGAACACCGGTGGGGATAATTATAGCGAAGATAAAGTTGTCGTCGCGCATAATGCAGTGCATCACTCGAGGTTGTATCCGTCGCAGGTGGTCGTGACGGTGGTGAAGAAATGACTGACGCAGATTGAAAGTTTCTCGATGGGATAGATACGGGGGAAAATGCACAGGCAGGAGTGCCTGCGCTGCTTACGGCTCATACATCCACAGGTCGTTGAGATTTCCCAGGACTGCGCCGGGGGATTCGCCGTAGCCGCCGAAGAGCCAGAGATTGCCTTTGCGGTCTACCCACTGCGTCAGAAAAAAGCGGCCTCCGGGCGTATTGCCTGGGAAGAGAGTACCTTGCGTGCCGTAGGTGGGGATTTGACTTCCAGCGTTGGCGCCGCCGATCCAGGTCCATTCGCCTCCGCTGAACTTCCAAAGATCATTGAGCCAAGGGGCCGCACCAGCGGAGTCGAAACCGTTTCCTCCGAACATCCAGGCGTTACCGGAAGCATCCACCCATGTAGCGGAACTCTGGCGTCCGCCCGGGATATTGGCCGCCGCAGGTATGCCCATCGTGCCGTAGGTGCCGTGCTGATTGACTACGTTCGGGCCGGCTACCCACGTCCATTGGCCCCCAGAGTATTTCCACTGATCGTTTATCTGGGAAATCGCGCCGCGAGAATCGAAAGCGTATCCGCCGAAGACCCAAAAATTTCCCGAGGAGTCGGTCCAGCCGGACGCACCGTATCGGGCCCCGGGAATGTTGTTTGGGGAAGGCGTGCCGAGGGTGCCGTAGATGCCGGGCTGTTGTTTGAGCTTTGAGCCGCCCATCCAAGTCCAGACACCGTTGCTGAGTTTCCACAAATCGTTGAGTTCGCCGTTGATCGGGTTGGTTTCGTCGTAGCCAAGCCCGCCGAACATCCAGATGTCGCCAGAGGCTTCGGGCCAAATGACGGGGGCGAAGCGGCCGCCTGGCATGTTGGTGTCGGCAGCGACGCCGAGCACGCCATAGATGCCGTTCTGCATGCCGATGTTCGAGCCGCCCATCCAGGTCCACTGGCCACCGGCGTACTTCCAGAGATCGTTCATAGGAGTTTCGTTGCCGACGGCGTCGAAGCCGTCGCCGCCGAAGAGCCAGAAGTTTCCGGCGGAGTCAGTCCAGCTCGACGCTTCAGCCCGGGCACCTGGACTATTGTTTGTGCCGGGAACGCCCAGAGTGCCGTAAATGCCGTTTTGGCCTCCGACCGTTGGGCCGGAGATCCACGTCCATTGGCCGTTGCTGATACTGAATCTCCAAAGGTCGCTCATGGGCAGAAGATTGCCGATGGTGTCGTAACCATAGCCGCCGAAGAGCCAGAGATTGCCGGAGTTGTCGGCCCAGGTTGCCGCACACTGGCGGCCGCCGGGCGTGTTGGTGGCAGCGGGCATGCCCATCGTTCCATAGGTGCCGGCGAGATTGACGGACTTGGAGCCGGTCACCCAGGCCCATTCGTTGTGACCACAATCCACCGTAATGTTGATTACGGCAGAGTTTGCGGCGCCTGATGCGTTGGTTATGCCACAGGTTTGCGCGGGAGCCGTGGGCTGGTTGGAAACGGTGACCTTATAAGCAGTTCCAGCGGGAAGCATGGTGAGGAACTGGAAGTTTCCGTTGGAATTCACCATAAGGTTGTCGCCGCCATTGTCTTGCAAGGTGAGGCCGCCGCCATTTCCGGCAAGATTTGCGACCGTGCCACCGATTGAATATTGAGCTGCGGTGCGGACACCCTGAGAACTACAGCTTGTGAGAACAAAGGGGAACATTGCGAAGGGTATGCAGAACCAAAACCTGAAAGGGGGCTTCATTGGGTTCTCTTCTGCTTGCAGTGCAGCCTGTGCGTGGCTTTTCTTGATTTGCTGAGGTTAGCAGAAATGGCGACAGGCTGGAAGACTGTCACACCTTGGGTCTTGGCCAGCGACGTGTGGATCAATCGATGGCTGCTACGCGATTCAGGAAGGCTACCGGGTATTTCCAGACGAGGTAGTAGCCGATGAGAGCGATGGGCGCTGCGACGGGGAAGATGTGCACCACGAACGGGGGAACGGGAAAATTCAGAATGCTGACGAGCGCGATGGCGAGCGGGATGAGGAGCAACGGCAACAGAGCGCCGTGGAGTCCGAGCGAAAGGCGGAGACGCGGGGGGAGCGCGGCGTGGAGGATGTTCCAGAGCCCCCAGAGGTTAGGCACTACTGCCATTGGAAATATGATTAAGCGCTCGACGGGGACGGGAACGTTGTAGACGTAGCGGTACAAGGTGAAAACGGTGACTGCGAGGAGGAGGACAATCGTGGGGATGACGATGCCCGCCATGTACGCGCGAAGATATTTGTGCTGATTCATAAAAGTCTCCTGAATTACAGGTGATAGAGAAGCGCCGGGATGGTTCCGGGAAAGAGCAGAAGCAGCGCGGCGAGAATTGCGGCCAGCGCCCAGTCAAACCAGGGGACGCGGATGGGTTGATGGCTGAGTCTTTGCAGCATTTGCGGCCAGAGATCGCGGCGGAGATCGGAGTTCGTGAACGGAGCGATAGATTGCTTCAGGAGTTCTTTCAACTCTTTTTCGTTTTGGTCGGTCATTTTGCCGCTCCCATTTGCACACCCAAGGATTGAAGAGTTTTTCGCAACATGCGCACGGCTCGAAAGACTCGAATTTTGACCACTGCGGAAGAGATGCCGGTGGCTTCCGCGATTTTGTCGTAGGACTCGTCCTCAATTAATGCGAGTGTAGCCACGAGGCGATATTTTGCCGGGAGCTGGTGGAACGCCCGCTGGAGTTGCTCGCGGGTTTCGCCGCGGACCACGGAGTCCGGCTGCGCCGGGCCGGCGAGATCCTCGGGGAGTTCGGTTTCGCGGCGGGACGATCGGAGATGGTCCAGAGCCGCGTTGGTGGCAATTCTGCGAGCCCAGCCCTGAAAATTGCCCGTTGGATCGAAGCGGGCGCGGGCTTTGTAGATGCGCCAAAACGTTTCGACGGTGAGATCTTCGGCGATGCCGGCATCGCGGACGATGCGGACAATCCATGCGTAGACTGCCTTCTGGTGCTGGCGGAACAGCGCTTCGAACGCGTCCGGGTCGCCCGTTGCGAAACGCTGTAGCAGCTCCATGCGCCACTCTCTATATCCAATTACTGGTCAAGGGAGGCCCGGGTTACAGCTATTTTGCCTCGTGTCAGGAAATGAATGGCCCGGACCCTGGCGTGATCGCGGCTAGGGAAGTAACAAACCCGGGACTTGCTGGGCCACTCCGGCAGCATCCCAGTTTTGCCAGGCTTCGATGAATTGGCCGTCCTTGATGCGCACCATGGAGATGCCGGTGGTACGAATAGGCGTGCGTGTGGTGGTGTGGAGACAGTCGACCGACCAATGGACGCAGACCAGGTCTCCTTCGGCGAGACAGACGATGGGCTTGAGGGAGAATTCGGAAAATAGCGAGCGCATGATGTCGTAGTAATACAGGAACCCGGCGGGGCCCTGACTGTGCCGGTTGCCGGTGTGAAGAATGCCTGTTTTTGCGAAGAGCTCGGTGATGGTTTGGCGGCGGCCCTGGTTCCAGACTTCATCGAGCCAGCGGAGGAAAAGGCGCTTATTTTGGTCGAGCGTGGATTCGGGGGAAGCGTGCATGACAGGGCCTCGTGCGGGGGGCAGGTGGGGAGTATACAGGAGATGGCGGGGACGCAGGTAGTGGTGACGGTAAAGGGAAATTAAGCTTGGATTGTACTGTCCCGCAGTCTACATCCGTTTGATTGTCGCGAACCAGGCTGGTGCGCCGTGGTCGTCGTGAAATCTCGTCTGAACGCGGTCCGGTTGGATGGCGGCGACATTCCATCTATTGCTGGGATTGAATGCCGCTCGCAGTTCTTCCTGGCTGACGGGGTGCGGGCCAGTATCGGGACCATCGTCACTAAAGCACAACACATACAGGGTTCCATCGTGCTTGGTCACCGACGCGAGACTCGCCACGTATGCTGGCTGCTCGTTGGCGTCGAAGGCGTGGAACAGTCCGCAGTCCAGCACGGTCTCAAACATTCGCCCCAAACGGTCCAGATGAAACGCGTCAGCCGTGGCGAACTCCGCTGCGATACAGCGGTCGGCGGCTTTCTTTCGAGCGATCGCCAGCGCCGTCTCAGCCACGTCAATACCCAGAACCGATAATCCTAGTGCGGCGACGTGAAGAGCATTCTCGCCGGTCCCGCAGCCCGCATCGAGGACCGCTCCGGCGAATCCGCCTTCGGATGCCAAACGCACTATTGCCGGCTGCGGGTGACCAAGATCCCAAGGGGCAGGGTCGTCGCGGAGGTATGACGCGTCCCAAGGCAGTCCAGTCATCTGTTCGTGACGGGTTGGGCGCCGACCACGGAACGGATCGTCAGGGAGGGTTGTAGATCGCTCTGGCATGAGAGTTCTCCTTCCATCATGGTACACATGTTCGCGGACAAAAAAGAGGGGCACGATGTATCGTGCCCCTACAAATGGCACAGGCAGGAGTGCCTGTGCTACTGATTGTTAGTAGATGTCGTACAAAGGGCGGGATTGCAAACACACAACTTACAGAAAAATCAAACTAGGAAAACGGCAAAAACAGCACACTGGCAGTTTGGTAGGCCATTTTTAGGCTACAGGATTTAGGCGACCTTCGTTAGTGGAGTTTCTGATTGGGCGCCAGTCGGGGTTTGGTTTGTTTTTATTTGATTTTTTTGGCGATCAGGTCGCCGAGGCTGGTGCGGAGGATAAAGTGGCTCACCTTGCCGCTTGCGTCCTTGATGTAGATCGCCTCTCCTAACTCGCCCCTTGCGACAAAGGTCGTTTCAGAGACAGGGATGTCTTCGTCGAATCCCGTCGTGCCCGGCCACTGATCCATCAGCTTGTCGCCCTCGCGCTTGACCTTGACGATGAAGGTTGGCGTTATCTGATATTCGCCCGCGTAGGCGTCAAATATAGCCGGGTCCACCTTTACGGCCACTCGCCGTGCATTCGGGATAGGGGTCTCGTGGTGCGCCACAAGCAGCCATCGCCCTCCACGTCGAGCAAAGACATCTGTGAAGCGTGAAGATTCGAAAAGTTTCTGTCCTCCCCAGTCCTGATCGAGTTCGGTCCGAAAGCTCGCCACCGCCATCTCGCCGTAGGCATGTACCTGGACATCCATCGGCTCGCCGCCCTTGAACACGATGCCGGAGTGATTGTCGTCAGCCCACTCTTTGGCGATATCTTCTGGCTTGACCAGCGCTCCGTTATCGCCCGTAACGATGCACTCCTCACCGTAATAGCTGATGTAGGCTTTCACGTCCCCATGCCTGAGGGCATCAAGGCGTTGGTGAATGGCTTCCTTTACTTCATTTTCGACCTTTGACGATTGATGTACCGTAGAAGGTTCTTTGCTTACCTGCCAGTACGCGAGTGCAGGAAAAATCAAAACGGAAACTGCGAAGTAGAGTGGATGTTTCATGGGAGTTCTCCCGAAATCGAGTCGCGGCATTCTACCGCGAGTATCGCCTTGTTGCTTTATGCGATATGAGTGTCCTCGAGCGGGGCGATCGATACACTGTTATTTTTCATGTTCCCTCCGAAATTGCCAGCGCAAAAAAATCCCCGCGAAACTGCCGCGGGGACGTTGAGGTTTTTGATCATGCGCCGAAAAACGGCGGGCGGTCAGTAAATATCGTA
>DATFZY010000155.1:0-58738 GCA_035313865.1 Candidatus Acidiferrum sp.
GAGTCCCGCGAAGGCACGGACAAATACCTCAACGTCGTCCGCGAAGGCAGCACCGTCTCCGATCCCTCCGCCTACATTCTCGACACTGGCGAAAAACTCGCCACCAAGCTGATGACCGGCGCCGATCTCACCGCAGCAAAAATCGACGCCGGCGAACCGGTAAAACCTGAAACGCAAGTCGTGCTGATTCCCTTCCCATCAGTAAAAAAAGGCCAATCCATCCGCTTGCGCATCTCCGAAACCTACACCGCCCCAGCCAGCTATCGCTTCGACGGCGACGAACTCGTCTTCGACCGTAGCCTCGGCCGCCCGCGCAACGCGGTAGTTCTCCCCGCAGGCTGGTATCTCACCGCTAGCGCCATTCCGGCCACAGTCACTCAGCTTCCCGACGGCCGCATCCGCCTCGACTTCTGGAACGGCCGCCCCGATTCCGTCGACGTCCTGATCAAAGCAAAACGCCGCGCCAGTGCTCCCGCGAAGTGAAGTCGAGCACTATTGCAGTTCCTGCGGCGCAGCACTGTCGACCGCTCCGCGAGCGCTCCAGAAATACCAATCTCGCAGTACCCATCATCGAATTCCTGGAGGATCTTCATGCTCTTCGACTTTGCCGAAATCTCCCCGCGCGACCGCTACAAGCTTCTGGTCTCAACCATCACCCCGCGTCCCATCGCCTGGGTCGTCAGCCAGGACGCTACCGGCCGCCTGAACGCTGCTCCGTTCTCCTTTTTCAATGCTTTCGCCGGCGACCCACCGGTAGTGGGCATCGGCATCAGCAGCCACGACCCCGCCAGGCCGAAAGATTCTCGCGTCAACATCCTCGAGACGCGCCAGTTCGTAGTGAATCTCGTTTCGCAAGAAGCCGCCGAAGCGATGATCATAACCGCCATAGAATTTCCGCGCGGCATCGACGAATTGAAAGAGGCTGGACTCGCCACTTGTCCCTCGGTCCGCGTAAAGCCTCCCAGAATTGCGGCAAGTCCTGTCGCCATGGAATGCGAGTTGCTACAAATCATCGACTTGGGCACGGAATCGGGTTTGGTCCTCGGCCGCGTCCTCGCGATGCACATCCGCGACGAATCCGTTCTGGACGCCCACAAGTTTCACATCGATACGCCCAGCCTGAATCTCATCGGCCGCATGCACGGCACCGGCTGGTACGCCCGCACCTCCGACCTCTTCGAGATGCCCCGCATCCCCCTCCAAAATTGGAAGAAAAACTCTTAGCGTTGCGCCGCTGAGGTGAAGCCGCGGTATACTCCGCGCGATGCGCCGCCGCCACTTCCTAACGCTTTCCGCTGCGGGACTCGGCGGTATCCTCATTTATTCGCTCGACCGCAAAGCATCTCGTCTCGCAGCACAAGACAAACCCGTTCGCATCCCGCTCCGTTTTTTCACGGAGGCCGAAGCGCTCATCGTCTCAGCCGCCGTCGCGCGCATTTTTCCTAGCGACGACTCCGGCCCAGGAGCCCGCGAGGCCGGCGTCGCCGTCTACATCGACCGCCAGCTCGCCGGCCCCTACGGCCGGGACCGTTTTCGTTACACGCAGCCGCCGTTCGAAGACGCTCCTCCCGAATTTGGCTATCAAGGTAAAGCCACGCCGCGCGAGGTCTATCGGGAAGGCCTGAAAAATCTGAAAAATTTCCATCTCCTCCCGCCCGCCGACCAGGACGCCGCCCTTCACCAGATCGAAGACTCCTATTTTTTCGCTCTTCTCAAGCGCAACACCATCGAAGGCATGTTCTGCGATCCGATCCACGGCGGAAATGCCGGCATGATCGGCTGGCAGCTCATCGGTTTCCCCGGCCCTCGCATGAGCAACCTCGACGAAATCGAAAAATTCTATGGAGAAGCCTTCCGCCCCAAGCCCATAAGCCTCCACGAAGCCACCGGCAGCAAAATTCGCGCCAGCGAAGACGAGCCATGAAAACTCTCCCTCACACGGACGTCGTGATCGTCGGTGGCGGATGGACCGGCTTGCTCATGGCCAAGGAACTCGGCTCGCGCACTGCCCTCTCCGTCGTGGTTCTCGAACGCGGCGCCCCCCACAAACAGGACGAGTATGCAACCGACATGGACGAGCTCGAATATTCCATTCGCTTTCGTATGATGCAGGATCTCTCGCTCGAAACCGTGACGTTTCGTCACTCGCAAGGCGGCCGCGCTCTTCCCCTGCGCCAGCACGGCTCTTTTCTACCCGGCACTGGAGTCGGCGGCGCCGGCGAACACTGGAGCGCAGTGTTCCCTCGATTCCTTCCCGATGTTTTCGAACTATATTCGCGAACGGTCGAAAAATATGGCAAGGCCCGGCTGCCCGAGGATCATGCAGTCCAGGATTGGGGCATCACTTACGACGAACTGGAGCCCTACTACGCGCGCGCGGAACTCTTACTCGGCATCTCCGGCAAAGCAGGAAATATTCACGGCACAAAAATCGATGGCGGCAACATTTTCGAAGGCTGGCGCAGCACGGAATACCCAACTCCGCCAACCAAAATTCCATATTTATCCGAGCTTTTCCGCAAAGCCGCAATTTCCCTCGGCTATCATCCGTATCCCGTCCCCGCTGCAACCACCAGCCAGCTCTACACCAACCCCGATGGCATCACGCGTCCCGGCTGTACCTATTGCGGCTTCTGCGAGAATTTCGGCTGCATGATCGGAGCCAAGACTCAGCCGTCAAATACTCTTCTTCCCGTCATCGCCAAACGTAAAAACGTTTCGATCCGCACCGGCGCTACGGTCCGCCGCATCGTTCGGGAAGCCGGCCAGAAAAACGGCAAAGCGCGAGGCGTCTCCTACGTCGATTCCACGGGTCAGGAGATCTTTCAGCCAGCCGACTTGGTCTTTCTTGCTTCCTGGACGCTCAATAACACGCGCCTGCTTCTCCTGTCCGAAATCGGTGAGCCCTATGATCCCGTGACGGGCCGTGGCACGGTTGGCCGCAACCTCAGTCACCAGGTTTCCTTTTCCGCCGCCACAGCTTTCTTTGATCAACCCCTCAACCGCTTCATGGGTTCCGGCGCCTCTGGGATCGCCTTCAACGACTTGGACGGCGACTTCATCGACCACAGCCAGCTTCCCTTCTTGCGCGGTGGCCCATTCCTGGCCAGAAGCGCCCGCTCCTTGCCCGTCGGCGAAGCGGATGTTCTTCCAAAGTCTGTAAAGGCAAAGTGGGGTTCCGAATGGAAAAAGGCCATGCTCCACTATTTCGATCGCACTGGCCGCATCAGTTTTCTCGGCGAGCACTTGGCCTACAAAGGCAATTACATGGATCTCGACTCAACCTATAAAGACCACCTAGGCGACCCGCTCCTCCGCCTCACGCTGGACTGGCGAGACAACGAGCGAAACATGGCCGAGTTCGCTACTAAAAAAGGGGTTGAGATTGCCCATGCCATGGGCGCAAAGGAAATCTCCTCGTTTAACGGTCTTAAGCACTACGACACCGTGCGCTACCAATCCAGTCACATTCAAGGCGGCGCCATCATGGGCGCTTCGCCCGAGAGTTCCGTTGTAAATCCCTTCCTGCAGCACTGGCAAACTCCCAATCTCTTCATTCTCGGCGCTTCATCCTTCCCTCAAAACGCCGCCGCAAATCCCACGCCCACCATCCTCGCCCAAACTCTTCGCACCGCCGGCGCGGTCGTCGACCGCTACCTCAAGAATCCCGGCCCGATTGTCTAGCCGCCACCTCCCGTGCGCCCCGACTTGCAAGTGTAGGTGCACGACACATCGTGCCCTCTTCGCTTGCGGCGCAGGGTGTAACGCGACCATCCCCGGCGCCGTTTCTTCCGAGGACTGTACGCGGTTCCGTACCGCACCTAGACTAGAGTCCCAATCCCTTGTCCTTCACTCTCCCGTCGTATCCATTCCCGGGAGCCTCAATTAGCCCCCGGCAAGCCTCCAGACACGCTCCCTCAAGTTCCCGCGAGACCCGCACATCTACTCCCTCGCTCAAAATCATAATGGCGGTTCCGTGAATCAGCGCCACAAGAGACAATGCCAGCCGCGCGTAATTGTCTGGCGCTCCTCCCAAATCTTCTGCCAGCCGGGCTTTCAGGAACTCGTAGGACGGCAATGGTTCCCGCCTGCCCAAACGCTGCGCCCAATCCGAAGCAAGGAGCAAATACTCGTTCCCATGAACTAGCGTGAACTTCAACCCAAGCTCGCAAGCTTCAGCTGCGGATTTGGCAGGCTGCACCGCCTGAAACATCCTGGTTCGCGCCCGCTCGCGCAGAAAAACTACCAGATCGTGCTTATCCTTGAATCTCTCATACAAGGTAGGCGTGGTCGTTTTGGCCGCTCGTGCTACTGCTCGCATGGTTAAAGCGTGCTCTCCCCCTTGCGTCCACAGCTGGTACGCGGCATCAACGATCCGCCCTTCCAGGTTTTTGTCGGCTTTTCGCGGCATGGTTTCCTTGTTTGTTGCTGCTCCCGTATGCTCATAATTATATACTTGACAGCGTTAAAGATACAACGTATAAGTATTCGTCGCCCCACTTTGCGGCCGGCAGATACGCCAATTTCAACTCAATAAGGAGTAGTCAGGTACAAAGTCATGGCAAGATTTGAGTATTCCGTCATCACCAAGGCGAGCCCCACGCTCGCTTGGCTCGTTTTTTCCGATCCCCACCGCTGGAACACGTTCGCCAACGTCTATGGCGATATTCGCTGGCGCGATGGCCACCCTTGGGAGCCCGGGAGCCGCATGCAAATTGAGATCCTTCGGCCCATTAACGCAGTAATCGACCACGTAATTACCACATGCGTGCCGGGAAAGAAAGTCGGGTGGATTGACCATGCCATCGGAGTGGCCATGGCCCAGTGGGTCACCTTTGAAGAATACCCGGGTGTAGGCACCCGCGTTCATACCTGGGGAGAAGTCATCCATGCGGGCATCTCGATCGGCGGCCGCACTGTGGAGGAACTACTCGCCAGCTTTACGCGCACCTGGTACGAGAATTTTCGTGCCGCCTGCAACCAACTGGTTCTTCCTGGTGGCGCTGCTCCGGGCGACGCGTCACTGACAGCCCAGTAGAAAGCCGATAGCCGGGTAAGAAGCCAGGCCCCGCGGCTATGCTCTTGTATTTAACCGTTCGGTTAAATACAAATACAATATAGGATTTGCCGGATTATCCTGGGCCAACACGTGTTTTCAATAATTTAGAGGACGGCCGGTCGATTATCGGCTCAGAAGTGCGATTTTGACGGCCTTTTTACGTTGCGCTTAGCGCGTATTAAGCGATTTTGCGGCTGGCTTGCGGCATCGTCCACTCGCCGACGCTAACGAACAACTCAAGCCCAATCGCGAAGGAATCCGTACCCAAAGGCTGACAGTAAACCACGCGGGCTCTTGATCTTAGGTTCCCCAGGAGCGATCGGACGGTCAGGTGATCGTTGGGCTGCCAGGGCTTGCTGGTCACCACGCGCGCGCCACGGGCGCTCACGTTTTCTGTCACTCCTTGTTGCGCTGCGGTGTGTATGTCCAAGCCCGACAGGTCCACTGTAACATGGACCGGAGCGCGATCTTCCAGTCGCCGCGAATCGCTATCCATAGGACACCGCGTGCTTTCCGGGCTGGTCACTGGGCTTGGACGTTTGGCGGGGTTAAACAACTGTGGAATCATACTCTTCCAACCCCCAAGGCAGTCAAGTAGTTTCACCCCGCCCCGAAACCTTTTTAGCCCGGGTTATCGAAAGCCGGAAGTCTTGGAGCCGAAGGCCTTCCTAGCCTGGAGCCATGGTCGTAATGTGTCCGGCATCGCGACATCGCTATCCCAAGACCGAACATCCGGGCTCGTTCTGGCGATTCCCATTTGACTCCAAGCCCATGTTGTTCTATTAGTTGCAGACGGCACGGAATCGGTTCTTCGATTGCGGGGATTGTTTGTTTCGCGTCTCATGAGTCTTGCGGCATTACATGCACGTGCCGCGGTGGAATCGCAAGGAGGCAGCCATGAAAAAGCACGAACGCATTCGCGAGAAGGTCACTATCCTGCCGACATCCATGTATCTGTCGAAGATGCACGATGCGGGCTGGACTCTGGTGGCCCTCGAATGGGAGCGCGAAATCGAGACCTCCGCCACGCCGGAACCTCCTGAAGAAACAATGGGTTCCGAGGAAATCCCGTTCGGCCTGCGCATCGCCGCGGATGGCCACCATCTCGAAGACGATCCGCTCGAAATGCAAACTCTCAAGTTCCTCGCAGAGCTCATCGTGCAAGATGTCTCCTTTGGCAGCATGGCCGGCGCCCTGAATGTCCGCGACTATCGCACTCGCGACGGCCGCCCTTGGACCTCCGCCAGCATTTTCAGGCTCATTCCCCGGCTGATCGAAGTCACGCCGCGCATCCTCAGCGGGTCGGAATGGCAAGACCGCAAGAAGCAGCTTTCCAAAGTTGCCTGGAATTCTTAGCGGGTTGCTTCGATCGTCTTAAGCTTCATTGTCTAAGAGCAGTTCTGCGATTCAGCGCTTATTCCAGTGGCTAAACTCCTCGCTGTGCTTTGTGTACGCGTGTCGCTTCCCTTCCCGCGTCTTGGCATTTGACTCCTTGCGCGATTTTTGGTGCCATCGTTAGCCGAGTCGTTGCTCCTATGGGTGATCAGGCATGACACGCATCAAAACCTTCGTAAGACTAGTAACCGTATTCTTGCTGGGAGCGAGCCTGTTGCTGGGTCAGGGGCAACAGCCGTTCAAGGTGATGTCCACAGTAGACGAGCCCGCTATCGCCGGGCGCGCCGTGGAGCTTGATGCTCAAGGAAAACTGCTGCCTTGGCCCATGCCGCAGGACACTGGATATTCATACTCGGGATATTTCCTTTCGCAATGGACGATTGTCTGGGATCAATACAATCGGCAGAGGTTGCCTTACTTTTTTTGTTGTTTTGATTTTGACCGCACGACTTACGAAATGATGCCGGAGTGGCATTGGGTAAACTCGACCGGATATTTGCGGGCGATGATGCAGGGATTTATTGAGCGGCTGTATCCGTACACGGGCGATCCGCACACGCTGCAATTCTTGGAAGACTTTGTGGATTATGAGTTGGAGAACGGGCTCACGCCCGAGGACTACGCGTGGGCGCAGGTGCCCTATCCCTCGGCGAATCCCGGCGCGCGGCGATATACCGGATGGAGTAATCATGGCGAGGATTTCGTTGAGCCGCACGTGGTTGGCGAAGATGGCTACGCGTATCTGCGTTTGTATGAAATGACCGGCAACACGAAATATTTGCGCGAGGCGATCCGCTGCGCGGAAGCGCTGGTGAAAAATTTCAAAACCGGCGATGCACAAAATTCTCCGTGGCCGTTTCGCTGCGCCGCGCGCACCGGGAAAGTCGAAGGCGGCAAAGGAATGTCGCCCTATTCGGCCAACGTCGTCGAGCCCATCATGCTGTTTGATGAACTGATTCGCATTGGACAGGGCGACGTCGCTGCCTACAGGACGGTTCGCGAAGGCGCGTGGCAATGGCTGCAAAAATACCCGCTGACCAACAATGTCTGGGTTGGCTATTTCGAGGACGTCGGGCCCGGCATGGGAAATATGAACCAAGTGATTCCGCTGGAATTTGCGCGCTACGTCCTGCTGCATCATGACAAGGACCCGCAGTGGCGCGAGCACTCGAAGCGGCTCATCGAGTGGGTGAAGACCACACCGAAGTGGCCCAAGTACAGCGTCCACGGCGCGACCATCACGACAGAACAGGGCGACGGCAAACAATTCTGCTGCAATTTGCCGAATCAGTGTTGCGACAGTCATACCGCGCGGCTGGCGGCCGTCGAGGCCCTCTACTACGCGTCAACCGGCGATGTTGCTTACAAAGAAGCGGCGTACCGTTCCTACAACTGGGTCAGCTATTTTCAAGGCCTGCCCGGCGGTGCGCACGCTCCGTACACCGAACAGTGGTGGTTCACGGATGAATTTTCCGACGGGCCGCGACGCATGATGGATGCGTTCTGGGCGGTGCCGGAATGGGCGCCCACTGAAGAGTCGCATCTGCTTGGTTCGCTTTCGCCCGTTACGAAAATTTCGTATGGAGCTGGTTCGGTTACGTATTCGACGTTCGACCCGGATTCGGACGACGTGCTACGGCTGGATTTCACGCCGACTTCGGTTGCGGCCGGAGGAAAAACGCTGGCGCGGCGGCAGGACCTCGACCAATCCGGCTACACGTTTGACGACAACACGAAAGTGCTTCGCATCCGTCACACTGATTCGCGCGACATTGATATTCAGGGAGAAGGCGGCAACGCGCATCCATCTTACATCACGTTCGATGATCCGCATCTTGCGGTGGGAACGCCCTTAGTAGGGCAATATCCTTCGGGCGTGATTGACTGGGGCAAAGGCGAATGGCAGATTGGCGCGCCTTACGGAAAGTTCGGAACGTTTACGCTGGCCCTGACCGATCCGAAAGCCCAATCCGCCGAATTCCGTTTTTATTCGCCGCGCATTTTTGTCGGGGTGGATGTTTACAACGGCGGTGATTCCGAGGCCACGATTATCTTCCACTCCCCCGAAGATCGCCAAGTCTCCTTTACCCTAAAGCCAAAAGAACTTCGCCGTCTAAGAACCAACTGGCTTGATCCCAGCTCCGCAGTCGCCCTCGAATTCAAGAGCGGCCAGTTGCTGCGTTTCGACAATCTGGCCTATCTCCACGAGTGATGGGGATTGCCGGAGCAGAAATGTCAGTCTATTTTTTCGCTTGACATACGAATTATTTAGTACTATAAAACGAACTCATGAGGCCCAAGCACACCACGCTCACCCCGCAGGAACTGGAAATCATGAAGCTCGTCTGGCAGCGCGAGAGCGCCACGGTCCGCGATATCTACGAAGCCCTGCTCGCACACCGCAAAATCGCCTATACCACGGTGATGACCATGATGAAAATTCTGGAAACCAAGGGTTATTTGAAAAAGCGCCGCCAGGATCGCGCGTTCGTCTACCGCCCTGCGCATCCGAAGAACCAGGTTATCGGCGGCATGATCCGCGAATTCATCGATCGCGTTTTCAACGGCTCCGCGGAACCGCTCCTAGTCCATCTCGTTAAAGCGCGCCGCATTCGCGAAAAGGATTTGCAGAAAATTGCCCGCATGATCGAGGAAGCAGAATGAAGTTTTTCGGATTGAGTTGAACTGCCGGAGTCGCCGATGAACGCGCCATTGTGGTTTTCCAATCTCATGTTTTGGAGCGCGCAGGTTCTTCTGCTTGTGCTTGCTGCCGGATTTCTTCCGTGGCTTCTCCGAATTCGCCAGCCTCGCGTGCTTCTCGGGTATTGGCGAGCGGTTCTTGCCATCAGCCTGCTGCTCCCGTTTGTCCAGCCTTGGCATCGCATACAAACTATTAGCGCGATTACAATTTCAACAGATTTGGAGGACACCAACGTCCTCCCGTCAACCGGCTCCACTGTCAGTCACTGGCACTTTCCCAGCCTTCCCATCGTCGCTCAGATGATCGGCTTCGTGATTTTCGCCGGAATCGCGGTGCGATTTTTGATCTTCGCGCTCGGCCTTCTGAAACTTCGCCAGCTTCGGCGAGCGTCTTCGCCTATTTCTGACTTTCCAGAGTTCGCCGCCCTTCTCGAAGAAATGGCCGCGGTTGTCAGCGCTCGCGCGGACTTCCGCCTATCCACCAGCGTCGATTCGCCCGTAACATTCGGTTTCGCGGCCCCGGTAATTCTGCTCCCCGAACGATTTCCCTCTATGGACGCAAAATTTCAGTCGGCGATCACCTGTCACGAACTACTGCACGTTCGCCGCCGGGACTGGGCGCACCATCTGAGCGAAGAGATCATCCGCGCCGTATTCTGGTTTCATCCTGCCATTGCTTGGCTTATCGCACGCGTGCGTCTGGCCCGCGAGCAGGTAGTGGACCTCGAAGTCGTCAGCATCACCCAAGCGCGCAAACCTTATCTGGAAGCTCTGATGGAATTTGCGAATGCGCGCGCTTCCGTCGCCGCCATTCCTGCACCGCCTTTTCTCGCCGAGCGTCAGCTCGTCGAACGAGTTTCGTTAATGCTTGAGGAGGTTCGAATGTCTCGAACAAGATTGATTGCGTCATTGATCGCGATGGTCTGCTGTCTTGCGCTGGCCATAACACTCGCCGCGAGGACTTTCCCGCTCAAAGGTGCGACTCTCGCTGTGCAATCTGCTCCAAAGAACGGCGTTGGCCAAGGCGTTTCTGGCGGCGTTTCGACAGGAGCTGGACAAGGAATTTCGGGAGGAGTTAGCGGAGGAGTGGGCGGCGGTGTCTCTGGAGGAGTCAGCGGGAGCGCTTCCGGCGACATACCCACCGTGGGCCGGGACACCATCTGGACGGACACCGTGAAGAGAGGCCCCATGATTCGGCAGGTTCGCGGACTGGGAAAGCTTGTCCGCTCGAAGGATTCCGGCAAACTCCTTGTAAGAGTCACATTGCCCGAAGCCATGCTGAAGGAAGTGCAGCTCAATCAGAGTGTCACCGTGGACACTCGAAAAGACCCGGCGGACGCCCGGAAGGGACTGCCGGTGAAGGGTCATATCAGCGGGTTGAACCGTGAAATCTCGAATGGATCAGGCACCGTGGAGGTTGCGCTCGACGCAGCGCTCCCGCAGGGCGTCGCGGCCGGCCTCGATGTCGAAGCCACGATCGACATCGAAAAGCTCGATAACATTCTTCGCGTTGGGCGCCCGGTGCACGCCGCCGCAAATTCCGCGGTCTCTGTGTTCAAGATTGTGAGTGATGGAACTGAAGCTGTGCGCGTCAACGTAAAGATGGGCCGCTCGTCGGTGAGCACAATCGAAGTCCTGGATGGACTCAAAGAAGGCGACCAGGTGATCCTCTCGGACATGTCCGAATGGGACAACTTTGACCGCATCCACCTGAAGTGAGCAGGCGAGAGGCGCGAAGGCCGAAAATAAGCCTGGAAGCGACGGGCGCTTACAGGCGGCCTTGGAGTATTCGTTCGACGTCTCGGCGCCCCTGCCTAGCGGTAAATTTGTTTTCGACCTCCAATGTGCAGGACCAGAACAACCAGGCGGGCATCTTCGATCTTGCAAATGAGCCTGAAATCGCCCACTCGTTATCTCCAGAATTCTTCGAAGCGCGCGCCCTGGAGGGCTTTGCCGGTGCTGGGCGGATTGTCGAGCTTGGCTACCCGTTCGTGAAGAAATTTCAGAATGCGCGTGCTGTTTTGCTTGTCGAGTTTGCTTAATTCGCGATCCGCGTCGGCTGAGAATTCAATTCTGCAGACCATGACGCTTCAATACGTCTTCCAGAGGAATCGCGAATTCTTCTCCGCTGCGGATACGTTCGAGTCGGTCTTCCGCCAGGTAGATGTCCTCAAGATCTTCAAGATGCTGCAAGATGGCTTCGCGAACGTAGAAGGTCTTGGTGCGCCGGGCGAGCTTTTCAAGGCGTCTTTCGATGGACTGCGGAAGGCGGATGGCCAGCATGACTCCCTCGCTATACAGGTATAGCAGATTGGTGTTTTTGTTCTGCTATTCTATTTGCGGTGGGCGTCCGACAATTCCCCGCGCAAACGAATATGACCGGCCCGAAGGAGCGTTATGCAGTCGCTGCGGTTGAATCCGATTCTCAACACTGACTCGTACAAGCTGACGCATTGGTGGCAGTACCCGCCGGATACGCGGCACATCTATTCGTACGTCGAGTCGCGGGGCGGGATGTTCGATGAGACGATGCTGGCGATGCTCCAGTACATTGTTAAATCGAATTTCGCGGGGCAGGTTTTTACGGCCGAGGATATTGAGGAAGCCCGACGGTTTGCGCACGCGCATTATGGCGGGCACCCCAAGACTTTCAACTATGAAGGATTTAAATCGCTCTATGCGAAGCATGGCGGGCGGCTTCCTTTACGCATACGCGCGGTCAAGGAAGGCACGGTCGTTAAAAGTCACAACGCGTTGATAACGATCGAGAATACCGACCCGGAGTTTTATTGGCTGACCAACTGGGCGGAGACCGTTCTCCTGCAAGTGTGGTATCCAATTACCGTTGCGACGCTTTCGCGGGCTATCAAGCAAGTCATCGGGAAAGCTCTGGTGCGGACCGGCGATCCGTCGCTTCTGCCGTTCAAGCTGATTGATTTTGGATTTCGCGGCGTTTCCTCGAAAGAATCGGCTGCCATTGGCGGGGCGGCTCATCTGATTAATTTTGTGGGTACGGATACGATTGCAGCTATTCAGCTGCTCAATCAGTTTTATTCGGCCGATCTTACGACGACAGATCCGTTGAACTGCGCAGGTTATGCCATTCCCGCATCGGAGCACTCGACAATCACAGCATGGGGGGAAGCCAACGAGGGGCAGGCTTACGCAAACATGCTGGAGAATTGCCCGGAAGGCGTCGTGGCTTGCGTCAGCGACTCCTATGACATTTACAACGCCGTTCGCAATTTGTGGGGCGGGGCGCTGCGGGACAAAATTCTTCAACGCAAGGGAACACTGATTATCCGCCCGGACTCTGGCGACGCAGTGACGGTGCTCGAAGAGCTTTTCAAAATTGTGGCGGAAGTTTTCGGCTACGAAGTGAATAAGAAGGGGTGGAAGGTCACTGTTCCGTGCGTCCGCTTCCTGCAAGGTGATGGCGTGAATTACTACACCATTCAGAACATCACGGGGCAACTGACGCGCAAAGGGTGGTCGCAGGACATTTGGAGTTACGGGATGGGCGGGGCGCTGCTACAACAGGTGAATCGCGACACGCTGCGGTTCGCGCTGAAGTGTTCGGCGATCGACCGCGGCGGGAAGTGGCACAACGTTTACAAAAATCCGAAGACCGACCCGACAAAGGCCAGCAAGGGCGGGCGGTTCAACTTGATCCGCAGCGGAAAAGAATTTTTCACGGTGGAAGTGGATAACGACTCGCCCAATCCGGATAGTTCGACGCTCGGCGTCAACGCCCTGGAGACGATTCTGGAAGACGGGAAAATTCTTCGAGATATGACCCTTCAAGAAGTGCGAGACATCGCGGTTAAGTACGACACCTACAACGAAGAGGCATGAAAAGAGGTGAATCTAGAGATTCGGCTCTATCGTGCCGGCGCTGTCACTGCGAGCGTTCATTTCTTCACAAATAAAACACAGTAATCGCTCGTCGGCCAATCCTCGACAATTTTTTCGAGTTGGAAGCCGGCTTTGGTCAATTCGTCGATCAGGATTTTCTGCTGGATGCCGTGGTCTTCGCGGTCTTTGGGTACGCCCTTGACTTTTCCGTATTCGGGATGCGGCGGAAAGTCGATGATGGCGAGTTTGCCGCCCGGCTTCAGCGAGCGAAGCATGCTCGCATCAAATTCCGCCGGTTTTGTGATGTGATGGTATACACGGCGAAGAAAAACCACGTCGCAGCAGGCTGCCGGCAGATTCGTTTCTGCTTCGCCGCTTTCTACGGCCGTCACGTTCTGCAAGTTTTGCTTCTTGATCTCTTCTCGAAGCTTCGCGAGCTTTTCTTTGTCGATTTCCGTTGCAAACACTTTCCCCGATGAGCCGACATGCTCCAGAGCAGCAAATGAATATTTTCCGTCTCCCGCGCCGATGTCCGCGACGACGGTTCCTTGTTTCCACTCCATGAGCGCTGCGAGCTTTGCGATTTCCTCGTCGGCAGAAGCATTGGCACGCAATGTGAACAATAGGGCGGCGGCTGAAATACAACTGAGGCCGAGCAGAATCCATTTTTTGTGGCGGAATATAAGAGTCATGCGAATTTCACGTGTTCGCCGGCTGACGGAAGAAGTTCTGCGGAGTGCAAATCACTGTTCGCCGATGTCTTCGTTCCACAAGGCGGGATTTGCGCCGATGAATTTTGCCAGCATCTCGACACACTCTTTAGACGCAAGATCGATGACTTTGATTCCGTTTTCCTGAAGCCAATCGATGCCGCCGCGGAAATTCGCGGACTCACCGACGAGCACCGTTCCGATTCCGAATTGGCGGATCAGGCCGCTGCAATACCAGCAGGGAGCCAATGTGGTGACCATAATTTTGTCGCGGTAACCGCGCTGGCGGCCTGCTTTGCGAAATGCGTCGGTTTCGCCGTGGGCGGAGGGATCGCCGTCCTGCACACGGCGGTTATGTCCGCGGCCGAGAAGTTTTCCGCTGCTGTCGTAGAGAGCGGCGCCAATTGGAATGCCGCCTTCGGCAAGGCCGCGGCGGGCTTCTTCGATGGCGGTTTTCAGATACTCTGTGTATTTTTCTTCAGCCACGGGTCGGTTCCTGTCCCGAGAAATATTACTCGCCCTTGTTTTTCCAAAGCTGCGGAGCAATCGCGTAGTTGAGCTGCAATAGAACGATGAAGCCGATGCTCCAATACGTATTGAAAATGCAGAGCAGCGCCCCCAGCGCGTAGAGCAATTGCGCGATCCAGATGCGGCGGCAAATTGCACGCGGGACTTCTTCCGGAACGTCGCCCTTGATGATGGCAGTTTTCTTCGCGCGGCCCCAACTAATCAACAGCATTGCGCCGAGAATCAGGATGTTGGCCCAGTAGGCGATGAGCGCAGTGCGATAGGCGATGTACTCCGCGAGGAGACGCGTTGAAAACGGCATGAGGGTGACACAAAAAAGAAAGGCGAGATTGATCCAGGTGAAATGACGCTCGGAACGCTCGATGTGATTGAGCTGGGTTTGCTGGCCGACCCAGAAAATGCCGAGCGTGAGGAAGCTCATGAGGTAGACAAGAAGTTGCGGAGCGAGAGCAGTTAGTGCGTGACGAAGGTCGGCTTCGCTGTGGATCAACTCTTTGACCGGGACGTGAAGTTCCAGGAGAAGCAGAGTCATGGCGACGCCGAAGATGCTGTCGCTCAAAGCGGCGAGGCGCTCGACGCTCTGGCCAGCGATTGCGTTGTAGGAAGATTTCATCGTCAGCGTCGCGCGCTTATTTTAGCGAGGCATCGATTTTTTTGCCGTACTCGCGGGCTTTGGCGAGGACGGCTTGTTCGTCGATGGTGAGAAGCTTTTTGTCGCGCATGACGATTTTGCCCCCGATGATGACCGTTTCGATGTCGCTGCTCTTTAGCGCGTATGCGAGTTGCGCATAGACGTCGTACATGGGTACGGCGTTGGGTTCCTCGAGGCTGATCAAAATAATATCGGCTTTTTTCCTCATCTCAAGCGAGCCGATCTCTTTTTCCATGTGCAGAGCTTTGGCACCTTCGATGGTGGCCATTTCGACTACGGCTTGGGCGCCGAGCGCGCGCGGATCCATCTTCGTGATTTTTTGCAGCTTCGCGGCGAGGTCCATTTCTTCCATGAGGTCGAGGTCGTTGTTGCTGCCCGCGGGGCCGTCAGTGCCAAGGCCGACAGCGATGCCTGCGGCGCGCTCTTCGACGACGGGAGCTACGCCGCTGGAGAGCATCATGTTGCTCGATGGATTGTGGACGCAGCCAACCTGGCGATTGGCGAGAGTTTTTCGGTCGTCGGCGTCGACGTAAATGCAATGGGCGGCGAGCACGTCCGGCCCGAGAATGCCGAGTTTTTCGAGATATTGGACTGGCGTGAGGCCGTTTTGCTTCAGGCTGTCGTCCAATTCCTTTTTCATTTCAGCGACGTGAATGAGAATCGGCGCGTGATATTTACGGGCGAGAGCCGCGGAATCTTGAAGTGTTTTTGGTGAGCAAGTGTAAATCGAATGCGGCGCGGCGGCGGCGTGGATGAGGGGATCGTTTTGCCAGCGCTTCAGGAATTTCTCGGCGTATTCCAGCATGGCCGCGTTCGTTTTGTTATCGGGGGCGGGAAAGTCGATGAACGTTTCGCCGAGGACGCCGCGCATTCCGGCGGCTTTAGTTTCTTCGGCAACGGCGTCTTCGAAATAGTACATGTCGGCGAAAGTGGTTACGCCGCCGCGGATCATTTCGGCAGCGCCGAGTCGCGTGCCCCAACGGACGAAATCTTCGGTCACGTTTTTCGCTTCGGCGGGAAAAATATATTTGCGGAGCCAGTCGTCGAGAGTGACGTCATCGTGAAGGCCGCGCAGGAGAGTCATGGCGGCGTGCGTGTGGCCGTTGATGAATCCGGGCAGGACAAGCGCGCCTTTCGCGTCAATGGTTTGCCCCACATTGCGCCCTTTTGGCGCGCCCATGACGAATTCACCGGAAGTTCCCACGAAGGATATTTTGTCGCCACTTACCGCGATGACGCCGTCTTCGATGATGCGGCGCTGCTGGTCCATGGTGACAATCGTGGCGTGTGTGATTACCAGGTCGCTGCCGACGGCGACTTTAGGCGGCGTTTGCGCCGCGGCGGAAGAGCCGACTAGGGCGGCGACGCAGCAGAAACAAAGAATTTTTGTGATTCGGAGCATTTTCGATTGCCTCAGTAACAGCTTCTCGCGGGCGGTTGGCCGCGTCTAGAGATTTGACGAGTCGAACGGCTTTGGAAACAGTTCGCGCATCTGGATGGTCTCGGTCTTGCCTTTTAAATTGGACAGAATCACCGGGACGTCCCCGCAAAATTCCCAGATGATCTGGCGGCATGCGCCGCACGGCGGCGTCAGAGTCTCGGTGTCGGTGACGACAGCGATGCCGTCGAAACCACGCTCGCCTTCGCTGATGGCTTTGAAGATGGCAACACGTTCGGCGCAGACGGTGAGACCGTACGTGGAATTCTCCACGTTGCAACCGCCAAAGATTCGGCCGGAGTTAGCGCGAAGTGCTGCTCCTACGCGGAAGTTAGAGTAGGGCGCGTGGGCGTTCTCGCGGGATTGTTGCGCGGCTTCGATGAGTGCGTCATGTTCTGTCAAGCTAAGTCCTCCAGTAAATCTGTCGCATCAATCCAGCTCCGCGGCGATGCGGGGAATGACAATTTTGAGAAGCGCGATGAACAGGCCGCGGACGCGTTCGCCGGTCTCCATGACTTCTTTGTGGTCGAGCGGTTGATCGAGAATGCCAGCGGCGGCGTTGGTTACGCAGGAGATGCCGAGGACGCGAATGCCACTGTGGCGCGCGGCGATGACTTCGGGGACCGTGGACATGCCCACCAGGTCCGCCCCGATTGAACGCAAGTAACGAATCTCAGCGGGCGTTTCGTAGCTTGGGCCGGGCAAAGCGGCGTAAACGCCTTCGTAAAGGCCAACACCGTTGCGGTTGCCCGCGCCGACGGTCATTTCGCGGAATCTTCTGTCGTAAGCGACGGTCATATCCGGAAAGCGCACACCGAACCGATCGTCGTTGGGACCGGTGAGAGGAGTTACGCCTTGAAGATTGATGTGGTCTTTGATCACCACGAGTTTGCCTTGCACGAATTCGCGTTTGATGCCGCCGGCAGCGTTGGTGAGGATGACGGCTTTCACGCCCATACGTGCAAACACGCGGATGGGGAAGGCAACTTCTTTGGCGGAATAGCCTTCGTAGAGGTGAACGCGGCCCTGCATCCCCGCGACGGGGATGTCGCCGACCATGCCGATCACGAGTTGGCCGGCGTGGCCGATGGCCGTGGAGCGGGGGAAGTTGGGAATTTCGGCGTAGGGGATTTTTGTTGCGGATTCGAATTCGTCGGCGAAGGCGCCGAGGCCGGAACCCAGAACCAGGGCAATTTGCGGACGGAAGTCCGTTTTCGAAAAAATAAATTGTGCGGCGGCTTCGGCGTTTTCGAATTCGCCGGAGGATTTTTGTTTTGGAGAAGACTTGCGTCTTGGGCTCATGCGGATTGGAAAAGAATTTTAGCGCGAGGTGGCCCAAATAAGCTAACTGTAGGAGACAACCAGTAATAGCTGTCCCACCTTCGCATCGCTCGATTTTGCCGGGTAGGGGCGCAGCATGCTGCGCCCCTACAAGCAAGGATTGCGATCACGAAAGGATGCCGACGATGGAGGCGGACATTAGATTTGCCATGGTGCCTGCGAGCATGGCGCGGATGCCGAATTTGGCTAGTTGGCCGCGCTGTTCGGGTGCCAGCGCGCCGATGCCGCCGATCTGGATGCCGATCGAGCTGAAGTTCGCGAAGCCGCAGAGGGCGAATGTGGCGATTGTGAAGGTGCGCGGATCGAGCGCGGCTTTCATCGTGCCGAGATCGCGGAAGGCCACGAATTCGTTGGTGACCATGCGAAGCCCGAGGAGGTCGCCGATATGCGGGGCGTCCTGCCAGGGCACTCCGATGAGCCAGGCGATGGGCGCAAAAATCCAGCCGAGGACTTCTTGCAGATTGTAGGGAAACCACGAAATGTAGATGTGGACCCAGCCCATCATAGCGTTAAGAAGCGCGAGCAGCGCGAGGAAAACGATGAGCATGGCGCCGACGTTGAGTGCGAGATGCAATCCGTCCACAGTGCCGCGTGCGATGGCACCGAGAATATTGGCTTCTTTTTCGCCGGGGGGCATCTCGACACGGCCAGCCGTTAGCGGCACTTCCGTTTCCGGCACAAGCATTTTCGCCATCAGCAGAGTTCCAGGAGCGGTCATGATGACCGCCGTGAGAAGATTCGTTGGATCGGCGCCGCCAACGTGAATGTAGGCGGCCATCATACCGCCGGAGATGTGCGCCATGCCGCTTGTCATGACGGTCATCAATTCGGATTTGGTGAGTTTCGGAAGAAATGGACGGATGGTGAGGGGCGCTTCGGTCTGGCCCATGAAGATGCTGGCCGCGACGTTAAGCGATTCAGCTCCGCTGGCGCCCATGATTTTCGTCATCAGCCAGGCGGCGGCGCGAATGATGAGCTGCATGATGCCGAGGTAATAGAGAACCGCGAAAAATGCGGCGATGAAGATAATCGTGGGCAGAACCTGGAATGCAAAGATCAGGCCCAGGTTGGAGTCGGACTTGCCGAGTTCGCCGAACACAAAGGTCGAGCCCACGTAGGAGAAATCGAGGAGATGTTTGGCGCCGACGCCGAGCGTCTGAAAAATAATCCGGCCGGCCGGGACGCGCAGAACGAAAATACCGAGAGCGATCTGAAGGCCGAGGCCCCAGAGAACGGTTTTGAGCTTGATGGATTTGCGAGAGGTGGAGAAAATAAACGCGAGGCCGAGCATTGTGAGCAGGCCGAGTATGCCGGTGTAGCGTCCCACGCGCTGACCTCTTTCTGTTTGCGATGGCGTGCTGCTTGCGAAATTGTGGCCGTCCGCGCTAGGCCCCAAGAATGCGGCGGATGAGCGGAAGCTTTTCTTTGGGCGCTGTATCGCCGATGTGGTAGCTGCCGGCAATCTGCGCTTTTGCTTCGGCCAACTTTGCGCCTCTATTGTAATGAATTGTGACCAGAGGCTGGTCTTTTTCTATCCGGTCACCGATGCGCTTGTGGAATTCGAGGCCGACGGCGTGGTCGATGGTGTCTTCCTTTTTTTCGCGGCCGCCCCCAAGTGTGGCTAGCGCTGTTCCCAATGCTTCACAGTTGATTGCAGTGATGAAGCCGGCGGCGGAGCTGGTTACATCAACGCGCGAGGCCGCTTTCGGAAGGAGCGCAGGATTGTCCACGACGCGGTCGTCGCCGCCTTGCAGGCGGATGCCCTGCTTGAACTTTTCCTTGGCTTTGCCGCTGGCGATCATTTCTTCTGCTAGCCGGCGGGCTTCGGCGAGGGATTTGGTGCGCTCACCCAAGTAAAACATCCAAGCGGAAAGTTCCAGGCTCAGCTCGCGAAGATCAGCCGGGCCTCGGCCGTTCAAAACGTCAACGCACTCGATGACTTCATTTGCATGACCGGCCATGCGGCCGAGAGGCTGGTTCATATCGGTGATGAGGGCAACCATTTTTTTGCCCATGCGCTCGCCGGTCTCCACCATGATTTCGGCGAGGTGGACCGAGTCTTCTTCACTCTTCATGAAGGCGCCCGAACCCGTTTTAACGTCGAGGACAAGCGCGTCAATACCCTCGGCGAGTTTTTTGCTCATGATGGAAGCACAGATTAGGCCTATATTTTCGACCGTCGAAGTGGCATCGCGAAGAGCATAGATTTTCTTGTCGGCTGGCGCGATTTCCGTGGTTTGACCAATCAAACCCATGCCGCACTTACGAAGCACGTTGAAAAACTCGTCAAGGTCGAGATTTACGTTGAAACCCGGGATGGATTCGAGCTTGTCAAGCGTCCCTCCGGTGTGGCCGAGGCCGCGCCCGCTGATCATCGGCACGGTGAGGCCGCCCGCAGCCACGATGGGAGCGAGGATGAGAGAAGTCTTGTCGCCCACGCCGCCGGTCGAGTGCTTGTCCACTTTCTTACCCGGGATGCGCGAGAGGTTGAGGATCTGGCCGGAATAGAGCATGGCTTCGGTGAGCGCGGCCAGCTCGGAGCGGTTGATGCCGCGAATCCATGCGGCCATGAGCCATGCGGCCATCTGGTAATCGGGGATTTCGCCGTTCGTGTAGCCGGCGATGAGGAAATTTATCTCTTCGCGGGAGAGCTCGGCGGAATCGCGTTTTTTGCGGATTAAATCAACGGCGCGCATGAGGTCTTAGGGGCAGCGCGAGCGTAACATCGGCGCGACAAGGCCGTCAACGCGGGGCGATAGAGGGCCCTTAAATCAGTAAAGGGCCCGCTACGCCCGGAACGGTCCGGAATTGCAGAACGAAAGAGAACTAGTGCTGCAATGAGAAAACGACTTCAATGCTCGTATCGATTTCGATCGGTTCTCCGTTCAGCAGCGTCGGTGTGTAACGCCACTGGCTGACGGCTTCGACCGCGGAACGTGCGAGGTCAGGATCGATCTGGCTGTTGAGGACGTGCAGGGAGAGAAGCCTTCCGTCCTTGCCGACAACTGCGTGCAGGACGACAGTGCCTTGCGCGCCGGCCGATTTGGCGGATTCGGGATAGACCGGCTGGACTCGCGACAATATTTTCGCAGCCTGCACGCTGCCGCCGAGCCTGATCCGCGATGGCTTGCTTTCGGCCGGCTCAGCGGCGGGAGCTGTCGCCGAGCCTGCGGGGACGACTACTACATGCTCGGTAATCTGTCCGACTTCCAGGTTGAACGAACCAGAAAAGTCCCGGCCCGCCTCGAGCGTGACAACCGTCATCCGATAGGCTTTGAAGCCCGGCTTCAAAACCTGCAGCTCGTAATTTCCAGCTGGCAGCGGCTTGAAACTGAAATTGCCGTCGCGGTCAGAAACCGTCATGTCCACGGTGTTGGCTCCGTGATTGGTCATGACAATGGTCGCGTTGGCAACTCCAGTTCCACTGGGATCGTGAATGGAGCCTGAAGTTTTGCCAGCGAGATTCTGAGCGGTAAGGCGCAACGCGGCAAGGGGAAGCAACAGAATCATTGCGAAAAGCGGGACAAGGATTTTCGTTCTCATAGACAGATGACGACGATTGATCGACGGATTCAGCATAGCGGCAAATCTCCTTTCAAGATTTGTTGGACGCGCGATGGCCAGAGCAGTGGACCAGGCGCGGCCCGAGTGTTCGAGTGTCCTTGCGAGATCGAGTAACTGGCTGGCGTAGTGGGAGGGCGCGACGCCTGAGAGCAAGACGGCATCGTCGCAGGCTCGCTCGCTTTCCTGGCGGAGGCGCGCGGCCGCCAGCCAGACAAGCGGATTGAACCAGTAGAAAGCGCCTGCAAACTCGGCGCAGATTTGCAAGAGCCAGTCGTGCCGCGTGATGTGCGCGAGTTCGTGGGAAAGCACGATGCAGCGCCGTTCTGAAGACCATCGGGCGGCGCCGGCGGGCAGCACAATGACAGGACGAAAAACTCCCCAAGTGAGCGGCATTGTGGCAGGGCTTCTGCTCTGCCGGAGGCGGGCGGAGCGCGCAACGCCGAACGACCTGGAGAGTTGTAAGACATTGTTCATCCAATCGTCTTCAATGAGGGGATGCGCGCGCGACGATACCCAAGCCAGGCGCGCCAGACCGGCATAAAGCCGCAGAGAAATCAACGCAAAGCCAAGAAGCCAGACGAGCAAAGCGAAGGGCGCCAGTTTGCCGACGACAGAGGAGGATGGATCGACATAAATCGTTGTAGAGGGAATTGCCGGCGGGGCGGAGTGCAACGCGTGGAAGTGCACGGGTATCCAAAGACCGGCGGCGTGACTGAATGCAGTGAAATGCCACGCGGTAAGCAACAGCGCGAAGAATGGAAGCGCGGCGGCGCAGAGAATCGCAACCGCCCAAACATGATGCCGGAGGGCAGAGGAACGCCCGCGCAGTGCGATGGAGATGGTCCACGCACCCGCCAGGAATACAGTGGCTTTGACAAAGCAAGCCAGAAGAAACTCGAGCGTAACCTCAGGACTTGCGAGCAGGCTCATGGTCAGCTCTCCTTTCGGCCCTTCACAACGAGGCGGGCGAGACGCTCAAATTCCTCCGGGGAGACTCGGGAGACCTCTCCGCCGAGAAGAGCGGCCACAACTTTTTCGGTCGAGCCATCGAAAAAAGTGTCGACGAGATGGCGAAGAGCCGAGCGGCGGGCCACTTCGCGAGGTATGGCGGGAACATAAACGTAACGCAGGCCATGCTCCTCGTGGCGGACGTGGCCTTTCTCTTCCAGGACGCGCAGCTGGGCGCGAACGGTGGAATAACTGGGTCTGCCGGCCATCTCGGCGAGGACCTGACCGACGGAAGCGCGCTCGAGCTTGTAGAGAATGTCCATGATCTGGCGCTCGCGGCGGGAAAGTGCGCTAGGTTTTGGTTTTGTGCTCATGTGCTAGTTTTCTAGCATAACTGCTACGAAAATAGCAGGATGATTTTTTCTTGTCAAGGCAATTCGAAAAGCAACCGGGCGGCGGCGCCGAAGACTTCGTAACTCAAGGGTCGCATGTTGCGTAGTAACATCGAGGGACGATGATGACCACGGGAAATGGATTTGCGGTGCGCGCGGACAAGGTTTCGCGGCACTACGAGATGGGCGCGGCGGTGATCCGGGCGGTGGATGACGTGACGCTGGAGATTCGCGCGGGAGAGTTTGTGGCACTGCTGGGGAGTTCGGGATCGGGCAAGTCGACGCTGCTGAACTTGATGGCAGGGCTGGATCGCCCGAGTGGCGGCGCGATTTTTGCGAATGGGCGGAATCTTTCGGAGTTGAGTTCGCTGGAGCTGGCGCGTTATCGCAGCCGGACGGTGGGAATGGTGTTTCAGTCATTCAATTTGTTGCCGCGCATGACGCTGGAAGAAAATGTGGAGCTGCCGCTGCGGCTCGCGGAGGTGGATCGAGCAGAGCGCGGCGCGCGCGTGCAGGAAGCGCTGGAGCGCGTGCGGTTGGAGAAGCGGATAGGGCACCGGCCCAGTGAAATGTCCGGCGGCGAGCAGCAGCGGGCGGCGCTGGCTCGCGCGCTGGTGAACCGGCCGACGATTTTGTTTGCGGACGAGCCGACAGGAAATCTGGATAGCGCGACCGGGGAAAGCATCATGCTGCTGTTGAAAGAAATTCAGCAGAAGCTGGGGATGACGATCATCATGGTGACACACGAGCGGCCGCTGGCGGAGCGCTTCGCGGACCGCATCGTCGCGCTCGCCGACGGAAAATTGGTGAGCGACGGGGTGAAATCATGAAGGCCGGAGACCTGGGTGAACTGGCACTGCGAAATCTGCGCGAAGCCATATTGCGAAGTTCTCTGACGACCTTGGGCGTGGCGGTGGGAGTGGCATCGCTGGTGGCATGGCTGTCGCTCGGCATTGGATTGCAATCGCTGGCCACCAAGCGCCTTTCGAATTCGGGGTTGTTCGATACCGTTGTCGTCACCCAGCGCCGAAGCCTGCCGTCGAGCCGTCGACCGCCGGCGGAGAGCTCGCCGGCAAAGAATGCGCGCCCCCTGGACGACGATGCAAAAAGAGAGTTTGAAAAACTGCCAAATGTCGTCGAGGTGTACACGCAGATTCGCTTTCCAACGGAAGTCCGTTACGACGGAAATCCCTACTCAACCATTGTTGCGGGGATTCCGGCGTCCGCACAAGGCAACGGGTCCTTCGACGGAATGCAGGGCAATTTTTTCTCGGGGCCAAATGTCGACGAGGCGATTGTACAAATTGAGTTTGCGCGGGATTTATCGGCGCAGACTAGCAGCCTGATTGGCAAGGATCTGATCGTGCGTTACGCCGAAAGGCAGGCGCTGCCGCCAGCGGCGGACGGAGGAGCCAAGGGGACTGCCTCGTCCGATGCAAACGCCGGCGGATTCTCGATCGTGCCGCGTGAAAAAAAACTGCGCATCGTGGGGATCATCGAGACAGAGCCCGCAGCGGGCTTCGGCGGATTTGGGAGCGGGCGGCTTCTTATCCCACTGGAAGTTGCTTCCACACTTCGCGCGGCACAGGTTAACGACCTGCGCGATGCCGTGCGTGCCACCAGCGGGAAGCCCGTCTATGCAAGCCTGACGGTGCGCGCGAAAAGTCCGTCGCTGGTTGAGGGAATCGAGACCTCCATCAAAAATATGGGCTTCGGCACTTTTTCGCTTCTGGATGCCACGAAGAACCTGCGCGTGTTTTTCACGATTTTTGACATGCTGCTTTTTATTTTCGGTAGCCTGGCTCTGGCCGTGGCTACTCTGGGCATCATTAATACGCTGGTGATGGCGATTTTAGAGAGACGTCGCGAAATCGGAATCCTGAAAGCCTTGGGCGCGGCGGACCGCGACGTGAAGCAGCTCTTTTTTGTGGAGGCCGGTGTGATGGGCCTGCTGGGCGGCATTCTCGGCGTAGGGTTTGGCTGGCTGGTAGGCCGCGCCGTTACCATCGGAACGAACCTGTATTTGAAGCGTCAGAACCTGCCCTCAGCGGATGTTTTTTTCGTGCCGTGGTGGCTTGTGCTTCTCGCGATTGCCATCGCCGTTCTGGTTAGTCTGGTTGCAGGTCTTTACCCGGCGTCGCGCGCAGCACGGCTCAATCCCGTCGAGGCTCTGCGGTATGAATAAAATTGGGCGCGCTGCATTGACGGCGCTCCTGTTGGCTTGCGTGGCTTCTATTCTTTGGGCACCTGCGGCGCTGGCGACCGGCCGCGCTGAGTGCGTTTCTTTGCCCAGTAAAATTCTGGCGCGTGACGTGCCGTACTGTGTGCTGCTTCCACCGAGCTATGACGCGGAGAAAACGCGCCGCTACCCCATCCTCTATTTCCTCCATGGTCTCGGTGACAACGACCAGTTCCTCATCCACTCCGGCGGAATGAATCTGATCGAAGATTTGTGGGAGCAGAGGCAGTTGGCGGAATTCTTGATCGTGACGCCGGCCGCCGGGGCGAGCTTCTACATAAATTCCCACGATGGTAAGCGCCGCTATGAAGATTTTTTCTTGCAGGAATTCCTACCGGGAGTCGAGAAACGATACCGTGCGCAAGCGGGGCGCGCGTCGCGCGGCATTGCGGGAATTTCGATGGGCGGATACGGCGCGTTGCACTTCGCGTTCCGGCATCCGCAACTCTTCGCGGCGGTGGGCGCGCACAGCGCGGCGCTGATTGAAAGGCTTCCCAATATCACCGAACCAAATTCACAGCAGGTGAGCATGCTGCGCGTTCTCGGCAGCGCCTTCGGCTCGCCCTTTGATGGCGCGTTCTGGATTCAAAATGATCCCGTGACCATCGCGCGCACTGCGAATCTGGCGGGATTGAAAATTTACTTTGATTGCGGCTCGGAAGACGATTACGGATTCGAGTCTGGCGCGCAGGTTTTGGACAAACTGCTCACCTCACGCAAGATTCCCCACGAATTTCATTTGTATCCCGGCGGCCACGACTGGACCTATTTCGCCGAACACCTGCCAGCGATGCTTTCGTTCGAGTCCCAGGCCATCGCAAAGGTGCGATAAACGCGCGAAACGCCGCGGCAGTGGACACGTCTATAATTGCAGCAGGCAGGGAGATACTCTGGAGACCCTTTTAAGAGATTTGCAGCATGCATTTCGGGCGCTTCGGAAGAGCCCCGGATTTACCGCCGTCGCGGTGCTGACGCTGGGGTTGGGCATCGGCGCTAATACTGCGATTTTCAGCGTGGTGCAAAGCGTGTTGCTGCGTCCGCTGCCCTACCGCGATCCCGGAGCGTTGGTTCAAGTTTGGAACACTTACCTTCCCGCGTTTCCCCAGGTTCCCAATTCCTCCGGCGATTTTCTCGATTTTCAGCGGCAGGCAAAAAGCTTTTCGGACATAGCCGCGTACATTGATATCCCGCAAGGTTTTAATTTGACCGCACAGGGTGAACCCGAGCGCCTGGAATCGAGGATTGCAACTTCCGGACTTTTTCCTCTGCTTGGAATTCGCGCTGTTGCGGGACGCACGTTTACTCCCGAAGAAGATAAGCCAGGAAACGCCCAGGTCGTTCTGATTAGCCATCGTTTGTGGCAGAGCCACTTTGGATCGAATCCCTCCGTAGTCGGCCGGACGCTGACGCTGGATGGAAGAGGCTACACGCTCGTTGGCGTCCTCCCTACGGAATTCACCCTGGCGCCCTCGACCGACATCTGGAGGCCCACCGGACAGTACGGCGACGACCTGACCAGCCACCTGCATCATGAATTCAACATCATCGCGCGCCTCAAACCCGGCGTAAGTATTTCGCAAGCTCAAGCGGAACTGACCGCGCTGAATCGGCAGGAAGAGCAAGCGTTTCCGGACACGCACAAAAATTGGGGCATTTTGATCACGCCGATGGAAGATCCTTCCGCGGTCAAGATGCGCGCTGCTTTGCTGGTTTTATTTGGAGCCGTGGGCCTCGTGCTTCTTGTAGCTTGCGCGAATATAGTCAATTTGCTTTTGGCGCGCAACGCGGCGCGGCAAAAAGAGATTGCGCTTCGCGTGACGCTCGGCGCGAGCCGTACACGATTGCTCGCGCAATTATTGACCGAGAGCGTCTTGCTTTCGGTACTGGGCGGCGCGCTGGGAATTTTTCTCGCGGACTCGGGGCTTCGAGTGCTTAGCACGTTTGTTCCTTCCGATCTCGCTGGCGTGAAAGAGACGGGACTCAATGCCTGGGTGCTGGGCTTTACGCTTGCCGTGAGCTTTCTTGCAGGAATCTTCTGCGGCTTGATTCCCGCCATCCAAACATTGAAACAGGATTTGCACGGAATTTTGAAGGAAGGGACAAGAACAGCGGGCGCAGCTGGCGGGCAAAAAATCCGCAGCCTTCTGGTCGTTTCGGAAATTGCCCTGGCACTCATTCCGCTGGTCGGCGCTGGCCTGCTCATTCGCAGTTTCCATCGCTTGCTGCAAGTCGATCCCGGCTTCCAGCACGATCACGTTCTGGCGATGGAGGTGGACCTGCCGCAACTTCCGCCGGAAGAAGAGAGCAAGCTGACCGACGAACAGCAGATCGAACTGGCGCGCAAACAATCGTTGCAATTCGATCAGCTTGCCGAACGGATTCAAGCTCTGCCGGGAACAAAAGCCGTGGGCGGAATCACCGTGCTGCCTCTCGGTTCTGCGATGCGTTCCGCGTCTCGTTTTGTCGTGGAAGATCAGCTGCTTTCACCCAATGGGGCGCGGCCCATTGCGGAAACGCGCGGTGTAAGCCCCGGCTATTTTGCAGCTATGGGAATTCCACTGCGCATGGGCCGGCCGCTGGGCGCGCATGATTACGGCACTCAGAACATCGCGGTGAATGAAGGGCTCGCGCGGAGGTTCTGGCCGGGCGGCAATCCCATCGGCAAACGCATCAATTTGTGTTCCTTCGATCCGCACCCTTGCTGGTTCACAATCGTCGGTGTCGTCGGCAATGTGCATCAATATGGACTGGAAGCCCCGCCAACGCTGGACGTTTACTACGCCAACGGCTGGCCACAGTACGCAGTGATCCGCACCGCGTCCGATCCGGCGGCGCTGGCGCAGGAAGCGACCTCAGAAATCCACAAATTCGATCCGACTCTACCCGTGACGCACGTGATGTCTCTTGACACTCTTTTCTCCGATTCGGTTTCGCGCCGGCGATTCTCCACATTCCTCCTCGGAATTTTTGCAGGCCTAGCGCTCCTGCTCGCCGCAATGGGTGTCTATGGCGTGATGAGCTATGTCGTCAGCCTGCGCACCAACGAAATCGGCATCCGCATGGCACTCGGCGCGCAGCCAGCCGATATCTGGAAACTCGTTATCGGCGGCGGCGCCCAACTGGCATTTGCAGGAGCCGCGCTTGGCTTGCTCTTCGCGTTTGCGTTCGCGAGGGTAATTGCAAGCCTGCTCTTTGGAGTGAAACCCACCGACCCGCTCACATTCGGCGGCGTAGCCCTGCTGCTTGTAAGCGTCGCGCTACTGGCTTGTTACATTCCCGCGCGGCGAGCCATGCGCGTAGACCCCATGGTCGCTCTGCGTTATGAGTGATTGACCCTTCCGAGCCCGCCTAAAAAGTACCCAACCGAAGACAAATAAATAGGCGGTGGTATACTTGCGCGGCATCACCCCCCGATTTGCGCGGCATCGTTATGGAGAGTTACGACCTCATCGTCCTCGGCTCCGGTCCCGCGGGACAACGCGCGGCGATTCAAGCGGTGAAGTTCGGCAAGCGCGCCGCTCTCGTCGAAAAACTCGAAGTCATTGGCGGCACCGCAATCAACACGGGCACCATCCCCAGCAAAACTATTCGCGAAGCAGTCTTGCATCTCTCCGGCTTTCACTACCAGGGCATTTACGGCGTCAATTACCGCGTCAAAGAACAGATCACCATGGCGGACCTGGCATTCCGCGCCCAGCATGTGATCAAAACCGAAATCGATGTGATTCGCGCTCAACTCTCCCGCAACGGCATCGAAGTCTTCACCGGCATGGGCAGTTTCGTCGATCCGCATCATATTCGCGTGGTTGGCTTGCGCGGGCAAGCCGACTACGAGGCCGCAAATATCATCATCGCCACGGGAACGAAGCCCGCCTCGACGTCGCTGGTGCCCTTCAACAACACCACCATCATCAACAGCGACCAAATTTTGCAGATGCCCGTCATTCCCAAGACCATGATGGTGGTCGGCGGCGGCGTCATCGGCGTCGAGTACACCTGCATGTTCGCCACCCTCGGCGTGCGCGTCACACTTATCGAAAAACGCCCGCGCCTGCTCGAATTTGCCGATTCGGAAATGGTCGAAGCCCTCTGCTATCACCTGCGCGACCGCCGCGTCACGCTGCGCTTAAATGAAGAAGTCGAAAGCGTGGAAGACCATCCTGAGTCGGGCGTCGTCGCCAATCTAAGAAGCAAAAAGAAAGTTTCCGGCGAAGCGTTGCTCTACGCCATCGGCAGACAAGGCAACGTCGATGAGCTGAATCTCGCCGCGGCGGGCCTCGAAGCCGATGCTCGCGGCCGTATTCCCGTCGACGCGGAATACCGCACAAAGCAACCGCACATTTTCGCCGTCGGCGACGTAATTGGTTTCCCGAGCCTTGGCAGCGTCTCCATGGAGCAGGGCCGCATCGCGGCGGCAAACGCCTTTGGTATGCCCGTCAAATCGAACAAGGCGCTCTATCCCTACGGCATCTACACAATCCCTGAAATTTCCTTCATTGGTAGAACGGAAGAGCAACTCACCGACGAAGGCGTCCCCTACGAAGTGGGAATCGCCTATTTCCGCGAAATCCCCCGCGGGCAGATTCGCGGCGACACCACGGGCCGCCTGAAACTGATCTTTGATCCCGATACAAAGCTGCTCCTCGGCGTGCACATCATCGGAGAAGGCGCCTCGGAGCTTCTTCACATCGGGCAAGCCGTAATGGCGTTGAAAGGCACCATCGAATATTTCGTCGACAGCGTTTTCAATTATCCGACCCTCGCGGAATGCTACAAAACGGCCGCGTTCAACGGACTTAACAAACTCTCCAAGACTTAGCCGGTGCGCTTGCGAAACTTGGGCGGTAGCACGCGCAGTTGCCGGCGATAGGCAGGAATACGATGCGCAGAACAGCTGGTGTACTGGTGATGGAGCATATCGCGGTGGGACTGGTGGAGGGGGACAAAGTGGTCGGTCCGCTCCGCATGGTTCCCGAAAAATCGCAGCCCGTGGACGCACTGCAATCCATGCCCGCGGACAGAATCGCCGAAAGCATACGCCAGCAGCTCGAATCGCTCGCCGAAGGAGAAAAAATCCACGCCATAGGCCTGGGGTTTCCCGGAGTGATCCGCGATGGCGTCGTGGAGGATTCCCCAAATCTTCAACAGATAAAGGGTTTCCATTTGCAGGCCGCGTTGTCCGGCGCCTTAAAACTGGACGGCAAGGATGTTCCCGTCCGCGTCTTCAATGATGCGGACGCCATGGCCGCCGGAATCGCTGCCACACGCGGCAAACTCCACAAGCTGAACCGCGTCTGGACGCTTGGAAATGGCATCGGCTTCGGCCGTTTTCCCTGGAGCGAAGGGGTGTGGGAGGGCGGCCACACGGTCGTCACTCTCGATCCCAAAGAAAATTTCTGCGGCTGCGGCGGCCGCGGCCACCTCGAAGGCATTCTGGGATACCGCTCCATGCGGCTGCGCTTCCTGGACATGGAGCCCGAAGAGGTTATTGCGAATGCCAAAACGGGCGACACGCGTTGCGCCGAGTTCGTGACCCGCTGCCATCGCGCTCTTGCCGCCGCCACGGCGACGAGCATCCACATGGAGGGCCCCGGCCAGTTCTACCTCACCGGCCCTAACGCGAATTTCATCGATATCGGATTGCTGGAACGAATCGTCCACGAAATGGTGAAGATGAGCCCGCTTCAGGGCAGCCGCTTCGAAGTCATTCCCTCAAACGATGAGCTCGGAGTCATCGGCGCCGCCGTCAACGCAGAACGCACAGCGCTACCCGCGTAAAGAAAAATCATTCAGCAGGCGAATCGTCGAAACGTCCCCTGTAAAGCTCGAAACCAAATCTACAGCGACTGCTGTAGATAAGGCGGCAACGCGCTGGCCTGCCCAGCCACAACTTTCCAGCCATTCAGGCCGTTCAAGTAAATGTGCATCACGCGCATCTGCGTGTACACCGTCTGCCCCTTCACCACACCCTTCGACGACCACAAGCAAGTCGCCACCGCCGTATCCTCGTAGATATGCACCTTAATGTCCGAAGCGTAAAAAGACTCGTACTTGATCACGCTCGATTGCACTGCGTTGATGAAGTTCGTCTTGTCGACCCTCTCGCCGTGAGACAGCGTGCCGGAAAAATCGTCGCTATACACTCGCCGGAAAAAAGTCGTGTCAGTCAACTGGATGGCGTGCGCGGCTTCCTTCTCCAGAAGGATGATCTCCTGGCGTTCCACGTCCGGGTCTCCCTGCTGCGCGTTGCAGCGCTCGACGCATTCGCTCACCCGGTCATGTTGGGGACTCCACGCCGGCGCGAGGGCAAGCCACATCGCAAGCAGCGCTGCCATTTTGGCCATGGGACACACCTCCTCCGCATAATCCGTAACCCAAGCCTGGGATTATCTATATAAGGTATCCCGATGTTGCAACAACCAGCAGAAAGTTCGCCGCCGATGTGATGTAATCGTGACGGCGCACAAAAAACATGGATTGACTGGAATTTTGTCCTGGTTCAAAGTGCTTGCAGGAATAACCATTCTTCGGGACACATCATCCAATCGTGGCATTCATCCAACGGAGGAAAAATGACAGACCTGTCCATGCCGTTCTCTCGCCGCAATTTCCTGACCCGTGCCTCGTATGTTGGCGCGCTTTATTCCGCGGCCAAATTGTTCCCTTTCCCGGCTCTGGCCGCGGAGCTCGCGGGTGATTCCCGTGTCTCGCAAACAGTGATCGCCGACAAAGGCTTCGCTTCCGTAAGGAAGATCGGTGACGGCCTCTACGCCACGATTTCCGATCCCACGAAAGGGTTCCAGACGCTCTGCAATGGCGGCTTCCTCGCCGGAAAAGATTCGGCCTTCGTTCTGGAAGGATTCATTTCGCCTCTCGGAGCAGCATTTCAATGGGAGACGCTGCAAGGAGTAACCCAGGTGCCGGTCAAGGCCGCTCTGGACACTCACTATCACTATGATCATTCGACGGGCAACGCTTTTTATGGCGCGAAGGGGACGCCCCTCTGGGCGCATGCAGATACCGCAAAGCGCATAGTGGCGAAATACGGAGTGCTCCAGGGCGTGAGCAAATCCGTGGCACTCGCGCCTGAAGAGAAAGCCGTAAAAGAGGCCAAATCAGAATTAGCCAAAACTCACCGGCAAGGCTATCTGGATGCCATGTCGAATGTTTTCGACGCTATCAACGCAAGCACCCTCACTCTACCAAATCACCCGCTCGATCCAGCAAAGCTGCCCATGAAGGTGGACCTCGGCGGATTAACGGCCGTGATCGAGCATTACCCAGGACACTCCGGCACGGACCTTATCGTTCGCGTCCCGGAACAAAACGTCGTTTACGCCGGCGATCTGCTCTTCAACGGCATTTTCCCGGTCACTTTTGATGACCGGGCCACCGTCTCCGGCTGGCGGCGAACGCTCAAGACTTTCGCGTCGTGGGACAAGGACACGCTCTTCGTGCCGGGGCATGGACAGATTTGCGGCCAGGAAGGCATAGCGATGTTCCGTTCCCTCTTCGATGACATCGAAGAGCAAGCCCAAAAGCTTTACAAGGCGGGCGTGCCCGTAGCAGAGGCCGTGGATCGCTATGTGATTCCCGAGAAATTCAAGAACGTCTCCCCCTTCGCCTGGGACTTCTCGATCGGGCCCACCGTAGCGAAGTCTTACGCGGAGTGGGGCGCCAAGTAGTTCCGCGCCCATCGCTGCTATCGATTCCAAACGCTCGGAAACTTACCAAAATCGCCGGCCGCTTTCCAGCAGAGCGAACCGGCGATTTTTTCTTCCGCGCCAGACTTAGAAATCCAGCCGCAACGAGAGTTGTCCCGTTCGATTGCCACTGTTTTCCGCGGTCTGCACGCTTTGCACGATGCCAAAGGACGACGCCGTGACGTTCGTCGGAGGCGGCGCAAAATTCGGGTGGTTCAGCAAATTAGTGAACGTGCCTTCAAACCGCAGCCTAAACCGCTCGGTCAAATGAAAGTTTTTGGAGAGCCCGGCCGCAATCGTCGTTGTCCCCGGACCTTCCAGAATCCCCACGCCGCAGTTTCCAACCGGCCCGGCCGGTATCGGATTTATCGCGTTAATGTCGAACATGCTTCCCGCCGCGGCGTTCGCCACGTTCGGATTGCCCGTGCAATCCGGCCGCTGAATCGCGCCGCGATAGGAAATGTTCAGATTTCCCGGATCGTAGCTTGAGCTCGTGATCGGCGTCAGATACGGCCCCGTCTCCCACAGGCTCACCGTGCTGAACGACCATCCTCCCAGAATCGCTTCCGGCACCGCCTTCATGTGGCTGAAATATTTTCGGTTCCGTCCGGCGGGAAGGTCGTACAGCGCCGTGACCAGAAATCGGTTACGCCGCGTCCCGGCCATGTTGCCGCGATCGGCGGAAAGATCAAAACGGTTCGCCACCGGCGTTCCGTAAATAATCTCCGGATTAAACGCCGTCGGCGCATCGCCGCCAACGTTCCCAAGATTCTTGGCCCACACATGGCTCGCTTGCAACGTGAGTCCGCCGCGCGCGTGCAAGTTCAGCTCGGATTGCAGCCCGTTATAGTTGACGTGTCCCTCATTGGTAGTCGACAAAATTCTTCCCCAATTCGGATACGGCTTCGGGTTGGGATTGGGGCTGATCGTGCTCGGTTCGACCTGATTCAGGTCCACCGTCTCGCTCATCCGGTAAGAAGCCATGCCCACGTAGCTCTCTCGCAGCGTCAAATCATGTGCGAGCTCTCGCTCAATCGTGAAGTTCCATTGCGCGGACTGCGGATCGCGATAATTCGTAAGCGTGTTCTGGTAGAAATCTCCCGTGCCCGCAATCAGCAAAGGATTGTCCGGCGTGCGCACCGACGGAAACTGATACGTCGGCGCTCCCGTCGTGGCATCCGGATTGAACGTCGTCCGCACTACCGCCACATCGATATTTGTTGTGTTGAACGAAAGCTGCCCCAGGTTCGTCATCGTAAAAATTCCGAACCCGCCGCGCACCACGGTTTTGTTGTTCCCAAACGGTCGGTAAGCGAATCCTAAACGCGGCTGAACATTCTTTCTGTAAAACTCCCGCAGCCCCGGCCCCAGGCCCACGGTGTTTGCAAATTCAACCGGCGCGCAAGGAAGCGCCGCGTTCACCGGAACGCAACCCAGCGCACTATCCGCCGCGGTCGGCACACCGCAGGTAATCCCGCTGCCCGCAACGCACGTGTTAATCGACTCGAGAAACGCCGCGCGCGGCTGATTCCCCAGTGGAATGATCACGCCTCCATTGTGAACATCGAACGCCGTCAGATTGTTCAGCGAACTCACAAACGGCGGCAGCGCCTGCCATCGCAATCCAAACGACAGCGTGAGCCGGTCATTCAGCCGGAACTCGTCCTGCCCATATACGCCGGTCTGCGTGGCATGCGCGTGCACATCCGGCCCGGACTGCGCGACATACGTCTTCGTCGGCAATCCCAGCAGCAAATTCGCGAACGCGTTTCCGGTAAACACTCCCTGGTCGAACGTGAAATCTCCAAAATCATCCGCCCCTCCAAAACTCTCGATGTCCTGATAGCCCACTCGCCGCACATCCGCGCCAAATTTCATCGTGTGCCGTCCGTGAATCCACGTGAGATTGTCGGCAAGCTGAATCGTGGTCGACTTGGTTGTGCCATCCTTGTCCCGCCCAATCGGCGAATAATTTCCCGGATCGTCGCTGAAATTGAAAATCGGAAACGCTCCGGTCGTTGGATGATCGCTGATGTCCAGCCCCTGCAGTCCCAACTCCGAAATCGCCGTCGCCCCTTCGATGGGAAAATGCACTTGCAGTTCCCACAACGAAACCCCAAACCGCGCTTCGTTCACCAGGTGGTCCGTAATCAGATAATTGTGCGAAACAAGGATGTTGTTGTTGTGCTCTAAATCATTGTCCGGCGGCAGAAAACTGTTCAGCGTTCCCAGATACGCATCCGTCAGCGACTGCCCGTCCAGATGCTTCCAGCTCCACCGCACAAAAATCGACTGTTTCGAAGTCAGCGTGCGATCGATCCGCGTATCAAATCCGTTCGTGTTGCTCGGCGTCGGCGTCTGCTGCAAATAATTGGCCTGCGACCCGAAATTCGCCGCGCTCACATTGATGTTTGGCGCGGGAATGAAATTCAGCAGCGCCGTCGCCACGGGGTTGATGCAATCCTGCGCGCTGGTGCAAGCGCTCCCGCTTGGTATTTTGTTCCCTGGATATGGCTTCCCCGTGAACGGATCCATCAATGGCGCCGCCTGGGCGGAAAAATCCCCCGACCGCATGGCATTCGTTGGCACAAATAGGAACAGCGGCGTCGAGTACCGCTTTCGATTCCCCTCATAATCCGTAAAGAAAAACGTCTTCGCTTTCCCGTGCGAAAGCTTGGGAATGTTCAGCGGACCCCCCAGGCTCCCGCCAAACGTATGAAACACTTTGTGCGGCTTCAGCGTGTCGCCATTTATATTCGAACCCCAAACGGCCGCGTCCAGCGCGCTGTTTTGAAAATATTCGAATACGCTCCCGTGAAACGCTTCCGTCCCGCTCTTCGTGCTGATGGTCACGTCGCCAACCTGCGAAAACTCCGCATTATTATTGAACTGCGTCACCTTGAACTCGCTGATCAGCTCCGACGAAGGATTCATGTTCCCCAGCGCGCCATTCTGCCGGATATTCACCGTCGAAGACCCATCCACCGAATATTGCACCTGCGAAGGCAGCCCGCCTCCCACCGAAACATTTCCATTAGCGTCCTGCTGCGCTCCCGGCACCGTTGCCAGCATTGCCAGAGGACTCGTCGTGGCCCCGCGGTAATTCACCGGCAAATTCGTGATCTGCGAAAAATCTTTCGTGTCTCCAAGTGTCGCATTCTCCGTGTTAATGACCGGCCCCGAGTCTCCCCCAACTTCAATGCTCTGCGCCGCGCTAGCCAGCTTCAGCACCACGTCGAGCCGCAATGTCTGCCGCGCATCCAACTGCATTGCCGTAACTTTGTAATCGGCAAATCCCGCTGCAGCCACAACCAGCTCGTAATGCCCTGGCTTCAAATTTACAAAATGAAACGCTCCATCGGCGTCCGTCGTAGCCGTATGCTGCGTGTGCTCATCCGCGTTAGTGAGCGTCACTTGCGCTCCCCCAACCGCTCCTTGTCCCGGGTCCTTGACCACCCCAACCACGTCCCCGAACGTCGATTGCCCTGCGCCAAACCCCGGCAGACACAACAACGCAACAACACTCAAAACGATCGTCCAATTTCTAACCATGTGAGTATCCCCGTACTTTCTCCCTGACGGAGACCCGTCAGGCACATGGAAAGTAAGCGAGCAGGCATAAGAATTCCGTTAGTCTTTTGCAGGTAAATTCAAAGAATGTGCATCATTTTTTTGAATCAAGAATGGAAGGCGGCATGCCCGCACGTATATCCGCTGCCGCGAACCCAGGGCTAGCGCCGTTCAAATAATTTGAATTTTGTATATTCGTATTTTGCGTAAACGGCCTTCAGCTCGGCGGGTGTACATTGGCCCAATCCGGGCCCCAATTTGCCGCCTTTAAAGGAGCCGACTATGCTGATGCAATCAAACAAACTCCGAATATTCGCCGCAATCGCGGTATTGGTTTTGACAGGGACTCTGCTTGGCAATGCGGCGCAACAAAAAGCTGCCGTCCCCAAGCCCCAGAATAAAATGGCCATCGGCGAGGAAGGCATCAAGCAGTTGCTGCCCCTGATGGATACCGACAAGAACGGCATGGTCTCGAAACAGGAATTCCTGAAGTTCATGGCCGCAGAGTTCGACCGGCTGGATAAGACCAGGAACGGCCAGCTAAACGTCAAGGAACTAACGCGCTCGAATTTGTCAGCTACCAGCTACGTCGGCAAGTAACAGCAACTCCCCCGCTCGCCACGCGCTTCTAGGCCAATTGGGTGCCAGAACAAGCCCAAGCCTCTCCGGCACCCACATCGCCATACTCAACTCTCTAAACCGCTAGAACTTGATGAGGATGGACAAATCAATAAACGATTCATCCTTCCGTAGATCCGGAAACCAAACGCTGTTGATTCCGCCCCCGCAAGCCGTCTCCGCCGGACCCAGCGACAGCTGGCCCGACGAACTGCCACTGCTGCACACGTAGAATTGAGGCGCCCCGGTGTTTCCGCCGGGCGGCGTGATGCCGCCTCTACCCGTCCAATAAGGAACGTTCGCGTGCCGATAGTCATACTCCCAGCGGAACGTGATGTACTGCTTGGGCATATAGTCGAAAGTGATCGACGAATCCCAAGCCTTGTACGGGTCCCCAGGATTCTCAGTAAAGTAGGGGGAATTCGTGGCTGCGGTAATCGCCGTCTCTCCATTGATAGGCGGAAGCAAAACTAGATAGCGTCCCGGATTGTTGATCTGCCCGCCGCCAACCGTCAGCCCGAACAGGTCATTGTGGAACCAGAACCGGTTGTACAACATATAGCCGACAAAGCTCTGCTTGGGCCCTCCTTTCCTATCGCCATAGCAACTCACTCCCTCGCCATACTCGCAACCCAAGTCGCCCGTAAGCGAAAACGCCATCTTGTCGAGGGTTTTCTCAGGATTGTCGTAGTATTTCACTTCGATACTGTTGTCGGTATGAATTCGCCTGCGCTCAGGCAGGAAGAGATCATCCCGGCCCAGGCCGTAATTATTGGAAATAATGTTGAGCCAGGGCTTTGGAGTCCACTTAATCTGTCCTCCCACGCCGGGCCTGTGGTTGGCGGAAGCGTAGGACTGCCACCCATTAATAAACCATGGCTCAATTTTCAAATGCTCGGTCGGAAAAACCTGCACGCGCACGCCATTAAAAAACCACGGCGTATTGGACGAAACATACGAAGGTTGATACGCCCAATTGTCGAAGTTGTAGTAACTGAACAATCCTATATAAGACAAGAATATCCCCGCGTCCACATTCACCCCGTGCAGCACGTTGAAGTGGTACCCGCCGTATGCCTCTGACAGGTAGCGATACGCAGCGTCCAAATCCCATTGTCCATGGCCTGGACTGGCGTCATTCCGTGGCGTCGTTGCGGAATACATACCGAGCTGCGTCATAAACCTGCCGCGCACGTCGTCATAGTGAAAATCGCCGCCGATGCCCAACTGCTCCAACTGCACCTCGCTCGATCGAAACAACTCGCTCGAACCTCCAATGGAGTGATCCGTCGGGTGGTTGAAGTCCGAGACATAGTTTGTGTCGACTCGGATTTCTGGCGTAAAGAATTTCGTGTCCCAATAAATGTCCTTCGTACGGGGATTGCCGTTCAGCCAGGTCCAGTCCGCATCCGAAAACGGCTCGACATTGCCCGGCTTTCCGTTGGTCGCAACCTGCGCCACGTTCGTCGGCGTGGTCTGATCCTGACTCGCGGGACTGCCCGCACTGGCCGGAGACGCAGCAACTGTCGCCGACGCCCCGCTGTCCGCGCTTTTCACAACACTGGTTGAACTGTTCGACGCCGCCGTAGCCACATTCCCCGGTGCGGCATTCGTAACTGGCGCGGTCGCCGCGACTGCATTCGCTTCACCCGGAGCCGCTGCCGCAGCCCCCGGCGCACCTCCATCCTTCTTCCCTTCCAGCTCCGCCACACGCTTCTCGAGCTGTTCGACGCGATCCAACAACATGCGCTCCCGCTCCGTCAATCCTGCGGCAGCGGGATCCGTCTTGGCAGGTGCAACTTTTGCCGGCGCACTGGTTTTGTCCTTGTCATCCTTACCGTCATCGGCAAACACTGCTTCGGGCGCCGTGCTCAAGCAAAGCAATGCCACGGCCAGCGTAATAACCAATTTTCCAGACTGTGTGAATGCGCGCATATCTTCCCCTTCAAAAAAGTGATGCTTGGCAACGGATTTCTAAATGTTGGATGTCGAGCGTCGTCGGGAGGCTCAAAATACTTTGTCGTTGCCAAAGCAGGTTAGCTTCGAGGGCATTAAGAAGTTGTAAGTAGCGTAGTAGCTTTCTGTTAGTGGATATTGCCGGGGCAGGCACACAGCCTAACGGCGCAGGGGAGCAGCCGGATCGCGCTTCGAAATCTCCAAAGCCACGGCCCGCGCTTCCTCGTGAATCAATCCATTCGTGGCGAAAATCATCGGCCCTCCAAGCCGGTACGGCTCCCCCGCAAAGTCCGTAACTTTACCGCCCGCTTCCTCGACCAGCAAAACCCCCGCCGCGGTGTCCCACGTCTTGAGCCCGAACTCCCAAAATCCATCAAAACGTCCTGCCGCCACGCTCGCCAGATCCAGTGCCGCCGATCCATCTCGTCGAACACCATGCGAACGCAGTGTGAAATCCCAGTAGTAATGAATGTTCGGAGTTGCCTGCCGTTTGTGTACCGGAAATCCCGTGCACAGCAGGCTCGTGGCTAGCGCATCTACTTTCGACGCGTAAATTCTCTTTCCGTTAAGCGTAGCCCCGGCTCCCCGTGCCGCTGCAAAAAGCTCTTCATAAAATGGGTTGTAAACCACCCCGGCCAGCAGCGCCCCGCGCTGCGCCACCGCTATCGACACCGAAAAGCACGGATACCCATGCGCGAAATTGGTCGTCCCATCCAGCGGATCCACATGCCAGCAAAACTCCGACCCGCTGTCGTGCCCCGTTCCCTCTTCCGCCGCAATCGAATGCTCCGGAAAATACTTTGTCAATCGCGCAACAATCGCCTTCTCAGACCGCTTGTCCGCCTGTGTCACCAGATCCACATCACCCTTGTAACTGATCTCCGGAGGACGCGCGAACTCCTCGCGCAAAATCGTGCCCGCTTCCTTCGCAATCTCAATCGCAGCTTCCAGGTAATCTTTGCTCATCGGGAAAGTTTTCTGCTCTGCGGAAAATCGCTCCACGCACTCACACTAGTGCCACTTCCACTCTACCATCAGCGCTCACGAAAAAGCCCAAACGCGGCCAACGCTCGCATTGGTAACGACATCCGGTCCGTTCGAATACCTTTTCCATTATCAATAACATTGATTGACAATCGGTAACCGCCATGCTACGCTCCAAGCGGAAAGCAGTGTGGCCACAAGTCGGTTTCCGCCCAGGCTTCAGCCCTTCGCCCCTGCAAAAGCGCACCCTATCAGCACTTCGCAGGAATTGCCCGTAAGTTCTATGGAATCAAATCTTTAGCAGACCCCAGCACCTTAAACCCTTTGTTTTCACATCTTTGCAAAAATAGGGGTGGGGGAGGGGTAGGACTCTCTGCCCCTAAATCTTAACATTCAGTCGCTAACCTCTTTATTTTCACTGCGGTCCGGTCAGGTAGGTCTTCCGGCTCCGCACATGGTAGTCCCCATTGAGGACCTTAACCTCGACGTTGCGGTATGTATTAGCTGGCCCGCGCGGCGTCGGGTAGTAGCCCAGCCGGTACTGCGTCCGCAGCTCCCGGTCAATCAAATCGAAAATGACATCCAACTCCGATGCTGTATCCGGAAAAAACATATTCCCGCCGGTTGTCTCCGTGATGGTTTGCAGCGCGTGTTCCCCCGCCGTGTTGCGCCCACTCTCGTTTTTAATCGGCCGGATCACGATCGAATAAAGCAACGCGTCCGAGCGCACCGCCGCCTTTCGCGCCCCATCAAAATCGCTGCGGCTGGTGGTTTCTCCCGCGTCGGTAACCAGAATGATGACCCGTCGCCGCTCCGGGCCCCGTTTCTCCAGCGCCCGCGCGCCGAGCAGCACGGCGTCATAAATGGAAGTGCCTGCGCCAGGGGGGATTTTGCGCACCGCGGCTTGCAGGCTCGGCACATTGTCCGAAAAGGCCACTACCTGGGTAACGTTTTCGTCGAACGAAAACACCGACAACCGGTCGTTGGGACGCAAAACCTGCCGGATGAAATGCGCCGCCGCCTCTTTCTCAAAGCCGATTTCCATGTTCGCGCTCAGGCTCGCATCAATCATCAGCTCCAGGTCGAGCGGCAACTGCGTCTCCGATTCAAACACTTCAATCTTCTGCGGCACGCCTTCCTCATAGACTTGGAAGGCTTCGATAGGCAGGTCCGGCGCCGGATGGCTGTGATCATCCAGAACGCTCGCCAGAATATTGACGAGTTCCACTTTTACCTTGATCCTGGCGCGCTGCGCGTCAGCCTCTTCCGGCGGCCGAAGCGGCGGTACCGGCGTTGGCACAATGCCGCCGTCCGGCGGCAACGGCGGTGATGAAGGCAAGGAAGGCGGTGTGGGAGGCGTCGTATCCACGGCAGACGCATTCGCAGGCGGTCTCGGCTTCGGCTGAGCCCACGGCGGTCGGTCCGGCTTATCCTGTGCAAGAGCGATCCTGAACGCACAAAGCGCGGCGAAAACAGCAGCCGTGGATAGCAGAGTGCGTGGGGATCGAGATGTCATTGATTTATTAGGATGCAGGATTCGCGGCCCGAGTCTCCGGAGGCGCAGGGGGCACTTCGCCGTCGGCCCAGACGGCGCCATCCACAAAATATTCCTTCTTCCAGATGGGCACGGTCTTCTTGAGCGTGTCTATCGCGTAGCGGCAAGCGTCGAACGCCGCAGGCCGGTGCGCCGAGCTGACCGCGATAAACACGCTGGTCTCGCCGATTTGCAGCCGCCCGAGGCGATGCGCGATAGCTACGAGATGTATCGGAAATTTCTCGTGCATCTGTGCGGCAATTTCGCGGATTTTCGTCAGCGCCATAGTCTCGTAAGCTTCGTAATCCAGATAAAGCGTGCTGCGCCCGTGCGAATGATTGCGCACGCAGCCATCAAACGTAACGACAGCTCCATTCTCGGCGGCGCGCACATTCTGGATCAAAGTGGCGTGGTCGATAGGGTCGCGCACCAGAGCCAGCAGATCGGGTTGGGGAGATTTCTTCATGGCCATCTGAACTAACCGCCGCTGACGGGCGGAAGGAAAGCGACTTCGTCGCCGGAATGCAAGGGCGTGTTCCACGCAACAAATTCCTGATTCCGCGAAGCCACCAGCGAAGCTCGAAAACGCAGCAGCTCAGGATGCGTCGCGCCATAGCGCGAAAAAAGCGCTTCAATCGGCGCGCCGTCGGGCAACTCAACCGAATCTTCCGCCTGCCCAACAATTTCCTTGAGCCGCCCAAAGAAAAGCACCTTAACGCGCGCAGTTTGTGCTGGAAGGGTCACCAAAGAATTGTAACCCGCGGAACTGTAACGGGCTATAGCCCGCGCAGTGAGCACCAATATCGTTGCGCTACAGTCTCAGCGGCGACCTTCCGCCCACGCGGCATGAAATTCGACAGTTTCGTCCAAGCAAGCTATTTTGAAACTTTCTGAAACTTGACCGCTGGCAGAAGCTTGCGTAGCGTTCTGAGCAGGCAGCTATTCGAGTGGCATAGCGAAAGAATCGAGCAAGCTCACTATGAAAATTCTCGTGACAGGATCAAGCGGCCTGGTAGGCACCGCGCTAGTGCGCTCCCTGGCAAGAGACGGCCACACCGTCTGCCGCCTCGTTCGTCCACAAAGCACCGCAAAAGGCGAATCGAAAGACGGCTTCGACGTAGCGTGGAATCCCGCGACAGGAGAGTTGGGCGGCGCAGCCGTCGGCGCGGACGCCGTGGTGAACCTCGCAGGCGCTTCGATCGCCGATGGCCGCTGGAGCGCAGAACGCAAAGCGCAATTTCGTTCCAGCCGCATTGATACCACGCGCTCCCTGGTCAATGCTCTGGCAAAGATGAACGCGCGGCCCAGAGTGCTCCTCTCGGCTTCGGCGACAGGCATCTACGGCGATCGCGGCGATGAAATCCTGACGGAAGAAAGCCAGCCAGGAAACGATTTCCTCGCCAACTTGGGCAAAGACTGGGAAGCCGAAGCAGTAAAAGCCGAAGCCATCGGCATCCGTGTCGTGCGAGCCCGCATTGGAATTGTCTTGTCCAGGGATGGCGGCGCGCTACCGCCAATGCTCCTGCCCTTCAAATTCTTCGCCGGCGGAAAACTAGGCTCAGGCAAACAATGGATGTCCTGGATCACGCTCGAAGACCTAATCGAAATTCTGCGTTTCGCGCTCGAAAAAGGAGACGTCCGCGGCCCCATCAACGTAATCTCGCCGCAACCTGTGCAGAACGCCGAGTTTACAAAAATTCTCGGGAGGACGATTCATCGACCGGCGCTGCTCCCGGCCCCGGCATTCGCACTGCGCCTCGCCCTCGGCGAAATGGCCGACGCGCTGCTCTTATCCGGCCAGCGCGTCCTTCCGCAAAAGTTGCAACATTTCGGCTACCAGTTTCTCCATCCGGATTTAAGCAGCGCCCTCGCTGCAATCCTGAAAACAGCGTGAAGCCCTCACAGCGTCCTATTTGATTACGTTAAGCGTGACATCCAGTTTCGTCACATGCCCCGAAACCGGATCCGTCGCCACTGTCGATTGAATCGTCTGCCCATCACGAATAAGCAGATTCACCTGGGTCTTGAATGTTTGGACAATGGGATGATTGCTGAGCTCGTTACCGGCTGCAGTGGCCGTTTTCTGGCTTTCGCTCGGCGCGTACACAGAAGATTTTTCCACGTTTAGCTTTAAGAGGAACCGGCCGTCATCCGTCCTGTCCGCGCGGCCGTCCAAGTTTGTGCCGACATCCTGGTATTGAAATTGATGGCTACCAGGCGCACCCGATATTTCAATCGGAACCCGCAATCCCATCCGCACCGCCGCCTGCGGCCCTTTATCGTCCGAATTTACAAGGATCGTGTACGGTAGACTGCCGATTTTCTTGTCGCCGTCGTATTCTGTGAATACAACTTGCACGCGCAGGGGGGTTATGCCCAGTTCTCCGTGTGCGGATTTGGCCGCGTCATCCGATTTCCCTTTGTCTTGCGGCCACGACGCTTGCGCACCAAAACTAAGTGCCGAAATCGCTGCTAGCAGAATGATCTTTTTCATGGAACGCTCCTTTGGAATTGGCTCGAACTCTCAATCTTTTGTCGGTTTGTTTTCGGACGCCGAGTTTCCGCTTACATCCTCCAACGGCGTCATTTCAATCGGCGAAACGCCGAGCGGTGAAATTTTCAGATCCCCCAACGGCTGCCCTGCTTTTTCAGCTGGCATTTCGTCGGCCGTAGCGGTTCCGCGCCGCAGGTCGGCAACCCACGAATCCACGGCCTCTTTTCGACCCGCGGGCAGAAGCACGGAAATCTCCTCGACGGACGCGTTGCGACTAACTCTCTTTAGCCCCACGAAATGGCTTCTCGCAGAAGGCGGTGTTTTTTCGATGGCCCCAAGAACGGTTGCTTTCGGTATGTCTCCAGGAACAACCCTGCTTGCCACGGAACCGCCATCCGGGATTGACCTGGCAGGTTCGCGCTTAAAGTAGCGAACCGACACGACCGCAAAGACGAGCGCAGCGGCAACGACTACCGCCGTCCACGCGGGAATCCAGAAACGCCGTGGCGCAGGCTGTTCGTTCAGCCTCGCGCGCACACGCGGCAGAAGAGAAGCAGACACTTCGGAATTGACGGCGGCGTGTAAGTCCGCGTCAATGGTCGCGAAAAGCTGTCTTTCTTCGGCGAACGAAGCGCGGCAGGACGCACAGGCGTCCAGGTGCGAGCGGAGCTCCCGCGAGGGCGCGCCGCCGGTGGCTGCGGTTTCGATCAACGCTTCTCGATAGTTTTTACATGGCATCGCAATTTCTCCGCTAACTGCTTTCTTGCAAAAAACAATCTCGATTTCACCGTTCCTATCGGGAGGCCCAGCATCGCTGCAACTTCTTCGAGCGTGTGCCCTTGCATCGCCGCGAGCAACAGGACCAGCCGGTGCTTTTCGGGAAGCTCTTCCATGGCGCGGTCCAGATGCGCCTGGAATTCGCTGGTCGCCGCCAAGTCTTCCGTAGAAGGCCGCGGCGCCGATTGCGACCACAGCGTTTCGCGCACTTCGCGGCGCTTCGAGGAACGCGTCCGGTCAATCGCCAGCCGAAACGAGATGCGCACCAGCCAGCCGCGGAATCGCGCGCGATCGCGCAGATGCTCGAAGCGCCGGTAAGCCCGCAGCAGCGCCTCCTGGGCCACATCTTCCGCGTCCGCGGAGTTGCGCAAGACTCCGCGCGCCACGCGAAACGCGAGCGGGCCGCACTCGGCAAGCCGTTCCTCGAATTCGCGGCGGAGAGCGGCCTGAGCCTGCTCCTGCGCCAACTCGTCCTCGGCGATACCGCCTGGCTGGATCAGAACCAGCTCCTGCATGTGGTCTCGTGTGCGAGCCGAAAGCGCTCGCCCTCCCCGTACATCTGCCAGACGGCGTGGCAAGTGATTTGGTTCACGGAAGTTTGAATAAGTTGCCTGTTTTTCGAGCGTATTTAACCTGCCAGTTAAATACAACGCAAGAACGCCTCTGTATTTAACCTATCGGTTAAATATCGGTTAAATACAAGCACGCCGGAAAAAGATGGGCCGGAGCCCGCGAGCCGTTCCAGCTAGCCACTCCCGTTTTGGAACAGCGCCTCACGCCCCCAGTTCCATAAGGGGATTCTTATCTTCGCCGACCGGACCGAATCTGGCACCCGAGTGCCGTTTGCGCCGGAAGAGCGGCTGTCGAAGCGAGTAAATATCTCTTTTATTTTCATGCGGTTAGCAAATCCAATGAAAAATTCTCGTGCACTCTCGACAGCAGAACCTCGCCCGCCCTTTCGCTGGCCCTTCGCCTGCATTCCGCCCGGTATGCGGCCTCTCACGCCCAACAAAACGAATCGGAATCCCAGGCCAAGACGCCGCGACCACTCAAAGTTGGCCGCGCTGCCGTTCGTCGCGCTCCTGAGCGCACCCATCTGGATGATAGGCTGCGTTGGCGGTCCAGGTATTACAACACCCCCCCCGCCACCTCCCCCCTCGATAACGGTCACGGTCACACCAGCTAGCGCCTCGGCCTTGTTGGGAAACACGCAGAACTTCAGCGCCGCAGTGACCAACACCACGAACACAGCCGTGACCTGGAGCGTGAACGGCATTCCCGGCGGAAGCGCCTCCACCGGAACGATCACCTCAGCCGGTGTTTACACCGCGCCAGCCGATCTGCCTTCGCCCTCGACCGTACGCGTGACAGCGACAAGCCAGGCCGACTCCACAAAGTCAGACACAGCCCAGCTCATCATCACCAGTGACATCGCCATCAGCCTCGCGCCGCCGAACGCCAGCGTCGAACTCGGCTCCGTACAGCCATTTCACGCCACCATCACAAGCGCAGGCCATCCGGACACATCCATCCGTTGGAGCCTCACAGGAGCATCGTGCCCCGCGCTATGCGGAACGGTAGACCTAAGCGGCAACTACACCGCGCCGGGAATTCTTCCTTCGTCGGTGAATGCATCCATCACGGCGCAAAGCGTCGCCGATCCATCGAAGCAAATCTCGGCCGCCATTCTCATCACTAGTGATTTTTCGCTCCAGCTTACCGCGCCAGCCAGCGTGCCCGCCGGAGGCACGGCAACCCTCGTCGCGACAATGACTCCAATCCCTGGATCGAATCCCAGCACGGTTCTTTCCTGGTCGCTCAGCGGCCCAGGCTGCAGCTCCGCAAATTGCGGAACGCTGACGGTAATCACCACGCAAGGCGCAGGCGGAACGGTCACCGCGGACACCGCAACCTACACTGCGCCAACTACCGCGCCGAGCCCGAACACGGTAACCGTCACCGTGACGCCGCAAGCCGACCCCACGAAAAAAGCGCAAGCCACGATAGCCGTCCAGCCGGGCGTGAGCGTCGCGCTTTCTCCCGCAACGTACACGCTCGCCGCGAACCATCGCGTCACGCTGACCGCGCAACTTTTCGGCACCACGAATACCGGCTTGAACTGGAGCGTGAGCGGAGTTTCCGGCGGAAACACAACTCTGGGGCAAATTTGCGTGGTCGGCTCAAGCCCGTGCCAAAGCGTGACCGGCGGAAGCGTCCTGCAAGTGGACTACGTCGCACCGGGAACGATCCCGCAGCCAAATCCCGTCAGCATTATGGCCACGAGCGCCGCGGACGGCACGAAAACCGCGAACTCGCAAATCACGGTCATCAATCACGTGCTCGTATCCGTGCAGCCGCCGAGCATCACGCTGCCGCCCCTCGCGGTCCAGGGCTTCACCGCGGCCGTGCTCGGAACCAGCAACCAGAGCGTCGTCTGGCAAATTCAGGGAACCGCGTGCGCGAACGCCGGCGTCTGCGGCTCGATTGATGCGAACGGAAATTACACTGCGCCTGGCGCGGCTCCATCGCCCGATGCGCTGCAAGTGGTGGCCATCAGTTCGGACGACACTACGCAGTCAGGCGCAGCGAACGTAACCATCTCCACGGGCGCCAATATTCTGACGATGCATCCCGCCAGTGTTTACGTTGGCGCCGCGGACGGCTTTACGTTGCTGGTAGAAGGCAGCGGGTTCGCAATTTCCAGTCCGGGGCCAGGCTCGACTCTGCTCATCGCGGGAACCGCGCGAACCACGACATGCATTACCGCGACGGCGTGCACCGCACCGGTCACTGCGGCCGACGTCTCTGTCGCGGGAAATGTCTCGGTGCAAATCCAGAATCCCAACGCGACGGAATCCAACGCCGTTTCTCTGGTCGTGGCGCCAACAAATGCGTCGAACGACGTAATTGCTTTGAGCGCGGTTTCTCCCAACGCGACCGGCAAAGACATCACGGTGGTCGATCCGACCACCGCAGGCATCAGCACGCAAGGAAACGACGTGGACCTGGACGTCGAAGCGCTGGGAATGTTTTCCGTTGCCAACAATTCCTGCTCGCTTTCCGGCAATCCCCTGCCGCTGCTACGCCCCGCCAGCGGCACCACAACAGCCGACCTCTGCGTGTTTTCCGAAAGCGGCCTGGACACCAGCATGACCTTCACGGTTTCCGGCCCCGGCGACGTGACCGTGATTGCAAAACAGCCCGCCGGCCTCGGAATCATTCACCTGACATTGCAAATTCCCGCGAGCGCGTTGCCGGGCGCGCGCACGCTTTTCATTCAAAACACAAATCTGGACGAAACCGCCGCAAGCGGCGCTTTGGTAATCCAGTGAAAGCGATGAGGTAATCCAACATGAGTTACGTAGAGCGACGGCGATTTTTGTGGATTCTTTTTCTTGGGGGACTCGCGCTGCTTGTGCTTGCGGTGGCGGCAAGCGCGACAACTCTTTCGCGCCTGAAGTTCGAGGATCTGGCGCTGGAATCCACGGCGGTGGCCCGCCTGCGTTGCCTCGGAGCGACGAGCCAGTGGGAGCAGGGAGAAATCTGGACGGAAACGCGCTTTGAAGTGGTGCAGCGAGAAAAAGGAACGCTGCCCGGAATCGTCACGGTCCGCCTGCTCGGTGGGCAGGTCGGGCATCTGCATTCGCATGTGGACGAAGTTCCCGCGTTTCGCCCCGGCGAAGAGGTTTATCTCTTCCTGTGGGGAAATAAGAGCGACTCGTACCAGGTCTTGGGCTGGTCTCAGGGAACTTTTCGCATTGCGCGCAATCCGCAGTCCGGGCTGGAAATGGTGACGCAGGATTCCGCCGCTGCATCCATCTTCGATCCGCAGGCGCGCGCCTTTCGGCACGGCGGGATTCGCAATCTTCCCGTTTCGATTTTCCGGGAAAAGCTGCACAAAGCGCTGCGACGTGAAAATCAGTGATCCTAAGGGGGACGGCCTATGAAAGTGAAAGACAGAATTACTCTTCGCACCTACACCGCGACGTTTCTCGCGCTCCTCTATGGCTTCTGGGGCATTCCAGGGGCGAGCGGATATGCGTTTGACCAAATTGTTCCCGATGTGCGCCAGCCGGCCAGCGTTTCTGGTGGTTCGGCGTGTCCCGTTGCTTCGCATGATCTGATTTCGCCGGGAGCCATTGCCGAGGAATGGAGCACCGTGCTCGGAACCAATCCGGTGACCATCATCACGCAGGATCAAACGCCGGCCGGGCAACTCAACGAGATCGAACAGGTGATCACGCAATCGATGGCCGTATGGACCGGCGTAAGCGGCACAACGCTCATTCCGGGGACATTCGCCCCGATAGCGCGCACCGCAACGCAAGATGCCTGCGGCGCGGACGGCGTAAATTCGATCTGCTTCGATCAGGCCGACGGTGCGTTTACGCCGGGGATTCTGGCGTTCACGCGCATCATCACCGCGGACATCATTGGAGTTCAGGTCGGAACTGGCGCTCCCGCGACAGCTGTCGGTCAGATTCTGGACGCGGACGTCTATTTCGATCCCAGCAGTTCCACAATCACATTCGCCACACCCTTGGCGCTCGCGAGCAACCCAAACTCGTACGATCTCGAGTCCTTGATGACGCACGAGCTAGGCCACACGCTGGGTTTCAGCCATTCCGCCGTTTTGGACGCGATGATGTATCCGTTCGCGCCCGCGCCTGGAACTTTTTCCAACAACAGGCCCTCTACTCAGGAGCCGGACGCGCCGCTAGGCGACGACGATCGCACCGGGCTGCGCGTTTTGTATCCGGATCCTTCGGACATGGTGAACATAGGGTCGCTCAGCGGACGCATTCTCCCTGCGAATCCGCTCTCGCTGCCGGCATCGCCGCCAGGCGTCACGGGAATTTTCGGGGCGCACGTGGTGACGGTGGATAATACAAGCGGCGCGGTGATTGGGGCGACCCTCGGCGGTTGGAGTTGCGCTGCGCCAGGGCCCGCGCAATTTGATGGAACTTACATCATCGGCCATTTGCCAGTGGGACACATCTACCAGGTCTACGCCGAACCGCTCGACAACACCGTCTTTCCCTCGCTCATCAGCCCCGCCATCACATCGCTCTGCCGCAATCCAACCACCGACGCGGGCTGGCCGCCGTTGCAGGCTTGCGTAGTGCCGCCGGTCAACACCAGCTTTACCACCCGCACTCGTCCGGGATCGTAAGCTTTCGTCGCCGGAATGCCGCGCGCTGCAGGATGCTCCGCTCGTTCCTTCTTCCATTCCCATAGCTTCCACCAAAAAAGAAACCGGCCCCGAGCGAGTCAGGGCCGGCCGAGGGTGCAGCAGGTAGCTGCGTTCTACTGAGTCGGGAGCAACAGCTGTGTAAAGCCTGTCGTGTTCACGTCGCGGAAGAGCGGCGTGCGCGGCGGCAACAAGGACGGAGTCAGGAACTCCGTATCAAAGTTGTATCCGCGGGAGGGCGGTTGGTAGACCGTGGTGCAGCACTTGTAGGTTCCAACGGCTTGGCGGTTGTAGTACATACTGATAATAGAACCGCGATAGTTCAGGGTCTGGCCGCCCCAGTTTTCGATGTAGCGGAGGAAGTTGTGGACCCCGCCATCTGTGCCAAAGTCGGCGGCAGGAGCAGGCGTATAAGTCGGGATCGGGAAAGAAACGCCTTTCCCGGCCATGACTGCGGCGCGGTACCAGGTTGTGGTGGCCGTGTTGCTGTTGGCGTAGGGGGACGTGAAGCCATTCACGTCGTTGTAGGCGTTGGAGAGGAAAGTCACCGCATCCGCGTTTATGGAGACGGCCACGTTCAAAGTAGCTGTGGCGAAGCCGTTGCCGTCGGAGTTGGCGTTGAAATCGCCCTGGATGTAAGCAGGATTCTCCGTGGCAATCGCCAGGCCGCAGGGAACGCTGCCGGGGCAGGTTCCGAGCGCGGTGAGCAGATTGCCGTCCATGACTTTAATGGCCCGGCGGAAGAACGGATTGGGGTTCTCGCGGGCCTCTTGCGCGTGGATTACATAGGTCATTGGCCATACGGTGGAAGGAGATGTGACCGTGCAACCCGCGTTGGCGGTGAGGGCATTCGTGTTTGCGGCGCCATAGAGGTTTCCGGGAGTCCCAAGACTATACGTGCCGTATTGACCGTAGGTCAGGCTGGAGTATACCGTCCCGGCGGCCATGATGTAGGTCGGGTTCTGTCCATAGGTGTAGAAACCGCTGGTGCCCAAGCCGTCCAGATCTTCTCCGGTATCCTGGGTTCCATTCGGGCAGCCATTGGCGCTGGCGAGGTTCACAAAATCATCCCAGCCATATTCTCCGGTCTCGTGACCAGTCGGGGAAAGCGGCGGCCAGGCGTTCGTCAGTGCACCTGAGGTGTAGTTGCCACGCCGATCGGAAATATAGAGGGTGAAATCGTTCGGGGCGTTCACGTTGTCATAAGACTGATGGCCGGATGCTGCTGCGTAGACGCCGGTCCCGCCCAGATAGGCAGCCAGGTTCTTGGCATCCACTTCGATGTACTGCATGACGCCGCCCAGAGTAACCATGTTCGAATAGTTGATACCACCCAGGGTGCCAGTGGGAGAGACGTCGCGGAGAGTGCCTTCACGCGGGTCGAAGAGTGCGTTCGGCCAGTAGTCCGCCGGTGACCCTGCCTCCGTAGTTCCGGCAACATAAGCACCGGGAGCGACTTGATTGGCAGTTGTAGGGGTCGTAGTGCTGTTTAGCACGCCACATCGGGTGCTTTGGAAGGCATTGCCCCAGTTGGACGGGTTGTCGCGAACGCGTTCCAGCCGAATGATAGCGTTGGGATGAACGTTCTGGCAGGAAGATTGTCCCAGCACGCCTGTCGGAAGGTTGAGCAGGGGCTCCGCAGTCCCATATTGTGAGGCGGTAAGCCCGCTCCAGGGGTTCAGGTTTTGGCCCGCGTAACCGTAGCTCAGGACCTCGAGGGTCACGTCTTTCCAAGTGCCGCAAGGATTGCCATAGGCGGTCTGCACATCGATTTTGATGTAGCCGGTAATGATGGGCAGGCCCGAGCCCGCGGTGTAGGGAGCCACGTTGGGGGTTGGCTGCCAGTAGCCGTTTCCGGTCTGTGTAGTAGTTCCACCTGGGACATAGGCCGTGGCACCTACCGCCGCGCCGGATGCAGCCAGCGGCACGGGGGGCGTGTTGTATCCCGCCGTGTTGTTCGTGGTCATCTTGGTTTTCAAAGTGGCAGCCGTGCCGGTCCAGTTGGCGACAGGCATGGCCATCGTCGCCAGGTTCAAGGGCTGTGTGGACGTGTCAATACATGGGAGCGACATAATGTCCGTCGGATTATCCGAGAGCAGAATGTGGATGCTGGCTTCCGCGAAATAGCGAAGGTTGGTGATCGAAGCGCTTTCGCTCTGGGTCGGGCGGCGAATCAGGTCCGTGGGCTGGGTGCTGCCGTTGCCAAGTAACACGATGCCCAGATTCAACTGGTCCGCGCCGGTGGCCCCATTCCGGAGGTTGCCAGCATAATCGGCGCTACCGAGAGAGATCGTCGACCAGCCTGGATTTACCGCTGAGCCGACTGTCCCAACCAAGCTGCCTTCCGTTTCCGCGAGGGGACGTGTGCTGCTGCCATTGAATACGTTTACGGTGCCGTTGTAGGAGCTGGCAGTGGAAGTGCCGTTCGAGAGGTTGGTGCGAATGACATTCAGATATGCGGAAACAGGCTGGGAAAGAGTGAGCGGACCGGGATTCGCGGCCAGGAACAAGTTCCCATTGGTGGCGGTGCGGCCGCCAAAACTGAATTGGGGGCCGGCGAAGAAGCTGACGTCGGTGGTCGAGAACACACCGAACTGAAACACGGGAATACCGACCGTTTGCGTGGTGCGCTGGAGCTTGACTTCCGAGCCAGCCGTCGTGCGTGCCGTAACGTTGAGAGTATAGAGGGTCTGGAGAGCCGTCATACCCTGGTACGGACCGGAGTTAATCACGTTGTTGGCGGCGAGGGGGTTGCCAGAGCCATCCGTCGGAAAGCTAATAACGTAGCCGCTGGCGCCATTGGCCTGGACATAATTAATATTGGACAGAGCAGGAGGAGTGGTTTCGAGAGCCAGGATTTGAGGACCCGTCGGCGAATAGTTGGTATCGAAGAGCGTGCCGATATCCGCGGTCATTTTTTCCATGCCCGCTTCGGCCGCGTAGAAGGCCCTGCTGTAGTCGTTGTTGACACCGCTGAGCTTCTGTCCGGAGGTGATGAGCAGGATGAAGCCGACCAGCATGCTGGACATGAGCAGCATCAGCAGCATGGTAGTCAGAAGCGCGATGCCAGAGTCGGGTCGTGTAAGTTTTTTCAGGGCATTCATTGTAAGGCTCCTCGTTATTTATAACGGTTGACGTAGGCCATGCTGCGCAGGCTGAGCTGCGTCTGGAAGTTTTCCCGAGCGTACGTGTGGTTTTGGCCGAGCATGCTGGTGGAACGCGTACTCAGGTAGAGATTCACGGAACGAATCTGGCTCTCGGAATAGCCAGTGGGAACGTTGACTTCGTTGACGGCAACGCCGTCGTTGAAGTTGAAGGTAAATTGTAGATTCTCGAGTGTCTCGCCGACGGGCTGGGGGGCGTTGAAATTGACGGCGCGATCGAGGCGCACGTGGATGGGGTCGGTTATGTTATCCAGCCAATAAGTGACCATCCAGACGCGCGTAGCCGCCGTTTGTGGATAGGTGCCAAGGTAGGTCTTCACGCCGGTCGTGGCATTGACCGTGTAATTCTGAAGACTCACGAGCGTGCCGCCTGTGGCACTCGTTATTCCGTTCAGACCGAAAGCGTCGCCGGTGACAAAATTCAGCGTTTGGCTGCTGACGCTGGTGACCACCTGAAGTGCGTTTCCATTGACGTTACTGAACATGATCAGGTCGTTGGGATTGATCTGTACGCCGCTGGCGGAGAGGTTGCTGAGGTTGAAGCAGTTGGCGTCGAAGGTAACGGAACTGCCCGAGGCCGTGAGGCTGCCATTGGGGCACCCGGTGCCGTTGATGGGCTCAGCGTTCATGCCCACGATCGTGGCCGTGGAGGTTGCCGTGTTGTCTTCATAGACCACAGTAATGATGTCGGTGTTTGTCAGCGAGGTGGCATCCGGGGCAGTGATCAGGGGCCCCATGGCATTGCCTGGCTCAATGGAGGGCAACGTGGTGTTGCAAACCGGGAAGGTGGCTGTGCCGGTCGGAACGGGACGCTTCAGGTTGGAGGTACCACCCGGACACGATGCAGTGGCCGCGTAAGTTGGAATCGCGATGCCGCCGGTGGGAATGCCCATGCCGGTCATGATGAGGTCCTGCTCCAGAAGGTTGAGGCCGGCGCGAATGTTGTCGGCCATGTCCTCGCGCTGGGTAACGTTCTGGTTGGAAAACGTGGCTGTCCTGAAGGCGAGTACGGTAGCGCCCAGAGCGACGATCGAGATGGCCATGGCCACGGCGAATTCGATCAGTGTGAAGCCCAATTGTTTCTTCTTTACGCGGGTGGTCATAAGATCCTCAGGCGAACGCGGAAATGTAGCTGATCAGAGTGTAGGTGCGATTGAGTCTGCCAACCTGATAGTTAATGGTAACGGTGATCATACGGAGGTTGGTCTCTCCGGAGACCGCCGAAATGGCAATCGTGCGCGTCATCCAGGGATTCAAGTCGACGGTTAAATCGTCAGCAGTGCCAAGAACTCCGTCCGGGCCAGGGCCGATGGTGATGTATTCATCCAGGGAACCTGTATCGGTGGTCGTGCCGACCAGACCGTCCGTGCCGGGAACAAGGATGCGTTGCGGGCCGTCCAGAAATACGCCGTTGCCGCTGACGTTTTGAATGGAGGACCAGGTCAGCTGCTTGATGTCACGAGCCGTGAAGATAGCCTCGACAGCCTGCTCGGCTTTCTTCTCGGCGACGTAGTCGTATTGTGAGAGGCTGGCGAGAAAGATGCCCTGGGCGTAGACAGCCACGAGGGAAAGGATCCCGATAGCCAGGATCACGATCGAGAGCATGGCTTCGATCAGCGTGAATCCATTGCGATGACGAGAGCGTTTGTGTAGTGATTTCATGACAGAGCTTATCTCCTACTGTTCTTCCTGCCAAGTCGAGCCAGTCCAGGAGTAAGAACGGACGCGGCCCGTGGACCCGAGGACAGTGATGGCGCGTGCCGTATTAGGCTGGCCTGCAATTGCAACAGATATGGTGGCGTTGACGGGGTTGCTGTTCCCAACCGTGTTGTAGCCGGACCCCGCGGTGGTGCCTACGAGACTACCCGCAGTGCTGAACATGACCGCCAAGCCTGCAGTGCCGCCGCTGGCGGGAGCAAAGTTAAGGGCCGTTGCATTGCCGAAACCCATAGGTGTGTCGGGCGTTCCCGGATAAACGTAAAAACTGCAGCCACCGGGGACTCCATCGTTCAGATAAACGGGTGCGATGGTCGTAGCAGGGTTCTCGCCGGGGAGCGTCTCGACAGCAAGCTGAATTTTGTTGGGGGCCGTGAACGTGATCAGGACGTTTCGGCGCATGGTGACTGCCAACTGACGGGCATCCCGCATTTGGGTGATTACTTGGAACATGGCATCATTGGCCTTTGAGGCGTAAGTGGAGCTCCTCGTGGACATGATGGCCATCCCGGACAGCACCATGATGATGAAGATGACCGTGATAGCCTCGAGGAGTGAAAATCCCTCTTGTGCCGTCTTGCTGGACTTCCGCATTCTTTCACCTCTGCGCAGGGACAAACTGCTGCTTTACTCACGGGAAGATGTGCAAGAAGACAGCCAAGAGGGCCCTTAAGCTAACTTTCTTATTTTCTGTATGTTATGGGCATTCAGGGGATCGTGGCCCGTCTTGGGTTTGAGGGTATGTAACAAAACGTTACAGGTCGCTACCTGAAAATCAGGGTTTCGCCCGTGGGGAATAGAGCCATCCGCCGCCAAAGAGGAGCCCCGGCCCCAGCGACGCCAGGAAAATTGCGCCGCGCTCTTCTGGCGGTTGGGTTTGAGAGGATCGCAAAATGGAGTCGAGAGCCGCGCCGCAGGTGGACGATCCGAGATTGCCGTAAATTTGGGCGACGGCCGGGAACTTGTCGAGAGAAAGACCACATTGTTTGGCGAGCAGAGTAACCAGGCGCGGATTGGGCTGGTGGGTGGCCAAGCCCTGCAAGGACGAACGAGCAATTCCGCTGCGCGACTCGAGGTCAAGAATAACCTTTTCCAGCCTCGTGACGGCCGCGCGGGAAAGCGCCTCGCCGTCAAAGTGGACGTCGAGCTGCCCGTCCGCGGTATCCGCTACGCGGATCGCTCCCGCGTACTGTCCCGCGCAGCCGAAGAAAAATTCGCCGAGACGATAGGACGGTTGCGCTTCGGAACCGTGGGGTGCGCGGAGAAGAAATGCGCTTGCGCCGTCGCCAAAGAGTCCGCCGAACTCACCTGCCACGCGGCCGGGTGTGAAGAGGCGGCTGTGAACATCGGCTGTCACAACCGCGATGATGCGCGCTTGTCCCGAAGAGATAAGCCCTTGCGCGACGGCCAGACCATTCAGCAGACCGAGACACGCTCCCCCGACATCCAGAGCTCCGCACGTTTCACGTGCCAACAATTGAGAATGCAGCTGCGCAGCAAGCGAAGGGTAGCCGCGATGGGTTTCGCTTGTAGCAATAATCCAATCCAGCTCCTGAGCTCCACAGCCTGCGGCATGTAGTGCCTGCTGGGCAGCTCGCGCGCCCAGAGTAAGCTCGGTTTCGCCTTCTGCGGCATAAGCCAGCGATTCAATTCCCGCGCGCTTCCGAAGCTTCCCCTCCGGCATACCAAACGCCCAGTCTACTTCCTCCGAGGGAATCGTCCGGGAGCCTGTCGCCATGCAGGAACCTGTGACGACAGCCCGGAAGCGAGCTGCGGGTTGATTTGCCACCAAGGATTGTGTTTCAAGGGGAGCCCGATCGGCACGTGCGTCTCGGAGCGCCTGGAAAATGCTTTCGAGGGAAGGCCGCGCATCGGTGAGAAGAGAGCCAAGTTCGTCCACGCCGCTTGCGGACTCGATGGTTCGCAGGAAACTGACCCAGCCCATCGAGTCAAGCACACCGGTCTCGATTAAATCCGTGGTGGGATCCGGGATCGTGCTTTCGGGTCCAATTTCTCGCCGAAGGCAATCCTGGACAAGCTTGGGCCAACGAATCGCGTCCTGCGAGGAGGTCATTAAAATTCCTCGAGCCATTCGGGTTTGGGCAATGGAAAGAGCGTGTCCAGCATTAGCCAGCAGACCTCATGGAACGGCCGGGTGAGCCCTAGTCTAATGAAATGATGCGGGCAAGATAGGATTTTGTAGTGGAATTGGGAATTTAGAAAGCGCTCCAGGCGGCCGAGGCGGTTGGCGCCGCGGCTCCCGGCCAGCGCCGCGTCGATGAAATCGCGCCAGTCTCGATCCACAACCGGAAGATCGCGTAAGACTTCGCCAGAAGAAAGAACAAGAGTCGCGCGGAGTTCGTTGGCGCAAAACTCGAGGCGCAGATTGCGGGTCTCGGTGCCGCAGATCGAGCGTTTTGCTTCCGGCGGGTTCGCGAACAAACCGCTGCCACTCTTGTTTGGATGAACGGGGCAACCGAAAAGTTCTAGGAGAGAGTGCGCGATTTCCGCTTTCTTCAAGTAGGTGACTGTTTCTGCTTCGGAGACGGACGAATCCTTCTGAAAGCCGCGCATCGAGACGCGATCTTCGACGTGCGGTTTCGCTCCACAAAACGGGATCAGTTCGCATTGCAAGACGTCGCCACGCTGATGGGGAAAATGCCTCCAACCATTCGTATTAGGAGAGACAGGACGAACGGAGTGAATCTTCTCCTTGTCGCGCTGGAGGCCGATGACACAAAATGCGGGCCCCATGCGGGTGACCTCGGTGATGAGGAGCCTGGTCATGGCACGGAGTGCGGCTTGCCGCGGGGCGGGCGCGACGATTTTGCGCGGGCGGCGATGAGATGGCGAGTCTCTACGTTACGTCCCTGGGCGCGCCAGTGAGCGGAGAGCAAATCAGCGACGAGGCGGCGATGGCATTTCTCCGGGCCGGGTTCGGAGCAGAGAAGGGCCACTTTGGAAGGCCACGAACTGGTGTCCAGGGATTGAGGGATACCGCGCTGCTGCATCAACGCCAGAAAGCCGGCTTCGTAGGCTGGCCAGTCCTTGTTGTCGCGATAGGTCTTCAACAATTCTGGCGCCGGTGCGAGTTGCAGCTCGTGCGAATATCCAATGTGCGCGACTTTTTCGAGGAAATAGGCGAGGTCGGGGTGCTTGGCGTAGCCGGAGAGCTGGCCTCCGCGATTCTGGCGCGTATCGATCACTTTTTCCACGCCCGCTCGCTGGAGGAGCGCGAAAAATTCCTCGGCGGTTTTTCCGGCGAACCCGATAGTGCAGAGGAGAATTTCCATGGATATTAGAAGTACTCGATGGCTTCGGGAGAGGCGCGGAAGGCGAATTCACGGGCCTGGCGCTGGAGCGCGTCTTTGATTGCCGAGTCGCGCTCGGAGATAAAAAGCGAGTCGCTGGTGAAGCCGCCGAGGTCGTGGAGTTTGAGCAGACGATCCTCGGCGTCGAGCTGCGATTCGAGCACGCCGGCGCGGCGGATGTGCAATGGCGTGGCGCCGCGTTCGGCCAGCGCGGGGCAGATCATCAGAAAGCGGTGGCAGTGCAGCGGGTCCTCTTCGGCGCACATCAGGGCGATTTTCGAGGTGCGGGACATTTCCAGCGCGCTGTCTACTCCCACGCAAAAATCCAGCGCTTTGCGGCGCGCTTCGTAGTTCACAACGCCGTCCGCGTGATACGCGCGCGGATCGGAAGGGCGGCCGCCGAGAATTTGGCCGAGAAATTCGTAGCGAATTTCGGCAGAGGCCAGGCAAGCTTCGAGCGGCTCGCGATTGAACTGCGGATGGCGGAAGCTGCCCGGGCGGCTGCGGACGTCGCAAAGAATGTTGACTTCGTGTTGCACAAGGATTTTCAAGAAATCGGGCAGGTCAAGATTCGAGTGGCCGATGGTGAAGAGAGAGGCGGACGTCGAAGATGACGTAATCATGAAAAAGTTACTCTGCGGTACAAACTATATTCTGCCTAAAGACAGCGGGGCGGGCAAGCCGTGGGAACAGTTTGGACGTTTCCGTACCATATCTATTTCGCGGACAAGAAGAAAGAGCCGCCAGGGCGGCTTCCTTTGTGACTTGCACGTGCAGGGCGGCGGCTGGGCCGTTCGAGTAAACCCGGACGGATTTGGGGGCATCGGAGGTAGTATTCTTGGCGGAAAGCGCGCTCGTGAATGAGGAGGGGGCATGTTCTTACGAGATCTGGCGTTCGC
>DATFZY010000156.1:0-11474 GCA_035313865.1 Candidatus Acidiferrum sp.
CGGACAGAACGTGCGGCCCAGCATGTTTTGTGCGAGTTCGCCCACAATGTTGATGTCTTCCTGGCGCCCGTAGCCCGCGTGGAAGCGGTCCAGCATCTTTTTCAGCCAGGAAGTTCCTTCGCGGCAGGGAATGCACCAGCCGCAGGATTCGTGCGCGTAAAAGTGCATGATGCGCCGCGCCATATCCACCATGCAGGTGGATTCGTCCATTACCACCATGCCGCCGGAGCCAAGCATCGAGCCGGCCTTGGCCACGGAGTCGTAATCCATCGGAATGTCGATTTCGTCCGCGCTCATGATGGGGCACGAACTGCCGCCGGGAATCACCGCTTTGAGCTTCTTGCCGCCCGGAATGCCGCCAGCCATCTCGTAGATGAACTTCTTCATGTTCATCCCGAGTGGAATCTCATAGATGCCCGGCTTGTTGATGTGTCCTGCGACACAAAGCAACCGCGTACCGCCGTTTTTTGGTGTGCCGCGCTTGGCGTAAGCGTCGCCGCCTTCCAGAATGATGGCCGGAACGGAACTCAGCGTCTCGACATTATTAATGATGGTCGGGCAGCCGTAGAGGCCGACCACGGCGGGGAAGGGAGGCTTGATGCGCGGATAACCGCGCTTGCCTTCAAGCGATTCCATCAAGGCGGATTCTTCGCCGCACTCGTAAGCGCCCGCGCCGGTATGCGTCACGATATCGAAATCGAAACCCGTGCCGAGGATGTCTTTGCCGAGGTAGCCGTTTGCATAGGCTTCCTCGACCGCAATCTGCACGATGTCCAGCACGTAGCGATATTCGCCGCGCACGTAAATGAAGCCAAGATGCGCGCCGTAGGAACGTCCCGCGATGACCATGCCTTCGATCAGCTGGTGCGGATCCATTTCCATCAGCGGGCGGTCTTTGCAGGTACCCGGCTCCGATTCATCCGCGTTGCAGATTAAATATTTGGGTTTCGGCGAATCCTTCGGGACGAAGGACCACTTCATGCCGGTTGGGAAACCAGCACCGCCGCGCCCGCGCAGGCTGGATTTTTTCACCTCGTCAATAATGCTCTCCGGCGTCATCTCTTTCAGCGCTTTCGCCAGAGCCTTGTAGCCGTCGTGTTCCAGGTAAACGTCAATTTTGCGTGAATCCTTGATGCCCCAGCGCTTGCTGATCAGAGGCGTCTCGCCCGGGGCACGCTCGTGAAGCGCGCCTGCGGTCACCGGTTCCGGCGGCGGCACTTTGCCGCCGTCCAATTCCTTGATGATGCGATCAAACTTGATGGGAGTGAGATTCTCGTGGAAGTCGTAGTTGACCTGCATGGCGGGCGCGCCGGTGCAAGCCCCGATGCACTCCACTTCTTCCAGAGAAAAAACTCCATCCTGCGTAACTTCCTTATGCCCAATCTCCAGCCGCTTCTTGGCGCGCTCCAGAATTTCGTTGCCGCCCTTCAACATGCACGCCACATTCGTGCAAACCTGCACGTGAAACTTTCCCAGCGGCTTGCGGTGCAGCATTGAGTAGTACGCCAGGGTTTCTTCGACCTGCACGTTGTTCAAGTCCAGACGCTTGGCGATTTCGGCGATCATTTCGTCGCTGACGCAGCCGTACTCATCCTGCGCGTACATCAACATGGGGATCAGCGCGCTGCGCTTGACCGGATACGAGGTCTGCAATTTTTCAAAACGCGTGGCGAGTTGCGGCGTTAGTTCCATGAGGTTAGCGGTCCACGTCTCCGAGCACGATGTCAATTGTCCCGATGCACGCGACCACGTCGGCTATGAGCTGGCCGATCGCGAGTTTCGGCAGAGCCTGCAAATTGATAAAGGACGGCGAGCGGAAATGCGCCCGCAGCGGCTTCGGCGATCCGTCACTGGCGATAAAACAGCCCAATTCGCCACGCGGCGATTCCACCGTTACAAAAGCCTCGCCAGCCGGCGGCGAAAATCCTTCCGTGAAAATCTTAAAGTGGTAGATGAGCGCTTCCATCTCCGTCTTCATCTTTTCGCGTGCCGGCGGGATGATGCCCGGCGCTTCGGCCTTATGCGGCCCGTCATCGGTGATCTTGCCCATGGCCTGCCGCGCAATCTTCAAACTCTCGCGCATTTCCGCCACGCGGACCATGTAGCGCGCGAAGCAATCGGACTCCGTGCGCGTCGGGACGTCAAACTCAAATTCTTCGTAGCTCGAATACGGGAAAACTTTGCGGTTGTCGTAGGGAATTCCCGCGGCGCGCAAGGTCGGGCCAGTCATGCTGAGCGCAACCGCGTCTTCCGGCGAAATGTAACCGACGCCTTTCAAACGGCCCATCCAGATGCGGTTTCTGGTGAGCAAGGTTTCGTATTCGTCGATGCGGCTGGGCATCATCTTCAAGACGCGGTCCACCGCCGCGCGCCAGCCCGCCGGAGGCTCCAGCGCAACCCCGCCGATGCGGATGTAGCTGGTCATCATGCGCTGCCCGGCAAACAACTCGAAAATTTTCAGGATTTCTTCGCGCTCGCGGAAGCAGTAAAGAAAAACGGACATGGCGCCCATGTCGATGGCATGCGTTCCGAGCCACACCAGGTGCGACGAGATGCGCTGCAGTTCGACCATGAGCACGCGGATATATTGGGCGCGCTTGGGAACTTCCAGCCCGAGCAGCTTTTCCACGGCGAGGCAATAAACGAGGTTGTTTCCGAGGGGATTCAGGTAATCCATCCGGTCGGTCAGGGTGATCGCTTGCGAATACGTTTTGTCTTCACAGCTTTTTTCGATGCCAGTGTGCAGGTATCCGAGATCGGGGATGGCGCTGACGACGGTTTCGCCGTCCATTTCCAGAAGCACGCGCAGAACGCCATGGGTCGAAGGGTGCTGCGGACCCATGTTCAATACCATTGTTTTTGTTGCGCCAGTGGCTGTCTCGACGGTTGTCATACGGAACTCTTCCTAAAGCCTGGAACCATGGGCACGTCCCGATAACCCTCGACCGGAAAATCCTTGCGCAAGGGATGCCCCTCAAAATCATCTGGGAGAAGAACACGGCGCAAATCGGGATGACCGGTAAATCGTATTCCCATCAGATCAAAAATCTCACGCTCAAGCCAGTTCGCACCGGGCCACACTGGGCACAGCGTATCCACCACGGGATCCGCACTATCCAGCCGCACTTTCAGACGAATCTTGTCTTTTCGTGGAATGGAAACCAGGTGGTAGTTCAATTCGAATCGCGGTTCGTGCGGGTAACGGTCCACGCAGGTGGCATCCGTGAGCAGGTTAAACTGAAGCGCGGCATCTTCACGACATCGCTCCGCCACACTCCGCAGAATCTTTCGCGGCAAAACAATCGTCGTCTCCCCGCGAAACTCAATCACTTCCTCGATCGCGTTGGGATTCCACGCGCGCAGGTGTTCAACTACAACATTAGCGTTTTGGCTGGTATTCTCAGTCACCGGTTCGAAGCCCTCAGACGCAGCTTAGTACTTGTGCCAGTCGAGCGCGCCCTTTTTCCACAGATAGAAGTAACCGACCAGGAGTATAGCGATATAGACCATCATCTCGGTGAATCCATACAAGCCGGCACTTGGTTTTTGATTGATCAGGTCCCGGTAAATGTATGCCCACGGATATAGAAAGATGGCTTCCACGTCGAATAGAATGAAAACCATCGCTACCAGGTAAAATTTCACGGAAAAGGGTTCGCGCGCGTCGCCGGTCGGCTCCATGCCGCATTCGTAGGCTTGCTGCTTGGCGCGGCTCGGCCGGCGCCATCCCACGAGCACCGAGGCAGCCGTCAGGGCCCCGGCCAGCGCCGAAGCAATCAGGAGGTGTATAAGAAGTGGAGCGTACGCTTGTAAGCCAGAATCGGTCATGGGCGAAGCGCTATAATATCTATTCAAATGCAGTCGGTCAAATGGCGCGAGAAAAATACTTGGGCGCGCACTTGGCGACGTTTCGGCTGCTTTGCCGCACGGAGGAGTTGACCGGTACATGCTCTTTGGGCACAACACCGATGTGAAAGTGGGGGACGCGGTCTATCACGTCCAGACCGAGGATCGCGGGACGCCCAACGCCTTGGTTGATACCACGGTCTACTGCCGCGGCCGCGTTTTGCATCGCCGCACCAACAATTACCTGGATTTGATGCCGCTCGACCACGGACGTGAGGATCTTCTAAGAAAGCGCATCGATGACCAGCATCGCGCTGTCACCGAAGAGATTCGCTCCGGCGCTCTGAAACTGACTCCGCCTCCGCTGCCTGCCAAAGAGGCGCAAAAGCTGGCTACCGCAAATCCGGCGGGCGCCGCTCCAAGGTCTGGCAACGCGAGCGAGTCCCACGCCCTTCCGCTCGCCCTCGAACTCCTCAACGCCAGAAACTGGCTTTCCGGGAAGCGCGCGAACTTGCAGGTTGCTGTGCGACAGAAACAAGATGGAATCGCTGTCGCCGGAGCAAGGGTTGTTGCGCATATCGAAGGCTCGCCGGACGCCCGGCGATTTAGCGCGGTCACGGGGCTTGATGGCCACGCGCAACTCGAATTCGAAGTGCCGCAGCTTCCAGCTACGGAGTCTGCGCTGGTTATCGAGGCGACGCTGGCCGATGCCAAGGCCCAGTTAAAATTTCAGTTGCGCGCGCGGACTCGCGTGTCGATGGTCTGAGCGCAGCGCACGAAGGAGTGCCCGAATTGGAAAAAGTAGCGCAAGCGGGAATCTCCATCATCGTGAATGGAGAAAAGCGTGAAGCGAAACCCGGCGCTGTGGTTACCGATTTGTTGCTGGCGCTCGGGCTGGACGCCGGCCGCGTGGCCATCGAGCGCAATCTCGAGATTCTTCCGCGCCCCGCGTGGGCGCAAACGGCGGTGGAACCTGACGACCGCTACGAAATCGTCCAATTCGTCGGCGGCGGCTAGGGGTTGTCTTACAAGCCGTCGAGGATATGCCCCATCTTGTTTTTTTTTGTCTGCAGATAAGCGCGGGAAATTTTCGATATGCGCGGCTGGCAGGGAACTCGTTGCACCACGCGAATCCCAGACTGCTCTAGTTGCCGCACTTTTTCCGGGTTGTTCGAAAGCAGCCGGATTTTTTTTGCGCCAAGTTTTTTCAATATTTGCGCGGAAAAATCGTAGTCGCGCGCGTCCGCCGCGAATCCCAGTGTTTCGTTGGCCTCGACCGTATCCATGCCGCCATCTTGCAGTTGATAGGCGCGCAGCTTGTTCATCAGCCCGATCCCGCGCCCCTCTTGCGGAAGATAGAGCAATATTCCGGACCCAGCCTGCCCGATTTTCTTGAGCGAAAGCTCAAGCTGGGCCCGGCAATCGCACCGCAGCGATGCCAGCACATCGCCTGTCAAGCATTGCGAATGCACACGCACCAGCGGCGCTGTTTTCCCGTTCAGCTTCCCGCGCACCAGCGCAACAGCTTCTTCATTCGGCCCATTGCCCTTGAATCCATGAATCGTGAATCGGCCATAACGCGTGGGTAGCGCGGCGTGCGCGATTTGCCGCACAGCTTCGCCGGCTTTTTTCGTGGAATCCTTGCGCTTCGAGCCGAGGAACTTCTCTGGAGTTGTTTTTCGCGCCATGCAAGTAGAAGTATAACAGGACCAACTCTAACGCTCGATTTGTTCGACTTTGCAGCCGCCCGCCCACTCCTGAATCTTGGCGCAGACTATAACGCGAATGGTTTCCAGCTCCGGAGTGTCAACATCATCCCTATAAAACCACAAGAACTTCCTCGTTCGAGAACTCAGACGGATCCGGAATTCACCAGTGCTGGGATCGTCGCAGCAAATATCAATCCCTAAGCGCTCCCCGCCTTTTCGAAACCAGATGAACCATCCCCAGTCTTCTTGATTCGTCTCGACGTCTTCATATTTTCCTGCTATGAGGGGCAGGAGCACGTCACGCACGGAATCCCCGCCCCAGCAACACTCATTGAAGTAAATATCCGTTTTCTCAACCGCAATCTTCTTCGTAAACGAGATTTCGTAAGGCATGGAGGAACTCTATGAAATTGCGCGGGCCGGCTCAAGACGATTTTGCCTGAAATTTCTGCGGACAACTTGCTTTACATCGCCCCCGCGATTGGCTAGCGTAATCGAAGACGCTTCAGCAAACGAATCATGGATAAGGCAACGGCAGTCCGCGATCTTCTCTTCACCCTGTTGCTGAAGGTGGGCGTGGCTGCATCGATCGCCGCGTTGCTCGCCCGCTGGAACACGTTCCGCCGCGTGCTTTTCACTGAAGAGCGCGACCCCGACCAAAAACTGAAGCTGATGCTCTTCATGACTCCGCCGCTTATTCTTGGCGTGACGCTGCGTCTCGTCGGTTCTCCGTATCACTTTGCTGATTTATCGCTCGAAGGCGCATTCCTCATGGGCCTGCTCGGCGGCCGTGTTGTCGGACCCATCGGCGGAGCCATCATCACCATCCCCGCGCTCATCTCGCACGAGTGGCTGGCCATGCCCGCTGCATCGACCGCCGGCCTGCTCGGCGGTTTAATTCGCCAAGCCATCCCCAACAAAGAAGATCTCTGGAATTTCGGCCCCTTCACCTTTCTCAACATTCCAAGAGCCGTCGTCCGCCTGTTGAAAAAAGCGCAGTTGTCCTGGGAAATGGCCCCTCTGGGTGCGTGCGTCCTGCTGGAGTTGGGCCGCGTCGCGCTCGTGCAAGCCACCAAGCCGGCCTGGCTCTTCGCGATTCACGCGCAGTGGGACTGGTGGCTCGCCTTGACGGTCATCGCCACGCTTATGTCCGTGGCCGCCCCGCTGAAAATCTGGAACAACACGCGTATCGAGATGAACCTCGAGCGCCACCAGCAGCTCCTCCTCAAAGCGCGCATGGACGCGCTCTCTCGCCAAATCAATCCACACTTTCTTTTCAACACGCTCAACACCGTCTCCGCGCTCATCCGCTTCGATCCCGACAACGCGCGCGGCGTCGTGCTAAAACTCAGCAACATCCTGCGCCGCCTCCTGCGCAAACACGAGACTTTCGTCCCGCTCCGCGAAGAACTCGAGTTCATCGACGACTATCTCGACATCGAAGTCGCCCGCTTCGGCCGCGACAACCTCGACATCATCAAAGAGATCGACGAAGAAACTCTCGAAGCCTTCGTCCCCAGCATGCTGCTGCAACCCATCGTCGAAAACTGTCTGAAACACGGCCTCGCGCCCAAACTCGACGGCGGCAAAATCCAATTGCGCACGGTTAATATCGAAGGCCGCCTGCACATCGAAATCGAGGACAACGGTGTCGGCATCTCCGAAGAAAAAATGCCCCACGTCTACGTCGAAGGCATCGGCCTCAGCAACGTCCGCGAACGCCTCCGCGTCCTCTACGGCACCGATTTTCAGTTGCAAATCGAAAGCCGCACCGGCCAAGGCACCCTGATCAAGATCAACATCCCCGAATTAGTCTCCACCATGCAGACGGTCGGGTAATCCAAAAAAGTGCTAGCGATTCAAGGGAGCAGGATGGGGCGTGTCCGGTTGTTCAGGCGGTAGACGGAGAAATCCCTTCGGTCTACTGTGAAGAACTTGCCGATGCCCTCGCGCTCCGCGACGCGGATCAGCGCCGCATCGGCGAGGTCCATCGGGCGGTCGGCGTATTTCTCCATGAGTTCTCGCATCCTGGGCGCATCTGTGATATCGAGAGGCAGTAGCCGGACTGCTCCGCGCTGCAACATTTCCCAGAGAGATTGCCGAGCTCTCGGCAAGTCCGCCAGCATGTACATGGCTTCGACAATCGGAGGCCAGACAGTGGCAAGTCCTTCACCCAATCCTCTCAGGGCGGCTACGCATTCGGCATGGTATTGATCATCGGCGTCCACGATGGCAACCAACGGACCGGCGTCGACTAAAATCACTTGCGGCTCCGGCGCTGTTTCATTGACTCCCTGAACTTGCGGCCAATTTGTTCAGACCGTTTCGGATCTCCCCCGTGGACGACCCCGATCAAGTCTTTCATCAACTCGTAGGGGTTAGCGGCGGGTTCCTCGCGATCCACCCACGCTTCGATGGCCTGGCGTAAGACTTCCGATGTCGTGAGCTTCTTGCGCCGCGCAATGCGCGCAATCCGTTGACGGGTTTTTTCGTCGAGCCGCAGTGTTAGAGGCGATGCCATGTTGTCTCTCTGGAGAAAGTTTAGCGTATTACAAGGTGTAATACAAGGAGAGGCTGGAAATTATACCCACGGCAGACTCGTAGCTATTGGTCTTCACCTAACCGGCGATTTTGCGCCCCACTTCCCAATGATGGCCAAACGGGTCGACCAGGTGCCCGACGCGCCACCCGTGCCCTTCGCCCACGGGAGACACTTCCTTCGCGCCAGCCGCGATCGCCCGTTTGAACGACGAGTCCGGGTCCGTCACGACAAGAATCATTCGCACTGACGTCCACTCAATTCCCTCCGGACTCACTTTCCCATGCTGCGGCGACTCATCGCTCAACCAAAACTCAGCGCCATCGACAGACAGCCGCGACACCACATCGCCGGACGGCGATTCCACGCGATAAACCTCCACCGCCCCAAACGCCGCCTTGTAAAACTCCACGGCCCGCGCCCCGCCGCGCAATGACAACCACGGCGAAATCGAAGTCGCAACCGGACCCGCCGCCACTGGATCGAAACTCATAGTCAGCTCCTCCACCCGAAAGGTTCCTAGCGCTCTCCATTACTGTGAGCTTAGACGCACGATTTTGCGAATGGACTCAACGACGAGCGCCGGCTCATCCAGTTGAATGTAATGCCCACTCTTCCTGGCGACTACGATTTCTACGTGCGGCACCGCAACCGCGAGCTGTTCCTCCGACTTCCGCCACGCGCCTTCCAGAACGCCTCCAAATCTTGGCGGCGCACCCGTTGGCAATTGCACCGGCAATCCGCGCACAAGAATCGCCGCAGGAATCTTTTTCGGCGGAGGATTATTCGGATTGGTCAACTCTCGTTCAATCTGCTGAAGACTCATGTCAAAATCAATGTTTTCCAGCGCCGCATAATTCTGAAATCCGGCCAAAGGTCCCGAGTTCAGCGCCACAAAAGTCGTCCAATCGCTCGCGCTAAACAGCGGCTTAATCTGTTCCGCCAGCGCGTCCACCAGCACCAGCCCGCTCACTTCCTCCGGATACATCAGCGCATAAAGCCGCACAAACAGTCCGCCGAACGAGTGCCCCACAAGCACGTAAGGCCCCGGCACGTTCGCCGCGCGCAGCAGCATATGCAAATCCCGCGCCACATTGACGGCTGTGCGCGGCATCGGAGCCGCATCGCTGCGGCTGACCTCTCCAGGATTCAGCGTAGTCCCCGGCCGATCATACGCGCACACCCGCGCAAACTTCGCGACCTCCTGCATCACAGGCGCTCCGTCATGCGTCAGCAAATCCGTGCGGCTCCAATTGTCCCCCCGTGTCCTCAATCCGGATTCCAGCACCACGGTCGCCGCTCCCGCGCCATGGCACTCCAAATAAAGCTTCCGCCCATCGCCAAGCGCAACCGTTCCGGAAAAATCTTCCGTCGAGCGCGCAACCGCGGGCTCGCCCGACTGTTTTGCATTCGCAGAATTCGCAGCATAGTTGCGGCAAATCCCAGCGCCGCCGCCCGCCGCAAGCAACACAAAACACGCCGCGAATCGCACAAAACCATCTCGCACAAGGACTCCCGGCTTAGAAATCGAATGCCATCTGTAGCAAATCCAAAACCAATCTCACTTCTTGGGATTGACCAGCGCCTGATAAATCACCGGCCGGCTCAGGTATTCCACGTTCGGGCTATCCGGCCCCAGACGCCGCTGAATCATTCCCACAAACACAATATCGTTCGTCGGATCGACCCAGAACCATGTCCCCGCCGCACCATCCCAAAAGAATGTCCCGCGCCCGTCAGGCAATCCAGCTTGCGGCGGATCGAAAACAACGGCGCAATCGTACCCGTACCCAAATCCGGCCCGCATGACTTGCCCGCCGATGGAAAACTCCCCCGTCAGCAGATTCGGCGCCAGGTGATTCGCGCTCATCAATTGCACCGCGGCCGGCGACAGCACGCGCACTCCGTTCAATTCGCCTCCATCCCCCAGCATCTGCGCAAACCGAAAATAATCCTCCGCCGTCGTGGCCAGCCCTCCTCCTCCCGACGGCATCGTCGGCTGCGCCGCATAGTCGCCCCCCAGCCCCATCGCCGGAACCACTTCGCCTTTTTCGTTGCTTTGGTAGACGGTCACAAATCGCCCGCGCTTTTCCGCGGGCACATAAAACCCCGTATCCTTCATTCCCAGCGGCTTGAAAATGTGTTCTTGCATATAGTCGGGCAGCGATTGCCCAGACAGTTTCTCCACTATGTACCCCTGCACGTCCATCGAAGCGCTGTATACCCACTTCGTCCCCGGCTGGTACGCCAGCGGAATTTTCGCCAGCTTGTCAATGAACTCTTGCAGCGTCTTGGACTGCATCACGCCGGCCTTCCGATATTCTTTGTCCACCGGCGTGTCGCCAAAAAATCCGTACACAAACCCGGCCGTGTGCGTCATCAGCTCCTGCATCGTCGGCGCGTGAATCGGCTCCTCGAGAATCATGTTTCCCGCCGCGTCCACTCCCTTGCACACCTTCAGGTGCGCAAACTCCGGAATGAACTTCGCGATCGGGTCCTGCGGCAGCCATTTGCCCTGTTCATAGAGCTGCATCATGGCCACGCCGGTCACCGGCTTGGTCATTGAGAACGCGCGGAAGATGGCGTCCTTGGTCATCGCCCTGTTGCTCGCCACATCCGCCACTCCGTAAACGCGGTAGTCCACCACTTTGCCGTGCCGCGCAAGCAGCGTCACCGCCCCGGGAAGCTGCTTCGCGTCCACCACGTTCTGCATTAAGGTATGCAGCCGTTCCAGCCTTTCCGCGGAGAACCCCACAGCTTCTGGCTTCGCAAGCGTCAGGTCGATGGTCGCAAGCCCATTGCCCGCAGCCTGTTGAGCGGCAACTCGCCCCGCCGTGCCAGCAAGAAACAACGCCAGCAGTCCTGTCGCCGCACTAGCAAGAAGCAGCGTCCGCAGCTCTCCGGCCGCGCCGGCAAGAAGCAGCGCCCGCAGCTCCACGGCCGCCCATCGCCAGACTCGCGCCCTCGCAATTTTTTTCTTCGGATCCGTCATCGGACTCCCTCCCAGTCGAGCTCCAAAGCCGCTCGATTCTAAGCCCATTCCCCACTCCACGCCCATTCGTTTTAGCGATATACTACGCTTCAACGCGCCCGTAGCTCAGCGGATCAGAGCATCTGGCTTCGAACCAGAGGGTCGGGAGTTCGAATCTCTCCGGGCGCGCCAGAATACCCAGGGTCCAACCCGGAGACATGGGTAACAGAATATACCGGCTACATGGGTAACGCTGATGCCGGAGAACCTGCGGACGAGTCGTTCCCGCCCTCTGAAATATCAGACCAAATAGCTTTATTGGAAGTAATTAAGTAATATCTCTTATGTTATCAGCATTAACTGTCTCAGGTCGCAGGCTCAATGGATTGCGAAATAATTGGGAGGCGCG
>DATFZY010000157.1:0-2546 GCA_035313865.1 Candidatus Acidiferrum sp.
TCTCCCTCTACTAGAGGGAGGCGGGTAGCCTATTCAGACGGACGGTCAGTTCAACCACTGTCCCGCGGCAGGCATTCCCGCACCGGTGGCACCGCTACTCTGCTGTCGCGAGCGACCACGGCGGCAGAATCCCGTGCAATCGATTTCGTCGCGCAGCATGGTCCGCAGCAGGATACGCAGCTTGCGCGCCGCAGCCATGCGCGTTTTTCCTAGCCCTTTCTGCATCAGCTTACCGAGGACTGTTTTCTGCCAGGGCCTTTTGGATTGCTTTTTCGGCGAGGGGGGCCATGAGCTTGTAGCCGGGGTCGGTGGGGTGGAGGCCGTCGTCGGAGAGAGTGCGTTTCAGCATGCTTCGTTCGTCTACCAGGGCGTGGAAGTAGTCGAGGTATACGAAGCCGTTTTTGGCGCAAAAGTCTTGGAGCCATTTGTTCAGGGCGAGAATTCTGGCGGGTGGGCGCAGGGCAAAGGATTCTTCGGCGTCGTGGGTGTAATTGTGGGCGGGGAGGATGGAGGCGAAGACGACGCGGATGTGATGCGCGCGAGCGAGGTCGGCCATGGTGGCGTAGTTAGCTTCGATGTCTTCATTTGAGGTGGGGCCGGTGACGCCGGCGATGTCGTTGGTTCCCGCGAGGATGACCAACACTTTGGGCTGGAGATTGATTACATCCTGGCGGAAGCGCACGAGCATTTCGGGAGTGGACTGGCCGTCGATGCCGCGATCCAGGTAAGGCTTACCGGGAAAATAGTCTGGCAGCTTCCAGTAGTCGGTGATGGAGTCGCCAAGAAATATGACGCGGTTTTCGCCGGCCGCTGGCGGCGCGAGCGTGGCGTTAGCGTCGCGATAGCGGGCCAGTTGACCGAAATCGTCGGTATAGATGGAGATGCGCGAGGTTCTGTATTGGTCGAGGTCAGGGTGGCCGGTGGAGGGGATAGGAGAAGCGGGCTGTTGGGCCAAAGCTGGAAGCGAGAGAATGATGGCAAAGAGCGGTTGCGAAAGGGCGCGGATGATGGGGTGCAGGCTCATGTGGTCCTCTGAAAAACAGAATAGCCTAGCGTTGTACGGCATGTACATGGAATGACGCCACCGGGGGATGGCAAGCTAAAGCCAGCGAGCGGGAAAAACACAGGTGGGATGTTTGCGCTGCCTTAGTCGGCGCGGAGGGCTTCGGTTGGGTCGATGGCGGAGGCGCGTTTGGCTGGCAGATAGCTTGCCAGGGCGGCTGCGGACAGGAGCGTCGCGCCGACCGCGCTGAATGTCAGGATGTCTGTTGGCGGCACTTCGAAGAGAAGAGATTTCACCAGGCCGGTTAAGACGAAAGCGCCTGCGACTCCGATTCCTACGCCGAGGGCGGCGAGCAACATGCCCTGGCCCAAGACCATTCGAAGGATGCTTGCCGGCCGAGCGCCGAGCGCGATGCGGATGCCGATCTCGCGAACGCGCTGGCTGACCATCAGCGCCATGATGCCACCGATTCCCGCGGTGGCGATTATCAAGGCGAGTCCCGCAAAAGTGGCGAGGAGGCTGGCCGTGACTCGCGGAGAAGCCATGGATTCATAGCGAGCTTGCTCGAGAGTCAGAATGTGTGTCACGGCGGTTTGCGAATCGACGTCATGGACGGCCGTGGTGATAGCGCGCGCCATGCTGCGAGGCTCCGCAGCGGTGCGGACGATCAAAGTAGCCGGCTGCGCGTTCTGTGCCTGGGCGCCATAGAATTCCGGGGGTGGCGTGTGATCCAACCCGAATTCCCGAACGTCTCCTACAACACCGACAACGCTTACCCAATGCTGTCCCCCATCTGCTGAGACACGCTTGCCGATGGGGTCTTCGTTTGGCCAATATTTGCGGCTGGCGGATTCGTTGATAACGGCCACACCCGGGGCTTTGGATTTGTCGGTGTCCGCGAGAAGGCGGCCAGCCTTGAGAGGAATGCCCAGGGTGGTGAAATAATCCGGGGAGACAGAAGCGAAAGTACTCACGGGTGGAGATTGTCCCGGTTCCAAAGCGCGGCCCTCGATTTGAAATGAGAACGAAACGGATTCCGGGCCGCCGGTGATTGTTTCCGGCTCGAAAGGATATCTGCTGGAGACAGCGGCAGAGAGAACGCCGGGTTCCGATTTCACGCGGTCGAGGAGTTTTTGGACAACAACTTCGGTGGCTTCGGGGGCGGTATATTTCGCCCAATTGAAGTCGGTCCGCATGGCGAGGACGCGTTGGGGAACGATGCCGGCGTCCACCTGCTGCAACTTGATGAGGCTGCGAACCATGAGTCCCGCGCCGATGAGCAGCATGAAGGAGAAAGCAATCTGGCAGACGATTAGCGCACTGCGCAGGCGATTGTGCCGGCGACCCAGACCCGCTCCGCTGCTTCCATCCTTCAGGCTGGAGCTGAGATTCGTACGCGAGAGAAGGGCGGAGAGCGTGCCGAAGACGATGCTGGTGCCGACAGCGGCGATCAGAGTGAAGAGCAACACCTGCGAGTCGATGTGGATTTCGCGGGCGCGCGGGGTGAGGCGGCCCACAAAATCGGTGATCAGTTCGAGGCTGC